>JAFVFL010000045.1 GCA_017475555.1 Ruminococcus sp.
AGTCGTGGCTTATGATCTCAGCTATCATCCGAATCTGAATCAGGTCACACATATGCTGGAGCAAGCGTTTGCTAAAATTCCGGATGATACCGGACTGATCCTGCATTCCGATCAAGGCTGGCAGTATCAGCATAAGCATTACCAGAAAATGTTGAAGGACAAGGGCATTCGGCAAAGTATGTCAAGGAAAGGAAACTGTCTGGACAACGCCTGTGCAGAAAATTTCTTCAGTCTGTTGAAAACAGAGCTTCTATATTTGCAAGAGTTTGACTCTGTTGAACATTTCATCGCAGAACTCAAGGCGTATATCGAATGGTACAATACAAAGCGAATCAAGCTGAAACTCGATGGTATGTCGCCTGTTGAGTATCGTCTCTCCAACACTGCATAATGAGGCAAAGCGACCAAGCTCATCGCTTAGTCGCTTTGCACAATGTTTTCTATTATTCTTTGTCTAACTTTTTGGGGTCAATTCATACTTTCCGGGGTTTTTATCAAAGCTTTTTCTTCTCCTCAGCGATTATCTTCAGAAGATCATCGACCGACATCGAAGCTGTGTCACGCTTTCTTCTGTTCGTCTCAGTCTTGCTGAGTATGTCAGATATATCCGGCGAGCTGCTCTTCTTTGCCGGCTCTGCCTGTGCAGGCTCTACAGGGAGCACCTTCTGGTCAGGTGTCGGTATATCCGGGTATGCCGGCTTCTCCGCCGAGCCTGTCGTGCTTATTCCCTGCTTCTCAGCCTCTGCGGTCTTTCTGAGTGCCTCCTCACGTACCGGGTCAGACACCGGAAGAGATGTGCGGCGTTCAGGTGCAAAGGGAGACTCCTGCGTGAGCTGGTCAGCAGATGCGATCTTGCCGGTATTTCCGGTAGCTGCACGGAGTGCCTTGAACTGCTGTGTACGCTCCTTCTCCTTCTGGTACGGAGAATCCGGATCGACCTTCTTCTGACTGAAATTCTCGGTTATCGAACGCTTCTTAGCCTCAAATTCCTCAGTTGTCTGGATATTGTTCGTGTCATCAAACAGCGGAGCGGCTGCGGTCTGTGACCTTGCAGGCTCGTCTGCACCGCCGGGGATCGGGGTGACAGCAGGCTCTCTCGTCCTTGCCGGCTTGTCCTGAAGCTCCTCGTCCTCAGCGAGATCGTCCTCGTCCTCACGGCTGCTCGCAGAAGCGATCTTTGCAATGAGAAGTATAACAAGTATGAGACAGGGGATAATAAGCTCGATAACTATACCCCTCACGCTTCTTGTAAAGGTGATGAATTTTCCAAGCTCCAGGCTCTCAGGATAGCCAGTGCATACCGCAGCAATGCTGCTCTTCGGGATAGAATCTACTGTATCCTCATGATAAGCGTCACGAGTGAAATAGCGTCTCTCGCCGCTTTCGGTATCAACGATGCTGTTTATGCTCCTCAGCTTCAGCTCTGACGGAGAATCAGCCGGATAGCATATGATGATATCCCCGGCAGCAAGCGTGATATCGGCTGCGTCCCTTGCGATGAGTGCCGCTCCCTCGGTAACGTCCGTACCGAGCGGTGCATCATTCCCGACGACATATATATACCTGTCACTTATCTTCGGCACGCTGCTTATCGAGAAGCCTATATTTATCGCCGCAGAAGCGATGATAAGGACTATGCACAGAACGATGAGCAGGAATTTAAGGAGTGAAAATCTTTTCTTTTTCTTCATGACTTTTATTTCCTTTCTCTGAGCCAGCAGCTCCTTGATTTCTTCATGGCGTTTCAATGCACATGATATATGGATATATGAATAGATAGCAGTCACAAATACCGCAGCTCCGCAGAATAAGCGGACTGCACCCGGAGGTGCCGGGGGTGCCGGACACCGGACAGGCTGTCTTATATATTGCTATTATAGCACAGACTGAAAAAAATTTCAAGAAAATTTCAAATCTTTTTTCGGGAATATTATAAAATCCGGATTATTCGTCACATTGCACAAACATCAGGCGGTTTCTTCTCTGCATTGTTGATAATCCACAAAGAATCAGCGTTCCGTTATACAGAACGTACAAGCCCGGCGGGCAATTTTGCTGATTTGTAAATTCGGTTGATAAATATTTGTTGAAATATACAATTGACAATAGTCCGCAAAACATGATACAATATTGGTATATCGGCAGTAATACGGAGACAAACATATTCCGGCAAAATTTCCGACTTTATCCAGAAAAAGTCCCAGATGATCCGCAACACGCCCGGAAAACAGCTACTGCCAGAATATACAGCGGTGAGTATATTGACCAAATTATACAGAATGTTATATTTTACAGCTTTCTGTAGCTTGTTCTTGTCACACCGCTGCAATAAAAGCCGTGCTGCGGCAGTAAGGAGTTCGTTATGGCAGCATCAAAAGCAAAAAAACAGAACCCTCTCATGGCGAAGATAAGAGAGGATTTCCCCAGAAAGCTACAGGCACTTTTCAATGTCACTCCCGAAGAGGCATCTGATAAGCAGGTCTATCACGTTCTCTCGACCATAATCGTTGAGATCCTCGGCGAGAAGAGACAGAAGTTCGTCAATAAGACCCATTCCGTCGGCGGAAAGCAGATCTATTACCTCTCAATGGAGTTCCTCATGGGCCGCTCGCTCAAGACAAATATCTATAACCTTGAGCTTGCTGACGATATCCGTGCTATGCTCAAGGAGCATACTATTAATATGGACAGGATATTCGAGCAGGAGCCTGATGCAGGTCTTGGAAACGGCGGTCTCGGAAGACTTGCTGCCTGTTATCTCGACGCCCTCGCAACCACCGGCTTCCCGGCTATGGGCTATTCTATCCTCTATGAGTTCGGTATCTTCCGTCAGAAGATAGAGGACGGTATGCAGATCGAGCTTGCGGATGACTGGCTGCCCGGCGGCTCTGTATGGCTCGTTCCCCGCCCGGAGCTCGCTATAGAGGTACACCTTGAGGGCTCACTCCAGGAATACTGGGACAACCACCATTTCCACGTTTCACACGTGAATTACAACACCGTTATCGCTACGCCGTATGATATGTACGTTTCCGGCTACGATACGGATGCTGTATCCGTCCTCAGGCTCTGGTCTGCTAAAACTCCCGGCTTCAGCTCTGCTGCAATGAAGGAGTTCTCCGAGGGTCACTTCGCTTCGGCTCTCGCTCAGGACGCTCTGGATAACTCTATTTCCAAAATACTCTACCCCAACGATAATCACCTCGACGGAAAGAATCTCCGTCTCCGTCAGCAGTATCTGCTCTGTGCGGCTTCCATCGGCGATATCGTAAACAATCATATGGCTGTTTACGGCACTCTTGAGAATCTTGCTGACAAGGTGTCTATCCATATCAACGATACCCACCCCACTCTCGCTATCCCGGAGCTTATGAGGATACTCCTCGACGACTGCGGCTACAAGTGGGATAAGGCATGGGATATCGTTACAAGGACGTTCGCCTACACCAACCATACCGTTATGGCAGAGGCTCTTGAGAAGTGGGACGTAAGCCTTATAAAGCAGGTGATCCCACGTATATTCTCCATAATCATCGAGATCAACAACCGCTACTGCCAGACCCTTATGGAGAGGAACGGCTACGACAGCGAAAAGACCACACGTATGTCCATAGTAAAGGACAATATGATACACATGGCTACTCTCTGCGTTGCTGCTTCACACAGCGTAAACGGCGTTTCAAAGCTCCACTCGCAGATCATCAAGGACTCTGTGTTCCACGATGAATATGAGTTCAGCCCTGAGAAGTTCAAGAATGTTACCAACGGTATCGCCTACAGACGCTGGCTGTATCAGTCAAATCCGGCTCTTACACAGCTTCTCTCCGATACTATCGGCACAAAGTTCATCAAGGACGGTGCTGAGCTTGAAAAGTTCCGCAAATTCGAGAACGATGAGACAGTTCTGAACAAGCTGCTCGACGTTAAGAAGCAGAGCAAGATAGCGTTCTCCAACTACGTCCTCGACCGTGATGGCATTGAAATAGACCCTGACAGCATTTTTGACGTTCAGGTAAAGAGACTGCACGAATACAAGAGACAGCACCTCAATGCCATGAACATACTCACGGATTACGCTTACCTCATGAACAATCCGGACGCTCCCTTCACTCCCAAGACCTACATCTTCGCTGCAAAGGCTGCTCCGGGATATTACCTCGCAAAGCAGATCATCAAGATGATATGGGCTATTTCCGAGGAGGTAAGGAAGAACCCGAATATCCACAACAAGCTCCGCATAGTATTCCTTGAGAATTACTGCGTAACGCTCTCCGAGCACCTCATGCCTGCGGCTGATATCTCCGAGCAGATCTCCACAGCGGGAACAGAGGCTTCAGGTACCGGCTGCATGAAGCTCATGCTCAACGGTGCTATCACACTCGGTACTCTCGACGGTGCGAACATCGAGATAAAGGACGCTGTCGGCGATGACAATATCGTTATCTTCGGTATGACAACTCCTGAGGTCAACGAGCTGAAGGCAAGAGGCTACTATCCGATAGACTACTGCCACGGCGACGGACGCATCAACGACGCTATCGAGCGTATGTACAGAGGCATCAACGGCTGTACCTTCCCGGAGGTCGCAAGCTCGCTCAAGGAGAGAGATCCTTACATGGTGCTTGCTGATTTCGACAGCTACAGAAAGGCTCAGGCATATATCACCGAGTGCTACAACGACAGAATGAAGTGGGCTAAGATGTCGCTCAACAACATTGCCGGTGCAGGAATATTCTCTGCAGACCGTGCAGTTACAGAGTACGCAGACAACATCTGGCACCTCAGATAAGACTATGATAAAGGGGGACTGACCGTCCCCCTTTTATAATAAGAGCCTGATATTTTCGGTAATGAGCTTTGCTTCTGAGATATAAAGGCTCTGGAAAGGGGCTGGGGAGGTGCCCTCATAAAGGCTATCCCCCAAAGGCATTACAATGAAACCGATATATGATACATGGAATCTGGGCTATAAATCCATTTTCGGTGCAATGAGACAGTCCGAAAGCTGCCGCTTCTCGATACGTCTGCCAAAGGACGTAAAGCCGGACACAAGACCGATAATGATCCTCTTCCGCACAGGCTTCAAGGAGAGGTTCCTGCCGATGAACGTATCCGGCGAGGAGGAGGACTGCTTCGTATATTCCTGCGACTACACGCCACGGTATGCCGATGTGCATTACTATTACTTCTCCTACACTATGGGAGGTATAAGATACTATATCAAGAAGGTCAGCTGCCATGAGGGAGCTGTGCGTGAGGGCGGTCTGTTCCAGCTGACGGTCTATTCAAGGGAATATGAAACTCCGGATTTTCTCAAGGGCGGTGTTATGTACCAGATCTTTCCGGACAGATTCTGCAAAAGCGGAAAGCCGCATGATGATATCCCATACGGCAGAGTGCTGCGTGAGGACTGGGGAGGAACGCCCTATTACCGCCCGGACTACAGCGGACACGTATGGAACAACGACTACTTCGGCGGCGACCTTGCCGGGATACAGTCAAAGCTGCCGTATCTGCAAAGCCTCGGCGTGACGTGCATATACCTCAACCCGATATTTGAATCCCATGAGAATCACAGGTATAACACGGCGGATTATATGAAGGTCGATCCGATCCTCGGCACTAATGAGGATTTTGCGGAGCTTTGCAGGGAAGCGGAAAAATATGGGATATCCATTATCCTCGACGGAGTTTTCTCGCACACCGGTGCGGACAGCGTATACTTCAACAAAAACGGCAGATACCCGGAGCCGGGTGCATATCAGAGCTGGGACAGCAAATACCACGACTGGTACAGCTTCATCAGCTTCCCGGATGTGTACGAGGCATGGTGGGGGATAGATACCCTGCCAAACGTCAACGAGAACAACGACAGCTACACGAACTTTATCTGCGGTGAGGACGGAGTTCTGCAATACTGGCTCTCCCTCGGTGCAGCTGGCTGGCGGCTCGATGTTGCAGATGAGCTGCCGGATAAATTCATATCCAACCTCCGCAGGTCGGTCAAGGGCTTTGACAAGGATAAGCTCATTATCGGAGAGGTGTGGGAGGACGCTTCAAACAAGGAAAGCTACGGCATAAAGCGGCGGTATCTCCTCGGAGACCAGCTCGATTCTGTTATGAATTACCCGTTCCGGGAGGCGATACTCAGCTTTGTAAAGGGCGGGGCGATACCTGATTTCATAGGCAGCGTCATGACTATACTTGAAAATTATCCGAAGCCGTCGATCGACGTGCTGATGAATTTCGTCTCCACCCACGATATCGAGCGTGCGATAAACCGTCTCGGCGGCGAATCCTGTGAGGGCAGGAACAAGGACTGGATGGCGGAGAAATGGCTCACACATGAGCAGTATGAGCACGGAAAGGATCTCCTGAAGGCAGCAATGGCTCTGCAATTTTTCCTACCGGGCGTGCCGTGTATATATTACGGCGATGAAGCAGGGCTTCAGGGCTATAAAGACCCGTTCAACCGCAGGTGCTACCCGTGGGGGAACGAGGACAGGGAGCTTATCGGGTATGTATCGGAGCTGAGCCGTGTACGCCGCTCGATACCCAATATGAAGGACGGCAGAAATTACTTCGTCTTTAACGATACTGAGATATACGACGACCGGATAATCGGCTTCACACGGCAGGGCGATGAGTGCGACTATATTGTTTTCGTCAACCGCAGCGGCGACACTGTATCAGTCGGTGAGCTTCCGGAGAAACTGCCGAGATTCAGCGAGCTTGAAGCCTATTGCGGCAGCTATTCCGGCGGTGTCCTCACTGTCAAGCCGTATGGGTATACGATCATCAGAGCACATTTTAAGGGTTAAAAGAAAGCCGCACCGGAAATGGTGCGGCTTTTTTGTGAATCAGCTATAATAATTTATATCAGAATTTGTGCATTCGTACAAAGTTTCAGAAAATTTCGTCTTTTTTGCCTTTTAAAATCACTTGTTTATAGAAACTGACCGCATAGTTTCATATCTCAAAGAGGAGTGATCTTATGAAAAAGACATTGGCAATACTCTGTGCAGCGGCAATGCTTTGCGGAGCTGCTGCCTCGTGTACAAATGACAAGGCTGACAGCTCAGCCATTTCACAGACGATTGAAAAGATTTCGTTCAAAGCCGCTGACATCTCGATGTCCGGCAGCTTTGAGGATATCAACAATATCAGCCGTGACCCGCTGAGCGGAAATATCCTCGTTTTCGGCAGACTTGCAAACGGAAGCTATTCAGGATATCTGACCGACCATACATTTGCGGATTATGAGGAACTCCGCTTCACTCCGCAGGAGGACGAAAAGGTCAGATATGCGGCACTCATGAAGGGCGGAAGAAAGGCTGTTCTGACAGTTTGTGACGGCAGGACGCTGATCTACCTCTTCGACAGGGATAACAAGCCCGAAAAGACGATAGACTGCGGTGAAATACTCGATGAAGATACTTATGCCACGCTCGTTCCGGGTACAGACGGCGTTATTATCAACGATAATAACAGCAGGCTGACAGCTGTTTCCAATGACGGCAGTGTGACAGGCACTGTATCGCTCGGAGCGGACATGATGATCGGTGTTTCCACTGACAAGGACGGCACCCCCACGGTCGTTTACAGCGATATGGAGCACACCTACACCGCACATATAGACGGCATATCTCTCACTGACAAGCAGGAGTGCAGCAGACTGAACAGCACCGCATATTCCATGTGTGCAGGCTTCGGGGACTATACCCTCGTGGCGGACTTCGGGCAGGATCTGTGCGGTCTGAGGGACGGAGAGTGGGTAGAGATAAGCACTTCTATGGACA
The DNA here is from genome assembly GCA_017475555.1 of Ruminococcus sp. Classification (GTDB taxonomy): domain Bacteria; phylum Bacillota; class Clostridia; order Oscillospirales; family Ruminococcaceae; genus Ruminococcus. Next base: position 7,800 of record JAFVFL010000045.1, read on the forward strand.
GCGATATTGAGTTCTATTCTCTGTACTCTATAGCAATGACAGGCGAGGGAGAGCTTGCGGCGGTGCAGTATGGTGACGCACACCCGAAGCTGATACTGCTGACGGCAAAGGATATATCTGAGCTGAAAACAAAGCAGGTCGTGACGCTCGCCAGCTTTAGTCAGAGCGGAGGTCTCGGACAGTATGATGAGGAGATAAAGACGTTCAACTCCGAAAGCGAGGACTACCGTATCGAGTACATGAATTACTGGAATGAAGACAAGCTTGAGCGTGATTATGACCAGCTCAGGCTCGATATCATCAGCGGTGCCAGGCCTGATATTATCCCGTTTGACTCCTCATTCACTGTCGATTCGTTCAGTCCGGGGGCTTTCTGCGACCTCTACGAATTTATAGACAACGAACCCGATCTGTCCCGTGAGGACTTTATCCCCAATATCCGGGAGGCTTTCGAGCGTGACGGAAAAATGGTGATGATAGCACCATCATTCACATATCAGACTGTCACCGCAAAGGCAGGATATCCCGGAGTGCGTGAGAACTGGAGCATTGACGATATGATAGAAGCCTACAACGCAATGCCGGAGGGTATGTACTTTTTCAGCCGATATGAGGACAGCAATACACGGCAGTCTTACTTTGAGGAGACCGTGAAGGACTATTTCTTCATCGACTATGACAAGGCGGAGTGCTGGTTCGATTCGCCTGAATTCATCAAGCTGCTAAGCTTCTTCAACGACAATGAGATAGGTCTGACATGGGACGAATACAATAATCTTTCAGGTGACTTTCACTATGAAGATACGACATTTGATATACTGGACGGCAAGAAATTTGTTGATTTTGAGGCAGGCGGTATGCAATGGTTCGGAGCAGTTTTCAATGATGTACGTGCTGACTATGAGGACGAATGTGTATTTGCCGGTTTTCCTTACGACGGCGTGAAGAGCGGATCATATATCAACATTGCCAGCAGTCTCGGCATAGCTGCTAATTCGCAGCATAAGGAGGGTGCGTGGAGCTTTCTGCGGTATATGGTCTCTGATGAATACTACCACGACAAGAACAGTATGCACTATTTCTGTTTCCCCGTTATCGAGAGCGTTTTTGACGAGAAGGCACAGATGACGGTTGACGGTCTGCTCATATATCCATACGATGAGAACGGAAAGATAATCGACGGCGATATGGTAAGAGAGGACTGGCGGCTTACACGCTATGATATGGACGGGAATATAATACTGGATAAGCCCCTGACGCCGTTCACGCAGGAGGAGTGTGACTATTACAAGGACATGATAAAAAATTCTGAGGTCATTCGCTATGACAATACGATATATAAGATAATCCACGAGGAGACCATGCCGTTCTTCAACCTCGAATGCTCCGCTGAGGAATGTGCAAATATGATACAGAATCGTGTGTCGCTCTATCTCAGCGAGAGATATGGCTGATTCAAATGCTAAAGGAGAAAAAATGCGGAAAATATTTTCAATTCTTGCAGCGGCTGTGCTTCTGCTGACGGGCTGCTCACAGGTGCAGAAAAGCGGCAGTGAAAGCCCGGCTGTTATACCGGAGGCTCCTCAGGAGGACACAGTCCTGACTATAGCGGCTATGGGGGAGCTTCCGGAAGAAGCAGCAAGGACTATAAATGCCATGAACGAAGCGGACAACGGCATAACTATCGTCACAAGGGACTATTCCGGCTTCTATGAGGGCGACGCAGCAGACGGCTATACAGACGACGGTATGAGGGCTGCGGATTTTACACTGATACAGGACATCATCAACACCGACGATATAGATATAGTCACCTCGCAGAGCTTCTTTGATATCGCCAAGTACGAAATACTGCAAAATAAAGGGGCTTTTGCCGACCTTTATCAGTTCATGGAGAGCGACCCGGAGGTGAATACTGATACTCTGAACAGCCATGTACTGAGCCTTGCAGAAAAGGGCGGGAAACTATATACCCTGCCTGCATTTTACGGCATTTCAACGCTTATCGGCAGGGCGGAGTATGTCGGCAGCAAGGAGAACTGGACTGTGGACGAATTTATCAGCCGCTGGGAGGAAATGCCGGAAAATTCCACCATAAACTACGACCGGACGAGAGAGGAGGCATTCTACACCATTCTCAGGGGCAATATCAGCTCGTTCATTGACTATAAAAATGCACAGGTGCATTTTGATTCGCCGGAATTTAAGAGAATACTGGAGTTTTGCAGCCGCTTCGAGTTCAATAATGGCAACAAATCCGCCTATGACTTTGACGCACCGAATTTCGTAGGCTACAGCATAATAATGGGTTTCATGTGTGAAAAGGGATATTTCAGCAGCGGAGAGAATACCCTTGTCGGGTTTCCGACGTATGACGGAAAGGGCAGCTTTCTTACTCCGGCTAATACCTGCTGGTCGGTGAGTGCAAAATCCTCTCCGGAAAAGCAGCAGGCGGCGTGGGAGCTTATCCGCACATTTTGTACTGAGGAATGGCTGAACGAGAATGTTATGGTGTACAAGGACTATGGAACGCCGGAAAATTCATTCTGGAACGAGCTGCCGGGCTTTAGTCTGAATGATAAATTCTGCCGGCAGCTTGGGTATGATATTTCTGACGGAAAATACTATGACGGGCTTATACACGGAAAGGAAGGCGATTACTACGTTGAGCTGCCCTCACATGAGGACATTGAAAAGCTGCTCGATTATATAAACAGTACGGAAAAATGGGAGGTTAAAGAGGATTCCGCACTTTCCCTGATAGTAAGGGAGGAGGTTTTCCGGTACTTTGCTGATGAGATAACGCTCGACGAGTGTATTGAGCTTATACAGAACAGAGCGGCTATATGGGTCAGCGAACAGCAATAAACGTACCATAAGGGTGGTATTCTTACTGAAGCTTATACATGATACCGGGGGAAACCTTTCTGAAGAAAGGTTCTCCCCCGTACCCCCTTCCAAAGACTTTTAATTAAAATCCCCAGATAGGGCACACAAGTGTTTACCGGTCTTAATTTCCCGGAGTGCCCTATCTGGGGATTTTAGCTGAAAGTTTTAGGAAAGGAGTTTGAGGGATAACCCTTTTTCAAAAGGGTTTCCCTCAATATTACGTGTAAAGCTTCAGTAAGAATACCACCCTTATGGTACGTTTATTTATTAATCAGCAGGCATTTCAAGCCATTTCTCCTTTTCGCAGTCAAAGATAATGTCGTAGACTATGCTGCTGTCAATTACGTTGTCGAACTGTGCGACCTCATCAAAGGTCAGCTCTCTCCCGGTATACCTTACCCCGTTCACTGTAGCAGGTACTACTGTGTTATCCTCATAAATTGCATAAGAATGAAGATTTTCATCAATGAAAAGAGCGACCCTGCCCTTTTCCAGCACCTCATTCAGAGCCGCCGAGCCGCCTGAACCGCCGGTATAATTAAAGCCGGGCATATCGGCGTGTCTGGATATTGAATTTGACCCGACTATCCTGTTGTCGGTCTTATCAATAACATAATATGTGTAGCTGTTGAGCTGGTAAATACCGCCGTCCTCCGTAACGAGAGCCTTTCTTACCGGGCGGAGAGATGCAGGAGACTTTGCCGGGGCTTCAAGCTGAAAAATGTTGTGTTCCTCAGAAAAATCCATTACATCGTAATAAAAATCACGCATTTCTCCCTCTTCATCAAGAAGCTCCTCGCTTGGTACATACTCAAAGGAGGCAACATAGGCATCAGCATCGTCTACCATTTTGGGAGTACCATAGGCTGTAACACTGCTGTTAAGCTCTTCTCCCTCAAATTTTTTCATGCTGAGGTCACTGGTATCTCCGCATGAGCAAAGAACCATGACAGTAAGCAGAGAAAGAATTATTGCTTTTTTCATTGTTTATCCTCCTTAAATTAATCTGTATGTAATATTCCACGTCATAGCTTGGTTTTCATCACCATCAGTATAGAGATGTACATCGCCATACACAAGATAAGGTGACTTTTCTATTTTGCCCGAAGCTGGATTCATATAATATATTCTTCCAACATTTTCTGAAGTTGCTCCGCTTCTGTATCCAACGAGAGCACAAGCATGCCACATATCAGGAGCACCGAATCCAATGAAAGCCGGTAAGTTACAGCTATACTGAGCGATGATTTCATTAGGAGATAATTTCTGTTCTACGGTGATATTATAATCATCATCAAAAAAATATCCAAACGTTTGAAGAACAACAGCAGGGTCTCCGGGCGTTGTGGTTGAACTGTAGTTGAAGTTTGGGTTATTTTTAACTACACGACCAATGAGAACGTATTTGCTGATTATTTCTTCAATGCTTATGTTCGTGTTATAAACATATTTATACATTGAGCGAATTGTTTGTGCCCAACAGTCGTAGCTATTTGGGTATTGCTTATAGCACGGATAAGTGGTGAACCAATGTTCTGTGTATGAGGCGTAAGAACCGATTGATGATACCGAAATTGTCACAGCAGACAAAGCAGCCGTAACCGATAACAGTACTTTTTTTAATAGTTTCATGTAAAAAAACTCCTTTCTAAGCAGTTGCCATTTGAATTTATTGCCTTACTTTAACGATATTTTACCATAATTATTTTGCAAATTCAATAAAAAAAACAAAACATTGATGCACAGAAGCAAAAAATCTGCATTATGCACAATATATCAAATGATAAATTGTACATAATGCAGTCGATTATCTGTCAATCGAAGTCAGCAGCAGATCCCACCACCAATGGAGAAGTGCAGGGATAATAAGGCTGCGTGTCCGGAAAAACGTCCAGCTGAACAGTATACTCAGCATGGTAACGCTGACAAAGCCGCCGGAGAGCATATTTGCAGCGAAAACGCCGTTGTGAAGCCATATCGGGAAATGTACCGCAAGGAACATCAGGGCGTTTATTATCGCTGCTGCCCACGGGAATGAGTCCGGGTTGCCCTGCCCGGAAAGCCTTGCTGAGCCGTTGAACAGCCAGCCCCGGAATACTATTTCTTCACAGAATCCGGTGAAAAGAAAGGTGAATATCCTGACTGCGGAGAAATCCTCAGCAAGTGCGATATGTCCGGTAAGGCGGTATGCTCCGAGCAGGATATACACTGTGAAAAATGCAAAGACAGCCGCAAAGATTCCCCAGTTTTTTCTCAGCCTGAACATTTCATCATGCGGCACCAACATTCTGCCGCTATAGCGGCGTATCAGAAGAAATGCCGGGATAAACCACAGCACTGTCTTGAAGCCGCACTCTGTTATGATGTCGAGCGTTGTGCTGCTGACAGCTGATTCAATGGGTGCCCTGACGAAAAGCTCCACTATCGCCCATACTGTGAACAGCAGAACGTAATACACCGCAAGTATCAGCGGAAATCTCTTGTTTTCAGACATTTTCTCCTCCTACCACATGAAATCGCTGTCCGGAGCCTTTACCGTCTCCTCAGCCGTTTCCGCCTCCATGAGCGACTCCTTTTCAAGCTGGTCTGCAAGTTCCTGTATCTCAACAAGGCGGTGGAACATCTCATTGAGCGGCTGTACCTTATGGAACACCTCTATGACCCTCTGTGCAAGCTCAGACCTTGAAAGCTCGGACATATCCCTCACCCACACGCTTGCATAAAGTGCCTTTTTCCTGAAAAATTCCGCAGCCTCCGGTGTACTGCACGGCTTGCTGCGTTTATATTCCTCTCCGTCAACAGTTATCCCCGCACCTCTCAGCCCGCTGACGAGCTTTAAAAATTCCGCAGGATCCTCCGCAAGCTCCGCCCTGAACCTCTCCATGACTGCCGCCTGCGGCTTAGCTATGCGGAATCCGAACTCCGCACCCTCCGGTGAAAGCTCAAAGAAAAGTGTAGGCGTCCTGTTCCAGTACCATGCCGGATAGCGGACGTATATCCACATCACATCACGATAGTGCAGATACGGCGGAAAGGTAGTATCCCGGTATATCCTGCCGGTCTTCGACATCATTCCGGTATCCGCAAACGGAGCGTATATCTCCTCTCCGAGTGCCTTCATCGGCTCGTAGACCTGAGATGTGTATATTTCCTTTCTCGGCTCGAACCATTCCTTGCTGTTGTTGAGCCTTATACCAAGCAGAAAGTCGAATGCCTCCTGCGTAAATCCGTTGAACATATTCTCTCTCCTGTGACGATAAAAGGGCGGAAAGCTGATCTCCGCCCTTTCTGATTATTCCGTATGAAGAACGCTCATCTCTGCTCGCAGATGAGCTTTATTGCTGTCCTCTCCTCGCCGTCGATCTGGATATTTGCAAATGCCGGCACACAGATAAGGTCAATGCCTATAGGAGCAAGATAGCCCCTTGCGATAGCGATCGCCTTTATCGCCTGATTTGCAGCTCCTGCACCTACAGCCTGGACTTCTACCGCTTTCTGCTCTCTTATAACTCCTGCGATAGCTCCGGCAACGGAATTAGGTGTTGAATGTGATGAAACTTTTAGGATCTCCATGGTAGTAACCCTCCTGTAGTATATTAGTAGTGTCCGGGATACTTCCGCCGTCTCCGGCTCAGATACTCCGATACAATCATATTATATACCATATCTCCGGAGATTTCAAGTACCTGAATAAAACTTTGTAGGTTATCTTATAATCAACCGCTCAATTTTGTGCGATTTGCCGGTTTTTTCGTCAAATTCCACACAAACGCCGCAGATAAAGCACGCTCCGTCAGCCTCCTTGAACCGTGCAGGCATATGAAAACGCTGCTTATCTATGGCTGACTGAGTGTCAACTCCGAGGCAGGAATGCTCCGGCCCGGTCATTCCCACATCGGTGATATAGGCTGTATGCCCTGAGAGTATCGCCTCGTCTGCCGTCTGTACGTGGGTGTGTGTACCGAAAACTCCGCTTACCCTCCCGGCAAGGTAGTAGCCCATAGCCTTCTTCTCGGAGGTCGCCTCTGCGTGGAAATCAAGGAAGATATTCGGTGTGTCTATCTCCGGGAGTATGCGGTCTATCACCGTGAACGGGTTGTCGAGCGGCTCCATGAACGCCGTGCCCATGAGGTTTATGAATGCACAGGAGTACGCCCCCATGTCGAGCACCGTATACCCTCTGCCGGGTGCTCCCTCCGGGTAGTTGGCAGGGCGTATTATCCAGCTTTCGTCGTATATATCGTAGGAATCCCAGCGGCGGAAGGCGTGGTTCCCGGTCGTCAGTATATCAGCCCCGGCACGGAGCACCGACTCTGCCGAAATGCGTGTCACTCCGTTGCCCTTTGCGGAATTTTCGGCATTTACAGCAACTATATCGGCGTGATATCTCTTTTTCAGCTCCGGCAGTCTCTTGCCGAGAAAGCCGCAGCCTGACGGTGCTACAACGTCTCCTATGAATATAAGCGTCTTCAAATCGTTTGCTCCTCTCGCACTGTTTATCTATAACATTTTACCACAGACAAAGCATTCATGTCAAGAATCAGCCGGATCGCATAATATATATTGCCGCTGCTTAGTCAGAGGTATAACACAGATCCCGGCACAGCGTATGCCGGAAAGCGGAGGAGGAGCGATATGTGCGGAATTGCAGGTGCAGTCAGCTTCATGAGCGATATGCGTGAGGATATGAAGGCATATGAGCTGATGCAGAGAGCAATGCTAAGGAGAGGCCCGGATCAGAAGGGCATGATAATGTACACGGAGGCAGCCCTGATACACACACGGCTCGCCGTCATAGACATAAACGGCGGCAGACAGCCGATGACAGCTGCCGACCCGGACGGAAGACAGTATACGATAGTATATAACGGGGAGCTTTACAATACCGGCGAGCTGAGAAACGAGCTGTCAGCGGAGTACAGCTTTGACACGCATTCGGATACTGAGGTAGTGCTGAAGGGCTACATGAAATGGGGTGCGGAATGCGTTTCGCATTTCAACGGGATATTCGCATTTGCAGTCTACGACCCGGCATATCACAGGGTATTTCTCGCCCGTGACCGGATAGGAGTGAAGCCGCTGTTTTTCTATGAGGCTCCGGACAGACTGATATTTGCGTCAGAGCTGCCGGCACTTCTTGAGCATTACGCTATACCGCATGAGATAGACGCTCAGGGCGTTGCTGAGCTTATGCTCATCGCCCCCGGACGAACTCCCGGCTGCGGAGTCATAAGGGGCGTTAAGGAGCTAAGACCCGGAGAGTGCGGATATTACTCAGCACAGGGGCTAAGGCTGCACAGATACTGGGAGCTTCACGCAGCAGAGCATACCGAGAGCTTTGAGGAGACAGTATCCCATGTCCGGGAGCTTGTTACAGACTCTGTGCGGCGGCAGCTCGTATCTGATGTTCCGGTATGCACGTTTCTCTCCGGAGGACTGGATTCGAGCCTTATCTCGTCGGTCGCAGCTGCGGAATTGAAGAAGCAGGGGCGGCAGCTGAGCACCTTTTCCGTGGACTACAAGGACAATGACAGATATTTCAAAAGCTCGCACTTCCAGCCGGACAGCGACAATGCGTATATCCGGAAAATGGAGGAGTATCTCGGCAGCGACCATCACTGGCTCGTTGCTGATGTACCGCAGCTCATGGACGCACTCACTGAGGCAGCTGACGCAAGAGGGCTCCCCGGAATGGCGGACGTTGACGCCTCTCTCCTCCTGCTGTGCAGGGAGATAAAGAAGCACGGCACTGTTGCACTTTCGGGCGAGTGTGCTGATGAGATATTCGGCGGCTATCCGTGGTACAGAGATAAGGATATCCGTGAGACGGACGGCTTTCCGTGGGCACAGAGCACGGCGTACAGAAAACGGTTCATTTGCAGAGAGTATGCAGACAGCATAGATGCCGATGAATATGTATACAGCCGCTACCGCTCAACTGCGGACAGTGCGGAAAGGCTCCCCGGCGACAGTCCCCTTGAGCTGCGTATGAGAGAGATGACAAGGCTCAATTTCGACTGGTTCATGCAGACGCTGCTCGACCGCAAGGACAGAATGAGTATGTACAGCGGACTTGAGGTAAGAGTGCCGTTCTGCGACTACAGGATAGCGGAGTATATGTACAATGTACCGTGGGCATACAAGGACTGGCAGGGCAGGGAAAAGGGACTGCTGCGTGAGGCGATGAAGGGCTGGCTCCCGGACGAGGTGCTGTGGAGGAAGAAAAGCCCGTACCCCAAAACACACGACCCGGCGTTCCTGGATGCGGTCACTGAAAGGCTGCGGGAGATACTCAGTCAGCCCACTCCCCTGACCGACCTTGTAAGGCGTGAGGAGCTTGAAAGGCTTCTCCGGCACGAGGAGCATATCCAGTGGTACGGGCAGCTGATGAACCTGCCGCAGACTATCGCTTTCTTCATTCAGCTGGAGCACTGGCTCAGAAGATTCTCTGTCCGGCTGGTGTGACGCTCAATGCTTATCTGAACTGTTTTCCCCTCTTGACAAGCCGGGGCGAAAGATATATAATATATATAATATACAGGCAGAAAAATGCCCTTCGGCAGACAGGAGAAAGCTGCGTTATGGAATATCTCGAAAACAGAGAGCTTTCATGGCTCAAATTTAACAAGCGTGTCATCGAGGAGGCTCAGGCAGAGGATAACCCTCTGCTTGAAAGGCTCTCCTTTTCAGCAATATATCAGAGCAATCTGGACGAATTCTTCATGGTTCGTGTCGGTTCCCTTACTGACGCTGCCAAGACCGACAAGAAGCGGCGTGACAGCAAGACCGGTCTTACTCCGGCTCAGCAGCTCGACGCAGTGTTCACCGCTGTACGCCGTCAGCAGCCTGAGGTCGAGAACGCCTACCACGATACCCTCTCACGGCTCGCTCCCCATGGCTTTGAGCAGGTCACACCTGACGGGCTTTCAGCGGAGGAATTGCAGCTGCTTGAGCTGTATTTCAAGCGTGAGATAAAGCCGTTCATCACAGGCATCGTGATAACCGATTCAGTGCCGTTCCCGTTCATGCGCAACAAGGAGATATACGCCGCTGTACAGCTCGGCGGAAAAAGATCCTCTGCGATAGGTCTTATCCCCGTCAGCCGTGAGAACGGTGAGCGTATGATACCCCTCGGCAACGACGGCAAGCGGTTCATACTTGAGGAGGACGTCGTGCTCCGCTTCGCTCATCTGATGTTCAAGGGACATAAGGTGCTCGACCGGACTCTGCTCAGGGTGACAAGAAGTGCGGATATCATGGTCTCCGGCAAGGGTGCGGATTTCCGTGAGCGTATGGAGGAGCTTGTCGCAAAGCGCAAGAAGCTTGCACCGGTAAGGCTGGAGCTTTCGGACGAGTTCAGCCGTGAAGCACTCGATTTCATCTGCAAAAAGCTGAAGCTGAAGAACGAGAGGGTGTTTATTTCCCATATTCCCCTCGATCTTTCGTTCCTGTATCAGCTTCAGGAGCTCGACGCTTCGCCGGAGCTGCACTATATACACCGCTCGCCGAGAAAGTCCTCTATGCTTGCGGAGAACCGCAGTGTTTTCGCACAGGTAAAGCAAAAGGATATACTTCTCAGCTACCCCTTTGAGTCGATGACCTCGTCGTTTATACGGCTTTTGCAGGAGTCTGCGGCTGACCCGAAGGTTGTCTCGATAAAAATAACCCTCTACCGCCTCGCAAAGAACAGCAAGGTGATAGACGCACTCTGCACGGCTGCCGAAAACGGCAAGGACGTACTCGTTATGATCGAGCTGAGGGCAAGGTTCGATGAGGCGAACAACATCGAATGGTCAAAGGTATTGCAGCAGGCTGGCGTGAGGGTGATATACGGTCCGAAGGACTACAAGGCTCACTCGAAGCTCCTGCTCATCAAGCGTAAGGCTCAGGGCGGCGGCTTTGACTATGTGACACAGGTCGGCACGGGTAATTATAACGAAAAGACCTCGGCGATATATACTGATCTTATGCTGCTGACTGCGGACAGACAGACCGCTGAGGACGCTGATGCGGTATTCGCAGCGCTTACAGACGGGTATTTCGTGGAGAAGACCGGGAAGCTGCTGGTTTCTCCGCTCGCACTCCGTCCGCAGGTGCTTGAAATGATGGACAGGCAGACAGAGCTTGCTAAAGCCGGTGAGCCGGCGTATATCGCTGCAAAGGTCAACTCCCTGTGCGACAGGGTGATAATCGACAAGCTCGTAGAGGCTTCTCAGGCAGGCGTCAGGATAGAGCTCGTGGTAAGGGGCATATGCTGCATTATCCCCGGTGTTCCGGGATATACGGATAATATCTCCATACGCAGCATCGTCGGCAGATTCCTTGAGCACAGCCGTATATTTATATTCGGCACACCGGAGAGCGGGCAGAAAATATATATCGGATCAGCTGACTATATGAGCAGAAACACGATAAGGCGTGTCGAGGTAGCTGCACCTGTAGAGGACGAGAAGCTGAAAAGCCGGATACGTGAGATGTTCCGCATACAGATGTCCGACAATGTGAAGGCACGGATAATGCAGAACGACGGGACATATGTACACGTCCGGAGAAATGACGGTGAGGAGCCGCTGAACTCGCAGGAATACTTTTATGAGGAAGCATACCGCCGTCAGGACGAAAAAGCTGCACGCCAGGAAAAGCTGCGTGAAAAGAGAGAAAAGGCTGCTCCCGCAAAGAAAAAAGCTGCCGTAAAAGCCGGCAGTACGAAAAAAACAGGCAGAACCAAAAAAAATACTTGAAATTTCTGAAATAATGTGTTATAATGATTACTGACAACGGTCAGGTAACGATATTAACCGGAAAATCAGAAAAAATATAAAAGATATAAATGATATATAATAACAATGATTGGATTCTATAACTATACGGTCATTCTTACATATCTGAGCCTCGCTTCATCAGTCCTCGGAATGTTTTTCGCAATGGGACTGTGCGGCGGCGAGCCGTCACCGAAATATGCGGTCATATGCCTCATGGTATCGGGGCTGTGTGATATGTTCGACGGCAAGGTCGCACGGACGAAGAAAAACAGGACAGAAAGTGAGAAGAAGTTCGGCATACAGATAGATTCGCTGTGCGATGTCATATGCTTCGGTGTGCTGCCGTCAATTATCGGCTATTCGGTCGGTATGCGGTCATGGTGCGATGTACCGGTGCTGATACTGTTCCCCCTTTGTGCGGTGATACGGCTTGCATATTTCAACGTCAGCGAGGAGGAGCGGCAGAAGCAGACTGAGGAGCTGCGGCATACATATGAGGGACTCCCGGTGACGAGCGTTGCCCTGATACTGCCGCTTGTGTACAGCTTCCATAAGGACATCGGTGAGGAAACGTTCCCGATAGTGTATGGTGCTTCACTTTTCGTCATCGCAATAGCGTTCATAACGAGATTCCGCATAAAAAAGCCCGGAATGAAAACGATGCTGTCCTTTATCGGTATCGGTGCTCTGGAGCTTGTGTGGCTAATCTATAAGACAAAGACAAGATGATATTTTCACTGCGGCGGGTATCTGCCGCAGCTATGGGTCTGTAGCTCAGCTGGGAGAGCGCTGCGTTCGCAATGCAGAGGCCGAGGGTTCGAGCCCCTTCAGATCCACCAGCGGCAAGCCGCCGCAAGCAGCCTTGCGTCTCAGTTTTTCTGGGACGCAATTTTTTATAGCAGACTATGTTAAAAATCATTATTTTATGTTCCCGTAATAAAAAAATAAAATATCTATTGACAAACGCTGAATAATATGGTATACTTGTATTAGTCAAACAGTACATTAATACATCATTTACATCATGACAGCTGACAGGATACACATAGAAAGGCGGCGATATATTAATGTGGAGCTTTACCAATGACAAGCCGGTCTACGTCCAGATAATGGACGAGATCATGAACCGGATCTCTCTCGGCGTGTATAAGCCCGGTGAACGCATTCCCTCAGTGCGTGACCTGGCTGAAGAGGCAAGAGTCAACCCGAATACCATGCAGAAGGCTCTCGCTGAGATCGAAAGAAGAGGATATATCATCTCACTGCGTACCTCAGGCAAGTTCGTAACGGATGATACAGAGCTTATATCCTCGCTCAACCATAACCGTGCGGAAAGCTCTGTCCGCAGCTTTCTCGCCGAAATAAGGCACCTGGGGCTTTCAGTAGATGAGGCTGTTGAGCTTATAAGAGAGTGCAGCGGCGAGCTTGACAACGCTTCATGAGCTACTTTGAAGGGAGAATTTGTGCCTATGGAAACAGAGAATTTTTCAGGAATGACCGAGGATACCGGTGGGACGGTAAACACAGTGTCCGCAGCAGATATCATCGGAGAGAACTTTTCGCCGGAGGGTGCTCCGCCTGCCGCCTCAAAGCAGGAGGTAAAAAGGAACGCTAACTTCACTATCGGCGGCGGACTGCTCTATCTCGGCATAATGTACGCTGTCATCTTCGCATGGATGATAGTGGATATGATAGTGTATACCATACATCACGCCGGTGAGGAGACTGAGACGATCATCGCTGATTATACAGAAAAGGCGATGAGCTCCGGCGTTTCGTCGATCGCCTCTATTGCAGTCGGTATCGGCTTCATGTTCCTGTTTTTCAGGAAAAAAGTAACGCCGAATACGCTGTTTGCCGACAGAAAGCCTATGTCAGTGCCCGTCTTTTTCAAGATACTCTGCATTTTCATGATGGGTCAGCTTCTTGCTACGCTCGGCAATATGCTGCTCGAATTTATCCTCAACTGCTTCGGACTTACTGCTTCGGCTGGAATGGAAGCACTTGAAAACCTCGACAGCTCGCTCTCAATGGTGCTGTATGCCGGTATCTTCGGGCCTATCGCAGAGGAGCTTATGTTCAGAGGCTTCATCATGAGAGGTCTTGAAAAGCACGGAAAGCTGTATGCGATCGTCATATCCTCGCTGCTTTTCGGCTTGTTCCATTCAAATATCGTCCAGATACCCTTTGCTGCGGTAGTCGGACTGGTGTTTGCCTATACCGCAATGGAGTACGGCATAAAGTGGTCGATATTACTGCATATCTTCAATAACCTCGTGTTCGCACTCGGTCTTGGCTGGCTGACAGACGGAATGTCGGAGGGCATGACAACGCTTATAGAGCTCGGTGCTGAGGGTATCTTCTTCATTCTCGGCGTAATATTCGTTATAACAGAACGCCGGAAAATAGCGGATTTCTTCCGCTCGAACAGAACTGTAAAGCCGAGATACAGGTGGGCGTTCACTACCCCGTGCTTCATAATATTCACTGTTCTCACGCTTGCTTTGGGACTTATTTTTATCTCAAAGCTTGCGTAATCAAGACAATAAGGAGAAAAGGATGTCAGAGCTTATAAAATGCGTCAATCTGACCAAGAGCTACGGCAGCAAGGAGGCTCTTTGCTCCCTTGACCTGACTCTTGAGAGCGGAAAGATAATCGGACTTTTAGGGCCAAACGGCAGCGGAAAGACCACGCTGATAAAGATACTCTGCGGTCTTCTCACCCCGACTGACGGCTATGTTTCCATAGACGGAATGAAGATAGGTGCTCAGACTAAGGCGATAGTATCCTATCTTCCGGAGAGAACGTATATACCGAGCTGGATGAGGGTAAAGCATATCCTCAGCTATTTTGAGGACTTCTATGCTGATTTCCGCCGTCCGCTTGCGGAGGATATGCTGACAAGGCTGAAGGTCGATCTCAATCAGAAGGTCAAGACACTTTCAAAGGGCAACAAGGAAAAGGTGCAGCTCGTCCTCGTTATGAGCCGGAATGCAAAGCTGTATCTCCTCGATGAGCCTATCGCCGGAGTTGACCCTGCGGCAAGAGATTACATTCTCGATACTATCATAACCAACTACAACCCGGACGCCTCTGTTATCATCTCGACACATCTTATACAGGATATCGAGAGGATACTCGATGACGTTGTGATGATACAGTACGGTCACCTTAAGGTACATGGCTCAGCCGACGCTATACGGAATGAAAAGGGTATGTCCATAGACCAGCTGTTCAGGGAGGTGTTCAGATGCTGAGAAAGCTTGTAAAGCATGAGTATATCTACCTCATAAAGACCTTTACGCCGATCTATATCATATATCTTGCTTCGGCGGCAGCTCTGCGTCTGTTCACACTGTTTGGCTATGATTTCATCGACAGTGCGGCAAAGGCTGCAAATCCGGTGATATATTCGATGACCATTATCTACTTCTTCGTCGTTGCGGCTTTCACCATACTTGCCTCTGTCATGGCGATACTCACTATGGCAGATAATGTCCGCAGATTCAAGAACAATATGTTCACTGACGAAGGCTACCTCACAAATACTCTCCCTGTGACTGCGACTGAGCATATCGCTGCAAAGCTAATTGCAGGGTGTACAAATTTTCTGTGCAGCTTCGCAGTCCTCACTCTCGGTCTGTTCATTGCCAGCCGCAGCTCGACCTCGTTCATACTCAAGGCTATCTGGGAGGCTATTACTGACCCGGATGTTGAGATAAGCGAAAAGCTTACCATAATATTGCTCATATTCATGGTGTATATCACCTTTCAGCTGCTCGGCTATCTTGCGGTCTCGCTCAGCAGCATGGCAAACGGCGGAAGAGGCTTCCTCGGCGGCATAGTCGGTGCATTCTCGACAGTTTTCGGGCTCATATTCATCTCCCGTGTAGCTGCATTCTCAGTGGCTGGCGGTCTTGGTGCCGTTCCTTCAATGCTGATGGTGTGCCTTGTGCTGCTGGTGTTCTGTGTTATCATGGGCTTGATCGTGACGATGATAATAAAGAATCATCTTAATCTACAGTAAGCTATGCAGAACGTGAAAAAACATACCCTGACCCGGACGTCAGGCGAAAAACGCAGCAAAAGACTGAAAAAGGCAGAAAAAAAGCGGCGTACCCGCCGACCGCTGCGTCCGGGCGGACTGATAATGGCAGCGGCGGCATTTATGCTGGCGGCTGCGTATTTCCTGATAGTGCCGGGTCTCGGAGACCGATTCCGGGTAAAGAGCAGATTTCCGGGTGCGGAGGATATCGTCCTCGCTGATTATCCCTACTACGGCTCGGATATTCCGGAGAGCTTTATAACCATATCGGGCGGCGGAATGACGATAAAAGCACCGGAGGATATAGTCCTGTCCCCGTCGGATACTGACTCTTTAATGTATATGACCTCAGGGCGGCGTGAGGTAGTGCTGATATACCCGCCGGAGCCTGTCGATGCTCCGGTTGCCGGACAGCTGCAAAGGCGTGACGGCAGCAGGCCCTCACAGTATGAGCTTTCGGGCTGCTGTGCGGCTCTGGAGACGGCTTATCCGGCGAATGTGTATGAGCTGGAAAGGCTGTGCCTGTCCCTTTCAAAAAGCGACTGCAATATCCGGAGCAAGGAAGTCTCTGCGGCGTATTATGGGCTATCTGAGCTGAAATACGGGCTTCTTGGCGGCGACCTTGCCGGGGGAACTCTCTACAGCGATGTCTGGAGCTACGACAGAGGAAATATAATCGGCTTCGTGTACAGGCTCGATACGGCTGAGGACGAGGGCGAGGCATACCTTGCTCAGCTCTATCAGAAGGGCAGCTGTGACACAAGATACAGCGTGCTGCTGCGTGCTGAAGACCCGGAGACCGTCCGCTGTGAGCTTGCTTCGCTGCATATCGAAAGAGTACCGGAGGGCAGGCAGCAGACTGCGGAGAATACCGATGAATGATAATGATGTAATGCTGCTCCTCTTTGCGGGGGCAGCTGTTCTGTTTGTTATATGGCTCGTCCGGCGGCGGAAAAAGCCCGATATCACGGACTATTTCCAGCCTGTCAGCATTCTCACCGACCGGGAGAGGGACTTTTTCCGGGTGCTGAAGCCGGTTGCTGACGAGTACGGGCTGCATATCCTCATGAAGATACGACTTGCTGACCTTGTAGAGCCGCTGCCGAAGGACAGGAATCCGTTCTGGATGGAGTGCTTTAACAAGGTAAAGTCAAAGCATATCGACTTTGCACTTGCCGACGATGATGCGGAGATAATCGCTCTGATAGAGCTTGACGACTCGACACACTCCCGTGCAGACCGGGTGGAGAGAGATATTTTCGTCAATGCAGTCCTCGAAAAGACCGGGTATGTCCTGCTGAGGACATACGGAGAGCCTGACGTTATAGAGGATTTCCTGCAAAGAGTGTATCACTGAGCCGGGGGTACAGTCTCCGCTATTTCGCAGCCGGTGTAGTAGTGACTGAGTATCTCACGCCATGTACCGCCGGCTTTTGCAAGCTCATTGGCACCGTACTGGCTCATGCCTACTCCGTGCCCGAAGCCTTTTGTCGTGAATATCGCCTCATCTGCGGTATAAGCTATCTCAAAGCAGGCGGAACGCAGACCGAGGGCCTCACGTATATCATTGCCGGAAGCGATCGTATCTCCGACACTTGCCGTCATGACAGTCCCGGAGTCCGAGACAGTCCTCACCTTTATCCATTCAGTGAAATCATCGCCTAATTCTATACCCTCAAAGCTTTTAGTCAGCCGTGCCGCCAACAGGTCACGGCTGAATGCTTTTTCCTCAAGATATGTCGGTGCAGCTGTGTCGGAGCTGCTGTCAGCCGGGACAAGGTACGGAGTATACGTGCCCCATGCGTTTGCCGCACTTTCGGTCTTTCCGGCGGAGATAGAGTGAAAGGCGGCGATTATCGGCTCCCCGCCGTAGGTCAGGATATAACGCTCCGCCTCATCTGCGGCGGCGGACAGCTTTGCGTAGTACGCATCATAGTTTTCGCCGTAGTAATGCTGCATCTGACTGTCCGTGAAAAAGCCCTGATACTTCGCCGGGTCGTTTGAGAAATCCGCTCCGCACAGCTGCGGCGTGGGCGACGACTGTTCACGCAGCCGCTGCCGCTCTGCATAGGTATGTGCGGCTACCATCTGGGCTTTTATTGCTTCCGGCTCAAACGTTGCAGGCATCTCTGCGGCGGCGGCACCGATGATATAGTCCCGGACTGTGACCTCGCTCACAAGCCCTGTCGAGGTGTCAAGTACCCTGTAGGCTGACGCTGACGGGACGGTCTGCTGCGTATCCTCCGGCATTTCGCCCTCTGGTATGACCGCTGATACGGCAGGCTGCTCCGGTTTATCCCCGGCTGCCGGAGCTTTTGTGAAATACACCGCCCCAGCCGGGATAAGTGCAGTACACAGTGCCATGATGACTGCTGATGACAGATATTTGTTCATTTTTCCGCTCCTCCCCTTCTTCTGCGGAGATCAGATACCGATTTCCGTGTCCGATTTTCATATTTGCTTGACACAGCAGCGGAATTGATGTATAATTAAAGTGTATAATTATAAGGAGAGTGATGATATGCCGGCATTCAATTCAAGTGCTGATATTAAAGAACTATGCAGGGAGCTTAAAGAAAATACCATTGTCCGCCCTGAGATGTACGATAAATACCACGTAAAAAGAGGTCTGAGAAACAGCGACGGTACGGGCGTGGTTGCCGGTATTACCAGCATATGCAACGTCCACGGCTACGTTCTCAACGAGGGTGAGGTCGAGCCTATCCCAGGTCAGCTCATATACAGGGGCTACAGTATTGCCGATATCGTTGAAAATGTTGAAAACGAGGACAGATACGGCTACGAGGAGGTAGTCTTCCTGCTCCTGTTCGGCAGACTCCCGGCAAGTGATGAGCTCCAGAGCTTTTCTGCCTATATTTCGGGACACAGAGAGCTTCCGCCGGATTTTGTCGAGGATATGATACTCAAAGCCCCCTCGATGAACATAATGAACAAGCTCGCACGCTCAGTCCTCGCACTCTACTCCTACGATGACGACTGTGAGGTAAAGAGCCTTGAAAACGAGATGAAGACAGCGATAAGCCTTATAGCACGCCTGCCGGTCATTATGGCGAATGCCTATCAGGTAAAGCGCCGTGCATTCGACAACCAGAGCATGATAATGCACCCGATAAGAGACTATGAAAATACCGCTCAGTGTATCCTCTCACTGCTCCGCCCGGACAGGGAGTACACAAAGGACGAGGCACAGATGCTCGACAGACTGCTCATGCTCCAGGCTGAGCACGGCGGAGGAAATAATTCCACTTTTACCTGCCGTGTGCTGACAAGCTCTGGTACAGACCCGTATTCTGCGTATTCCTCCGCTATCTGCTCCCTCAAGGGGCCAAGACACGGCGGTGCGAACAAGCAGGTCATAGATATGCTCGATAACTTCAAGGAGAATATAAAGAACTGGGAGGACGAGGGCGAGGTCGCTGACTATATGCGGCGGACTATCCGCAAGGAGACAAACGACGGCTCAGGTCTTATCTACGGCATGGGCCATGCGGTGTACACCATTTCCGACCCCCGTGCGGTAATACTCAAAAAGAAAGCCTTCGAGCTTGCAAAAGGCAAGGAGATAGAGGCTGAATTCAGGCTTCTGGAAACTGTGGAGCGGCTCACTCCGGAGGTGTTCCGTGAGGTCAAGGGCAGCTCAAAGACAATGTGTGCTAATGTTGATATGTATTCCGGTCTTGTATATCGTATGCTCGGCATACCGGACGAGCTGTTCACTCCCCTGTTCGCTGTCGCAAGGATAGCCGGCTGGTCGGCTCACCGCATGGAGGAGATACTCACGAGCAGCAGGATAATACGCCCGGCTTACAAGGCTATTGCTAAGGAAAAGGAATACGTAAAGCTTGCGGACAGATAAGCAATGAAATATATCAAAGCAGCAGGTGCTCTCGCAGCCGGAGCACTGCTCACGCTGACAGGCTGTACGTTCGGTGCGGGTATCGACACGCTCATGACCCCGCCGAAGCTGAGTGCCCAGCAGGAGCAGATATACAGTGCTCTTACTGACGCCGCAGGCAGCTCGATAAGCCTGAAATATCCCAAGTCAGGAAAGTATCTCTCAGCCTTTATCGTTGAGGATATCGACGGTGACGGCGGCAGCGAGGCTGTGGTGTTCTATGAGAAGAACAGCCTTGCGGTCGAGGAAAATACGCTGAGGATAAATATTCTTGACCGGGAGGACGACAAATGGCGTTCGGTATATGATTTCCCGGCGGAGGGTGCGGAGATAGAGCGTGTCATGATATCACGCCTCGGCAGCAATGACCGGGTGAATCTTATTATAGGCAGCAGCCAGATAAACCGGTCTGAAAAAAATGTTTCGATCTACAACTACAGCAGCGGAGAGTTCGAGAGGACTTTCTCTGAATCGTATTCGTTCTTCGATGTGACCGACCTCGACGGCAGCGGAGAAAATGAGTTCCTGCTGCTCACGGGTGCCTCCGCAGGCGGAAGTGCTGAGGTAAAGGCGTATAAGCTCGACAGCGAGGGTATGTACCACCAGTATGTATGTCAGCTCAGCGGAGGCTTCACGGAGTTCGACAGTATGACCTACGGCTCGCTGTCTGACGGTGTCTCCGGGCTTTATATCGACGCCGTGTCAGGTGCAGGATATATCCAGACGGACGTTGTGTATATGGACGGCGGCGGTCTGAAAAAGGTATTCGCTTCGCCTGAAGCCTCGTATTCCACCCTCAGACCCTCCGGGTGCAGCAGCTCCGATGTTGACGGGGACGGCATACCGGAAATACCGGTGCAGGTGATCGCTCCGGGCTATGAGGACTCTCCTGAAAGCGAGCAGCTGCGGCTGACAAGCTGGCTCAGGGTCAGCTCCGGCGGCAGGCTCGACAGGCGATACAGCTCATATTACAGCATAAGTGAGGGGTATATCTTCATTTTCCCGGAAAAATGGCACAGCAGCGTTTCTGTACGCCGGGACACCATAAATGATGAGATAGTATTCTGCGTATACAACAGCTCGACCGGTGAGACGGGAAGAGAGCTTATGAGGATATACTGTGCGGAGGATTCAGCCTCCCGTGAGGACAGGATCTCAATGGGGTATATGCTTCTGCGGACAAAGGGCGATTCCTCTTATCTTGCCTATATACCGCAGTATACCGGGCCGTACGACGATGATCTCTCGATCACTGCGGCTGATGCGGCTATCGGGTTCAAATATATCCAGTAAATTTTTCATATATTCTGACAAGGAGTGAAGACAATGAAACGCATACTCATATGTGAGGACGAGGCGACTATACGTGAATTCGTGGTCATAAACCTGAAAAGAGCAGGCTATGACGTTGTTGATGTTGACTGCGGAGAGGCTGCACTTAAAACATTTGAGGCGGAGCACGGCAACTTCGATGTTGTTCTGCTCGATATAATGATGCCGGGTATCGACGGCTTCACAGTATGCAAGAGGATAAGGGAGAAAAGCTCGACCATCGGTATCATTATGCTGACCGCAAGAACTCAGGAAATGGATAAGGTCAGCGGACTTATGATAGGTGCGGACGACTATATCACAAAGCCCTTCTCACCCTCTGAGCTGACTGCAAGAGTCGATGCGATCTACCGCAGAGTCTGCATGAGCTTCATAAAAAATGAAAAGCAGTCGGTCATTGAGTCCGGCCCGTTCCAGCTGAATCTGAAAAGCCGGACTATCACTAAGGACGGTGTGCCGATAGAGCTTACTCAGGTCGAATATCAGATACTCGAATTTTTCATGAACAACAAGAATACCGCCCTCGACAGAGCAAGCATTCTCAATCACATCTGGGGCGAAAGCTATTTCGGCGACGACAAGATAGTTGACGTAAATATCCGCCGTATCAGAATGAAGATAGAGGAAGAGCCGTCAAGTCCCAAGTATATCATAACGATATGGGGCTACGGCTACAAGTGGAACGACGTTCAGTAAGAAATGGCTAAGAAAAGTATCACAAGACGCTGGATGACCAATAATCTCGGCGTTGTCGTTCTCGCTCTGCTCGTTATCGAGCTTGTCGTCATTTACGCTGTGCAGAGCTATTTCTACAGCTCCGCAAAGCAGTACCTCCTGTCAAAGATAAACGCCGTGACAAGTATGCTGAGTATCCATTCGCAGGACAGCTCCGCAAGCTTTTCGGCTGAGATGAGGAGTATGCTCGAAACGTTCAACGAAAAGGACAAGATCGAGCTTATGGCGATAAACTCCCGTGGCAGGGTCGTTCTTACGTCATCGGGATTCTCCCCGGACGAGGATTCGGTGATGCCGGATTATGAAGCGGCTATGGAGTCGGACTCCGGTACAGGGACGTATGTCGGGAAAATGGCAGGCGGAGAGAAGATTATGGCTGTGTCCATGACCATTTCCTCCCTCAACAGCGAATACAGCTCCGTCCGCATGGTAACGTCGCTCACGGAGATAGATTATACTATCAAAATGTATATCATCGCTGTCGCAGTCCTGAGCAGCGTCATAATCCTGATCATAGTAATGGCGGGCCTGTATTTCGCCGGCTCTATCGTCAAGCCCGTGCGTCAGATAAGCGCTATCGCAAGTCAGTTCGCAATAGGCGATTTCTCCGTCAGGATAGAAAATAACAGCGACGACGAGATCGGTGAGCTGTGTACCTCGATAAACCATATGGCTGACGAGCTTTCAGCGGCGGAGGCTATGAAGAATGAATTCATCTCCTCTGTATCGCACGAGCTGCGGACTCCTCTCACGGCGATAAAGGGCTGGGCGGAAACGCTCATGGTAGACGGCGGTGAGGACAGGGAAACAATGCAAAAGGGCGTCGGAGTTATAGTCAACGAGACTGAAAGGCTGTCGCAGATGGTCGAGGAGCTGCTTGACTTCTCACGTATGCAGAACGGCAGATTCACGCTGCAAAAGGCGAATATGGATATACTTGCCGAGCTTGGTGACGCAGTGCTCATATACAGCGAAAAGGCAAAGCGTGAGAATAAGACGATAATCTATGACGAGCCGGAAATGCTGCCGTTCGTTTTCGGTGACAAGAACCGCATTCGTCAGGTGTTCATCAATGTAATAGACAATGCGATCAAATACTCGTCCGAGGGCGATACCGTCACCATTAAGGCGTATGAAAAGGACAACAGAGTGGTCGTTGCTGTCAGCGACACCGGAGTGGGCATAAAGGAATCAGACCTTGCAAAGGTAAAGACAAAATTCTATAAGGCGAACCACACAAGACGAGGCTCAGGCATAGGACTTGCGGTCGCTGACGAGATAATGCAGATGCACGGCGGTACCCTCGATATCACAAGTGAGGGTGAGGGAAAGGGTACGACCGTTACGATAACTCTTCCGGCAAAAAGCTCTCAGAAGACCTGAGATACCGGATAACAGGAGAGAGATATGGCTAAAAAGGACTGCTCACCGTGCGGTGAGAAATTCAGATCTAAAATAGGCGGTCAGGCACTTATCGAGGGGATCATGATGCTCGGCCCTGACAAGGGTGCAATGGCGTGCAGGCTGCCTGACGGGACTATCGACCTCGAAACATGGGACGAGAACAACGGAAAAAATGCCCCGTGGTATAAAAAGGTACCGCTCGTGAGGGGCGTTTACGGCTTTGTTTCGTCGCTTGTCAGAGGATATAAATACACGATGAAGTCCGCTGACAAGCAGCTCACTGAGGAGGATAAGGCGGATGCCGGCGGAGAAAAGGCTACTGACGCAATAATGGCGGTCGGGTCGGTTCTCGGACTTGTGCTCGCACTCGGATTATTCGTGTTCCTGCCAAAATGGATAGTCGGGCTTATCCCGGCTGTTGCGGAGCACAGGATAGTCCGCTCGGTTCTTGAGGGAGTTGTGAAAATAGCGATATTTGTGGGATATATGTACTTCCTGAGCCTGACAAAGGACATAAAAAGACAGTATATGTACCACGGTGCGGAGCATAAGACCATAGCCTGCCACGAGGCAGAGCTGCCGCTGACAGTCGAGAATATCCGGGTGCAGTCACGCTTCCACAAGCGCTGCGGAACGAGCTTTATTTTCATCGTTCTGCTCGTCAGCATATTCGTCATGTGCTTTGTACCGTTCACCGTGACATGGCAGAGAGTCACCGCTTCACTGGTGCTGCTGCCGCTCGTTGTCGGGATATCCTATGAGTTCATAAGGCTTGCCGGAACAAGAGATAATCTGTTCACGAGGATACTCTCCGCACCGGGACTTGCGATGCAGAGAATTACGACAAAAGAGCCTGATGACAGCATGATAGAGATAGCAATTGCGGCTATGACACCGTGTATTCCGGCTGACAAGGCGGACGATGTATGGTAAGCCGCAGAGAGCTTTATGACAGATGTACAGCACTTCTCAGAGCCGCAGGAAATGAGGACGCTGAGTTCGATATGCTGTGTATATTTCAGGATATCCTGGGCGAAAAGCTGCCGCTTTCAGCTCCGTCTGAAGGGATACCGGACGATATCTGCGAAAAAATAACGGCTATGACTGAACGCAGGTGCAGCGGCTACCCCCTGCAATACCTGCTCGGTCAGTGGGAATTTTATGGGTATACCTTCCGGGTCGGCGAGGGAGTGCTTATCCCCCGCCCTGAGACGGAAACGCTCGTTGAAAGAGTATTGGAGATATGCCGCAGCGAAGGGCTTTCTGCTCCGGAAATAGCTGATCTTTGCTCCGGAAGCGGCTGTATCGCAGTTGTGCTGAAAAAACAGCTCCCGGCTGCAAGAGTGAGAGCTGTGGAGCTTTCGGAAGCTGCGGCGGTGTACCTGAGGGAGAATATCCGGCTCATTGGTGCGGATATCCCGGAAATGGACGTAATTATGGGAAATGCCGCTGACGAAAGCACGGCACGGCGTTTTTCCGGACTTGATATTATCGTAAGCAATCCGCCGTACCTTACGGCTGAGGAGATGTCACAGCTGCAAAAAGAGGTGCGTTCCGAGCCGGAAATGGCTCTGTATGGCGGAAGTGACGGACTTGACTTCTACAGGGTGCTGACCCGGATATGGAGGAGCTCCCTCAGACCCGGCGGCTGGCTTTGCTATGAGGTCGGCGACAGACAGGCAGAGAGCGTAAGAGAGCTCCTTGCCCTAAACGGCTTTGAAAATACAGAACTGACATACGGCTTTGAGCGTGTTGCAAGAGTCGTTTCAGGTCAGAAAACAGGAGGATAAATATGGCTAAGAAGGAATTAAAGACGAAGCCCGCTGTTGTCCGTGCGGCAACACCGGAGGATAAAAAGCAGGCTCTTGACGGAGCACTCAAGCTCATCTCGAAGAAATATGGTGCAGGTGCGGTAATGCGTCTCGGTCAGAATACGACCCTCAACGTCGAGGCGATACCCACAGGCTCGCTCACGCTTGATATGGCACTCGGTATCGGCGGTGTTCCGAGAGGAAGGATCGTTGAGATATTCGGGCCGGAAAGCTCCGGTAAGACAACTGTTGCTCTGTCCATAATCGCTCAGGCTCAGAAGATGAAGGGCGAGGTCGCATTCATCGACGTCGAGCACGCTCTCGACCCGGTATATGCACAGGCTCTCGGTGTAGATATCAACGAGCTCCTTGTTTCCCAGCCGGACAGCGGCGAGCAGGCTCTTGAGATCGCAGAGGCTCTTATCCGCTCAGGTGCTATCGACGTTATCGTTATAGATTCTATCGCTGCCATGACTACTCGTGCGGAGATAGACGGAGAAATGGGAGATTCACACGTAGGACAGCTTGCAAGACTGATGTCGCAGGCAATGAGAAAGCTCACGGCTGCTATATCAAAATCAAACTGCGTTGCGATATTCATTAACCAGATACGTGAGAAGATCGGCGTTATCTACGGAAATCCGGAGACTACCCCCGGCGGAAGAGCCCTGAAATTCTATTCGTCTGTCCGCATAGATGTCCGCAAGGGCGAGGCTATAAAGGACGGCGGTACTATCATCGGTTCGAGAACACACTGTAAGGTCGTAAAGAACAAGGTCGCTCCCCCGTTCAAGGAGGCTGAGTTCGATATGATGTACGGCACGGGAATATCCCGTATCGGCGAGCTGCTTGATCTTGCGATCGAGCTTGACATCATCAAAAAGAGCGGTTCATGGTTCAGCTACAAGGAAAACAAGCTCGGTCAGGGTCGTGATAACGTCAAGGAGATACTGAAAAATGACGAGGCACTCATGAAGGAGATCGAGGAGCAGGTGCTTGCCCGCAAGGACGAGCTGAAGCCTATCGTAAAGAAGAAAAAGGGCAAGAAGGGTGCAGCCTCAGATGACGGCGGCAGTGACGAGGGCTTCACAGATGAGAGCTTCGACGGCGGCAGCGATGACGGCGGAAATGACGATATCCTTGCGAATATCGACGAGGATTTCGAGGAATTCACTCCGGCTGACGAGTAATGAGGATAACCGGTCTTGGAGTATACAAGGGCACGACCTTTGAGGTCGAGCTCGACTATGACAGAAAGATATACCTCCATGCGGATATCATAGCAGACTTCGGGCTGACTGCGGGCATGGAGCTTGACCGTGTACAGCTGAGGAAGATCATCTACGCCTCGAACTTCCGGCGTGCATATCAGCGGGCACTGTATCTGCTCGACTATAAGGACTATACATCACATCAGATGAGAGAGAAGCTTATAGGGACATACAAAAACGAGGCTCTGTGCGATGCGGTCATAGAAAAGCTTGAGGAGCACAGGATAATAGATGATGAGCGGTACGCTGAAAGAGCGGCAAGGCGGCTCGTTGAGGTAAAGCGGTTCGGGTACTACCGGGCAAGGCGGGAGCTTATGCAGAAGGGAATTGACCGGGAGACCGCCGAAAACGCACTTGAGCCGTATGAGAGCTGCTACGGAGAGAGCCTTGCATATCTGCTTGAGAAAAAGTACAGCTCACAGCTTACGGACGAGGACGACAGAAAGAGCATAGAGCGTGTCAAGGCATCGCTTGCACGCTATGGCTATGGCTTTGATGAGATAAAAAACGCTGTCAGAGAGTATTTCGACAGACTTGATGAAGAGGACAGCGATGACGAGTAATTGGCAGTATATTGCTATAAACCGGGAGGTTATCAGGAATGCCTGAAAGTATGGAGTTCACAGACAGAGAAGATCAGATCAGACAGACCGCAGGCGGCAGAATAAAGGTGGGAATGGTGTCGCTCGGCTGCTCAAAAAACCTTGTTGACTCAGAGAGAATGCTGTTCAAGCTGCGTAAGGCTGGCTTTGAGCTTGTGACTGAGCCGGGGCTTGCGGACGTTGCGGTGGTCAATACCTGCGGATTTATTAAATCGGCAAAGGAGGAGGCTATCGAGACGATACTGGAGCTTGGGGAGCTGAAAAAGGACGGGACGCTTAAAAAGATAATCGTCACCGGCTGTCTCGTTGAGCGGTACAAGGAGCAGATAGCTGAGGAGTTTCCGGAGGCTGACGCTGTTATCGGTATTGGCAGCAGCAAGGACATCGTTGATGTGCTGAGGAGCGTCCTCGGCGGTCAGAGGTATATTAACTTCGCCCCGAAGCTCGATATGGAGCTTACAGGCGAAAGACTGATCTCTACCCTGCCCTTCTTTTCGTATCTTAAAGTCGCAGAGGGCTGCTCGAATTGCTGTACCTACTGTGCGATACCGAAAATAAGGGGAAAATTCCGCAGCGTTCCGATAGAGAACGTTGTAAAGGAGGCAAGGTGGCTCGCTGAGAACGGTGTCACGGAGCTTGTCGTCATCGCTCAGGATACCTCACGCTACGGTGAGGATATCTACAAGGAAAATAAGCTCCCGGAGCTTCTGAGACAGCTTTGCAGGATAGATGGGCTGAAATGGATAAGGACGCTCTACTGCTACCCGGAGAGGATAACAGACGAGCTGCTTGAAACTATAGCCGCTGAGGAAAAGCTCGTGAAGTATCTTGAGATACCGATACAGCACTGCAACGGCGGCATACTAAAGAGAATGAACCGCTGGGGCGATGCGGAGAGCCTTGAAGCGTTATTTGCCCATATACGGAGCAAAATACCCGGCGTCATACTCCGCACTACGCTGATAACCGGATTCCCCGGAGAAACAGAGGAGCAGTTCAATGAGCTGGCGGAGTTTATTCAGCGTGTACGCTTTGACAGACTCGGCTGCTTTGCATACTCCCGTGAGGAGGAAACTGCGGCATACGATTTCCCCGGTCAGATAGACGAGGAAACGGCTGAGCACAGGGCTGAGATAATCATGGAGCAGCAGCTCCTTGTAAGTCAGGAGAACAACTCCCGGCAGCTCGGCACGATACACACCGCCGTGGTAGAGGGCTTTGACCGGTACGGCGAATACTGGTTCGGACGCACCGCAATGGACGCTCCGGATATCGACGGAAAGGTCTTCTTTTCGTCTGAAAGGCGGCTGTATATCGGGGAATACGTGAAGATCCGCATAACTGACACTCTTGACTACGACCTGATCGGAGAGGTGATAGACGATGAAGCTTAATCTGCCGAACAAACTGACGCTGCTCAGAGTCATTCTGATACCTTTTTTTCTGGTGTGTATCTATATAAAGTTCCCGATGCACTACTTTGCAGCACTTGTGGTATTCGCAGCGGCGTCGATAACCGATGCACTTGACGGAAATATCGCACGGAAAAGAAATCTCGTTACGAATTTCGGAAAATTCCTTGACCCGCTTGCGGACAAGGTACTCGTTCTGACAGCACTTGCGGTATTTGTGGAGCTGCCGGAGGTACACTTCGGGGCGATACCGCTGATAATCATAGCGGCGAGGGAGTTCATGGTCTCCGGGCTGCGCCTTGTGGCAGCTGACAGCGGAATAGTTGTAGCCGCAGGGATATGGGGAAAGCTGAAAACTGCATTCACCATGACAGCGATCGTTGTGACGCTGCTGTGGCTGAGCATATGCAATGACCTCAGTCTTTCGCTGCCGGAGGGACTTGTCACGGCGGCAGATAATATCATTATACCGCTGCTGATGTGGATATCGGTGATACTGACCGTCATATCCGGCGGGATATACCTTAAAGGCTACTGGAATCTGATAGATTCCGACAAATAAGGAGGACATTATGAAGCACTGTGCAGGACAGATAAAATACCTGATAGCGATAAAGGAGCTTTCTGAAAAGGAGGAGTTTATAAAATGCGTGAGCATATCCCGGCATTTAGGGGTATCCCGTCCGAGTGTCAGCAAAATGCTGCGGTGTCTGGCGAATCACGGGCTTGTGTACGAGGATTTTGCTAACAGCGTGGTACTTACACCGGAGGGCGAGGAGGTCGTAAACGAGATCTTTTCGAGCTTCAACGAGGTATATACGTTCTTCCATAAATTTCTGAGGCTGCCGCCGGAGGAGGCACACGCTCAGGCGGTGGTATTCATTACGGAGTTTCCGCAGGACACCTGTGAGCGGGTGAAGCACATAGTCCGTCGGACAATGAAGAAAAAAGATATATGAATTGACCGCACGCCCTCCGGGGTGTGCGTAATTTTTTACCAACTTATACAGTACCCCCCCGATTTTTCGTGCATAGTGCTGAATTTGCAATGAAACTGTTGACATATTTTATGCGTTGGTATATAATGGTCTTAGATAAAATAAAGGGAGGTGTATCCCGATGAAGAGCTGAGCCGGTTTTCGGAGAAAATGAGAAGAAAACATAAATTTTCAAAGGAGTTGAGAATATGAAAAGAAAGATATTTACAGTCATACTCTCTGCTATGGTATGCACATCAGCGGCAGCACTTCCGGCTGAGGCAATGCCAGCAATGAAGGGGTATTTTGACTACGACAGCTACTACAAGGTAGATAATGCAGACGCACTTAATTTAGGAGATTATGAGGAGATATATCTGAATAAAAACGGCAATGAGACGGTTTCATTCAATAAGCTCCCCGACCAGTTCACTATGCTCTTTCCGCTCGATACCGACACAGAGTCAATTTGCAATATAATTTCTGAAATAGCTCCTGACACTACTCTGTCGGCTCAGACATCAGTCTCAGAGCAAAAGGAGGTCGTAACTGTAAAGGGTGTTACCGGGGCAACACAAGTCAAGGAGATTTATGAAGCGGCTCAGGCTGAGAGTGAAATTCTGAAATCTCAGTATTTCTGGGATTATAATGAAAAGGATGTCCGCAATTTTAAGAGCCTGACAACATATGAGTGCGATACGGAAGAGTACGCCCAGCTTTCAGAGTATGCTGCGGAAAATCTTCCGGACTGGTCTATCGTGCAGACCGAAGCTATAAAAAATAGTGACGAAGGAATTTACGACATCGTTCCTCCGGAAGGAGTAACGGTCCTTGAACGTCTTGAGGCAGCTAACCAGATACGGAGAGATACCGGCTTCCGTCCATATTATGTCATTCTTGCTTCAGGCTCAGGCGTATCCTCAGTGATAAATGTAAAGAGCTCCGTCTCCGGCGACGCAAACTTTGATTCTTCGGCAAATATAGCTGACGCAGTCGCAGTTCTGCAATACCTCGCAAACGAGGAGAAATACCCCCTCACTCCGCAGGGTATCTTCAACGCAGACGTTGACGGCAGCGACGGGCTTACAGGTGCTGACGCAACAGTTATACAGATGATAGATGCAGGCGTGTTCTGACATAAAAACGGATCCGCACAGTGAATGCTGTGTGGATCTTTGTGTATTATTACATATTCATTCTCACAAGGCTGTACCCGGTGAACGCCATGAGCAGAAGCAGTGAGACCGCATACGTTACCGAGCCGCCTGCTGCCCCGAAGCCGCGCTTTTTCTGGTGCGGTGTCGGTATCGGCAGCTTGTCCGATATCCGGAAGATAAGAAGAAGAAGCAGCCCCAGTACCGACAGGACGATCACAGTCATTTTCGCCGCATACGATATCCCCGGAAAATCGGTGTTTATCACGCCCACCACTGTACCGGTGATATTCACGATGATGTGTACCATTGCCGCCGGTATGAACGAGCCGTGCCGCAGAGTGATGTGACCGAGGAAGATACCCATAGTAAAGCACAGGATAAACTGCGGTATGTTGCCGTGTATAAGCCCGAAAAAGAGTGCCGAGGCGAAAACTGCGAACCGCTGGTCTGCCTTGCCGAATACCCTCAGCAGCAGCCCCCGGAAGAACAGCTCCTCCGTGACAGGTGCGAGCAGGCAGCTGTACACCGCCATTATTGCGAACCGCTTGCCGTCTGTAAGGCTCATCACATCGCTGCCGGACGATATGACTACCCCAAGTGCCTTTGCGGCATACCCTGTGCCCTGTATCACATAGCTGCACACAGTCCAGATGAAGATACCTATAAGACCGTACTGGAAGCCGTCATTCAGGCGGAAATCCGCCGGTCTGAGCAGCAGGCTCCGGCGTATCTTTGCCCGGCGTAAGCCAACGTGTGCGGAGACAAGATTCGCAAACACAAAGACTATCGCTGTTATCGCCGGCATTATCGAGCTGCTGCTGATGTAGTTCTGTATTTCGACAGCGGACGTGCCCGGCTCGTTTTTCTGCATTATCCAGAAAACAAGCGACGACAGCAGCATGACAAGCCCCTGCGACAGCAGAAATTGCAGTATCACGGAGAATCCGCCGATAGAGCATGAACGCTGTAAATTAGTTCTTTCGGTCAGTCCCGGTTCAAGCGGCAGTGTATATCCGGGCTGGACGATCTTCGGATTCACAGCGGAGTAGTCGCCGCCGAAGCCCTTATAGTCAGTCGGATTGCCGAACGGATCGTATTTGTCAAGTGCAGAGCTTTCCTCTGCCGAGCTGAGCCGCTCCGTGAGCAGCTTTATCTCATCATTCAGTGCGGCGATCTCCGCTCTGTAGTAGTCCGAGCTAAGATTTTCAGCCATTCTGCGGCTCCTTTCACAATGATATATTATTATTCTACCACATATCCTGAAAAAAGTAAAGACGAAAATCATTTTTTCCGAAAAAAAGGCGTGCTCCGCAAGAGAACACGCCTTTTCAGTCGGGTACAAAAAATCAGGATATCACATTTCCGCTGTCGAATCCCGGAAATCCCGGAATAGTACGGCTCAGCAGCCGTCCGTCGTAGCTGATATTTATTTCCTGCCACTCTCCGCCGTATTCGGTTACGTGCCGGAGAGTTATACTGTCCTCACCCCATGTTATGGAGT
Organism: Ruminococcus sp.; assembly: GCA_017475555.1. Taxonomy (GTDB): domain Bacteria; phylum Bacillota; class Clostridia; order Oscillospirales; family Ruminococcaceae; genus Ruminococcus. Next base: position 39,615 of record JAFVFL010000045.1, read on the forward strand.
AGCTGCTGCCGTTGCCGTAGACCTTAGCTCCGTCGTCATTTTCCGTCCATTCGCCCTCGCTTTCAAACGGCATAGCTCCGTCATCAGTCCATATGTCAGATACCCTTATATATCCGCCGTCCTCGGTTTTCAGGTACACTGTGCCGGACGAATTGAACAGAAACGCCTCCTGAGTTATGACTATCTCAGTATTTCCGTCCGGAGAGGTATAGCTCTGGTCATTGCGGTCGCTTTCCAAAAATGAAAGATCAAGTATACCGGCAGCCTGTGCGGAGTCCGTCAGCTGCTTCGGCAGCTCTGCCTGCATCAGAAGCAAGGTCTCTGTTTTGGGATAAAGTCCGATATCCTCAGTGTAGGTATGCCCCGAAAACAAAACTATGACATTTACAAGTCCGTCCCCGGTATTTTTCAGTATCCTCGCTGCACTGCCGAGCCTTGTGAAAACGCCCTCACCGCAGGACTGAGCAGCAACATCAAGCGAAAGGTCATGCGTTTCAAAGAAGCCGTCATCGTATTTGTCGATATAGCGCTGTATCTCGTCCTCGTCAGTGAGAAGCTCATGAAGCCGGCTGCTGAGGGCTGAGGTATCGGAAATGATAGTGTCCTCCCTGTAGCTGCCGTCGATCAAATTTCCAAAGCTCATCTCATTTTCATCACTGTTATAGGAGCTGATAACGCCGGAGCTTACCTTGTCCACAGTGAATGACATGGTCAGTGCAGACTCAGGCTCAACGAGGAGCTTTCTCATCACGACCATATCGAATGCGTCGATAAATCCGTCGTAGTTAAGGTCGTAGCGCATAAGCTCGTTGGCATACGTCAGTACGGCACGGCGTTCGGGATTCCTTTCCTTCATCAGATACCCCTGCAAAGCTACGGCATCGGCAATGGTGACCTCAGAGTCGAGGTTCGTGTCACCTTGAACGGCTGAATAGCCCCATGTATCCGGGTTTTCTTCAATGTAGATCACATCTGCTGCGTTTGCAGGCATAAGGCTGCAAGTGAGTGCGGCTGCCGTCAGTGCAGCGGCGGCTGCGGTAATTATCTTTTTCATGCTTTCCTCCTGTAGTTGTCATTGGCGATCGTCCGAAAACAGCCGATGAAGCTGTTCTAATACCATTATATACTAAAACCCCCCCGGATTCAATCGTCATAATGACCGAAATCGAACCAGAAGGGTGTTGATAGTATACAAAATCACCAAACAGCGTGCTGCTCAGGGATAATAAAGCTTTCCGGAACAGTTTCACAGACCTCAGCCCAGAAGCCCCAGCTCCTCAGCTTATCCGCACAGATATCCGCAGCCTCCCGGCTCTCAAACAGACCGAATACCGCAGAGCCGCTGCCGGTCATATTCGCCTTCAGTGCGTCCTTGTTCAGCATTGCTGATTTGAGCCTGTCCACCTCGTCAAGCTGCACAGCAGCCTCGAAGGTGTTGCCGAAATATCTCCACGCTTCATCGGGTGACTGCTCCAAAGCCCTGAGAAGTCCGGCAGTATCGGGGTGATACGGCGTTTCAAGCTCATCAATGCTCCTGTACGCCTGTGCGGTCGATACGCCCTCAGTGCCCTTTGCAATAACGAGTATCCGCCCGGAGTAATCCGCAGCCGGTGCTATTTTCTCACCGATACCGGACACGTAAGCCGTGCCGCCGGTGAAGAAGAACGGTACGTCCGCACCTATCTTCGCACCCATTTCCGTGAGCTGCCCCTCATCAAGACCTGCCCCGGTAAGCTTATTCAGGCAGTACAGCACCGCAGCAGCGTCCGTGCTTCCGCCGCCCATTCCCGCCTGCGAGGGAATATCCTTGCTGATATGTATGATACAGCCCTTTTGCAGCCCCGTTGTCTCATAGAACAGCTCCGCTGCCTTATATGCTATATTTCCCTTTCCGGCAGGTATCGGGTCATTCTTTGAGAAATCCCGGCGTACCGCACAGCTCACGCCTATCTCACCGCCCGTAAGCGTCACGGATACAGTATCGTATATCCCCACAGTCTGGAAAACGCTCTCTATCGCATGATAGCCGTCCGGCAGCCGTCCGGTGACGTCAAGTGCAAGATTTATTTTCGCCGCTGTCTTTACCGTCATGCTCGGCAACGCCTTGGTATCAGCCATTTTTCTCAGCCTCCAGCTTCTTCAGGAACTTCTCGATACGGCTCATAGCCTCCATTAAGTGCTTCAGAGAGTATGCGTATGATATGCGGATATGTCCCTCACCGGACTCGCCGAAAGCACTTCCGGGAACGGCTGCGACCTTCTCCTCATACAGCAGCCTTTCGCAGAATTCCTCACTCGTAAGCCCCGTACTCTTTATGCTCGGGAACACATAAAATGCTCCCTCCGGGTCAAAGCAGGTCAGACCGAGCCGGTTGAACTCCGCAACAAGATACCTGCGGCGTGCATTGTATTCGTCCGCCATTTTGATTATCTCTCCGTCACAGGAGCTGAGTGCTTCAACTGCGGCATTCTGACTGACATACGGGCTGCACATTATGCCGTACTGATGAATTTTGGATATCTGTGAGATTATCGGCTCCGGAGCGGTAACATAGCCCAGCCGCCAGCCTGTCATTGCATATGCCTTTGAGAATCCGTTGACATAGATAGTCCGCTCCGGCATACCCTCAAGCTCGATTATTGAGAAATGCTTTCTGCCGTATGTAAGCTCGGAGTAAATCTCATCGGTCAGGACAATGATATCTGTCCCTCTCAGCACCTCGGCAACAGGCTCCAGATCCTCCCTTGTCATTATCGCACCGGTAGGATTGTTCGGGAACGGCAGTATCAGAAGCTTTGTTTTATCGGTTATACGGCTTTTCAAGTCCTCTGCCATTAGCTTGAAGCGGTTCTCTATCCTTGTCGGCACAGCTACCGGCACTCCCCCTACAAGCTCCACAAGCGGAGCATAGCACACAAAGCACGGCTCGACCACAAGCACCTCGTCACCCGGATCAATAAGTCCCCTTACAGCAAGGTCTATCGCCTCAGAGCCGCCGACAGTGACGATGATCTCATTATCGCTGTCGTAGTGTACCCCGTGCTTCTTCTCTATCCGCTCGGTTATAGCTCTTCTGAGCGGTGCAAGCCCCTTGTTGGGGCCGTAAATAATATGCTTTCTTTCAAGTACATTTATCGCAGCCTTGCGTATCACCCACGGAGTCGAGAAATCCGGCTCGCCTACTCCGAGACTGATAACGCCCTCCATAGTTCCGGCGATGTCGAAGAATTTCCTTATCCCTGACGGCTTTATGGTCTGTATCTTCTTTGACAATACCCTGCTGTAATCGAAATTAGTATCCACGCTCAACCCAGACCCCTTTCATCAGTCTCCTCACCATCAATGAAGATACCCTTCTCCTTGTACTTTTTGAGGATAAAATGAGTCGCAGTCGATAAAACGCCGTCAATAGTTGAAAGCCTTTCGGATACGAAAAGTGCAACGTCCTTCAGATCAGTGCCCTTTACCTCAACAGCAAGGTCGTAAGAGCCTGACATAAGACTGACGCTCTCCACCTCATCATACATCATGATAGTCTTTGCGATATCGTCAAAGCCGATATCACGCTGCGGAGTTACTTTAAGCTCGATCGTCGCATAAACTGCGGATTTGTCGTAAAGCTCGTCATTGAGGATAACGCTGTAGCCCTTTATGATACCCTCCTCCTCAAGCTTCTTTATCTCAGCAGCAGCCTCCTCCGGAGAAAGTCCGAGCACCTCGCCGAGAGCGGTATTGGAAATACGTGCATTCTGCTGGAGAATACTGATTATTGCGTGTTTTCTGTCTGACATGGTATCAGTTCCTTTCATTATGATATACTGAGAAATACAGGCTCATGCCTGCGGAAATATGCGATATATTCAAATCCGGCGGCTTTTGCGATATTAACGCCGTCACGGACATTCGCCCCGATATCCTCCGGAGTGTGTGAGTCAGAGCCGACCGACAGCACCTCGCCGCCAAGCTCACGGAAAAGCTTTGCGTATTTCAGTCCGGGGAAGGTATCGCCGAAGCCCTGCCGCAGTCCGGAGGTATTTATCTCTATACCCTTGCCCCTCTTTATCAGCTCACGGAATGCCTCTGCAATTATCTCATCGAATACGCTTATATCGAAGTCTATCTGATAGCCGCATTTCATATACCTGCGGCAGTAGTCAAGATGTGAGAGAATATCTATCTTTCCCCAGCAGCACAGCTCGTATATCTCGGTAAAGTATCGTTTCAGCAGGCCGTGCAGCTGCTCCGGGGTGTACTGCCGGTAATTTATAAAGTAGAAATCCTTTTCATTACGTATCTGATGCACCGACCCAAGAACATAGTCAAGCCGTTCGTCGGAGACTATCCTGTCGGCAAGCCCGGTATCATGATGAGCCTGTCCAAGCTCTGTGCCGCAGAGGATATTGAGCCTTCCGGCATATTCCTCCTTCAGCCGGGTCACCGCTGAAAGAGAGGCTTCAAAGTCGGCGGCATAGTTATAGTAATCCGAAAGCGACATATCCACGCCCTGCTTTTCGTAATGCTCCGCCGGATACCAGCAGTTGACCTCGCAGTGGTCGGAAATACCGTATGCGGCAAGTCCGGCTTCAAGAGCGTGCTCTGCACAGGAATGTATATCTGCCTCTGAATCCATTGAATACTGCGTATGTGTGTGGCAGTCTATAAGCACCATTGTATCATCTCCTTTTCAGCATTCAAAAATGCTACCTACATTATATCACACTATTGCAAATAAATCAACAGCTCACGATTTTTTCCTGCACCTGTTGATTTATTTGTGATTGTATGTTATAATGAGGGTACGAAAACATTTTACCGGAGGTATATAAGATATGAGAGCAGTAGTTACAGTAATAGGCAAGGACAATGTAGGTATACTCCACAAGGTAAGCGGTATATGTGCAGGTCTTGGCGCCAATGTCATAGAGGTGACACAAAGCGTATTGCAGGATATGTTCGCAATGATAATGCTGGTCGATATCACCGGCATGAGCGAGGATTTCGCCGTGCTCGTTGACAGGATGAACGCACTCGGAACAGAGCTTGGTCTTTCTATCCACACAATGCACGAGGATATATTCAACTCCATGCACAATGTCTGAGCAGCATATCATCAAGGGAAAGGAAACGCAGTATGCTTAATGTTTATAATATACTCGAAACGATAAGAATGATACAGGACGAGTGCCTTGATATACGTACTACAACTATGGGTATATCGCTGCTTGACTGTATCGACACAGATATAGACCGGGCGTGTGAAAAGGTCTATGAGAAGATAGTCACAAGGGCTGAAAGGCTCGTCCCTGTCGGTCAGCAGATAGAGAAGGAGTATGGTATACCGATAATCAACAAGCGTATATCCGTTACCCCTATAGCTATGCTTGCGGCAGCGTGCCCCGGCAAGTCGCCGGTAAAGTTCGCTAAGGCACTCCAGAGAGCTGCGGATACCTGCGGAGTAAACTTCATAGGCGGCTACTCCGCACTCGTACACAAGGGCTTTTCTGCCGGAGATGAGGCACTTATCCGCTCGATTCCGGAGGCTCTTGACGTTACGGAAAATATCTGCTCATCGGTCAATATCGGCTCGACTAAGTCAGGTATAAATATGGACGCAGTAAAGCTCATGGGCGAGATAGTCAGGGCTACAGCTGAGCGTACCGCTGACAGAGATTGTATCGGTGCGGCAAAGCTCGTTGTTTTCTGCAATGCCGTTGAGGATAACCCGTTCATGGCGGGAGCATTCCACGGAGTCGGTGAGCCTGACTGTGAGATACACGTAGGAGTTTCCGGTCCGGGAGTTGTTCGCTCTGCATTGCAGAAATACCCCGATGCTTCGATAAATGAGCTTGCGGATATCATCAAGAAGACAGCGTTCAAGATAACCCGTATGGGTCAGCTCGTCGGTGCAAGGGCTTCTGACCTGCTCGGTGTGCCCTTCGGGATAGTAGACCTTTCGCTCGCTCCTACACCGGCAGTCGGCGACAGCGTGGCACATATCCTTGAGGAAATGGGACTTGAGATGTGCGGCACACACGGAACGACAGCCTGCCTTGCTATGCTCAATGACGCTGTAAAGAAGGGCGGTGTAATGGCTTCCTCAACAGTCGGCGGACTCTCCGGAGCTTTCATTCCCGTATCAGAGGACGCAGGCATGATAGACGCAGCAGCAGCCGGTGTCCTCAGCATTGAGAAGCTTGAAGCAATGACGGCGGTATGCTCTGTGGGTCTTGATATGATAGTTGTCCCGGGGGATATAACACCTGAGACGATATCGGCGATAATCGCTGATGAGGCTGCGATAGGTATGGTCAACACAAAGACCACAGCTGTGCGGCTTATCCCGGCTGTCGGCAAAAAGGAGGGAGATACCCTCGAATTCGGCGGACTTCTCGGCAGCGGCCCTGTAATGAGCGTGAGAAATGAATCGCCGGCTAAATTCATAAACCGGGGCGGAAGGATACCCGCACCAATGCACAGCCTGAAAAACTGACGGGGCATGGATAAAAGACTTATCCCAGGAAAATTCGGTATATCCGGCACAGTGCAGGATGTCAGCCTCCGGGAGCTCAAGGCAGGGCATATAAACAGCACATATCTCGCTGACACTCCTGACGGAAAATACATACTCCAGTCGCTTAATATGTCTGTTTACAGCGATCACAGGGCTGTGGAGCGAAATCTTTCCGGCATAGTGAGGTGCTTTGAGGAATATGACGGTACTCCCGGTGTGAGTATCCCGCATTATCTCCGTACCGGGGACGGCAGCTTTTTCTATCATTCAGGCAGCGAGGTATGGAGAATGTACCGCTACAGTGAAGCCTGTGAGCCGACTGAGCCGCCGGAGCTGTGTGCAGGCTATGCCTGCGGTGCTTTCATGCGTGTTACAGGCTCAAAAAGTCCGGAGCTCACTCCAGCGATAGACGGATTTCACGATTTCCGGCATCACTATGAGGAATACAGAGCTGCACTCCGCCGCCGTCCGTGGAAAATGACCTCTGAGAGCACCGCTATTGCAGAATGGCTTGAGCCGTACTATGTGCATATCTGCGATACGTTCAGGGAAGTGCCGAAAAGACCGGTACACGGCGACGCTAAGGCTGATAATTTCATTATCGGGACAGACAGGACGAAATGCACGGTGATCGACCTTGATACTGTGATGTACAGCTATGCCGCAGTGGATTACGGCGATCTGATACGCTCATCTGCCGGAAGCGGCGATATGGACGCTGCGGCGGCGATAACCGAGGGCTTCAGCGAGGGGCTTGCCGGGGTACTTACGCCGATCGAGATAAGCTCGCTGTATCATGGCGTTATCTACGTAACTGCGGAGCTTGCGTTCAGATATCTTACGGACTTTATCAACGGTGCAGCCTTTTTCCGCAGCAAAACTCCGGAGCAGTGCCTTGAACGCTCCCGGCAGCTGCTGGTGCAGCTTAGCGGCTTTACCTCCAAGAGCCGCGAATTTGATGAAATAATAAGAAAATACTTTTCCGGAGGTGAAAAATAATGCTTCTTGCACTTTCGCTCCTCCCGGCTATACTTTTGATCGTGTACATATACCGGAAGGACAAAATAGAACGTGAGCCGGTCAGAATGCTGGTGAAGCTCTTTCTCTGGGGTGCGGTGACTGTGGTCAGTGCGGCGATAATCGAGTGCCTGCTGTGTATGATAGTCGGGGCATTCCTGTCGGAAACGAGCATAGTCTATATTGCGATCGAGAATTTCCTCATAGTCGCACTTGCTGAGGAGACTGGAAAATACATCGTTCTGAAAAAGAAAACCTGGCATTCGCCGGAGTTCAACTATACCTTTGATGCGGTGGTATATGCCGTTGCGGTATCCCTTGGCTTTGCCGCACTGGAAAATATCATCTATGTTACCTCCGGTACTCTCGGAACGGCTATCCTCCGTGGACTTACAGCTGTACCGGGTCATGCGGTCAACGGAGTGTACATGGGCTGCTACTACGGCATTGCAAGAAAATGCCGTGCTGTGGGTGATGAAGGCTCTGTAAGCACCAATCTCCGCAAGGCGTTATGGGTGCCTGTGCTGATACACGGATTCTATGATTTCTGTCTCTCTCTGGACAGCGTGCTGTTCATACTTGTATTCCTTGTGTTCGAGGTAGTGATAACCATTATGGCTGTACGCAAGGTAAATAAGCTCTCCCGTGAGGACGAGGAGATATTTGATTATGTATAAAAAAACAGGTATCGCCGCAGCGATACCTGTTTTTTTGATAAGTCATGCAGGAATGTCCTCAGTAAAAAACTCAGTGCCTCTCCTGCTTATTATGCTTTAAGTGCCTTGTCGAGCCATACCTTTCCGACGTCGAGTGCCTCATACAGATCGCACTCCTTCTTTGAATTCTTAACAAAAGCCTTCAGCGGATCAGCTGTCCGTGTGTCCATCTGGATTATGTTCACCTTCGATATGAGCTTCTCGCCGTCCTGCTCCTTCGTTTCAAGCACCTGTATCCATATAACATACGGATCAGACATATAGCCGTAGTACAGCTGATCGCCGCACCTTACCAGCGGATAGCCCTTGTAGCTGTGGAATTTCCCACTCATACTCTTTCCTCCTGTCTGTATTATTTCCAATTCATGACGAGCTCCTCGTCTGTGTCAAGACGCTTTGCATTCGCAATAAGCGTGTCTACATACGAGCGTGAGATAAAGAACTTGCTCTCTCCGTCAACTGCGATAAGGGCAGTCAGATTTGAATATTCAAAGAACTCTATCTTCGTCGTTTCTCCTGTATACTTGTCGGAAATGCTTATCTCCGCAAGCGGCTCACCGCCCGGATATTCCTCCTCAAATGCGAAATCCTCCGCCGCTGCCTTTATCAGATAGCTGTAGAATACTCTGTACCGCTCGCTGTCAAAGCTAATGCCGTTCCTTGTGACGCTGAAATCTGAGGACGAAAGCGAGCTCTTCTCCTCGTCCGGGTCGATACGCTCAATCACAAACTCATCAGTCCTGCCGTCTGCTGTCATCGAAAGCTCCGTAACGTCCCATACATAAGAGCCTATGAATATCCTTGAGGCAATGTCCACAGGCATTACTGTTGCCCACTTAGCCGTATCTGTGCTTATGATATAGATAGTGTTCCTGCCCTCAAGCATCGCATAGCAGCATTTTCCGTAGCTGCTGTCACTGAACGGCTCACTCAGCAGAAGCACATATTCCTTCCCGTCATCGCAGCTCATCGTCACCCGGCAGAACGGTTCATTAAGCCCCGCACCTGCTATATCTGCGTCCTTGCAGTGTATGCAGTATACATCATTCGCCGTAAGCCCGAACATACCATTGGTTATATCCGTCGAACGCTCAACTGATACATATGCCTCTGTAGGCTCAGTCATGATATGCGTCGCCGATGTTCCGCCGGTATAGCTGTCATCGTCGCTCTTTTTGTCGTATTCAAGAACGATATCGTAGTCAAGATCGTCACGCTCGATACGCAGCTTCTCGATTATCGGGTAAACATCGTCCTCCGGCTCCTCAAGTACAGTGTTCTTCACAAAGTCGTAAAGCTCTTTTTTGTAATTTGCAAGATAGGAGCTCTGCACTGTATAAACCGTATTGCTGCCGTCATCAAGCATGACATAGGTATCGCCGGACGGAGCTGTATCACCGATAAAGAACGTAGTCTCGCTGCCGCTCTCATAGGTCACATCGACCTTTATCGCCGGGGCTTCAAGTCCGTATTTTCCAAGCTCCTGACAATTTTCAGCGATAATATCCGTTGAGGTAAGCCCGTTTGCGTTGTTGGCAAGCGTTCCCACCACAGGATTGTCAAGATTTACGTCCTGATAGCCGTCAAGAGTGTAAAGTGCAGCGGTGGTATCTGTCTTTCCGCTCCTCTGGACAACGTGCAGCACGCCGGACTCCTTCGTTACATCGACCTTGCTGACAACGCCCTCCTCCATTATACCCGTCTCCGGGTCAGGCTCGGTTATGGTGTTGTCCTTGACAAGTATGACCTCAGTTCCGGCTGTGCTGTCCGGAGTATCGCCCGGCTCATCAGGCTGTTCCTCCGGCTCAGTGAGCTTCAGTGCTGCAAGCCCTCCGCCAAGCACCGCAAGCACTCCCGTAAGAGCAAGTATTCCCTTTGCTGCCTTTTTCATCTGTTCCTTCTCCTCAGTAATACGACTATCCCGACCGCTGCTATCAGTACAGGGATAACGTAGATAACGAATATCCTTATGCCTCTTGCCTGACCTGCTGTCGGAGCTATAACGTTCTGCTGGAGCGTCTTGTCAGGTATTACAGTACCTGCCTCCTTGCCGGTCATGGAGTTTATGATATTCAGGACAACGCTTGCGTTATTGTAGGTGGTGGTGTAGTTGAGGAGCATACTGTCCGTCATGAACGAGCTGCCGAATACAAGTACGTGCGACTCGTAGACATTGAGCTGCTCTGCAACTGATTCTGTTGAAAGAACGACTGCATTTCTTGCGTGCTGGTCGTCATCTCCCTCGCCGCCCTCAGTCATTGCTGCGGTATAGGAGGTGTCGGCTGATGAGAGTATCACCTTTGCTGTGCTTTCATTGTTCTTTGAGAGGATATTGAGCTCTCTGGTGTACGGTGCAGCTATCGGGAGGCTCTCATTCGGAAGAACTCCGACTGCATCGGTATCGGTTATGTTCAGCGTAGTTGCGTAAACGAGTGAATTGAGCGTTGCGACAGGTGCCTGAACGACATTCGTTTCATCTGCTATCACCTTATCGCCTACCTCAATGCTCCAGCCGGCTAAGAATTCCTCGATATTCGGGAGTGAGCCGGAGTAGAGGCTCGGTATATAGAGAAGATCTCTCTCATATGCTCCGTTGTTGTAGAGGAAATCGCCGAGCTTCTGGATTATGTCAGCCGTGAAGTCCATATTCGGGACTGCGATAACAAGCATATCGTAATCGTCCGGGCTGAGCTGGTCAGTTCCGAGGTCGATATCTGTGCAGTCATAGCCGTTCTTTGCAAGAAGATCCTCAAGCGAGGTGACTACGCTCTCATAGCCTGCGTCATATACGCTCAGACCGCTTACAGTCTTTACAAATCCGGCTGTTATCGGGTCTGCGTCGGTGACATTGCGTATTGCTGAGGTGATAGCACTCTCGCCGGCGAATACCATTGTAATGCTGCTCTGTGTGCTGGTGGAGCTTGTGGTTATCATGCCCATAACATCATCGTTTGTCAGCACCTTCACACGCTCACCTGCTGCAACCACGATACTTCCCTCGCCAATAGTGCCGTTGTATATCCCGCTGTACCTGTTCACTACGTCCGGGTCCTTGTTAATGTCAACATAGCGTACATCTACGCTGCCCTTGCTGCCCTCTGCATATACCGAATACTTATCAAGTATCTCTGGTATCATGTCATACGGCATATCAACGTTCATTCCGTAGTAGCTTGCGTACATCTGCTTGAAGTACGCAGCCATTGAAGCAAAGGTATCCTTCGGAGTTGTAACTGTTATCTCAACGTCCTTGTCGAGAGTTTTCAGAAAGTCTATCGTCTCGTCAGAAAGCTCATATCTGTTATCAGGCGTAAGGTCGAGCTTGAGCGGTGTACGCTTTGCAAGCACGCTTACCATGAGATTCAGCACGACTACTATAGCACAGACAAGTGCAACGACTGCCGCAGAAAGCGACCCGAAGCGGAGCTTTTTGGTATTATGCTTCTTCTTTGTCTTTGCCGGCTCCTGTGCAGCTTCATTTATTTCCTCAGCAGCAGTCTCTGCCGCCTCCTGAACCTGCTCTGCTGCCTCATTTGTCTCAGGCTTATTGTTTTTATCCTTATTCTTTCCCATTTTTCATTTCCTCCTTTCTATCAGCCCCAGCGTCTCTTGTCCAGTACCCTTACAGTGAAGAAGTTGAACAGGAACGCTGCACTGAGGAAGAACAGCACGCTTGTGAGGTTGAATACGCCCTGCGTGAACTCAACATAGCGTGAATAGAATGAAAGTGAGCTGAGTATCTTCTTGATATACTCATTACTGATATTTGCGGAAAGCGAATCGAGCAGATAAAGCATAAAAAGCACGATCATGCTCGCAACTGCTGCCGCCATCTGATTCTCAGTGAGTGCGGAGATGAAAAGTCCGACTGCGATGAATGCCGCTCCGAGGAACAGCATTGCGAAATAGTTGCCCAGAAGCGTTGACCATACAACATCGCCGAGGACTGCAAGTATTATCGAGTAAATGAACACAAGGCTCTCTGCGATGACAAAAAGCGTCAGTGCTGCAAAGTATTTTCCGAGGACTATCGACCAGAGCCCGACCGGTGCGGTGAGAAGTCCCTGGTCTGTGCGGTTTTTCTTTTCCTCACTCAGCAGGCGCATGGTGAGTATCGGTATGAGAAACAGCACGAAGATGAACATTGAGCTGAACATTGCTGATGTCTCAGTCGTGCCTGAGCCGATCACGCCGTTGTAGAAGAATATGCCGAAAAGCAGTGCAAATACCGCAAGAAAGACGTATGCCGCCCCTGATATGAAGTATGCACCCATTTCACGTCTGTAGATAGCTCCCATTACTCCTCGCCCCCGTTCTCTTCGCTCTCTGTCGTATCATCTGTGTCAGACTTATCCATATCGGCAGCCGACTCCTCTGTCATCAGCTCATTTTTCTGCTCCGGAGTATCGCTGCCCTTTTCGGCAGCAACAAGCTCGCCGTTCTCTATTTTCAGGTCAAGCCTCGGCCCTGCGGGCTTTGCGGAGGCTGCACCTGCCGGCGAAGCTGCGTCACCCATAGTTATCTTGAGGAAGATATCCTCAAGAGTCAGGTCTGAAAGCTGGAGCATAAGGATATTCCAGCCCTTTTTCCGGCACAGATCGTTTATCGCACGGCGGATATCCGTCTTTTCCTCAGCCTCTACGTCATAGTCGTAGATGCCCTTTTCACGCTCCATATCCGCACGGACATACTTCACGCCGCCAAGTGCCTTTATAGCATTCGTTATCTCCTGCTTATCAGCTGCGGTGTGGGTGCTGCCCTCGATACGGAGGGTCATCTTGTGCTCGTTTGTGAGGCTTCTCGCTATCTCGTCGGCTGTTCCGTTAGCAGCGATAACGCCCTTGTTTATAATGATTATCTTGTCACAGACTGCCTGTATCTCCGGCAGGATATGCGACGAGAGTATTACTGTGTGGTTCTTTCCGAGCTTGCGGATAAGCGTTCTGATCTCGATTATCTGGTTCGGGTCAAGTCCGACAGTCGGCTCATCGAGGATAAGCACCGGCGGATTGTTGATAAGTGCCTGTGCAAGCCCGACTCTCTGCCTGTAGCCCTTTGAAAGATTGCGGATTATGCGGTTCCTTACGCCGCTTATCTTGCAGAGATTGCAGACATCGTTAAGATGTGCCTTTCTCGGCAGCTTGCACCTTTTCAGGTCGTACATAAAGCCCAGATACGCATCAACTGTCATATCCACGTAAAGCGGCGGTATTTCGGGAAGATATCCGATATTCGACTTTGCAGTTATCGGATCCTCAAGTATATCCGCTCCGTTAATGAGTATCTGTCCAGAGGTTGACGAGATATAACCCGTCAGCATATTCATGGTTGTTGACTTTCCTGCTCCGTTAGGACCGAGAAAGCCGAGTATTTCGCCCTTTTCGACCGAAAAGCTTATATCGTCCACGGCAAGCTTGTCGCCGTAGCGTTTTGTAAGGTTCCTGACCTCTATCATTTTTCTCCCTCCTGTATTGTCATTAAGACAAAGACTATGATACCGCTTCTTTGTGATAACACAGTGAAAGCAGTAAGAATTTTCTATGTTCTTCCAATGGCAGAACTGATATCCCGTGCTATCTGTGCCCTCAGCCCGTCCAGTGAGGAAAATTTCTGCTCCGGACGTATGAACCTCAACAGCCGGACGCTTATCACCTGTCCGTAAATATCTCCGGAAAAGTCCGATATATAGGTCTCCGCAAGCGGTGAGCCGGTGAAATCAACGGTCGGCTTCACACCTATATTCGTCATTGAAGCGTGCCATGTCCCGTCTATAAGTGCGGCTGAGCCATATACCCCGGCTTTCGGAATGAGCTGCCCCTCAGAAAAAAGCTGATTCGCCGTAGGAAAGCCGATAGTCCTGCCGAGTGCAGCCCCGTGGACTACCTCTGCATATACCGTGTAAGGCTCGCCGAGGAGGTCATTTGCAGGCTCTATACTGCCCTCACTCAGAAGTGTGCGTATCCGGCGTGATGAGACGTTTTCTCCGTCCATTGTCACATCTCCGGCAATTTCGGCTGTTATCCCCTCACGGGCTGCAAGCTCCCTTAGCTCCTCCGCCCCGCACGAAGCGTTTCTTCCGAAGCGGAAATCCCTGCCGCAGACGACATATCCGGCATTCATACGCTCTGAGAGCACCCTGCGGACAAATTCCTCCCCGGACATATCCTTCAGCTCACGAAAATCACTGCTGAATATCCTCTCTATCCCAAGCGAATGAAGAAGCCGCTCACGGTAGGTATCGGTGTAGATATACTCTATCCCTCTGCCCTGCTTGAAGCTCATGCTCTTGCAGTCAAAGGTAAAGACCGCCGGCTGCATTGCTCCGGCTGCCGCCCTGACAGCCATATCTATGACTGAGCGGTGTCCGGTATGTACTCCGTCAAACAGTCCGAGTGCCGCTGCTGTCCGTATTGCTCCCACAGTCTCGCCTCTTTTATCAGTTATTTTTATCCGAGATTTTTCCCGACACGAAGCAGTCCGCTTTCCGTATCTGCATATGCCGTGCCGATAAAAGCTCCGTCCGGTGCGAATACAGCATATTCTGTAACGCCCGGCTTTATATCGTAAAGGCGTTCAAGGCTCAGCTTAACGCCGTTTCTGTACATTCTTGCCTGTGCCTCGCCGAGACGAAGCCTTGCCAGCTTTGAGAATATACGCTCCGCCGGAAGTATCAGCTCCCCGGCTTTGCCGCTGTCTGCCGCAGACTGTATCTCATCGAGAGTGTGGCAGTCATCAAGCGTAAAGCCGCCGGAGGACGTCCTGACAAGTGATGTCATTATCCCCCCGCAGCCGAGCTTTTCGCCGATATCGTTTATTATCGTGCGGATATATGTTCCCTTTCCGCAGGCTATTTCGAGCGTTCCCCGGCGGGTATTGCTGTCGTAATCCGTAAGTGCTATGCTCATTACCTCAACGCTCCGTGGAGTACGCTCCACCTCTATACCCTTTCGTGCAAGGTCATAGAGCCGCTGCCCGCCTACCTGCACTGCTGAGTACATCGGCGGCAGCTGCATGATATTCCCGGTAAACTGCGGCAGAACAGATTCTATATCCTCCCGGCTCACCGGCATATCCGAGCTGTCTCTCAGCTCACCGGTAACGTCCTGCGTATCGGTAGTCTGCCCTAAAAGAAACCCCGCCCGGTAGCTTTTTGTGTTGTCCGGCATGATATCACACGCCTTTGTCGCATTGCCGACAAATACCGGCAGCACCCCGGTCGCCATAGGGTCAAGAGTACCCCCGTGACCTAAACGGCGGATATGCAGTATCCCCCTCAGCTTTGCGATAACATCAAACGAGGTGAAGCCCTCCGGCTTGTTCACGCAGAGAACTCCGCTCCTGAGCTGCTCACTCATTATCAAGTGCCCTTCTGACTATATCGGTTATTTTTGCCCTTATATCGTCAATATCGCCGCTCATTGTACAGCCTGCCGCCTTTGCGTGACCGCCGCCGCCGAGAGCCTGACATATCTTCGACACATTCACATCATTCGCCGAGCGGAACGAGCACTTGAACGCTCCGTCCTCACGCTGACGCAGAAGCACTCCGACCTCCGCTGTTTCAAGCTGTATCGTCATCGGTGCAAAGCCCTCAAGCTCCTCAAGCTTTACTCCCATTTCACGCATCATATCCTGAGTTACAGCGATAATTGCGAGCCTGCCGTCAAGATATTCCTCAAGAATACCGGATATTTTCGATTCAAGGAGCATCTTCCCCCTCGACTTTATATCGAACATCACCCGGTTTATCTTTGCAAAATTGATATCGTACCGCTTCATCATCTCTGCGGCTATCTCATGTGCTCTCGGAGTGGTGCAGTCGTACTTGAAGCAGCCGGAATCCGTTGCGATACCGGTGTAAAGGCTCATGGCACAGTGCCGTGTGACCCTTACGCCCATATACTGTGCAAGGTCGTATATCACCTCGCACGCTGCTGTTGCCTTTTCACGGAGAAGCGTCATTTCCGCATAGTTCTTGTTGGATTCGTGGTGGTCGATACACAGCTGCACTCTGCTGCCGTATATCTCCTCATACCTTCCCATGAGCTGCGGGTCGGCTATATCGACTGCGATCACCGTCTGCGGCTCGAAGTCCTCTTCCTCATCTGCTTTGGTTATAAAATCATATCGTGCCGGAAACACATCATGGCACACAACACGGCTGCGAACACCAAGCTCTGCGAGGATATCCTTTAATCCGAAGCCTGCTCCTATACAATCGCCGTCCGGACTGCGGTGAGTGAGTATCACTGCGTCCTTGCAATTTCTCAGGAACGTCTCCGCTTCACTGAAGCCGATATACATAATTACTGCTCCTTTCCGCACAAGGGCCTACGGCTCTGTATTACTCATCGTCCTCAGAGCCGCTGTCCTCTTCACTGTCTGTATTGATATTTTCCATAATGCTGCTGAGCCTGCGGCTTATCTCCGCACCTCTCTCTATGGAGCTGTCGGCTATGAAGCTCAGCTCCGGAGATTTACGCATCCTGAGCCTGTGAAAAAGCTCACGCCTTATAAAGCCGGCTGCATTTTTCAGCCCCTTTACCGACTCCTTTGTACGCTCCGTCCCCTCAAGGCTCGATACGTAGACCTTACAGCTCGACATATCGCCCGAAAGCTCCGTGCGTACTATGCTGAGCATACCGTCTATCCGTGGGTCTTTTAGCTCCCTGAATATCGCAGTAAGCTCACGCTTTATATCCTCTGCCATGCGGCTGTTCTTATAATTCGGCATATTTTCCTTTCTGTCCTGAGGACTGTCAGTCCTCTCTGTACTCCTCGACAATGTAAGCCTCGAACACGTCGTTCTCCTTTACATCTGAGAACCTTTCAAGGCTGATACCGCACTCGAAGCTCTCTGCGACCTCCTTTGCGTCGTCCTTGAAACGCTTCAGTCCGGCTATCTTATCGTCTGCAATGATTATACCATCACGGACTACTCTTATCTGGCAGCCCCTTACTATCTTACCGCTGCGTACATAGCAGCCTGCTACCATGCCCACGTTGGATATCTTGTATACCTGACGCACCTCTGCACTTCCAAGCTCAACCTCTCTGAACTTAGGTGCGAGCATACCCTTCATAGCTGTGGATATCTCCTCAATAGCGTCGTAGATTATGCGGTAAAGCCTTATATCAACGCCGTCACGCACTGCATTTTCAGCTGCAACAGGGTCGGGTCTTACGTTAAAGCCTACGATTATCGCATTTGAGGCACTTGCGAGCATTACGTCGCTCTCCTTGACAGCTCCTACTGCTCCGTGGATAACACGAACTCTCACCTCGGCGTTGGAGAGCTTTTCAAGCGACTGCTTTACAGCCTCTACTGAGCCCTGTACGTCCGCCTTGACGATTATCGGAAGCTCCTTTATCTCGCCCTCGGCTATCTGGCTGAACAGGTTGTCAAGAGTGACCTTCTTGTATGCACTGAACTGCTCCTGCTTCTGCTCATGCTTTCTCTTCTCGACAAGCTCCCTTGCAAGTCTCTCGTCCTCAACGGCATTGAAGGTATCGCCTGCACTCGGCACCTCTGCAAGTCCGGTTATCTCCACCGGTACAGACGGTCCAGCCGATTTTACTGTCCTGCCCTTGTCGTTGGTCATCACTCTTACACGGCCTACGGCTGTGCCTGCAATGAGGACATCGCCCTGCTTCAGTGTACCATTCTGTACAAGAAGAGTTGCAATAGGCCCTCTGCCCTTGTCAAGACGAGCCTCTATAACAGTACCCTTGGCAAGCCTGTCAGGATTTGCTTTAAGCTCCTGAACGTCTGCCACGAGGAGGATATTTTCAAGCAGGTCATCTATGCCCATACCCGTCTTTGCAGATACCGGCACGCAGATAACATCTCCGCCCCACTCCTCACATACGAGGTCGTACTTTGTCAGCTCCTCCTTGATACGGTCAGGGTCTGCACCCTCCTTATCCATCTTGTTGATAGCAACGATTATCTGTATCCCGGCTGACTTTGCATGGTTTATTGACTCGACTGTCTGCGGCATGATACCGTCATCTGCTGCAACGACGAGTATAGCGATATCAGTTATATTAGCTCCTCTTGCTCTCATCGAGGTGAATGCCTCATGTCCGGGAGTATCGAGGAATGTGATGTCCCTTCCGTCTATATTGACCTGATATGCACCGATATGCTGTGTGATACCGCCTGCCTCTCCGTCTACAACGTGAGCGTTTCTTATGCGGTCAAGTATAGATGTCTTTCCGTGGTCAACGTGACCCATAACGACAACTACAGGGCATCTCGGCTGGAGGTTCGTATCATCATCATCGCTGTCGTCGATAAGACGCTCCTCAATGGTCACGATGACCTCCTTCTCCACCTTAGCACCGAGCTCCTCTGCAACGAGTGAAGCGGTATCGAAGTCTATCTCCTGATTTATTGACGCCATTATGCCAAGTCCCATGAGCTTCTTAATGACCTCAGTAGCTGTTGCCTTGAGCCGTGCTGCAAGCTCGCCGACAGTTATGCTGTCCGGTATCATTACCTTGAGCTGCTGCTTTCTTGCACGCTCAAGCTCAAGTCTCTTGAGCTTCTCAGCCTCGCTCTCCTTGCGTGAGAACTGCTGGCGGTTTCTCTGGGCGGATTTCTGGTTTATCTTCTGCTTTTTTGACGAATAATTGTCGCTGTTGTGCTTGTTCGAGGAAGCCATCTGGTCATAGCGCTCATTGTACTTATCAAGGTCGATGTAGCTGCCCCTTGTGTCAACTGTGCGTCTCTGACCTGAGGTCTGACCTGTCTCGGAGCTTACAGCAGAGTTGAACTTTGTACGCTCGCCCCTGTCCTGAGCCTTTGCCTGCTCCTTCTTCCTGTCCTTCTTCCTGTCAGCTTTCTTTTCCTGAGTTTTGGGCTGCTCCTTGCTCTGCGGCTTTGCAGCCTCCTGTGCCGGCTTTGCAGGCTTTTCAGGCTGCTTCTGTGCAGTCTCTGCCGGCTTCACAGGCTCCTGCTTCTTCACAGGCTCTGCCTTGCTCTCCTGCTTCTGCTCCTGCTTTGGCTGAGCGGGCTTATCCTGCTTCTGCACCTGCTTCGGTGCCTCAGCGATCTGTGCAGCGGGCTTTGTGCTCTCCTGCTTCTGTCTGTCCTTTTTCTCAGCTGTCCGGCTCTCCGGCTTATTATCCCTGCTGCTTTTGCTGTCAGACCTCTTCTCAGCCGGCTTTTCACTCTTCTGCGGCTTCTGCTCCGGCTGCTTCTTTGTCTGCTTTTTCTCCTGTGCAGGCTTCTTTCCTGCATTCTCCGGCTTCTCAGCAATATTCTTCTCCGGCTTCGGATCGTTCTTTGAAGCAAAATACTCGTCGAGTGACTTTACCTCATAGAGCTTTGTGAAATGCTCCAGAACGAGATTCATCTCTCCCTCTGAAAGCTTTGACGAGCTCTTTTTCTTATTATCTCCCTTTGAAGCGAAATAATCTATCAGCTCCTGCGGAGACAGTTCAAGATCCTTCGCTGCGTCGCTAAGACTGATCTTTTTATTCATAGGCGTAAATTCCTCCTGTTGTGTACATTGCTTTGCCGCCCGCAGAGGGCAGCTCCTGTCTATGTCAACACGGTTCGCCGTGGTTATTCAAGTATACGGGCAAAGGCTGCTGCAAACCCCTTGTCACAGACTGCTGCGGCTGCGGTCTCCTTGTGGAGTATCCTGCAAAGCTCCGCCTTCGTCAGCTCCGTTTTAAGTACCGGTATATCCCTGCTGCCGCAGCGGAACCTCAGCTCCTTGACGGTCTTTTCAGACGCATCTGCCGCAGTAAGGATACAGCACGCTCTGCCGCTGTCTATCTCTGCACATACGCTGTCAAAGCCCTTTACAAGCTTTCCCGCCTTGACGCATATACCGAGCAGATTTGCCGTCCTTGTGCCTGAGTCCGGCTCAGGTATCTCCGGTCTGTCCGATCCGTGCAAGCTCATCAGCCATCACCCCATAAACGCTTTCATCTATCTCACATGAGAACGTCCTGTTGAGCCGCCTTGTCTTTTTTGCCTTTTCAAGACACTCGCTGCTGCGGCATATATAAGCCCCTCTGCCGTTCTTCTTTCCGGTGATATCAAGGCTTACCTCACCCTCCGGAGACTTAACGATACGTATAAGCTCCTTTTTCGGCTTCATTTCTCCGCAGCCGAGGCACATTCTCATCGGTATTTTTTTCTGCTTCATAATTATTCCGTATCTCCGGCATTATCCTCCGGTGCTGTGCTCTCCTCTGCCCCGGACTGCTCTTCAGTCTCCGCCGCAGGCTCCGCATCAAAGCTCTGGAGCACCTCAGCCTCCTCGACCTGTTCATCATCTCCGGTGCTTATAGCCGATGCAGCCGGTGCAGCCGGTGCAGGTGCGGCATCAGGGTCGATAGGTGAAACATAATCCATTGAAAGCTCAGGAGCCTCCTCGCCGGTGAGCGGATCCTTCTGCGGCTTGATATCTATTTTGAAGCCCGTAAGCTTTGCCGCAAGCTTTGCATTCTGTCCCTTCTGACCGATAGCGAGCGAGAGCTGGTTGTTCGCAACAACTACTGTGCAGTTCTTGTTCTTTTCCTCGACGCTGGTGATTATCGTCCTGAGCGTCTCAGCCGGTGCAAGCGAATTGGCGATAAACTCCTCCGGCACCTTGCTCCAGTATATGATATCTATTTTCTCTCCGCTCAGCTCATTGCGTACAGGGCGTATTCTTGACTCCCTTTCGCCGATGAGAGCACTCTTTGCGTCAACATTCGGGTCGTTCGACCATACTGCGACCTTTGTGCGTGAGCCTGCTTCACGGGATATAGACTTTATCTCAACCGTCCCGTCTCTCAGCTCCGGCACCTCGTTTTCAAAAAGACGCTTTACAAGGTCCTTGTGTGTACGGGATATCTTGACGATAGGCTTCTTTGTCTTTCCGGCGATACCTGTGATGTACACCTTTATCTTCTGGTCGGGAACAAGCTTTTCGTCCGGTATCTGCTCATTTTTCAGCAGGTACAGCTCAGTTCCGTCGTAATCGACTGTAACGGATTTTCCGGGGTCTACCTGAGTTACTGTGACAGTTATGCACTCATGCTCCTTGCTGCT
The DNA here is from genome assembly GCA_017475555.1 of Ruminococcus sp. Lineage (GTDB taxonomy): Bacteria > Bacillota > Clostridia > Oscillospirales > Ruminococcaceae > Ruminococcus. Next base: position 60,914 of record JAFVFL010000045.1, read on the forward strand.
GAACTTATTCAGCGTCTGCTCACGGTTTATCTCCCTGATATCGCCTTTTATGGACTGCTTTGCGGAAAGTGCAGCCATTCTGCCGAGCTTTGAGATATCTATCTCCTTGAGGATTGTTCCGCCGACTATCGCATTCGGGTCTATCGTCCTTGCGGTGTCGATATGCACCTCATTGTCATCGACCGGGATATCGTCGATTATCTCCTGAACGAGATACATCGCAAATTTTCTCGTCTCAGGGTCGATCTCTATCCTTATCCTGTCCTCGCTGTGCGGATACGCCCTCTTAGCCGCCTTGAGCATTGCCGACTTGACCTTTTCGACTATTACGTCAGTATCGACCTGATTCTCGTCTCCAAGCTGCGTAAGCACATCGAAGAAATTTACTTCCTTTTCCATTTCTGTTAATTCCTCCCATATTATATTTTTTTGTCAGAATTCAAACCAAAGCTTTACGAATGCGATATCCGAAAGCTGGAACACCTTTTCCACGCCGTCAACGTCCGCTCTCAGCTCGTTCCTGTCAGCACCAAGAAGAACTGCGTGTATCTCCTTTTCGCCGTCAATGCTCCTTATGAAGCGTATCCTCACCTCGTCGCCCTCGCAGACTCCGAAATGCGTCTCGCTCAGAAGCTCACGCTCCAGTCCGGCAGACCCCACCTCAAGCATATAGCTCTGCTGTATCGGGTCAGCCTCGTCGAGTGCATTGCTTATCGGCTCTGTGGCACGCTCGCAGTCGTCAATCGTTATACCCTCGTCGCTGTCAATGAATATCCTCAGATACCAGATCGCTCCCTCCTTGACGTAGCTGACGTCCCAAAGGAAATAGCCGAGCTCATCGGTTATCGGCTTTACGATATCATAGACACGCTGCTCTGTTCCTCCGAATTTTTTCAGCTTCATAAATGACCTCTTTTCTGTGTGTATTGCAGCCTGCAAAACGAAAGACCGGAATGCTCCGGTCTTCAGTCTTACTATCTTCCTGTCTATTATAGCACACCATTTCAAAAAAATCAAGGGGTTTGACAAATTTTTTTCAATTCTGCATTAAAAAAACTCCCCCGGAATTTCTTCCGGGGGAGCCTTGTTCAGTCAGGCGTTAAGCCCTGGTTATTGTGTCGATCACTCGTCGTCCTTCTTCCTTGAACGAGCAGCGAATGCAGCTGTTATCGCAAGTGCGAGCATTGCAA
>JAFVFL010000046.1 GCA_017475555.1 Ruminococcus sp.
GTTTCGACGACCTTGATTTTGAACTCCGGTGTATATCGCTTATTTGGTTTCCCTTTTGGCATAAAAATGCCCCCTTTCGTTAGACTTTGATTCGGTATATTTCTATTATACCACATTGTCTAACAAATGGGGAGCATTTCAAAATCGTGGGGCTTGGAATAAAACATACAAGATAGAAAGCAGGGGAAGTACCTGCTATGGAGGTAACAATGACTGCAAATCGCAAGAACGAGCTTATCGCTCAGCTCGTAAATATCCTGAGCGAACTTATCGAAGCCAATGATTCCGAACAGGTGTCTGAGGTCAAGTCCGATGCCGTGGAGATGCTGACCGTAAAGGAATGCACCGAAGCGGTCAAGGGGCTGTCCGAGCATACCGTCCGCAAGCTGATCGCACAGGGAAAGCTCCCGTATTTGAGGACGGGTGACGGCGTTAAGGGCAAAATGCTTATCAACAAGGCTGACTTGCTCGCCTACTTCAACGGACAGACAGCGGACAGGTAATTCTGTATGTCGAGAACGGCGATTTTACGCCGTTTGAGTGGCAACAGACACAAAATCCACAACCACCAATGATATTTGGATTTAGCTATGGCGCATGAAAAAATGCTCCATAGCAAATCCGAATATGTCATTATGTAAAAATATATAAAAAGATAATGACAAGCAAAGCGAATCATGGTATAATTATAGTACGATATATTCGCTGTCGGAACGGAGGTTATATGTTTAAGACAGTGAGACCCGTGACCGTAAAGGCGGTGACGGTATGAATATTCAGGAACGCAGAAACAAGGACGGTAAGATCACTTCATATCGTATCAGAGTGTTTGATCATAGGGATTCGCAGACAGGTAAGCAGATTTTCAAAACTCTGTCTGTCAAATACAATCCCGAAAAGAGCGAAGCGTGGAACAAGAAGAACGCTGAAAAACAGGGCATTATCTTTGAAAAGCAGATCGAGGAGCAGACTACTACCGATGCTCACATCACTTTCGATAACTACTGCGAGTATGCAATCAGGATCAAGGAACAGGCAGGGCTTTCACCCTCGACCGTGTACACCTATAACGGCTATCGTAAGCGTGTTGCTCCATATATCGGGCATATTCAGCTCAAAAAACTTACCCCTGCGGCGATTAACAAGGCGTATTCCGAAATGCTGAGTAACGGAGTATCTAAAGTGAGTGTTTATCAGTATCACCTGTTCATTCACTCTATGCTTGCAATGGCTTTCAAGGAAAACATTATCCCTCGCAATTATGCAAGTGCAGCCACTCCGCCGAAGAAGGAGCAGAAAGATGTGAATGCACTCTCTGAGGATGAGATCAACGCATTTTTCAACGCTTTGTATGCTGATAAAAAACACTATATGTATCAGGTGTTGTTCAGCGTTATGCTTGCAACAGGCTGCCGTATCGGTGAAATTTGTGCCTTGACTTGGGATAACATCGACTTTGAGAACAGCCGCATTCACATATGTAAGCACTTCATCATTGACAAGTCGGGTTCTCATATTCAGGATGGTTGTAAGACCAATGCAGGAAACCGACAGCTTACAATGGACAGTGGTATCATGGATATGCTGAAAGAGTATCAGAAGTTTTATCACAAGACAGCAGAGAGTTACGGCAGTAAATGGCACAATGAGGATAATGCTGTTTTCTTTTCTCAGAAGAAATACGGCACATTTTTAAATCCTGCAACGGCAAGAAGCTGGCTGGACAGCTTCACCAAGAAGAATGGTCTGCCGAAGATTCACCCTCATATGTTCAGGCACACGGCTGTGAGCTTGCAGTTACAGGCGGGTATCAGCATTACCGATGCCGCCAAGCGAGCAGGACACGCTCGTCCCGATGTGACATTGCGTATCTATTCCCACACGCTGAAAAAGAATGATCTGCATTGCTGTGAAGCAGTTACAAAGGCAATGCCCAAAATGCCTAAGCGTGATACGATATGATATGAAAACGCATGATACAATATCGCTATCCTGCGGTATTGTATCTTAGCGTGAAAGTTGACCTATTGTTGACCAAAACACTGTGCTGACCGTTAAATTTGCTCAAAAACAGCGTATTTTCGATATTAGGGTTGAAATCTTAACGGAAATATGTTATAAGCGGCGAGCCGCCGCCCCCAGCTTCACGGCGTATTTTTTTCTTTGCGGAAAAATTTTCCTGCGTCTGTTGATTTATTCGTGATAATATGTTATAATCATGTTGTACTGAAATAACCAGTGAAAGGAAAATCATAATGTCAGACAATATCATAACTACCCGTTTTGCACCATCTCCGACCGGTTTCATGCACATTGGAAACCTCCGCACTGCACTTTACTCGTATCTTCTCTCAAAATCACAGGGCGGGAAATTTATCCTGCGTATAGAGGATACCGACCAGGAGCGGCTCGTTGAGGGTGCTGAGGACGTAATAATCAAAACTCTTGAAATGACCGGTCTTGACTACGATGAAGGCCCGGGAATCGGCGGAGAGCATGGTCCCTATATCCAGAGCGAGCGGAAGGATATCTATAAAAAATATGCTGAGGAGCTTATAGACAAGGGCTTTGCATACAGGTGCTTCTGCTCGGCTGAAAGACTGAAGTCACTTCACGATGATGCAGGTATCGGCGGCTATGACAGGCACTGCCGGGAGCTTTCACGAGAAGAGACAGAACAGAAGCTTGCACAGGGAGTACCTTATGTTATCAGACAGAAAATGCCGCTTGAGGGCAGCACCTCGTTTACAGATGAGGTATATGGCTATGTTGAGGTTGAAAACAGCGAGCTTCAGGATCAGATACTCATGAAGGCTGACGGCTTTCCGACGTACAATTTCTGTCATGTGGTGGACGATCATCTTATGGGAGTGACCCACGTTGTAAGGGGCAATGAATATATCATATCCACTCCGAAATACGTGCTCCTTTACAGGGCTTTCGGCTGGGAGCTGCCGAAATACGTTCATCTTCCGCTTCTCATGGGCAGAGACGAGGAGGAAAAGGTATCGAAGCTTTCAAAGCGTCATGGTGCGGTAAGCTTTCAGGATCTGGTGGAGCAGGGATATCTTCCGGAAGCGATAGTAAATTACATAGCACTTCTTGGGTGGTGTCCGAAGGATTCAAATCAGGAGATGTTCACACTTGATGAGCTGAAGCAGAGCTTTTCAATGGAGGGACTGAGCAAGTCTCCGGCTGTATTTGATTATGAAAAACTACGGTGGTTCAATTCTGAGTACATAAAGAAGCTGCCGGACGATGAGTATAACGAGAAGGCACTCCCGATACTCAGAGATGTGTGTCCGGAGTATATTGACACAGAGAAGCTTGCGGCACTTCTGCACAGCCGTATCTCCGCTTTCAGCGATATCCCGGATTCTGTAGCATTTGTTACCTCAAGAGCAGATATGGAGCTGTCGCTCTATGCCAATAAAAAGAACAAGACAACGCCGGAAAGCTGCCTTGAAACTCTGGAGGATGTGCTTCCGCTTCTTGAAAATACCGTGTCATGGGATAATGACACCCTTTTTGTGGTTCTGAAGGAATATGCTGCCTCAAAGGAAAAGAAGGCTGGTGCAGTTATGTGGGCGGTAAGGATAGCGGCTGCACGTCAGGCTGTGACACCCGGCGGAGCAACAGAGCTTATGGAGGTCTTCGGCAGGGAGGAGACGCTGAGCCGCATACGTCAGGCTATAGACGAGCTAAGAGCGTGAGAGACTGCTTAGTGTCTTTTAGCAGCCGCCTTTTCAGCATATTTCAGTCCTGATTTAGTCCGCACTCCTTGAAATACATACTTTGCATTTTGTTCTGACAGCAGCTCCTGCTTCATATTATTTCGTGAGGTGATAATATGGGCAGTATCAGAATATTGTCAGTAATTGCTGCGGTCATTATGCTTTTTTCAGTTCCTCTGCATTCGCTTGCAGATAGTTTTACAGAGAATGCCGTTCAGGCGGACGTATCTGCTGATAATACGTCCGGAACGCCTGAAATGTCGTATGTTCTTATGGAATCAAGGACTAAAATGGTTCTGGATTCATCATCACCGGACAGTGTCATCAACGCCGGATACCTTAGCAAGCTTATGACACTGCTGCTTATTGCAGAGGATATAGAGACCGGCAAATTCCGGCTTGAAACAGAGCTGACGGCTTCTCAGACAGTGTATGGTATGAAGGGCTCAGTTGTCTGGCTTGAGCCCGGAGACAAAATGACAGTTGACGAGCTGCTTAAGTCGCTCATCATCGGCAATGCAAATGATGCAGCTGCGGTACTTGCGGAGGCGTCCGAACACTCGACAGAGGCATTCGTGAGCCGTATGAACAGCGAAGCGTTTGACCTGGGACTGCGTAATACAGCTTTTTATTCCCCGTATGGCTTCTATGATGAAAGAGAGCATACAACGGCATACGAGCTTGCACTTATATGTGCGGAGCTTTCAAAATACGACACACTTACTCCGTACTTCCAGACATGGCGTGATTTTGTGAAGGAAGGGAAGACTGAGCTTGTAAATGAAAACACTCTTTCACGTACATATGAACGGCATATCGGATTCAAGGAAAGCCATTCCGAACATTCCGGATATTGTATTGCAGAGGCAGGAAGAGACGAAAACGGTACTGTATTCATAGCGGTAGTCCTCGGTGCAGAGGACAGCGATTCGGCTGAAAGCACCGCAAGAAAGCTTATCCGCAGCGGATTTACTGATTACAAAGTTATCGAAGCAGCGTTCCCGGAGGAGTTCCTTATACCGCTCAAGGTGCTTGGCGGCGAGGAAAGTGCGGTAATGCTTTCTCTTAGAGGCGGAAGACTTGCCGCAGTACCTAAGAGTAATGGTGAGCTGACAACGATAACAGTTCTTCCGGAATACATAAATGCACCGGTAGCTGCCGGACAGGTAGTCGGTGAGACTGCGTTTTACAGCGGTAAGACCCTTGCAGCCGAGGTCGAGATAGTGACGAGGGACAGTATAAATGCACTTACTTATTTGTATACGCTTAAAGATATGTTGGCAGGTATGCTGAAATAGGCTTGTTGAAATTTGTTGAAAATTGACAAATATATCAAGTGTTCGGAATTTGTTTACAAAAGACACTTGAAATAAAGGCGGAAATATAGTATTATAAAATAGATAATTTATGATGTGTCGGGAATTACGGAGCCGGCTGCCGATATCCGGATATCCCGTGCGTATCTATGGAGGTAATAATAAAATGTCATTGAAGCTCAACACAAAATATCTTAATGATTTCGTCAATGCTGACGAGCTTGCAGGAATAAAAGCTCAGGTGGAGACAGCTGCTGATATGCTCCACAGCAAGACCGGTCTCGGAAACGATTTCCTCGGCTGGGTGGATCTCCCGGTCGATTACGACAAGGATGAGTTTGCACGTATCAAGGCTGCGGCTGAAAGGATAAAGAAAAATTCGGATATACTCATCGTTATCGGTATCGGAGGCTCGTATCTCGGTGCAAGAGCTGCGATAGAGCTGCTCAGATCACCTCTGTACAATAATCAGAAGAAGGATACACCTGATATCTATTACGTTGGCAACAGCATTAATCCGACGTATCTCAATGAGGTGATCGCTCTCTGTGAGGGCAAGGATTTCTCTGTAAATGTAATATCCAAGTCCGGTACTACAACAGAGCCTGCACTCGCTTTCAGGATATTCAAGAAGCTCGTTGAGGATAAGTACGGCAAGGAAGAGGCTAAGAACCGCATTTTTGCTACGACTGACAAGGCAAGAGGAACTCTCAAGAGCCTTTCAGATACCGAGGGCTACGAGACATTTGTCATTCCGGACGATGTAGGCGGACGTTTCTCAGTTCTCACAGCAGTAGGACTTCTTCCGATAGCTGTAGCAGGCTGTGACATTGACGCTCTTATGGAGGGTGCTGCTCAGGCCCGTGCTGATTTTATGGCTGATTTCGATAACAATGACTGCTATAAGTACGCCGCACTGAGAAATATCCTTTACAGGAAGGGTAAGTCCGTCGAGATGCTCGTTTCCTATGATCCGAGCTTCGTGGTGATGTCTGAATGGTACAAGCAGCTCTTCGGCGAGAGCGAGGGTAAGGATAACAAGGGCATTTTCCCGGCTTCTGTTACATTCTCTACCGATCTTCACTCAATGGGTCAGTACATACAGGACGGAGCAAGGATAATGTTCGAGACTGTCGTTGACATCAAGACTCCAAAGACAGATCTGTTCCTTGAGGCGGACGCTGAGAACCTTGACGGACTCAATTTCCTTACAAACCAGAATATGTCGATCGTAAACAGAAAGGCATTCGAGGGTACTGTGCTTGCACATACTGAGGGCGGAGTTCCGAATATTATTCTTGAGCTTGAGGACACAACTGAGAAGAGCGTGGGCTACATGATCTACTTCTTTGAAAAGGCTTGTGCTGTTTCTGGATATGTTCTCGGAGTAAATCCGTTCAATCAGCCGGGTGTTGAGAGCTACAAGTCGAATATGTTCGCACTGCTCGGAAAGCCCGGATATGAGGGTGCCAAGGCTGCTCTTGAGGCTAAGCTGGGCTGATCTCCTGCCTGCGGCAGGATCAAATCAATAATTCCGCTGTCTGAGTATGTACAGCTGGAAATAACCGCACAAAGCGGAAATGGAAGGAGAAAAATCATGATAAAGCTTATTACAGGCAAGAAGGGTACAGGAAAGACCAAGATACTCATCGACCTTATCAACACCGCAGTCAAGGACGCAACCGGAGATCTTGTGTGCATTGAGAAGGGTGTCAACATCAGACGTTCTATCAGCTTCAAGGTTAGATGGTGCGACGTTGAGGAGTTCGCTATCGAGGGCTACGACGCATTCTATGGCTATGTAGCAGGAATGATCGCAGGCAATTACGATATCAAGGAGATATTCATTGACGGTATCTTCAAGATAGGCGGAAGAGATTATGAGGCGTTCGGTGAGCTTCTCAAGAAGCTTGACGAGCTTACAACAAAGAATGACATCACAGTTGTATTCACAGTTTCTGCTGATGATACTGAGCTTCCGGCGAGTGTAACTGACTATATTAAGTAAAAAAATCAGAAAAATTCGTCTCAGGCTATTGACATATGATGTTAATTGGTGTATAATATATCTTATGGTGCTTTGCCGGGCAATATTGCAGTCTGCCGCCTCTCAGCAGTTATGCTGCTGCGTCAGACCTGTACAGATCATTGCAGATCAGCGAAATTATAATTTTATTCGGAGAGTCGTAGCAGTATGAAGATCGAACTCAAGCAGCTTTTCAGTATTGTCGGAGAATCGAGAGATATTTCCTACAGCATTGAGACAGACGAGCTTTCAGGCGGGGACACAAGGGCAGGTATAACAGACCGGACATTCGCTTCACCGGTGTGTGTGAAGGGAAGGCTCTATAATCGTGCGGGTGTTGTGTTTCTTGAATACAGCGTTGATTTCAGTCTGGATATCGTCTGCGACAGATGTCTGAAGCAGCTGAGAAGAGCTTATCATTATGATTTCAGACACATTGTCGTTCCTGAGCTCAGCAGTGAGACAGGAGACAATGATGATTATATTGCTGCAAATGGTGAGAGCATTGACATGAATGACATCGCAGTGACCGATCTGCTTCTCCAGCTGCCCACTAAGGTGCTGTGCAGAGAGGACTGCAAAGGGCTTTGTATGGTTTGCGGAGCCGACCTCAATGAGGGAGGCTGCGAGCATACCACTGCTTCGGCAGAATAGCCGTTATAGGGCTGCGGTCACATGAATAACGAGCTTTGAGCTTATAAGGAGGTGCCAGAATGGCTGTACCGAAGAGAAAAACTTCCAAGGCAAGACGTGACAAGAGACGTTCTGCTGTATGGAAGCTCGATGCACCTGCACTTTCAAAGTGCGATAACTGCGGTGCTTATAAGGCTCCGCACAGAGTCTGCAAGAATTGCGGATTCTACAAGGGCGCAGAGGTTCTGAAGATTGACGCTGAGTGATTCAGTTGATCATTGGACCGAATACAAGAGGGGGAGAGGAGGCATTGTCCTTCTCTCCTTTCTGATTTCATGATCAGAAGGGATCGTGAGGAAAACGACGAGAATACCGGATATCTACAGGAGCAGCCGTTATGGTTAAAATAAATAGCGTTATACCAGGATCCTTTGCGGCGAAAGCCGGTGTGCTTCCGGAGGATATCCTGTGCAGTATCAACGGGCACGATATCAGAGATGTCCTTGATTATATGTATTATGCAGCAGAAACCAGGGCTGTGCTTGTGCTTGTCCGCAGCGGACAGAGGTATACAGTAAAGATCGACAAGGACGAATATGATGATCTCGGACTTGAATTTGAAACTTATCTTATGGACGAGAAGCAGTCATGCAGCAACCGGTGTGTCTTCTGCTTTATTGATCAGATGCCGCCGGGAATGCGTGAAACGCTGTATTTCAAGGACGATGATGCGAGACTCTCATTCCTGCAGGGTAACTACGTCACTCTGACAAATATGTCACAGGCTGATATCGACAGGATAATCGAGATGAAGCTGAATATCAACGTATCAGTCCATACCACAAACCCTCAGCTGCGTGTGAAGATGATGCACAATCGCTTTGCCGGCGAAAAGCTGAAATATATATGGCAGCTTGCAAAGAGCGGTATAAAGCTGAATTGTCAGGTGGTCTGCTGTCCTGATCTTAATGACGGCGACGAGCTTCGCAGGACGCTGAGCGATCTTGGTGAGCTTATGCCGAATATCAGCAGCATGGCTGTAGTTCCGGTCGGAGTTACTAAGTACAGAGAAGGACTTTACCCACTTAAAACGTTTACCCCGGAAAGGGCAGCTGAAACTATAGATATCATTGCGGAATTTCAGGAGCGATTCTACGACAGATTCGGGACAAGAACCGTTTTTCCGTCAGATGAGTTTTTCCTTATCGCCGGAAGAGATATACCCGATATGGATTACTATGAGGATATGCCGCAGTACGAGAACGGAGTGGGTATGCTCAGGTCGCTTATCGACGAGTTCGACAAGGCGTTAGAGCTTGCAGGACAGGAGGATATCGACAGATGTGTTTCAATAGCGACCGGGTATAGTGCATTTCCGGTGCTTTCGGAGCTTGCGGCAAAGGCTGAGAAGCATTTTCCGGGGCTGAAATGTCAAGTTTACAGGATAAGGAACGATTTCTTCGGAGAGACTATAACTGTTGCCGGGCTTATTACCGGACAGGATCTGACGGCTCAGCTCAGCGGAAGACAGCTTGGCAGTGAGGTGCTTGTCTCATCGTCAATGATACGCCGTGACAGTGATATTTTTCTTGATGATATGACGATAAAGGAGGCTGAGGATCTGCTCGGGACAAGGATAACTCCGGTCAATAGTGACGGATTTGAGCTTCTCGATGCGATGCTCGGTGTATAGCAGAAAAAGAAAGGAGAGTGATACAAATGGCATTGCCGATAGTTGCAGTCGTAGGCAGACCTAATGTCGGAAAGTCCACGCTGTTCAATAAACTGATCGGAAAAAGACTGTCTATCGTGGAGGATACTCCGGGAGTTACCCGTGACCGTATCTATTCAAAGTGCGAGTGGAGAGGCAAGGAATTTATGGTCGTTGATACCGGAGGAATAGAGCCGGACAGCAACGATGTCATTCTTGCACAGATGAAGAGACAGTCTCAGCTTGCGATCGAAAAGGCTGATGTTATAGTCTTTGTGACGGATATCCGCTGCGGAGTGACATCTGATGACTACGCAGTTGCAGAAATGCTGATGAAGAGCGGAAAACCGGTGATACTTGCTGTAAACAAGGTTGATAGCCTCGGTGAGCCGCCGCTTGAGCTTTATGAATTCTACAACCTCGGTCTTGGCGAGCCGTATCCTATATCCTCTGTTCACGGACACGGTACAGGTGATATGCTTGATGCGGTATATGAGCTTCTTCCGGACGGAAACGAACCGGAATACGGAGATGATTATATAAAGGTCGCCGTCATAGGAAAGCCGAATGCCGGAAAATCATCTCTTGTGAACAAGGTAGCAGGGGAGGAGCGGGTCATAGTATCTGATATTGCCGGAACGACCCGTGATTCAACGGATACCACTGTAGAGAATGAGTATGGAAAATTTGTATTCATCGACACGGCTGGTATAAGAAAAAAGTCAAAGGTAACTGAAAAGGTAGAGCATTACAGCGTGCTGAGGGCTTATATGGCTGTTGACAGAGCTGATGTATGTGTAATAATGCTTGATGCAGCGGAAGGCTTCACAGAGCAGGATTCAAAGGTCGCAGGATATGCCCATGAGCAGGGCAAGGCTTGTGTTGTCGCTGTGAACAAGTGGGATATAGTTGAGAAGGACGATAAGACAATGCAGGAGTACCGGACAAAGCTTGAAAATGATTTCAGCTTCATGTCCTATGTACCCTTCGTATTCATATCCGCAAAGACCGGACAGAGACTGAACAAGCTGTTTGAGCTGATCAAGTACACTAACGAGCAGAACAGTATGAGGATATCCACAGGAATGCTCAACGATGTTCTTGCATATGCTACAACGAGGGTACAGCCGCCTTCAGACAAGGGCAGAAGACTGAAGATATACTATATGACTCAGCCCTCTACAAGACCGCCGACATTCGTTACCTTTGTGAACAGAGCTGATCTGTTCCATTTTTCCTACAGACGTTATATAGAAAATCAGATAAGGGCGACCTTCGGGCTGGAGGGAACTCCGGTGAGATTCATCGTCCGTGAAAGAGGAGGAAATGACAAATGATCAAGCTTCTTGCAATACTGATAGCGGCTGTTATAAGCTATCTGCTCGGCAGTCTTTGCTTTGCGATAATCTTCGTAAGGATAATCAAGGGACAGGATATCAGGACAATGGGAAGCAAAAATGCCGGACTTACGAATGTGCTGAGGTGCTGCGGCAGCTCGTGTGCAGTCCTTACGCTTGTAGGTGATCTGTGCAAGGGCGTACTTGCAGTGTCACTGTCAAGAACTATCGCTTCTGCACTGAACGCCGGACTGCAATATGACAACAATACAAGGTATATCGGCTATATTGCGGCTTTTTTTGCGATACTCGGTCACGTTTTCCCGCTTTATTTCAATTTCAGGGGCGGAAAGGGCGTGCTTGTCGGGGTTGCTTCATTTATTTTCATAGACTGGAAGATGTTTGTGATCCTGCTGATAATATTTGCAGCAGTTCTCATCTTTTCAAATTACGTTTCACTCGCTTCGATTACCGCCTCTGCGTGCTGTCCGGTCATCACTTTCCTTACATCATGGCTCGGTGACGGCTGTACTCTCGGCAGAAGTGCGTTGTATATGCTTCTTTCGGTACCAATGGCTGCTATGGTTATCTGGATGCACCGCAGCAACATCAACAGGCTCCTTAATGGTACAGAGAGAAAATTCCGCAAATCAAAGACCTCCGGCTCTTCCGGAAAAAAATGATCTATGAGGTGATATAAATGGCAGAGTTAAAGGAATACAGAGGACATATCCGTAACTGGAAGGCACTTTGCAGTGAGCTTGGCGTTGACGCAGCACTCCCGAGAAGTGAGCGTGAGCAGGAGATCATCGTCCGTGCGTATGAAACGTGGGGACGTACAATGGCGGATCATATCTATGGTATGTTTGCATTCTGGCTGACTGACGGAGATAAGATATTCGCTCTGAGAGACCAGTTCGGCACAAAGCCGTTCTACTACTACGTTACGGCGGATAACAGTCTTCTGTGCAGTCTTTCGATACGCACAATAATGGAGCAGGACGGCTTTGTGAAGGAGCTTAATGAGGAAATGCTCCAGATCTACATGACGCTGACCTATGTTGCAGGTGAGGACACATTCTTCAAAGGAGTGAAGAAGCTCATGCCGGGCCACTGGCTTGAGTTTGCAAACGGAGAGCTTGAGCTTGGAAGATACTGGACACCGCAGTTCAAAGCGGACGATTCAAAGTCACTTGAGGACTGGGCTGATGAGATACACAGCACTGTCAAGGGCATATTCCCGGAGGTGCTTGAGGAGGGCGAGACAGCTGAGTCATTTCTCTCCGGCGGAGTGGATTCCTCATATGTTCTGGCACTGTCAGACTGTAAGGTAACTGACTCCTGCGGATATGATGATGAGCGTTTTGACGAATCAGGTCTTGCGAAGAAGACTGCGGAGCTTCTCGGAAGAGAAAATAACCGGTGTCTGATAACTCCTGAGCAGTATTTTGATATCGTACCCTATGTTATGTACAATATGGAGCAGCCGCTCGGTGACGCCTCTGCGATAGTTTTTGCCATAGCCTGCCGTGCAACGGCAGAGCACACAAGGATATGCTATTCCGGTGAAGGCTCAGATGAATTTTTCGGCGGCTACAATATGTACCGCAATGCTGAGCGTTACGGAGACAATCTGAAGACCTTCTATGTCGGCAATACAAATATAATGAAGGAAGACGAAAAGAAGCGTATCCTACAGCATTACAGCGATGATGTACTTCCGATAAAGCTTGTTGAGGGAATATATAAGGAAACTGAGGGGCTTGATCCGCTCACGAAGATGTCGGATGTTGACATACAGATCTGGCTTGAGGGAGATATATACCTTAACGTTGACAAGATGAGTACAGCAGCAGGACTTGAGATCAGAATGCCGCTTACTGATATGAGAGTATTCGATATTGCTTCAAGACTGCCGTCAAAATACAAGGTAACTGCTGATTCTGAGACGAACAAGATAGCATTCAGGACTGCGGCTGCAAAGGTACTTCCGGACGAGATCGCTTTCAGAAAGAAGCTCGGCTTCATCGTTCCAATACGCATATGGCTCGCTGATGAGCGTTATAACTCAGATGTGCGGAGGCTGCTTGGAAGTGATATAGCTGCAAGATTTTTCAAGCCGGATGAGATCGCAGCGATATTCGATGACTATATCGGCGGCAACTCTGACAACTGGCGTAAGGTTTGGACGATCTACACATTCCTTGTGTGGTATGAGGAATATTTTGTAAAAAGATGATCTTTAACAATATGGTGCTGCTGGTCAACCGGCAGCACTTATTTTAATTTCATGCGGAAATAAATTAATAAGCTATTGCGTATTTTAGACAATCAGACGGTATACAATATATTAAGATTGCACAAATTCATAATTTCTTCACAAAAGGTCTTTACTTTTTGTTTATAATGTGTTATGATATACTAAAGGTGAAGATTGCAGACAGTAATGTCAGGTACAAAAAAATTTGTTTCCGGGACTTTACTTTTCCGTAGCATTGTGTTACAATGTAAAGTAGGAAATCGTATCCGCATAATTCGCCTGATGGCAGATTGGAGTTATAAAAATGATCGACAAAATCAAATCAGAAAATATGGATCTACTCTTCGAGGCTATTCTTACTCTCGAAACCGTTGAGGACTGCTATAAGTTCTTTGACGATCTCTGTACGAGCATTGAGCTGAAATCCTTTGCTCAGAGGCTTCATGTGGCAAAGCTTCTTGATGAGCACAGAGTGTACAACAGCATAGTTACAGAGACAGGTGCGAGCACAGCGACGATAAGCAGGGTGAACCGCTCACTGAAGGACGGCAACGACGGCTATAACATTGTTTTCGACAGGCTGAAGAAAAAGGATCTGCTGTAATTATTTACTGGAAGGAAGCATTCAGATGAAGAAAAAAAGTTTTCTCAGGAGGACTGCTGCACTGCTCTCAGCAGCTGCCGTGCTGACCACAAGCTCGGCTTTCGTATCAGATGCGGCATATATCGACACCGAGCACGAAAACAATTATGACAACTTCGCAGAAGCACTCCAGCTTGCACTTTGCTTCTACGATGCAAACAAGTGCGGCGATGAAGTCGCTGACGACGGTTACTATTCGTGGAGGGGAAATTGTCACGTAAAGGACGGGTATATCCCTCTCCAGCCTATGGATCCTATGCCTGAGGGCTTCGGCAGGGGAAAGACTGACGAGGAGCTTGGCGACGGCTCTGATACCGGATCAGGAGATTCAGGCGAGGGCTCTGTGCTTGGCAGCGATGACCCGAGCCTCTATGTCGGCGTTAATATGTCGCAGGAGTTTATTGATGCCAACATCAAGTATCTTGACCCGGACGGAAACGGTACGCTCGATCTTACCGGAGGCTGGCATGATGCCGGAGATCATGTGAAGTTCGGTCTTCCGGGCAGCTATTCCGCTTCAACTGTAGGCTGGGGCTATTATGAATTCCGTGAAGCATACGAGGAGCTTGGACTTGTAAAGCACGTAGAGGACGAGCTGAGATGGATAAACGACTATTTCATGAAGGCTACATTCCTTGATGATGACGGAAATGTCGTTGCGTACTGCTATCAGGTTGGTGAAGGAAGTAATGACCACAATTACTGGTGTGCTCCTGAGCTTCAGGTGGACGGCACAGTTGTAGCTTCCTCTTCCTGTGGGGTCAAAAGACCTGCATACTTTGCAACAACTGAAATGCCGGCATCCGACCAGTGTGCAGGTGCAGCAGCTTCACTTGCTGTAAATTATCTGAATTTCAAGGATACAGACCCGGAATATGCCGAAAAAAACCTGAAATACGCAAAGGCACTGTATGACTTTGCTGTTGCTACACATACCGAGGAGTGGGAACCAGGCACAACTCCGAGAGCTACAAGTCTCGGATACGACGGAGGCTTCTATCCCTCAAGCTACGACTATGACGAGCTTGCATGGGCAGCTGTATGGCTTTACTACTGCACCGAAAATTACGATTACATCAATGATATCATATCAGTAGATGAGACTCAGACCAATGAAAAGGGTGCTTATTATTATACCGGTTATCTGAAGAGAATAATGACTGATACCGGAAACTGCTGGCAGAATATATGGGTACACTGCTGGGATACAGTATGGGGCGGCGTATTTGCAAAGCTTGCTCCCGTTACAAATCTGGCACGTGACTGGTATATATTCAACTGGAATCTCGAATTCTGGTCGGGCGTAAGCAAGGAGACAGCTGCCGCTGCTGAGGCAGGAACTGCTGTTGAGCTGAAGGACGGAGAAGGAAACGTTATTGGTACTGTAGAGCCGATGAGGAAATACTTCACCAAGGTAACTGCTCATAAGTATTTCGGAATGGACGATCTGCTTTGGAATATGCCTATGACTGCTGACCAGATACCTGACCTTGGTGAGAAAGACGGTAACTTCATTGCAAAATCTCCTAACGGCTGGGCAGTCGTTATGGACTACGGAAGTGCAAGATATAATACTGCTGCCGGGCTTTGTGCAATGGTTTACGCCAAGGAGACCGGAGATATGACATATGCTGAATGGGCTAAGGATCAGATGGAGTATATCCTCGGCGATAATCCTATGGGCTACGCCTACGAGGTCGGCTACGGATACAGCTATGCTACACAGCCGCACCATCGTTCATCGCATTGTTCAGCAAGACAGAGCCAGGAGGATCAGATAAACCAGATACATACTCTCTGGGGAGCACTTGTCGGCGGTCCTGACCTGAAGGATTATCACAACGACCTGACCAAGGACTATATCTTCAACGAGGTAACCGACGACTACAATGCGGGCTTCTGCGGCGATCTTGCAGGACTTTACTATTACTATGGTGCAAAGGGCAAGGAGCTTGCTGATAAGAATAAGCTTATCGAGAATTTTGATATGTCTGCAAATGCTGAGAACGGATATGACCAGATAGATGAGAATGGAGATCCGCTGCCTGTAGGACTTTATTGCTCAGGCGGAAAGAATCAGGAGCAGACCGGAAGTGTTCAGCTCAAGATAGTCGTTCACAACAGGACAATTGACCCGCCGAGGTTTGAAAGTGATCTCAAGGCAAGGTATTATTTCAACATCAAGGAGCTTACAGATGCAAGCTATGATCCTGATGAATATATCTTCACACGTATTGACTATGACCAGGAAAAGGGCTATTCTGACGATAAGAACTCAGTAATATTCACAGGCCCCACGAAGTATGATGACAATGGAACCTACTACGTTGAGATGCAGTGGAAGAACTGCGATTTCTATGGCAGCCGTGTATTCCAGTTTGCTATCGGGTATAATCAGGATAAGGTGACATATGATGATGTTGTGTGGGATTCTGCCAATGATTACAGCTATGAGGATCTTGTATCCTTTGCAGACGACAATGATGCTGCTGCTATAACCGAAAAGATAACCCTGTACGCTGACGGAAAGCTCGTGTGGGGAGTTGAGCCTGACGGCACCGCACCCGACGATTCCGATAGCAGTCAGCTTTGGGGCGATGCAAATATTGACGGAAAGGTCAATATGGCAGATGCTGTAGCAGTTCTTCAGTATCTTGCAAACTCAGAAAAATATCCTCTGAAGCCGCAGGGACTTGATAATGCTGATGTTTACGATAACGGAAGCAGCCTGTCCGGACTTGATGCTGTTGTTATCCAGCAGCTCGATGCAGGCGTTTATAAGCAGGCAGATATGCCATTAAAGGCTGAATAGTGAAAAAATCCCTCTGTTTTATGAACAGAGGGATTTTTATTGACATAGTACGTGGTAAAATTATATTTCTATGCTATATTCCGGGTCAAAGTCTTCGCTGTGCATATAGGATAGAATGCCCTTCACAAGTGCTCTGACCTCCGGAAGCTCGGATATTGCCGTAAGATGAGACGTACAGATCATTAATTTACCGTTTCCGCAGACTGCTTCATATAGAAGACCAAGCCTGTGATTCCGCTCAAAATTATCTATGCACTGCACTATAGGTCTGAATCCCTCAGGCATATCGTCGAGGACAGCCATATCCGAATGAGTAACGATCTCATACCACTGCGGTGTGCTGTAGTATTCGCTGTGCATATATTTCAGTGCGGGGTGTCCGCTGTTTATCAGCAGACCAAGTGTCCCGACCGGCAGCTGCCTGCCCATGCTTTCCGAAATGCTTCGGAACATAGGATAACACCAGAAGTCGGTGCAGTATTCACCCCTTATTTTTTCGCCGGGGCTGTCAGGGATATAAAGCACCTTACAGCCCTCTGAAAGCCGCTTTACAGCCTCCTCACGGCATTCTGTAATATATACGATGCTATCCCCGGAAACTGATCTGCTGTGCAGTATATCGTCATTCTCCGGCTTTTCAAACGCATAGAAGCTGTAGCTGTTCGGTGTATTATCATCAAGAGAAAGCTTAAGCTCATATTTTCCCGGAGAAGAAGCCGAGATACTGATAGTCCCCACATTTCCCACTCCTGAAAAGCTATCCGGGACACTGAGATATCCGGAAACATCGCCGAAGCTCCAGGATATGCGTGGATCTCTGAGCTTTTCTGGCCGCATATAGCAGAGCTTGACCGGTATATCTACACTTTCTCCGCAGGTAAGTACAAAGCTGTCTGCCTCTGCAAGTACAGCAGAATCCGAGCAGAATCCGATCCATTTCTCACGAATAGAGTTTTCACGCACGAATTTCTTTTCCTGCATGAGCGAATTGAGCATACCGACCAGTGCGGTGCCCTGTCCTGTGAAATCCTGAAGTCCAAGCATCTGGAATCCTGAAATGTTCTCAGAACGCATAACAGCCTCTATTTCCAGCTTCCAGCAGTTGAAAGCAAGCATTCCTGACGCTGAATGAAGCTCATCAGCCTGCTCCGCCATTCCGGCAGCCCTTAGTCTGTCACGAAATATTTCCAGATTATACGGTTTCAGTATATTTTTGTATCCAGGTATCTCACCATAGTCAGGATATGTGCAGTATTGCCCGATCTCATGGGTGATAACAGGCTTATCGGGTATCAGTCCTCCCACGGTGCTGCCGACACTTACCTTCTTTACACCAGTCCCGTACTGTATCTCGATCTCTCCGCCGCCGGTCTCTGATCCACCGTCTGAAGACGGAAAAATAACATCGTCATAGCTGTGAGAAGTATTCGGACGCTCTGTCTGTACGAATCCGAACGGCATATCACAGGCTGCGTATGAACCACGGATAAGTCTTTCCTTACTGAGTCTCACACCGGAAAAGAAATCATCATTCGGCTGGATATTCGGGAAAAACTGGAAATTATTGCTGCCCTGAGTGTATAAATGGCGAGGGTCGAGCTTTTTATACTCACCGAGTATATCATTCAGCCTTGATGTACTTCCCCACAGCTCATTTCCCAGCGACATCATGACAAATGACGGGTGGTGACCGAATTCCCGGAGGATACGCCGGCCCTCCTCGATCAGATAATCCTGCTCCTTTGCATTATACCCGTCCTCTCCGAGTGCGGATATCGTTCCCCAGAACGGCAGTTCAGGCTGCATATATATGCCGAGTATATCTGCCGCAGCAAATGCAGCCTCCGGCGGACAGCAGGTGTGAAAACGGACATGATTCAGTCCCCACGCCTTCAGTGTAAGGAGATAGCTGCTCCATTCCTCAATAGATGTTGGAGCGAATACTGTTTCCGGAAACAGCAGTCCGTTATGCTCTCCTCTGAGGCGTATCTGCATTCCGTTGCACAGTAATCTCAGACCGTCAGCTGTAATACTGCGTACTCCGAACGTGATCGTATACATATCAGAGCTGCCCTTTACAGCAGCTTTCAGCGTATAGACAGCAGGTGAATATTCGCTCCAGAGCGAGACCTCATCTCCGAGCTTCATTATGACCGAGGAATGCCCGGAAACGGTGAAGCATTGTTCATCGACTGTCCGTCCGTCAGAGGAAGCTCCCCAGACGAGTACGTCCGTCCTTTCACAGCTGTCAGCTCCGGACATGGTGATATCAAGCCTTACATTTTTGCTTTCCGGGTCGGGATAGGGCTCGATATGGCTGATGTGAAGCCTGTCATACACCCGTATCTGCATTAAGCCAGTTATACCGTTCCAGTTTGACTGCGTATCAGGCGAAGTCATATGCCCGCCCTTGGTCGGGTAGTCTGTATTGCTTACGAGAATACATATACTAAGCTTCCGTGCAGGGATAAATTTTGTTATATCATAGCGGTGAGGAGTACATAATGAATCGCATTCTCCTGCGTATTCGCCGTTTATCCAGAGCTTTGTCATACGTGTGCGTTCAAGGTACAGCTCAGCACAGCAGTCCTCCGGAGCTGAGGATATATCTATCTCTCTGTAGTACCACGCCCAGCCCTCAAATGCGTATACATCGGTCAGATAGCCGGTTTTCCGCTCCGGATTCATATTTCCCTTATGAGCAGTTGAGGTAACTGAGGGAAGGAAGATACTGTCATCCGGAACGGCAGAATAATATTTTTCTGCGATACCGGATTTTTTTTCATCAAGTTTAAGTCCCCATTCTCCCGAAATATCAATATAATTCAGCATAACAAACTCCTGATCCTCATGAATTGTCTTCACAATATAATTCGCCTATCACTTACAAGACAAGTTCTTAATTTTTTTTGAATTTTATCAGCTTCTCTTGTAATCCTCTTTATATTTTAGTATAATTTAAGAGAAAAATCAAGTCTATTTACGTAAATTTATCATTGAGAGGCAGGAGGAATGTACAAGGCTATGGATTACGAAATAAAGGGCAAGGATATAATATTGAGCGAGCCGGAGCTTGATCTTGACGAAACACTTGACTGCGGTCAGGCGTTCAGGTGGAAAAAGGTCTGGTCAGAGTATCAGTGTACATATACAGGCAGCTTTGTCAATGAAGGTCTTACGATATCGCAGCTCAGCAGGGGAGTGTTCAGGCTGCACGATACATCTGAGGAAAAATTCCTTGATATATGGGCTGATTATTTTGACCTCCGGACTGACTACAGCGAGCTGAAAAAGAAGTTTTCGGAGGATGAAACGCTCTCAAAGGCTTGTAAATATGCCGGAGGGATAAGGCTTCTGCGGCAGAATGCTTGGGAGTGTCTTATTTCCTTCATTATTTCCCAGAACAATAATATCCCACGGATAAAGGGAATAATCGACCGGCTGTGTGAGCACTACGGAGGAGTATTTCCGGAAGCTGAACAGCTTATTTCGGAGACTCCGGATAGTCTTTCATTTCTGAGAGCAGGCTTCCGGTCAAAATACATATGTGACGCTGCTTTCAGGACTGCGAGCGGTGATACTGACCTGAAATCTATCGCCGTGTTATCGATAGATGAAGCGAGAACAGAGCTTAAAAAGATAAAAGGCGTAGGGCCTAAGGTAGCGGAATGCGTGCTGCTTTACGGAATGCACAGAACAGAGGCGTTTCCGGTAGATGTCTGGATAAAGCGGGTGCTTGAGGAGTACTATCCGGGAGGATTTCCGGAATACATCTCCGAAAACGCCGGAATTGCACAGCAATATCTGTTTCATTACATAAGAACGTGCAGGAATGAATAATTCTTCCTGATATCGTCAATAATCCTCCTGAAAGAGCTTCAGGAGGATTTTTTATGATAAAGGGCGTAAACAAGGCTGTAATCGAGATATCCGGCAGAGACAGCCTGTATTTTGAGAAGGCTGTATTCTATCTCAGACCGGGAGTATCTGACATACCGGCTGAGATACTGAACAGAGCAGCAGGGGAGTATATCAATAATACCGGTCTGTCCGGAAGAAGACTAAGATGGTCGCTGAGATTCGGCAGGATACTGATATGTACAGCACTTCTTCTCACAATATGCGTACTTCTTCTCATTCTCACTTCAGCAATTTAGTCTCATAAATAGCAATATTTTTCAAAAAACTATTGACTTAATAGCTCCGGCGTGATATAATAAAACTGGAGAAACTGTATTGCGTAGAGGAAGTGCAGCTATGAATATTAATGAACATGAACCGGGAAATTTCCGCAATAAGCTTTCAAAAAGGATCATACTTACGCCAAGTCCGGCTGCAAAATCCGCCTTTTTCTATATTCAGGAAACAGGTATAGTCAAAACCGACGAGGCTGCAACAACACATCGTGCAAATCTTGATTCGTTTCTCTTTGTTGCAGTTATCAGCGGAAGCGGTGAGCTTGATTTCTCAGACGAAAGCTATTCAGTAACGGCAGGCGACTGCTTTTTCATTGACTGCCGGTTACCGCATTTTTATAAAAGTTCCAGTCAGGACCCTTGGGAGCTTATGTGGATACACTTCAATGGTGCCACATCTCAGCAGTATTATGATTATTTCCTGACACAGTCAAAAAACGTGTTCCGTCCGACATCGTTTGACAGAACAGTGTCTGCACTTAACGAGATAATTTCAATAAATGAGAACAAAGACCCTGACGCAGAGGTGCTGACCTCGTCGCTGATAGTTGACCTGCTCACACTTGCTATAACGTCAAATACTGCCGTTGAAAAATACGATTCAGCCCTCAAGCAGAAGCTTGCGGCTGTCAATAATTATATCGACGATCATTTCAGTGAGGATCTCTCGCTCGAAATGCTTGCTTCGGAATTTTACATAAGCAAATTCTATCTTACAAGGGAGTATAAAAAAATATACGGCAAGACGATATTTCAGCACATAATCACCGCAAGGATCAATTATGGCAAGCAGCTGCTTAGATTCACTGATAAATCAGTAGAAGAGATATCTCATCTGTGCGGCTTCAACGATCAGAGCTATTTTGCCCGTCAGTTCAAAAAAGCGGAAAATCTTACATGCTTTGCATACAGAAAGAAGTGGAGAGACTGAATCAAGCCGGAGCTGTACTGCTCTCCGTTTCAAGTGATGAGATGTACTCCTGGTAATCGAAGTCTTTAAGCTCGGCTATCTCTTCATCTGTCATGTCTACAGCTGCCGCAAGTCCCCAGTCGTCAAGATAAAATGTTACCTTGCTGCCGTCCGGGATATGAAGCTGGCTGAAGGTCTGGTCTGTTCCGTCCTCAGCACTGTAAACCTGTAATAAGAAGCCGTCAGATGTATCCTCATCGGAATATTTCCCAAGCTCAACAAATACCTCTGTATTGTTCTGAAGTGTTTCTTCGAGCACGTTTTCCATGCTGACACTCTGATTTTCCGGCTTGATGTAAACCTCAGAAATCCCGACCTCTGAAATATTTCTTATAGTTATCCCATAGCTTTTGGCTCCGCAGCTGCTGAGCATTGCAGCAGTACATAGTATTGCGGCGAATGCAGCAGGATATCTTGCTTTCATATGCTGTTCCTCCTGTTATCATATAAGCGTCCCTGCCACGTATCAAGCTCACTGAGCCTTTTATCAATACCGGCAATGACCGATTTTTTGTCTGCACTCCACATAGGTGAGATCAGCTTTCGTCTGTCACCGTCTCCTGTTATGCGTTCTATCACAGTATCAGGCGGAAGAATTTCAAGCTGTCTGACGATGATATCCGTGTATTCCTCCTGACTAAGCAGTGTGATACTCCCGGAAGAATATTCATCAGCAAGCCTTGTACCCTGTATCACATGAAGCATTTGCAGCTTTACTCCGTCAGGGTGCAGAGTTGCGATCTCCTTTGCAGTTTCGAGCATCATATCAGCAGTCTCGCCTGGAAGTCCGTTTATTATATGCAGACAGACACGTATATTTTTTTCCTTGAGCCGGTGATATCCCTCAAGAAATTCTTCATGGTCACAGCACCGGTTTATTCTCCGCAGCGTTTCATTATGTACCGTCTGCATACCAAGCTCCACAGTCACCGGGATCCTGCTGTTCAGATCAGATATCAACTCCAGCACCTCGTCCGGTAGACAGTCGGAACGGGTGCCGATAGAAATTGCTGCTACATCTGGACAGGAGGCTGCTTCAAGGTATTTCTCCCGAAGCTCTGTGATCGGTGCATATGTGTTGGTGTTCGCCTGAAAATAGGCGATTATGGGAACGCTTCCGTATTTTTTGTTTAATCGTTTCCTCTCCGAATCAAGCTGCGTTGTGACGCTGAGTCCGTGACGAGTAAAATATCCGCTCCCTCCGTCGCAGAAGATACAACCGCCGGTACCCTTGGTTCCGTCGGCATTCGGACAGGTAAATCCACAGTCTATTGCGGCTTTATACAGCTTATGACCGAATATGCTGCGGAAGTGGTAGCTGAGTGTATGATAACGCTTGTTATCGGAAGAAAATTCAAATGGCGAGCTGTGCATATCATCATCTCCGATAATATGGTAACATATACCGGAGGATTTGTCAAATAAAAGCATAAACGAAAGGAACAAAGATGAAAAATAACATCGTACTTATAGGTATGCCGGGAGTTGGAAAAAGCACAGTCGGCGTAATACTTGCAAAGCTGCTTGGATACAGATTCATTGATTCAGACCTGCTCATTCAGGAATCAGAAAACAGACTTCTCAGGGAAATAATAGCATCTGAGGGCGTAGAGGGGTTTATTGATATTGAAAACCGGGTATGTGCCGGGATAGAAGCTGACCGCTCAGTGATAGCTACGGGCGGAAGTGCGGTGTACGGAGCAGAAGCTATGCAGCATCTGCGTGAGATAGGAGTTGTGGTATATCTGAAGCTTGATTACAGAAAGCTCAGATACCGTCTCGGTAACATAAAAAACAGGGGAGTGGTGATACGTCCCGGACAGCGGCTCTCAGATATTTTCAGCGAAAGAGCACCGCTTTATGAGAGGTATGCAGATCTCATCATAGACGAAAATGGCTGTAATATTGAAAAAACTGTTTCTAAGATAATAGAATTGCTGCCTGAAGAAAATAAATGAAGCACGTTTATTTGTGCATATTGCATAATGGTTGGTGCAGAAAAACAATAAACTGCACAATTTTCTGTTATCAACAAAAACTTTCTTTGACAAATGACCGTTTTTGTGATATAATATATATTAATCTTGTAGTATGCTTTGGATAAGGTGGGATACCGCCTTTCCGGAAAGGATTTTTTATGGCAAAGATCATAGCAGTTACATCAGGCAAGGGCGGTACCGGAAAGTCAACGGTCTGTGCCGGACTTGGATATGCACTCGCTAAGCAGGGTCACCGCACGCTCCTCATTGAGCTTGACTTCGGTCTTCGCTGCCTTGATATAATGTTCGGAGTTGAAAATAATATTAAATTCGATCTCGGCGATGTACTTGCCGGACGCAAGCAGGCTCTCGATGCAGTTGCAAGAGTACCTATGGCAGAGAATCTGAATCTGCTGTGTGCTCCCAAGACCCTTACCCCGGTCACTGCGGAGCAGATAGTTGATATATGCCGGTCAGTGAAGAAGTATTTTGAGTACATAATAATTGATACCGGTGCTGGTATCAACTCCCATGTTTTCGACATTGTCGAGCAGGCTAACCTTATACTCGTCGTTTCAACTCCTGACCCGGTATGTATCAGAGATGCAAGCCTGATGTCTGATGAGTTCTATAACAGAGGCAATAAGAGCCAGAGACTTATCATCAACAAGATAAGCAAGAAGGTCATCGGTGAGTCTCTCATTACTAACCTTGATGAGATAATCGACAAAATAGGCGTCCAGCTCATCGGTGTTATTCCCGATGATTTCAAGATGACAGTATCTACCGGAAAGGGCGAGCCTATACCTACTGATTCTGCTGCATTAAAGGCGTTCGATGCCATATCAAAGCGTCTTGGCGGAGATTTTGTACCGCTCACGATCAAGACCTCATAAATAATCCGCACAGCGGGGAAAGGAAAGTTATTATGAAGATCGCTATCATTGCACATGATGCCAAGAAAGAGCTTATGGTGCAGTTTTGCAGTGCATACTGCGGTATACTGTCCAAGCACAATCTCATCGCCACTAACACCACCGGAAAGCAGGTAAGCGAAGCAACTGGACTTCCGATCATTCGCTATCTGAGCGGAAAGGGAGGTGCGGAGCAGATACTCGCTCTGCTGTCCTGCAACGAGGTAGATGTACTGCTCTTTTTCAGAGATCCGAACAATCCGAACGTCGCTGATGTGAATGATATGAATTTGCTCAGGCTCTGTGATGTCCATAATGTTCCTGTAGCGACCAACATTGCGACAGCAGAGGCACTGATCCTTGCTCTTGAAAGAGGGGATCTTGACTGGCGGGAGGTCGGCAATCCCTCGATATGATGTCAGAGACTGACTGAGAATTGTCCCTGTTGCGGGGACAATTTTATTGCAATATACCATTAGGAGAATTAATTATGGCTTTGAATATATCAAGACCGATCGGCACAGAGGACGTAGTACCCAAAAACGTTCACAAATGGCATACCGTTGAAAAAATTGCCAGAGAAACCGCTGAAAGCTACGGCTTCGGCGAGATAAGGATACCGACGTTTGAGAAAACTGAGCTGTTTCTGCGTTCGGTCGGCGAGACGACAGATGTTGTGCAAAAGGAAATGTACACGGTCAAGGCAAAGGATTCTGAATTCACCCTGCGTCCTGAGGGTACTGCTGGTACGATAAGGGCTATGGTGCAGAACGGACTGCTCAACGAGGCTCTGCCGCAGAGAGTATTCTATATCCTTTCCTGCTTCCGTCATGAAAGACCTCAGGCTGGAAGGCTCAGGGAGTTTCACCAGTTCGGGCTGGAAATGGCTGGCAGTCCTTCACCCGCAGCAGATGCCGAGGTCATTTCACTTGCAAATACGATACTGAACAGGCTGGGATTGAAGAATATACAGCTGAATATCAACTCTATCGGCTGTCCTGCTTGCCGTGCGAAGTATCATGAGGCACTCAGAAGCTTCTTTGAAGCTCGATATGATGAGCTTTGCGATACCTGCAAGGAAAGGCTTGTAAAAAATCCGATGCGCATACTCGACTGTAAAAGCCCGATCTGCAAGGAAATTGGAAAGGATGCTCCGATAATACTTGATTATCTCTGCGAGGAATGCAGCGATCATTTTGAAAAGCTGAAAAAATATCTGACCAATTCCGGTATAAGCTACAATGTCGATCCACGTATAGTCCGTGGACTTGATTATTACACCAAAACTGTTTTTGAATTTGTGACAAACGAGATCGGTGCTCAGGGAACGGTCTGCGGCGGAGGACGCTATGACGGACTTATCGAGCAGCTCAGCGGTCAGAAGGTGCCGGCACTCGGTTTCGGAATGGGAATAGAGCGGCTCATGATAGTTATGGACAAGCAGGGCTGTGATTACCTGACCCCGAGGAAATGCGATCTGTATTTTGCTGCAATGGGCGATGCCGCATACGACAAGGCTATGGAGCTTACAAGGGTGCTTCGTGAATATGGGTATTTTGCTGAATATGACCTTATGGGACGAGGACTGAAGGCTCAGATGAAGTATGCAAATAAGATCGGAGCAGCTTATACCTTGGTGCTTGGTGACAATGAGCTTTCTTCCGGTAAAGCAATGCTGAAAAATATGGAAACAGGCGAGGAGTCTGAAATACCTCTGAACGATAAGTTCATAGGCTGCTTTGATGCGTTTTACGTTGATAAAATGCTCAACAGCTTCGATGACGGAAATGCTGCATCGCCGCTGATTTCGTTTAATGGAGAGTGAATGTAAATGGATAATATGAAAGGCTTGAAGCGTACACATTACTGCGGAGAGGTAACCGAACCCAGTCAGGAGGTCGTTGTCTGCGGATTTGTTGAGAGAGTACGTGATAAGGGCGGAGTTATTTTTATCGTTCTCAGAGACAGGACGGGTGTTGTTCAGCTGACATTCAGCGACAGATCTGATCCGGCTGTCTTTGAAAAGGCAGCGAGTGTAAAGAGTGAGTATGTACTCATGGCAAAGGGCATGGTGCAGCCTCGTGAAAGTGTTAATGAAAAGCTTAAAACTGGCTATGTTGAGGTGTTTGTGGACGATCTGCGTGTATTGTCAAAGGCACAGACTACTCCCTTTGAGATTACCAACGAGACGAAGGTAAATGAGGAGCTCAGACTGAAATACCGCTATCTTGACCTCAGAAGAGCACCCTTGCAGCAGAAGCTTATCATGCGTCACGAGATCGCAAAGGTGACAAGGGAGTATTTCTACGAAAATGGTTTCCTTGAGATCGAGACCCCGATGATGATGAAGTCTACTCCGGAGGGAGCGAGGGACTACCTTATCCCGTCACGCATACATCCTGGGAAGTTCTATGCACTTCCGCAGTCTCCTCAGATATACAAGCAGCTCCTTATGGTCGCAGGATATGACAGGTATATTCAGCTTGCACGCTGCTTCCGTGATGAGGATCTCCGTGCTGACAGACAGCCGGAGTTTACTCAGATCGACCTTGAAATGTCATTTGTTGATTCTGAGGATATCCAGGAGCTCGTTGAGGGCTATATCGCACGGCTTTTCAAGAAGATACTCGATGTGGATATACAGCTACCGCTTCAGAGGCTCACCTTTTCTGACGCTATGGCACGCTACGGTTCAGATAAGCCGGATACACGATATGGATTTGAGATACAGGATATTTCCGAAACTGTCAGGGATATCGACTTTGTAGTTTTCAGGTCTGCGATAGAATCAGGCGGCTCGGTACGTGCGATAAATGTCAAAAATGGTTCAGCTGTGTACACACGTAAGGAAATAGACAAGCTCGTTGAGCACGCAAAGGGTATCGGTGCAAAGGGACTTGCCTACATTCGCTGGGTTGACGAGCCGAATTGCTCATTCAAGAAATTCGTGAATGACACAGAGCTTGAGAGCATACTCGGTGCAGTGAATGCTGAGCCGGGAGATCTTGTTCTGATATGTGCTGACAGGGACAAGACGGTTCTTTCAACACTTGGAGCAATAAGACAGATATGTGCTAAAAGACTTGGTGTCATACCGGAGGGTCAGTTCAACTTCGTATGGATAACAGAAATGCCTTTCTTTGAGTATGATGAGGAAAACGAAGCTTGGGTCGCAGCACATCATCCGTTCACCATGCCGATGGAGGAGTGCATGGAGTACCTCGACACAGACCCTGCAAAGGTACGTGCGAAGGCATGGGATCTTGTTCTCAACGGTACGGAGCTTTCAAGCGGTTCTATGCGCATAACAGACTATGAGCTTCAGCAGCATATGTTTGAGACTCTGGGCATGACTGATGAGGAGATCGAAGCTAAGTTCGGATTCCTTGTTGAAGCATACAAGTATGGAGCACCTCCGCATGGCGGTATGGGTATCGGTCTTGACCGTATAACCATGATAATGACAGGCTGCGACAATCTCAGGGACATCACGGCATTCCCAAAGGTGCAGAATGCAAGTGAGCTGATGTCTGAGTGTCCTTCACCTGTGGATAAGGAAAACCTCGACGTGCTCGGAATAAGCGTTATTGAGCAGGAGGACTAAAAATAAAGGCTGTACATTTTCCAATGTACAGCCTTTTTATTAATGCGATGTATTAGTAATTCTCACTTCTGACCTCGAAGAAGCTCTGCGGGTGGTGACAGACGGGACATACCTCAGGAGCCTCCGTACCAACAACAATATGACCACAGTTGCGGCACTCCCAGATAGTAACGCCGCTCTTCTTGAATACCTCCATAGCCTCGATATTCTGGAGAAGCTTGCGGTAACGCTCCTCGTGGTGCTTCTCAATAGCCGCAACAGCTCTGAACTGTGCTGCAAGCTCCGGGAAGCCCTCCTGCTCAGCATCACGAGCAAAGCCCTCATACATATCCGTCCACTCGTGATTCTCGCCCTCAGCAGCCGCAAGAAGATTCTCAGCTGTAGTGCCTATTCCGCCAAGAGCCTTGAACCAGAGCTTTGCGTGCTCCTTCTCGTTGTCAGCAGTCTGGAGAAAGATCGCTGCGATCTGCTCATAACCGTTCTTTTTTGCAACTGAAGCAAAATAAGTATACTTATTGCGTGCCTGTGACTCTCCTGCAAAAGCCTCCTGGAGATTTTTCTCAGTCTTTGTGCCGGCATACTTGTTCTTCGGAGCCTCAGCAGGCTTCGCCTCCTCTACAGGCTCAAAAACACCCGACTGTCTGCACTTCGGGCATCTCTCCGGAGCTGTATCTGCCTCCACCTCATAACCGCAAACGCTGCATCTGAATTTCATCTTAATTCCTCCTTTGATTTATTTCCGGCTGATAACATCAAACCGGTATTCTAAGCCCGTAATATTTTACGGGCTTATATTCATTATTACTCCTGCTCAGATGAGAACTGGCTTTCATGCTTTGTAAAGAAATCCGTTCTCGGCGGCAGGAATTTCAGCTTTCTGCTGTCATCAGCAAAGCAGCTGATCGGTTCAAATATAGTCTCCCACGACCAGAAGCTTTCATCAACACGCAGATACTCCCTCAGCTTTTCGGTTCCGAACGGAGCGAACGGGTGAAGCAGTATAGCGGCGATCCTTATGATATAGAACAGATTTGCAAGTGCCTGCTCCGTCTGTTCAGGAGTATTGTCATCTCTGAGTGCCTTTGCCATATACTTGCTGCCGTTTCTTATATAGCTGTCAAGCACATAGGTACACTGATGGAATGAGAATTTCGACATATGACGCTCATATTCAAGGACAGCTTTTTTTGCCTCCTCGATGAACTTCTCCTCTGGAGCAGCCGACGGTAGTATACCCTCGCTGCCGGAAAGCTTCTGAGCTGTGTAGAAGGCTGTCCTTATCATGCGGTTATATACGTTCGACAGCAGCAGTCCGTCCTTTACGACAGGATCTGCATCCTCCGGCTTTGCTTCAGGATTAAGTGGCTTAGGCATGAAGCTGACTGAACGCTGTCCGAGACCAAGCCCGAGCCAGTGCATACGAAGCTGCTCAGGGGTATAATAATTCAGAAGCTCATCAGCCATCGGCGGCTTTACAGCACCCGAGCTCGAAGCCTTTTTGTCAAGAAAAAGGATATGATGATTAGCAATGATCACCGGCAGCTGTAATTCTCCGTCCTCAGGTGAAGCTGTCTTAGTCTCTGACTCCTGCTGTGCCATCCACATTGCAGGCTCAGCAATGCCGTAGAAATAGATATTATCCTGCCCTATGAACTGATATACTCCGGAATCCTTGCTGCACCAGTAATCCTTCCACTCATCACGGCTTCTTCCTACGCTTTCAAGGTACGTCTGCGTAAAGGATATAGGTGCCCAGAGTGACTCCGGCCATACCCATACAGTAAGTCCGTCAAGTCCCTCCATTACGGGTGCAGGAACACCCCATTCGATGTTTCCGGTAAGTCTGAACGGAACGAGGGTCTTTCCTGTCCTGTAGCGTATTCCGTTCTGAGTAAGTATCCTGCAAGCCTCATCGCAGTCCGAAAGCTTCGTGAATTCAATGGTAAAGGAGGGCTTTTTGGGCTCCTCGATGTAGCTATGCTCAGGCATGGAGCTGCTCAGCGATCTGTATTTTTCCTCATACTCACGCTTTACATAGATCACCGGCGGCTTGAGAAATTCGTCGATAGTTTTCCATACTACCGGGCGGATATCCTTACGCTTCTTTATTTCCTCTATCCATTCCTTCATAAGCTGCTCATAGTCCCTCAGCCTGAAGTACCAGTTGGTAACAGGTCTCATGGAGGGAGTTTCTCCGGTCAGCGTGCTTACGGGATTTATCAGGTTTTCAGGCATATACTGATGTCCTAAATCGCATTCATCAGCATAGCCCTTTTCAGATGTACAGCCTTCTACAGGGCACTTTCCGATGACCTGTCTGCCATTCAGGAAAACTCCGGCTTTTTCATCAAAGAACTGCATTGTGCTTATCTTGCTGAGCTGTCCCTTTTTATACAGCGAGCTGATGAACCAGTCAGTTACCTCGGCGTGTATCTCCTTTGAACGGCCAAGCCCGGACGCTGCGAACAGATTCGGGGATATTCCGTATGCGTCGAGTGTCTCCTGCTGCTTATCGTGGTTCTTCTGTACAAATTCCTCAAGTGTACCGCTAAATTCGCCGTTGTTGACCTTTACTCTCCAGCTCTCAGCGATAGGTGAGCCATAGCAGTCTGTTCCGCCGACGAAAATTACATTTTCCTTGCCTATCCTGTCACGCAGAAAGCGTGCAAAGGTATCAGCGAATACGAACATTCCGCCGACATGGCCAAAATGAAGCTCCTTATTTCCGTATGGCATACCGCCTGTAATGACCGCCCTCTTAGGAAACTCAGGACGAGGGATCTCAAATTTCTTTTTATTATTTTCTGACATACTGCTTGTCCTTTCAGATTAACATTATGTATATTATACCATATTTCCATACCCATTGCAAGCATTTAATGTTAGGATATGAAAATTTTTCTTGTATTATTTCCTGAAATGTGCTAAAATAGTAATATCAATGATATATAGATTTTTGAGGAAGGTGAAAAATATATTGATATAAGCGATGAGGAGTGGCATATTCGTATCGAAAAGCGGAATAATGAAATAATAGCCGGAGAAACTGAAGCATACTATGTCGATAAGGGACTTGCTGAGAAGTTTAGAGCTATATTTGAAGAACCTGATGAAGACGAGATAGATCACAGAGTATAGGAGGAAGAAATGGAAAAAAATGAAGCTAAACAAAGAGCCGTAGAGCTGAGGGAGCTGCTGGACAAATACAGCTATCAATACTATCAGCTTGATGCACCGGAGGTAAGTGATTACGAGTTCGATATGCTCATGCAGGAGCTTAAAGGGATAGAGGAGGAATACCCGGAGCTTATTACAGCTGATTCTCCAACTCAGCGTGTAGGCGGTGAAGCATCGGGAAAATTTGAAAAGGTCGAGCATACAGTTCAGATGGGCAGTCTTCAGGATGTGTTTTCACTTGAAGCTGTAGAGGCTTTTATCAACCGGTGCAGGGAGGAGCTTGTTTCGCCTGAATTTTCAGTAGAACCGAAGATCGACGGGCTTTCGGTATCGCTTGAATATACGGACGGGCTGTATGTAAGAGGTTCAACACGTGGCAACGGCTTTGTCGGGGAGGACGTTACAGGCAATATCAGGACTATCCGTTCAATACCATTGAAGCTTAAAGGTGATCCGCCTGCATATATCGAGGTCAGGGGCGAGGTTTATATGCCGAGAAGCAGCTTTTATGAGCTTCTGGAGCAGCAGGAGGCAGAGGGAAAGCAGGTATTCAAGAACCCACGGAATGCCGCAGCAGGTTCTCTCAGACAGAAGGATCCCAGAATCACCTCCTCCCGTCATCTTGACG
Organism: Ruminococcus sp.; assembly: GCA_017475555.1. Taxonomy (GTDB): domain Bacteria; phylum Bacillota; class Clostridia; order Oscillospirales; family Ruminococcaceae; genus Ruminococcus. The sequence continues at coordinate 31,941 of JAFVFL010000046.1, forward strand.
TATTCATATTTAACGTTCAGCAGTCTGACGGAGCAGAGTTCACCTCACACAGTCAGTCGCTGGACTATCTGAAGGAGCTTGGGCTGAAAACTATACCGAGCTATAAGGTATGCACAGAATTTGACGAGGTAAGGGCTGAGATAGAGCGTATCGGCAATGAACGCAGTGAGCTGCCGTATGATATCGACGGGGTGGTAATAAAGGTCAACGATCTTTCACAGCGAGAGATCATGGGGGCTACAGCAAAGACCCCGAAATGGGCTGTTGCATACAAATATCCGCCTGAGGAAAAGGAGACGATCCTTACTGACATCGAGGTCAACGTCGGGAGAAGCGGTGCAATAACGCCTAAAGCCAAATTCAAGCCGATAATCCTTGCAGGTACGAGCGTTTCAAGTGCAGTCCTGCACAATCAGGATTTCATTGACGAAAAGGGTATCTGTATAGGAGATACTATAGTCGTCCGCAAGGCTGGAGAGATAATCCCTGAGGTGCTGCGTTCCGTTAAGCACAACGGAAATACCGATGTTTATAAGCTGCCGGACAGATGTCCTGTATGCGGAGCAAATGCAGTCAGGGAGGCTGACGAGAGTGCTCTCTGCTGTCCTAATATGCAGTGTCCGTCGCAGCTTCTCAAAAACCTGATACATTTCGCCTCAAAGGACGCAATGGATATTGACGGACTTGCAGAAGCAGGTATCAAAGCACTTGTCGATAACGGACTTGTCAGCTCGCCGGCTGATCTGTATACACTAAAAAAGGAGGATCTGTCGGTGATAGACGGATTTGCAGACAGATCAGCAGACAACCTGCTTGCAGCTATCGAAAGGTCTAAGGCTCTCGGACTTGACAGGCTCGTATATGCACTTGGGATCAGAAATATCGGTCAGCGTGCGGCTGTACTGCTGTGCAGCAGATTCAATGATATGGATAAGCTGATGAATGCGAAGGAGAACGATATTTCGGCAATTGACGGCTTCGGCGGCACTATGGCTGAGAGTGTTGTGAATGCCCTGAAGGAACCGCATATGACTGAGCTTATTGAAAGACTGAAGAAGTATGGTGTAAATATGCACTATGAGACAGAGGAAATATCGGATAGCAGATTCAGCGGAATGACATTTGTCCTGACCGGCACGCTGCCAACGATGAAGCGTGATGATGCAAAAAAGCTGATAGAGAGCTTCGGCGGAAAGGTCTCAGGCTCAGTTTCAAAGAAAACCTCATGCGTTGTAGCAGGAGAGGAAGCCGGAAGCAAGCTTACAAAGGCTCAGGAGCTTGGAATAGAGATTATTACTGAGGAAGAGCTTATCAGGCGTACACAGAATAATTGATCTGAACAGGGCAGGGGAGTGCCTGCCGGAAAGGAATTGAAATGAGTGTAAAATTTTTATGGTACCCTAAGTGCAGCACCTGCAAAAAGGCAAAAAAATGGCTTGAGGATAATGGTATTCAGTTTGAGGAGAGGGATATCAAGGAGGATAATCCTTCTTTTGAGGAGCTGAGTGAGTGGTACGGGCACAGTGGGCTGCCGCTGAAAAAGTTCTTTAACACGAGCGGTCTGAAATACAAGGAGCTTGGACTAAAGGATAAGCTTCCAGAGATGACAGATGACGAACAGCTTAGACTTCTTTCAACTGACGGAATGCTCGTAAAGCGTCCGCTGCTTATCACCGGGGACAAGGTACTGACAGGATTCAGGGAAGCAGAATGGAAGAGCCTTATTGAATAATTTTTAACAAATCAGCAGAGAAGTGCAAAACTCCGGAAAAGCCATTTTTCCGGAGTTTTTTGCGTTTTGTGCTTTAATTATTATCATCTGGATCATCAGGCATTTCCAGCAATTCAGCAGTTTCCTCACCTCTGTCTCTGCCGTTTTTTACCTCCGCAAGCGGATTGTTTTCAACAGCCTGACGAACGTCCTCACGGTCGAGATGCGTATATATCTCGGTGGTGGAAACACTTTCATGACCGAGAAGCTCTTTGAGGGTAAGTACATCAGCACCGCCGTACTGATACATAAGGGTCGCAGCGGTATGTCTGAGCTTGTGCGTAGTAATTCCTTTTCCGGCAAGTCCGGCTGAGGTCAGCGTGTCCTCAACGACCTGCTGAACACGGCGTTTTGAAATGCGTTTATTCTGATTGCTTATAAAAAGTGCCGGTTCATTTTTGGCTTTTGGGTTTTCAAGCCTTAACTTAAGATATTTCCTCAAAGCGTCTACACAAGCATTATTCAGATAGATCATACGTGGCTTGCTGCCTTTACCGATAACAACGAGCCGGTTTTCGGTAAAATCTATATCCTTTATATTGATCCCGACAAGCTCACTGAGCCGCATTCCGCAGTTGAGAAAAAGCGTGATCATACAATAATCTCTCAACGAATCACGGCTTCCGGCAGTTTCGAGCAGCCGCAGACTTTCGTTAAGTGAAAGAAATTTCGTCTGTGCCTTTTTCGGCGAAGCGATCTCAATATTCTTTGTCGGATCATCCTTAATAATACCCTTGACCTTGTTCAGGTATTTGAAAAAGCTTCTCAGCGATGAAACCTTCCTGTATCTTGCACGCTCATGGTTGTTTCTCTCATCGGCAGTATAGAATATAAAATTATAAATATCCGACACTGAAATATTACGCAGCTCGTCAGCTGTCATTCCGGAAATATCGACGTCAGCAAGGTCTTTACCTGTATCGTGGTTCATTTCGTAAATGTATTTCAGGAAAAGGCGTGTATCGAGGAAATACTCCTGGATAGTCCTGTCAGCCAGCATTTTCACAACTTTTATATGTATCAGGTAATCATTCAGAAAATCCGGGTTTTCTGGTGAGTTGTAGTTATTGACTGTTTTCATAAGCGTCTCTCCTTTTCGCTACCCAAAGTTTCACCAAACTTACATTTGGTGAAACTTTGGGTATATCCAGTCCTGTGTTTCTTTTTAGTCAACACCTATATTATACCACCACTCTGCCGTTTAGTCAAATAAAAAAATAGTCAGCGACAGAAATGCCGCTGACTATTAACTGTATCACATCTTTACTCTGATACATTTTTTCAGATAAAACGAATATATCAGAAGCTCCTTGACCTTTTTCCCTGAGGTCAGCTCTACAGCCGACCGATACAGCATGAGCTGTGAGGTGTATCGTTTTATGAGCTCTTCCTCATTTACTCCTTTGTCAGTCTTATAGTCCGCAACCACAAGTCCGTCAGGTTCTTCAAATACAAGGTCGATTATACCCTTGACCATTCCGTCAGTACCCTTGAATTTATCCGCAAGCGGAAAATCTGTCCCAAGCTCGGCAGCTGCTGCCATGAACTTTCTTTCACGCCATGTATTTTCCGCTTTTGAAAGTCTTTTATAAAGCTCACTTTCAAAGAAGCTATTCACGTCTTTTTCTGTAACAGCTCCGGCTTCTGCTTTTGTGAGAAATCCCCGGTCTGTCATTCGTTCAAGCTCTGCCTTCAGGTCGCTCTGTGCCAGCTCAAAATCACAATATTGGAAGAATGTATGTATCGCAGTACCCCTTTCAGCACCGGTCATCTTTGACTTGCCGAACATAAATCCCGGACGTCTTAGCTCAAAATCAATGCTTTCCTTTCCGTCGTTTTGCTTGTGAGTCAATTGAGTGACGCTCAGTCTTGCCGGCAGCTGTGAAAGCTCCATATCATACTCAAACTCTATATATTTATTTATTTTTTTACATATTTCATCATCCGGCTCAGCTGCCTTTTCCTCAGCAGCGTCCTCGATCGCCTTTTCACCTGTACAGCTCAGTATTTCCCAGTTAAAAAGTTTTTCTGTTTCTGATACAGGCGGCAAGCCGAATACAGAATAGTCTATCCCTGTCGCCTCTGCCATATCGCCAAAGCACTCATGTACCATTATAGCAGACCATACCCAATCCGAAAAGCTCTTTCCATTCTGTACGAGATTATTTATCCTTCCGCTGTCAAGAACGCATTGCTCGGTCAGCTCCCCTACCCTTTTCAGGTATTTTTCGCTGCACCGGAGGTCAATGAAAAGCCTTTGCTTTGCCCGTGTTAATCCTACATAAAACAGCCGCATAGACTCGCTTGAAAGCTCCCTGTTCTTCTCAGCTGTGAGCATATTGTATTGAAAGGTTTTATACCGCTTTGTAAGCTTTTTATCGGTCAGTATGAATCCAGCTCTGCCGTCAGCTGAGAACATTGCAGCACCGGAGGCTTTTTTGAACTGCGTATGCGTTTCCGCTATGAATACAAACGGATATTCAAGACCCTTCGATTTGTGAAGTGTCTGCACCGTCACATAATCGCCTGATGGAGCAGATGTCTTATTTTCCGCATTCATTCCGTTCTCAAGCACCCTGTCTATGAAACGTATAAAGCCTCCAAGTCCTCCTGAAATATCGAATACGGCTGAACGCTCGTATTCCTGAGCATACTGTACAAGTGCCCGTAGATTCGCCCTTTTTCTGTCTCCGTCGATATACGACTGCATGACTGCAATGAAATCAGTTTCATCATATATAGACGTTATCAGCTCCGGTATCGTCATAGTAATAGAGCTGAGTCTGAAATCGTCAAGAGCCTCCAGGAAATTCCTGCACCTTTCTTCCAGTATCATATCACTGAAGCCCTTGCATTCGGACTTTGAAATAGTACGCAAAAGACTGAACAGATGTGCTTGTTTGTCAAATGAACGTATATACGCAAGCTCCTCAACTGAAAAAGCATACATCGGTGAGGTCATTACAGCTGCAAGCGGGATATCGAGCAGAGGATTGTTGATAACACGGAGCAGATCGAGTAAGACAGATATTTCCTTTGAGGTGAGGTATCCCTGTTCCTCAGAGCTCTTTGCGGGGATACCTCTGTGCTCAAGCTCAGCCGCATAGTCAGCTGTAGGCTTGTTGTTGCGCATGAGTATTGTGAAATCAGACGGCTGACATGGTCTTCTTGTGACGTTTTTCTGCACTACCTCAGTACCGTTTCTTATCATTTCAGCGATTTTTTCCGCAATGCACGCAGCCTCAGAATTACCGCTTACGGTGACATCATTATCAGTCTCTGGTATCAGGCATATCTCCGCAGTGCGGCTATCGTCCTTTTCTCCATATTCGCCTGCTCCGAAATACAGCATTTCATCTTCATTGTACTCAACGTCGCCGCAGCTTTCGCTCATTATTCCGGAGAAAATATAATTTATGAAATCAATGACCTCCGGTGAGCTGCGGAAATTCTTGTTAAGGAAAATAGACTGGTTCATCTCAGTGCTTTCCTTGTCATACGGAGCCGAGCGTCTGAGAGTTGATAAGAAATTCTTAGGATTTGCAAGCCTGAAGCCATATATCGACTGCTTGACATCTCCCACAAGGAATACATTGCTGCCGTACATAGGCACTCCGTTTTCGTCCTCATGATAATCCCTTGAAAGCAGCTTGAATATCATGTCCTCTTTATTGTTGGAGTCCTGATACTCGTCTATCATAATGATACTGTACTGCTGAGAGAGACGCTTTGCAGTCTCTGACTGGACTATGTGTCCGTTTTCGTCCCTGTCGGAGAGCAGCTCCAGTGCAAGCCTTTCGCCGTCATCAAAGCTGATACTGTTCTTTTCAGCCTTCATCTCCCATACGAGTGCCTGATAGCTTCTGAGCATCTCTGCAAGCAGCTCAGCTACTCTTGCTGAGTCTGAATAATCTGCTTTGGCAGATGTACAGCCCCTTATCACAGCCTTTACAGTGTCGGTGAATTTCTTCCGTCTTGCGGCATATATATCAAGAAGCTCCCGGTCACATTCAACCTTTTTGCTTACCGGCTTTCTGTCGCCGAAAGTCATCGCTCTGTCAGCTTCATCTTCATTGGGAAAGCCGTTATTTCTGAATACGCTCAGTATATCCTCTATCCGTTCAGTATCCGCCTGAGCCTGTGCAAGCGTAGCTGCCGCTGCCTTAACTCCCTTTGTATCCGGAAAGATATCAGGCACCATAGCAAGGTTGCTCTCAGCGAGACGAAGTGCGTATTTCAGGATATTGATACACTGCGAGCACAGTAGCCTGTAATACACCGAGCTCTCAAAATCCTTTTTATATTCCCCGACCATATTGTCAAGCCATTCATCACGGAAAGCGACCGATGACAGAAATCTGTCTGCCTCACGTATAACATCAGCAAGGCGTCTTTCATCACGGAAGCAGAGATTGTCGAACATATATGATATCTTATCATAATTATCACTGCTGTAGGAGTTTATAAGCTCCTCCATAGCTCTTTCCATTATAACGTTTTCCGCTGCCTCATCAAGCACTCCGAATCCTGAGGTTATCCCCTGGTCTGTGATATTATCTCTCAGAAGGTCAAAGCAGAATGAATTTATCGTAGAGATATTCGCACTTTGCAGGAGTACCTGCTGCTGTCGGAGCCATTTGTTTCCCGGATCATCGTTTATAAGTGTACGCAGCTTCACATCGAGCCGTTTTTTCAGCTCTGACGCAGCGTCATTGGTGAAAGTCACGACAACTATACTGTCTGCACTTATCCCAAGCTTTTCATCTGCAAGCAGTATGCCAAGTCTTTCTGTCAGAACAGCTGTCTTTCCGCTGCCAGCCGCCGCCGAAACTATTACTGAGCAGCTGCGTGCATTTATAGCATTTTCCTGCTGCTGTGTCCAACCCATTATTGTTCCTCCCCATTGTCATTTATATCGCCCTTATCCTCCAGTATCGACGCCGCCTCCAGTATTTTTTCAGGTGCAGCAGTTCTTCTGGAATTATCATCATGACCGCAGATATTGCTGAAGCTGCAATACTTGCATGGATCAGGGTCAGCAAGCGGAAGAGCTGTGATATCGCCGCTGAGCAGCCCTGAAGCCATATCCTTCAGTGCGGTATACGTAAATTCTCTGAGCCTTTCCATGCTGTGAGGTGAAACGCAGCTCGAACGCTTTGCGATATCGCCCTTTTGTGTATAGGATACAGGTATATATACCCCGTTCACACCATGCTCCATAGCCTCGAAGATTGTCCTGTCACTCATGATAAGCCCGGAGCTTTTCAGCTCTGTACCAGTGGCTGACGCTTCCGCCTCGCTCCTTGAAGCCATCGGGTCGCCGTCAGTTCCGAGCAAAGGAGTGTACAGCACTCCGGCAGGCACTGAACCGGCATATTCTCCCCGGCTGTCGCACAGTGCAAAAAGATACAGCAGCATTTGCAGATTTATCCCGTTAGCAAGATTATTCTCATTGATACTCTTTTTTCCGCTTTTATAGTCGATTATACGCAGATATTCTTTCCCGTCAGCCTTGAACAGATCAGCTCTGTCAACGATACCAATGAAATCAAGATACCTGTTTTCTGCATACTCAAGGCGAAGTGAATGCTCTCCTTTGATCTTCTTTTCAAAACCGGAGGGTATGAAGCTCGAAGCCATGAGTGATCGCTGTGTATGAACAGCAACGTCTGACAACCGCTCTGTCAGCTTATCGAGAATAAGCGTAAATCTTGCATCCTTTCCGAATTCCCCGGAAAGCTCCTTATCCACGTATTCCCTTGCGGTCTTGTTTATGCTTTCCTTTATCTCCTCAGCCTTCATGCCGAAGAACTGCTCCCTGCTGCGGTCGGACAGAAGCATTTCAAAGCAGCGGTGTCCTATATCTCCGGCTATCCTTACGTCAAGCCCCATTCTTTCCGGCTTTGAAAGCTTTAGTACACTCGTGCAGAAATACATGAATCTGCATTTGTTCCAGTTTTCAAGTGCAGTTGAGGATATCCTAAGCTCTTTCATATTCTTCAGCTTTTCGATAAGACTGCTGTCTATACTGCTTTCAAGCTTGTGTCCGGAGCGGCTGAAAACAGCAGCGATACGTCTTTTATTGTCCGGATCTGAGGAGAGGACGCTCAGCAGAGATGAAATTTCAGGAGTATTCTTCTTACGGTTCTGCATATAGTGGTAGTACGCCGAACGCATAGTTACTGCATAGTAGTCCGGCTTGAGCATATCGGACGTGAGAATGCTTATTTTCTTGCCGAAAAGCTCCTTGATAAGCTCAACTGAACGTGCCGGATACTTTGCCTGACCGGACAGGTCTGAACGTGGGTATGAGATATAAAGTCTCTCAGAGGCGGTGGACAGTGCCTTATAGACTATCAGCCGCTCAGAGGCTATGAGTTCCGTTACAGGGCGTGAAAGCTCTATCTTCTTTTTCTTCAGCTCCTGCTTGTCAGCCTCTGAGAAAAGCCCGTGCAGACTTACCTGATTCGGGAAATCTCCCTCTGTAGCACCCATAACGAAGATGACCCTGGGTGAGCTGAGGCGTGCAGTACGTGCAGAGGCGGCAATAACAGAATCAAGAGTCTGAGGCGGCTCAGAATAGGACAGCCTTCCGACCATAGCCCGGAGTATCGGTGCAAGCTCAGCGAAGCTTATCTCCTTACCGCTGAGAGTTTCCGCAGCTGTGTCGAGTATATCCATAAGGCAGTCCCAGATCCTTTTCAGCTCGGAGGCTTCGTAGTCCTTATTCTGCCGTATCAGCTGCTCCATAAGCCCCGCAAGCCTTTTGTCGATACCTGAGGAGATGAGATATTCGTAAAGATGACGGCATATATCCTCAGCTGATGATGACTGTCTGAGCTGCTTTTTCAGCTTTATAAGCGGAGCTGTCACCTTTTTCCTGAGTGCTTCGATGATATCGAGCTGATCGTCCTTACCGGTGAATGGAGCCTCCCACCTGTTCCGGTCGATGTTCCACTGGTAGCAGTAGGTTTCAAGCAGTGCTGTCTGAGTAAGCTCAATATCAGAAAGCCCGCATTTTAGCAGCCTGAGAAGCTGCTCAGTTCTGAATTTTACTGATGAAGCAATATCAAGAAGAGTGTTGAAGTACACCATTACAGGCGTATTGCTTACGGGTCTTTCCATGCTCATAAAGCACGGGATATCGTATCTTCCGCACGCTGCCTTGAATACATCAGAATATTGCTCGATACTGTTTGAAAGAACGGCTATATCCCTGAATCTCAGCTCCTTATTCTCACAAAGCAGCCTTTTTATCGCTGCACACACATATTCAGTTTCTGCATACATATCTCTTGCTTCAAAAAGAGTGATATGCTTCGGTTCAGGTACCTCTTCATCTTCTGAGAGCTTTTGCCCTGCAAGTGCTCTGCTCAGATATTCAAGCTCCGGCGACCTGAACCGGTAGACGGTATCACAATGAGATGCAGAGAAGCCGCAGTGCAGCTCACGGCACATCTGCCTGATACGCCTGTACGTATCATTCACGCTCTCAAACAGGCTGAATCCATCGTCCTCCGGGTCGTCGGTACGCAGTGTTATGCAGACGTACTCTGCCTCTGAAATGATGACCTCCAGCATTTCAAGCTGATCGCCTGTGAAGCTTTCAAATTCGTCAAGGTATACATACTTTCCTCTGAAATAATTGTTCAGAGCCGCTGCCTTAGCCGCTTCACGGATATCCTCAAGCTTATCCTTAAAGCCGTATTCCTCCATGATACGCTCATACTCGTAGTATATCGCCGCCACATCATTGGTCTTGTCCATCAGACGGCTGTCAAGCATACCAGCCCTTGAGGACAGCTGCTGCGGAGTAACGCCGGAACGCTCCAGCTCGGATATAAGCTTCATCACCTCATCAGCAAAGCCGGGACGTTCACTCTGACGCCGGAAGTAGCTGAGCATTCCGGGGGTATTGCGTGCAGACGCAACTGCCTGCTCCGTGACGATTATCTCCGCCATCTCATCTGCGTATTCACCATTCCTGTCAGGCTCACCGAAAAGCTGGAAAAGCTGCCTTGCAAGTCCGGTAAAGCTGAGGGAAAAGAGCTCGTTGAAGCTCTCCGCACCGAGATAATAATAAAGTTTTTTATCAAATTCGTATGAATATTGCTCCGGCACTATGATACATTGCTCACGTCCGCTTTCAGCAGCCTTCTTTATCCTGCTGAACATTTGCGTGGTCTTTCCCGTACCGGATGCCCCTGTAATAAATTCTACCATAATTCCTCTTCTTTCAGAAAATATCAGAAAAAATATGCATACCGTATCCCGGTATGCATATCAATGTTCAGATCAGAAGCCATTAAGATGATAAGCTGACATTATGCTCGGATAGTCCCTGTAGCAGTAATCCATATCAACGACTCCGTTTATTCCGGAAACTGTGCCGCTTGCACTGAACTGCCAGATACCATATTTGCTGCTGAACTCCGGCTTTCCTACGCCGTGGCTCGCTATCCACACATCATAATCCTCAAATACCGATGCATCAACGTATGTATTCAGGAAATACTCATAGCTCGTAACGCCTATGTAGTAACCCTTTGCCTCAAAGTAGCTGCAAAATGCACCTATCATATCGGTTATTTCCTCAGAGGTAAGACCTGCATCGAGGATCGCCGGATCGGAAATATCAAGGTAAAGCGGATATTCCAGCTTATACGGACTGATGATACTGTAGAATGTCTCAGCGTCCTTCAGTATATCCTCCACCGAGGTCGCCGCCGTGTGCCAGTATGCTCCTCGTGGAATGCCGTTGTCAGCCGCTCCCTGTACATTGTCGTTGAACTTATCATCAGCAGCCCTTACTCCGTCACCGTCGCTGTATCCTGCACGGACTACCGCAAACTGCATACCTGATGATCTCACAGCATTCCAGTCTATCTCGCCCTGTACGCTTGAAACGTCGATACCCTTTTTCGCTCCTGTAGCTACAGGAGTAGTCGTTGTTGTCGTACCGCCTGATGAGCTTCCGTTAGCAAGCGAGATAAGATACGGATAATTCCTGTAAGCATGGTTCACATCAACATTTGTCGGTATACCATCTATCCACCCGCTGCTTGAATACTGCCACATACCATACGTACCTGAATAAGCTGACGGAGAAGAAGCGTACTGTGCGACCCATACATCATACTTATCAAGCACATTCTTATACACCTTTGATTCAAGGAAGTAAGCGTAGCTGTATACGCCGACAAAATAGCCCTTTTGCTCCATTGCAGAGCAGAATGTATCCACTATCGCTGAAACAGTTGCGGCTGAAAGCCTCTGCTGTGAGCTTTCCTCTACATCATAGTACAGAGGATAAGTGAAATCGTATTTCTTGATGACCTCGTAGCACGCCTCCGCTTCAAGAAGAGCGTCCTGGGGAGTAGTGGCGTAGCTGTACCAGTAAACTCCGCAGTCAACTCCGGCAGCCTGGGCATTCACCACATTCATATCAAAGCATGAATCCTTCTGTGAAGCATATCTTCCGTATCCCGCCTGTATTATTGCGAAATCAACGCCCGCTGCCTTTGCTCTTTTCCAGTCGATAGTTGACTGATACCTTGAAACGTCAACGCCCCATGATTCCTTCCACTCGTTCACAGGAGGAGCGGTAGTTGTGGTCGTTGTGGTCAGTGTCAGCTGAGACGAGGCTGTACGTGTTGTAGTCGTATCAGCAGTTGTTGTGTTCTCAGTAGCTGAAACCGTGGTAGTTGTCGTCGTGGTGGAGGTAGTAGGAACGACAGTGCTTGTTCCGCCGACGAAGGCATCGTAAATATCGAATACCTTGAACGGGGTTTCTTCCGTTTCCCCTTTACTTTCCTCCTGAATTATGTTATCATATATATCAGAAAGTGAATACTCAGCTGCTGACGAGCTTAGCGTACCGACAGTGCCTGAGACCGCAGCTGCCATAGATGTACATGAGACAGCTATAGAAACTGCCGCCGTCAGCAGCTTCTTTGATATGCCCATTGCGATCGTCTCCTTTCAAAAATGCCTAAATTTTTTAAACTCCGATAGAGAGATAATATATCACTCCATACAAATTATAACACAGCGGTTACAAAATAGTCAAGAATTGTAAGAAAATTCGACGTTATACAGCAATATCAACAACAGTATTTGTATATTTTTATTTATTACGCCGAAATTATTAACGTGATTTTATGAAATCGTTAACAAAATATCAATCCCGGCAGTTTTTTCATTGTTTCAACAGTTTAAAGTATCCTGATAAAAAGAGGTAGATCATTATGAAAGAATTTGTTATAGCTCAGAACGACAGCGGACAGAGGATAGATAAGTTTCTGTCCAAGGCGATGCCGGATCTGCCTAAAAGCATGATGTACAGGCTTATACGCAAAAAGGATATAAAAATAAATGGCAAACGCTGTGAGATATCCGCAAGGCTTGCCGTAGGCGATGTTGTGAGAGTTTACGTCAGGGACGAGCTGGCTGCTGAAAAAAAGCACGATATGACCTTCTTGAAAGCCGCAGCTGAGCCTGATATCGTATATGAGGACGACAATATCATGATAGTTTTCAAGCCTGCCGGGCTTGATTCGCACGGAAGCTGTGAAAATACCGAGGATACGCTGATAAACAGGATAAAGCTCTGCCTCTACCGCAGAGGTGTTTATTCCCCTGAGAGTGAAAGCTCCTTCTCCCCTTCTCTGTGCAGCCGGCTTGACAGGAATACCTCAGGTCTTGTGACAGCGGCAAAAAATGCGGCTGCACTCCGGGAAATGAACGAGGCGATCCGCTGCGGGAATGTGATAAAGAAATATCACTGCATAGTGATCTCCGCACCGCCTGAAAGGGAGGATATCATCACTGCATATCATTTCCGTGAAGAAGGGCGGGGGCTGGTACACATCTCAGACTGTGAAAAGCCGGGCTTCAAGCCGATACGAACCGGATATCGGATAATTGGTGAAAAAAACGGACTGTATCTGCTTGAGGTCACGCTGTATACGGGGAGAACTCACCAGATAAGGGCTCATCTTGCCCACATCGGCTCTCCCCTGCTCGGTGACGGAAAGTATGGAAATACAGCCGTGAACAAGCGTTACGGTGTGTTCCGTCAGCAGCTCTGTGCCTGCTCACTGAGCTTCAGCTTCCCTGAGGATTCTGCACTTGCATATCTCAATGAGATAAGCCCGAAGGCTCCGGAGCAGGATATTGAGGCATATTTTGGCGGTGATATGTACTAATTCGGCTGACCGACTCTGTGGCGGAGATTGTCCTCCTTTAGCTGCCTGCCCTCCGCTATCAGACGTTCCATTTCTTCCTTATCCTCAGACTTGAGTGCGTCCCGGTATTTTCCGAGATTGTCGATCAGAGTTTCCAGCTCATATAAAAGATTTTTCCTGTTCTGCATGAACAGGTCAGTCCACATACGCTCGTTCATTGTGGCAATACGTGTCATATCCTGAAAGCTTCCGCCGCTGAATCCGCATTCCAGCTTCAGCTCAGGACTTTTTACATATGCACTTGAAACGATATGTGCCAGCTGAGAGGTATAGGCTATCATTACGTCGTGATTTTCCGGGCTTGTTACCACAATTTTTCCCGCTCCCAGCTCCTTTGATACGCTCTTCATAAGCTCGATATCCTCGTCAGTGTTCTCACTGTCTGGTGCTATGATGAAGTTGGCGTTCCGGAACAGATCAGCTGTACTGTTCTGGTATCCGCCGAACTCCTTGCCAGCCATAGGGTGTATGCCGAGATATCTCAGCCCGTTTTCCCTTGCAAGCCTGCTCATTCGTGCAGAGAACTCCCCTTTTATGCCGCATACGTCCGTTATGAGTGTTTTTTTGCTGAACTTTCCGATATTTTCCCTTATATACTTCTCCGCAGCGTCCGGGAAAAGTGCCGTTATTATCAGATCAAAGCGGCTGTAGTCCCCGTCAAAGGCTTCGTCCATTGCAACATCACGCAGAGCTGCAAACTCGATATCCTTATTCAGATCGCTCCCGGCGACAAAGTGTGTCGAGTATTTTTTCAGGGCCTTGCAGACTGAGCCGCCTATAAGTCCAAGTCCTATTACCAGTATATTCATATGTATTCCTCCATTTTTGTGAATGCTGCAATAATGCTACAATATAGTATACCACTTTAAACGGCAAAAGTCAATACTATCATATGGAATAATACGGAATATTTCCGTTTTTTGCTTTACTTTTTCTTCCGGATATGTTATAATATATCTGGAAAAAGCTATGGAATAAAGGAGATACTTTGATGAACAGGCTTAACTCTATCATGAGAGCATTGCCTATCTTATTTCTTGTACTGACCGGACTGATATTGTCCTTTTTGTCTGTCAGCTCTGTCAGACAGCCGGATATGCCGCTGAAACCGGTGAATGCTGCCGAGAGATATCCTGAGGCGGCTAAGCTGCCGGCAGCACCCGTCACTATACTGATGACTACAGCTGCCTCAACAACAACTGCCACGACCACCTCTGCAAGCACTACGGTAAGCACCGCAAGTACGCAGTCCGCCTCAGAGACCTCCTCAACTTCTGAGGATACTACAACGGCACAGACCACCTCATCATCTGCCATGACTGAAACGACAACGACGGAGAATACCTCTTTACAAGAAGACCAGCCGGCAGAGACAGAAGCTGCGGCAAGCGATATTTATGACTTTATTTCAACCGGCAGCTCACCGAATGCAGAGCTTTATCAGAGCCGTCTTGCTGTTCTCGGAGATTCTATCGCCTATGGTTACTGTGCGTATGGATATATCCCCGATGAGCACAATATTGCTGCTGAATCAGCGGGATTGTGGAATCTTTACAGCTTCTCGTTCGACAAGGGCGGCGGTGAAATGGACCCGGTAAGCACTGCCGGATATCTTAGCCCACAGCTGCTTCTTGTTTCTATTGGCATGAATGACGTCATAGCCTGCGACCCGTATGGCTTCTATAATTCCTACTGCTCGCTTCTTGCGGAGCTTTCGGCTCGTCTGCCTGATACTGTTATCGTGGCTTCGTCGATAACTCCTGTTTCAGACGGCTGCTATTATACTGGAAATGACAGTATCCGCAGCTACAACGAATCCATTTACAATGCCGTGAGCGATACCGGCTCCGACCGTATCCTGTATTTTGACGCTTACTCGGTTCTTGCGGATCCTGACACCCTTTCGCTGAACAGCTGGTATGGCGGCGGAGACGGGCTGCACCTCAGTTCATCTGCATATAGTGCAATGCTGAGTACACTGTTCAATTTGCTTGACTATTACAGCATTGCAGATATATTATATTAATTCTGGAGGACATGATATGGAAAATGTAAAAATTACTGAGCTTTATGACCTCAGTCACACTATTGCTGCTGATTATCTCCGCCGTTTTACCTATCCGTGGGAGGCTCTCAAGGGCATAAGCGATCTCATTATCTCTCTTGGTCAGACACTCGACCCGGCTGAGTATGACAATCCGCAGGAGAATGTGTGGATACATAAGACCGCAAAGGTGTTCCCCTCGGCTTATATCGGTGCTCCGTGCATAATCGGGGCAGAGACTGAGGTGCGTCACTGTGCGTTCATAAGGGGAAGTGCCCTCGTTGGCAGCGGCTGTGTTGTGGGCAATTCTGTTGAGCTGAAAAATGTTATTATTTTCGACAATGTGCAGACTCCGCATTATAATTATGTCGGCGACAGCATACTCGGCTACAGATCTCATATGGGTGCAGGCTCGATAACCTCAAATGTCAAGTCCGACAAGACTAATGTTGTTATAAGATCCGGTAACGAGACAATTGAGACGGGAATCAAGAAGATCGGTGCAATGCTCGGCGATTATGTTGAGGTAGGCTGCAACAGCGTCCTAAATCCGGGTACTATCATCGGCAGCAACTCCAATATTTACCCGACAAGCTGTGTAAGAGGTGTTGTTCCGGCTGGAAGTATCTGGAAAAATGACGGAACTGTAGTCAGAAAGGTCTGAGCATATGCGGATACGTCATAAGCCGTGGGCAAAGCCGGAGCTTGAAGCGTGTGATTTCTATGTTGCTGATCCTATCGGTCAGAAGGGGCATTGGACTGAGATATTCCCCGAACCGGACAAACCGCTCTATCTTGAGCTTGGCTGCGGAAAGGGAGGCTTCATATCCCAGGCTGCACCGGCTCATCCTGATGTAAACTTTATCGCAATGGACATCAAGAACGAAATGCTCGTCCTTGCGAAGAGAAAGCTTGAGGCTGCATATGGAGGCAGCACTCCTGAGAATTGCCGGATATCCATACAGAATATCGAGCGTATGGAGCTTGCGTGGGACGAAAACGACCGTGCAGACAGGATCTATATCAATTTCTGCAATCCATGGCCTAAGAAAAGGCATAAAAAACGCCGCCTTACTCATACAAGGCAGCTGCTGAGCTATAAAAAATTTCTCCGGGGTGAGCTGTGGTTCAAGACAGATGATGACGAGCTTTTTGAGGAATCGCTTGAATATTTTGCGGAGGCGGGCTACAGGATAAAGTATATCACCCGTGACCTGCACAGCTCCGAGGAGGCTGATGGGATAGAGAATTTCCGGACGGAGCATGAGAAGATGTTCACGGATATGGGCTTGAAGATAAAATTCCTTATCGCTGAGCCGGTGAAGGAGGACTGAAATGGAGTATCAGAAAAATTTCGGAGATAAGCTGACAGTCGGCTTCGGAAATGCAAAGACTGCCGGAGCAGGAGATCTGTCAGGTATGGAGCCTGTACCGAAGTCAATGAAGTACAAGCATGACCGCAGGGCTATACTGAAGTCCGCAGTCAAGGCTGCGGCTGTCGGCGGCGTACTCTTTCTCAATCATAAGATAAAAAAGAAGTATAAGTAGCGAAAAATCGGCTGTATCAGAGGATACAGCCGATAGCTTTTATGGTCAGTATCAGTCAAGGAAATCCTTGACCTTCTTGCTTCTGCTGGGGTGGCGGAGCTTTCTGAGTGCCTTTGCCTCTAGCTGGCGGATACGCTCACGGGTAACATCGAACTGCATACCCACCTCCTCAAGAGTGCGGGACTTTCCGTCCTCAAGTCCAAATCTGAGCTTGAGTACCTTCGCCTCCCTGTCAGTGAGTGTTGAGAGCACCTCATTGAGCTGCTCCTTCAGAAGCGTATGTGAAGCAGCCTCTGCCGGTGCAGGTGCGTCATCGTCCGGTATGAAGTCGCCGAGGTGGCTGTCCTCCTCCTCTCCTATAGGAGTCTCCAGAGATACAGGGTCCTGTGCAACACGCATTATCTCACGAACCTTCTCAATAGGCATATTGAGCTTCTCAGCGATCTCCTCCGGACTTGGATCGTGTCCGTTCTCATGGAGCAGCTGGCTCGATACCTTCTTCACCTTTGTGATAGTCTCCACCATATGTACAGGTATCCTTATAGTCCTTGCCTGATCTGCTATAGCACGTGTGATCGCCTGGCGTATCCACCACGTAGCGTAGGTCGAGAACTTGAAACCCTTGGTGTAGTCGAACTTCTCAACAGCCTTTATCAGACCGAGATTGCCCTCCTGGATAAGATCAAGAAACTGCATTCCCCTGCCGACATACTTCTTTGCGATACTTACAACAAGCCTGAGATTTGCCTCAGAAAGACGCTGCTTTGCACGCTTGTCGCCTGCCGCCATCTTCTGTGCGAGTATTACCTCCTCCTCGGTCGAAAGAAGCGGTACTCTGCCTATCTCCTTGAGGTATATCTTTACGGGATCATCTATAGCGATACCCTCAGTAGAGAGTGCCATCTCCAGATCATCGGTTATCTCCGGATCGTCTCCTGCCTTTATGTCAGTATCAATATTCATGTCCTCAACTATCTCGATGTTGTTCGCCTCGCAGCTGTCATAGAACCCGTTGAGCTGATCTGCGTCGAAATCAAGCTCGTCAAGAGCATCAGTGATCTCCTTGGTAGTGAGCTTTCCGACAGACTTTCCGCGCTCAAGGAGTGCGTCGATAGTGTTCTTCTTTGAATCCATAATTGATCCTCCTTTAAAAGTCCCGTAAATTATACTTGTAGCTGCGTGTCAACTTGTGTTTTACTGCGGTTTTTTCTTTGAACTGAAAAGATTTTTCAGATCATCGAGCGATGCTGTGCCGTCATCACCGGGAACAGCACTGCTTTTCCTGAGCAGCTCAGCACAATCGGCAAAGCCCTCCGGAGAAAGGCCGATATCCCTGTTTTTGGCTATGATCCCGGCTATCTTAGCTATATCATCGTCTGAAAGCCCGTCGTTCTGCAGCTGTGAGAGTGAGAAATTCTCACTGCTTTCAAGCTTTTCAAGTATTGCTGTATATATACGCCTGTTAGCATCAGTCACGAATATCTCAGCCGGGGCTTGTCGGGCTATCTCAGTATGTTCACCCGGACGGCTGAGAAGATAGTAAATTATCAGCTCCTCAGCACGGGCTTCCCGTTTTTTCTGGTGGGAAGACATCTCAGAGACCGGTGCTCTGACGACCGCCTTGCTCTTTATGCTCCGCCACTCGTTATTTTTTTTGTTCCGCACTTCCCTGCTGATGATAGAATCTATATGGCTTTTGAGTATTTCCGGCTGTATATCGCACTTTTTACACGTCCGGGAAATATAGACCTCTCTTTCGAGCTTTGACTCGATACCGGCAAGTGCTTTTGAGGCACGCTTTAAATATTCGACCTTATCCGCCTCATCGTTGAGGTCGAGCCCAGCCTCACACCTGTCGAGCAGGAAATTTATAGCATTCCCTGATTCGTCAAGCAGCAGCCGGAATCTGTCCGCTCCGAATTTCCTGATATATTCATCAGGGTCCTTTGCGTTTTCCATATGAAGTATCCTGGTCTGCAAGCCGACATCTGAGAAGTGGTTCAGAGCCTTCTGTGTAGCCTTCTGACCAGCTCCGTCGCTGTCGTATGCGATAATGACTTCCTTGGCATAATGGCTTATCAGCCTTGCCTGATCGGGAGTTATCGCAGTTCCGAGAGTTGCCACAGCGTTGCTGAATCCAGCCTGATTTACTGCAATAACATCCATATACCCCTCGCATAGTATCAGCCTTGTCGAATCAGAATCCTTTGCAAAATTCATCGAAAAGAGGTTAGCTCCTTTATCAAATACAGGAGTAGCCGCAGTATTGAGATATTTCGGCTTGCTGTCATCGAGGACTCTTCCGCCGAAGCCAATGACGTTTCCCCTCAGATCGACTATCGGGAACATCACTCTTTTGCGGAACATATCGTATACACCGCCGTTCCTGCCTCTGCCTCCGAGCCACGCATCAACTATCTCTTCCTCGCTGTAGCCATTTGAGCGGAGCATATCTGTCAGTGTGTTCCACGAATCAGGAGCATATCCAAGCCCGTATTTCTTTATTGTCTGCGGCTGGAGCTTTCTTTCGGCAAAATACTTCAGTCCCGATCTGTCGCTACCGTTTACGAGGTTCTTGTAGAAGAAATTCGCAGCCAGCCGGTTCATCTCGTAGATACGTGTCCGTCTGTGGGACAGCTGGTCTGAACGGCTGTCTGTTGAAGGCATTTCAAGTCCTGCCCTCTGTGCGAGTAGCTTTACAGCCTCCATGAAAGTAAGATTCTCTATCTGCTTTATGAATGTTATCACATCACCGCCGGTACCGCAGCCAAAGCAGTAAAAGCTCTGGGTATCGGGATATATATAGCATGACGGAGTTTTTTCCGAATGAAACGGACATGAGCAGACATAATTCCTGCCCGAACGCTTCAGTGAAACATAAGACCTTGCAATATCCTCCATAGGATTTGCTGTCCTCAGATCGTAGAGAAAATCGTCATTAAGTGCCATAAGCACCTCACTTCCAGAACTTGGGTACGAACAGCTCTGTGTAAAGATCTACAGCAAAGCCGTCACTCATGCCGGAAATATAGTCACATACCGCCCTGTCCGCATCAGTTTCATCTGCTATGCGTCTGTAAAGCTCCGGCAGCCTTTCCGGTCTTTCTGTGAAGTATTCGTAGAGCTTTCGGACGAGCAGCTCCGCCTTTGCTTCTTCACGCTTTGCTTCCGGATTCGTGTACACCTTTCTGAACATGAATGCCTTCAGCTCATCATGTGATCTGCGTATATCCGGTGCAAAGTCGATATCATAAGCACCATGCGAAATGACAGAGGCGACGAGAGTAGTTATCCTCTTTGTTTTGGTGTATCCGAGGACGTTGCAGCAGCTCACAGGAAGCTCCTCGGACCGGAGAACACCCGCTCTTATCGAATCCTCTATATCGTGGTTTATGTAGGCGATAGTATCAGCAAGCCTTACGACATTGCCCTCCTTAGTGGCAGCTACCATATTCGTGTGGCATTTTATGCCGTCACGGACAGCCAGTGTCAGATTAAGCCCTTTTCCGTCCTTTTCAAGCTCCTCCACAACACGGACGCTCTGCAAATAGTGCTTGAATCCGTGCGGGCATATCTCATTCAGTACAGCCTCGCCGCAGTGACCGAAGGGTGAATGTCCAAGGTCGTGACCTAAGGCGATAGCCTCTGTCAGATCCTCGTTGAGCTTCAGTCCACGTGCAATAGTCCGTGCGATCTGAGAGACCTCAAGGGTATGGGTCAGCCTTGTACGGTAGTGGTCTCCGACCGGAGACAGGAATACCTGTGTCTTCCTTTTCAGGCGGCGGAATGAATTACAGTGGAGTATGCGGTCACGGTCACGCTGAAAATCGGTTCTGTAGGGACACTTGTCCTCATAGTATTCACGCTTTGTTAATTCCTCATTTCTGCTCGTGCAGGCATACTGGCTGAGCACAGCCAGCTCAGTAGTCTCGATCTGCTCACGCACAGTCATTACAGCTCACCCCTTTCAGCTAAATGTTACATGAGGAAAAATCCTCATATGATTCGCCGCAGTCCGTCAGTCTGACAGCCGCTGAACCGCCTGTGATCTCGGTCAGCTCCTTAGTGAGTGCAGGCAGCCTTTCTGACAGAACGTACAGCTCAAGCGTCACGGTGCTGCCGAAATCCTCACTGACAGTCACGACATTGAATTTTGGCAGAAGATAGGTAATTTTTCCGTACATTCCGTAATCGGATTCTATCCGGACATGGCGGCACAGCCGCATATCCATTATCCTGGCTGCATCACAGGCGAGTGAGGCAGCATGGGAATATGCCCGTACAAGACCGCCGCCGCCGAGAAGAATGCCGCCGAAATAGCGGGTAACGACTATACAAACATCGGTCAGCTCACGCTTTTTCAGCACCTCGATGACCGGAACTCCGGCAGTCCCCTGCGGCTCTCCGTCGTCGGAATACCTGGAAATATTGTCCTGCCTGAGAATGTAAGCGTAGACATTATGCTTTGCCTTGCGGTTTTTTGAGCGGATAAGATCAATAAAGGCGAGAGCCTCATCGTTTGTAGCGGCAGGAGCTATATACCCGATGAACTCCGATCTTTTTTCGGTAAACGAATCAGACGCCGGCGAAGCTACAGTTAAATAATTCATATGTATTTCAGAGGAAAAAAGCCGGTCATTGACCGGCTGCGACTTTACTTGTCCATGTTGAAACGCTTCTTGAATCTGTCTACTCGTCCGCCTGTGTCAACAAGCTTCTGCTTTCCGGTATAGAACGGATGGCACTTTGAGCAGATCTCAACCTTGATATTCTCCTTTGTAGACATTGTCTCTATAACGTTGCCGCAGTGGCAGGTAATAGTTGTCTTTACAAAGTTAGGATGGATTCCCTCTTTCACGATAGTCACTCCTTTCGGGCATTCAGCAGAAATTTCCGGAGAAATCTCACGCATTTTCAGGATATTAATGATAATCGTGTAGCCCATCAGTTCCCTTAGACAGTAGTACAGTTATACATTATGATTCATTATATCATGTCGTTTCAGATTTGTCAATAGGCTTCTGATATATTTTTTATTTTAACTATATCAAGTGCCCTGACGGCTCCTGCTGAGCTTTCTCATTATTACTATGAATACGATAAGCTCGCTCAGAAACGTTACACCCCACGATATCATATAGGACATATAAAGATTTTGCAGTGTATGATAAGCCGACAGACGGAAAATAGTGTATATCCACGTTATCCTGAAGCCGCATACTCCCACAACCGTTATCATCATCGGAAGTACAGAACGCCCAAGCCCTCTGATCGCACCAGTGCACACGTCCATCAGTCCGCAAAGAAAGTACGGAAGAAGTATCCACCTCATTCTTATCAGCCCGTATTTCACAGCCTCCGGCGAATCAGTGATGTATATCGACAAAAGCTTCCCGCCGTTCAGATAAACAATGCCGCCAAAAACTGTGCCGGTAAAGAAGACTACTCCGAGACAGATAAGCATTATCCGGCGTACCCTGTCAAGCTTTCCTGCACCATAGTTCTGTCCGGTGAAGTTCAGAGCGGTCTGACTTACGGAATTCATCGAGGTATACACAAAGCCCTCGATATTTTGTGCTGCGGCGTTTCCGGACATTACTACCGCACCAAAGGAATTGACCGAGGACTGGATTATCACGTTGGAAAACGAGAACAAAGCACCCTGTATGCCTGCCGGTACACCTATCCGGAATATCCTCGCAAGCTGACGCTTATAAAGCTTCATTTTCCTCAATGATAAGCGGCAGGCATCGTCACGACGGACAAGTGCCCGGAGAATGAGGACTGCTGAGAGCGTCTGAGAGATAGTCGTGGCAAGTGCGACACCGGCAACGTCCATGTTGAACAGTATCACGAACACCAGATTCAGCAGTACATTCACTACACCCGAAATAGTTAGGTATACCAGCGGACTTCTTGTGTCACCGGCAGCCCTGATTATCGCCGCTCCGAAATTATATACCGCATTGGGTATCAATCCGCAAAAATACAGTCTCATGTAAACAGCTGACAGCTTTATTACATCATCAGGAGTACCCATGAGCCTCAGTATCAGCCCGGCACCTGAAACTCCGGCAGCCGTGAGTACAGAGCCAACGATAAGTGCAGCCGGTATCGCTGTGTGGACTGTACAGTGAACGTCCTCCGGTCTGCCGCCTCCTATGCCGTGTGCCACGCACACGCCCGCACCGACTGACATACCGATAAACAGGTTTACCATGAGGTTTATCACAGGACCGCACGCACCCACCGCAGCAACCGATATACTTCCGCAGTAGCGTCCGACTACTACAAGATCAGCCGCATTAAAGAGAAGCTGTAGTATTCCGGTAAGGATTATCGGGATAGTATACAGGATTATTTTTCCAAGCAATGAACCCTCACAGAGGTCTGTCTTTATTCTGTGCAAAATAACGCCCCGTTTCAGAATCAGCATAAACGACAAGATGTTATAGCGTTTGCTGTTTGCCGAGCTGCATGAGCAAATGACCATTTGCGTATGTGTGCGGCAATTTAATCTTCTGATACTATTATATAACTGTATTTCCGGGTTGTCAAATTATTGCGGCGGATTTTACCCTATGCACAAATTTTCGCTTGAAATTCCTACTGAAAAGGTCAATTTTTATCCAAGTGCGACGTCGAGGATCATCATCAGGACGAATCCTCCTGCGAAGGATATAGTTCCGATATTCGAGTGCTCCCCTGCTGACATTTCCGGGATAAGCTCCTCCACGACAACATATATCATCGCCCCGGCTGCAAAGCTGAGAAGTCCCGGCATAAGCGGAACAACAAGACCAGCTGCCGCTATTGTCAGTGCTGCTCCGAGAGGCTCTGCAGCACCGGACAGAGTTCCAAGATAAAACGCTTTCCTACGGGTCAGTCCCTCGCTTCTCAGCGGCATGGATATAATTGCACCTTCCGGGAAATTCTGTATTGCAATGCCCAGAGAGAGTGCGATCGCTCCGGCTGCGGTTATATTGCTGCTGCCGTAAAGAAGCCCGGCAAGGACTGCACCTACCGCCATTCCCTCCGGGATATTATGCAGGGTAACAGCAAGTATCATCATGGTGTTTTTCGGCAGCTTAGCAGCAATTCCCTCAGCCTTGTCGCTGTGCATATGCAGATGAGGGATAAAGTTATCGAGCAGCAGCAGGAAGAAAATGCCGACAATAAAGCCGACAGCAGCCGGAAGAAACGACAGTCTTCCCATGTGCTCCGACTGTTCTATCGCAGGTATGAGCAGGCTCCAGATACTTGCAGCGACCATGACACCGGCAGCAAAACCGGTCAGAATACGTTGTAGGGTCATGTTCATCTCCTTTGTCATAAAAAAAACACAGGCTGAGCCGAGCATAGTTCCAAAAAACGGCACGCTCAGTCCGCAGATCATCTCTCTCATTAAGTCCGCCTCCTTTATACTATTGCTCCCCCAACTAAACCTTGCCAGCCAATGCTCGGCATAAAGAAAATTTCTCTGCGTCAGGAAAACCTGAAATACGACAGTATTCCTGCGTTTCCCTTCCTTGATATATTCCCTTTCTGCCTTCGCCTTTTTGGCAATGTTTAATTGGTGGAGCATTATGATAATTATACATCATTGATATTAATTTGTCAAAGGCTGTTAGCTTTGTTCAACGGGAAACAAGGATTTCGGAAGCAGGAAAATAAGTTTGCGGTAAAAAAATTTGTGTTTTATGCCGCATACTTGACAATCCTGCAAAGCTGTGGTAGGCTGATAGCATGGGAAGGACTGCGTATTTGGCTTCTGAGTATCCGATAACAGTATATTATACACACCAAAAAGATGTTACCGTTCTGCATATTGCATAAACATCTGCACAAACATTTATACAAATCTCACAAAATTAAAAAAATAACATACTCACCGTTGACAAATATTCCAAAATATGGTATAGTAAATATGGCTATTTATAGCAATTATTTAGCCGCAGCACGCTTTCTGTTATACTTATGACTCACACGGCGGCAGCGGCGGATAGGAGATTTTTTATGAGTTGTTTAAAGATCGAGAAGGTAGTCGGCAGAGAGATACTCGACTCAAGAGGCAATCCTACAGTCGAGGCTGAGGTTTATCTCGGCTGCGGCGTTGTAGGCAGAGGTACTGCTCCGAGCGGAGCTTCTACCGGTGAGTTCGAGGCACTTGAGCTCCGTGACGGCGACAAGAGCCGTTACCTCGGCAAGGGCGTTCAGAAGGCTGTTGCAAACATCAACGGTCCTATCAATGACGCTGTAAAGGGTATCGATGCTTCTGATATCTACGCTGTTGACAAGGCTATGATCGATGCTGACGGCACAAAGGACAAGTCTAACCTCGGTGCTAACGCTATTCTCGCAGTTTCTATCGCTGCTGCAAGAGCTGCTTCTATCGCTCTTGATATCCCGCTTTACAGATTCCTCGGCGGCGTTCAGGGCACAAAGCTCCCTGTTCCGATGATGAATATCCTCAACGGCGGTGCTCACGCTGACAGTGCTGTTGATACTCAGGAGTTCATGGTAATGCCTGTTGGTGCTCCTTCCTTCAAGGAGGGTCTCCGTTGGTGTGCTGAGGTGTTCCACACCCTCAAGAAGCTCATCAAGGATATGGGCGACGTTACAGCTGTAGGCGACGAGGGCGGCTATGCTCCTAACAGCCTCAAGAGCGACGAGGAGGCTATCGAGAAGATTCTTGAGGCTATCAAGGTCGCTGGATTCGAGCCTGGCAAGGACTTCATGATCGCTATGGACGCTGCTTCCTCTGAGTGGAAGAGCGAGAAGGGCAAGGGCTTCTTCAAGCAGCCTAAGAGCGGCAAGGAGTTCACTTCTGATGAGCTTATCGCTCACTGGGAGTCACTCGTTGACAAGTACCCGATCATCTCTATCGAGGACGGACTCGATGAGGAGGACTGGGAAGGCTGGCAGAGAATGACTGCTAAGATCGGTCACAAGGTTCAGCTCGTTGGTGATGACCTCTTCGTTACAAATACTGAGAGACTTTCAAAGGGTATCGAGCTTGGTGCTGCTAACTCTATCCTCATCAAGCTCAACCAGATCGGTTCCGTTTCTGAGACACTTGAGGCTATCAAGATGGCTCACAAGGCTGGATACACAGCTATTTCTTCACACCGCTCCGGTGAGACTGCTGATACAACTATCGCTGACCTCGCTGTTGCTCTTAATACTGCACAGATCAAGACTGGTGCTCCGAGCCGTTCAGAGCGTGTTGCAAAGTACAACCAGCTGCTCCGTATCGAGGAGGAGCTTGGAAATGCTGCTGATTATCCGGGCATAAAGGCTTTCAACGTTAAGAAGTAAGATAATATCACATACACCTCTGCTCCGGCAGAGGTGTATTTTTTGTATATTGATAAAAGCCGCACAGATACGGATACCTGTGCGGCTGTATTTCGTTACTTACCTGGAATTTCTGATGGCGTTGTGAAGCTCCGTGAACAGCTCGTCATACTTCGGAGTATGAAGCTGTGCCTTTGTCTTGGTAAGGAAGATGCTAAGAGGTATCTCCTGCCCCTCATAACAGAAGGTATCGCCGTTCATTGCCTCAAGCCTGCTGATTATGCCGTCTGCGTACTCATCATCACTGCTTGCTGTGAGCATACAGAACTCATCTCCGCCGATACGGAATACGATATCGTCCTCCCCTGCTGCCTTCATCATTCTGTTCAGCGTCTCGATTATAGCAATGTCGCCTGCCTTGTTGCTGATATTGTTTATCGGGATAAGCCCCTTGATATCGCTGCATACGAACCAACAATCCTCACGCTCCCTGAACAGGTCATAAAGCTGGGTTATATCATAGCTCTTTCTTGTCATAATATATTCATCTCCCTGTAAAATAGGCACGGCGAGCCTGGGGAAGAGTACAGAGTGCGGTCTGCCACGGAAATCCGACGGATTCTCGTTCCATATCTTCCGGAATGCACGGGTAAATGCCTCGTTTGAGCTGTAGCCGCATTCAACTGCTATATCAAGCACGCTCATCTCAGGTGAATTATCCAGCAGCTCGGCTGCCCTCATCATACGCCGGCGTATGATGTAATCATGAACCGAAAGCCCGTAAACGTACCTGAACAGCTTTTCAAGCGTAGACTTCGAGCAGGCACATTTTTCAGCAATGACCTCTGTCGGAATGCTCTCGCACAGATTCGTTTCAATGAAGTTTATGCTGTCCGCAAGCAGGTCTATATTCTTCATAAGCTCACCTCCGTTATTAAATCTTCGATCGATCTTGAATATATTATAACACATGAAAACGCATAATGCTTGACATTTTGAGTAAAAAACAGCTCTTTACATTTATGTTACTGATAATTCAAGAAAAAGAGAGAATGGCACGGAATGTATCCTGTGCATGGAATGCGTGAGAAGCTGTCCCAGGAACGCACTGTAGGATAGTTATTAACAGAATGCCCCCGGAGAGGGGGCATTTTTATTCTTTAGATATCAGCTTGCACGTTTGATCATACGACGCTTTTTACGCAGCAGGCTCCTCAGCGTCACCAAGAGCTGTGATAAAGTCCTCGATAGATATACTGCCGCCGGTAGAGATATAAGCGTAATATTGCAGTATAATTGAAGCATCAGAAGCGTCGATAAGTCCGTCCTTGTTTACGTCTGCTGCTGTCTCCTGCTCTGCTGTAAGACCTGAAGCTCCGCCGGTGGAAAGCTCGGAATATGCCTGTAGGATCGCAGAAGCGTCGTTTGCGTCTACCATTCCGTCCTCGTTTACGTCTCCCAGCTGATTTGCAGCTGTACCCTCCGCAATAGTCGTCTCATATGAACCGTTGTTATCAGTGTCTACTGCGATACCGATAGTCTTTTCGTCAATTTCATAGATATACGCCTTATCGTACTCCGTAGAAAATGTCACGGACGGGGAGTATGTATCATTCTCAGCAGACACGTTTACATCAGTAAGAATGTCGCTGCTGATAAGATATCCGGAGTCATATTTCATGAAGCTCACCTCGCCAGCCTCACCCGATACGCCGACATTGTACCAGTCAGTTGTGCAGAAGCCCTCATTCGACACGATAGTGAACTCATATGCGGCGGTATCACCAGTTTTGCGGATATAGCCTGACGGGTCAAACAGTACCGCAGATGCACTCTCCGAGCTTACGTGGATAAGGTCGTTCTCGTACTCCATGTCCATATCTACAGGCTCAGACTCAGCGATCTCAACGATATAACCTCTTTCGGAATCCTTTAGACCGAATATCAGGTCGCCGTCATAGTTCTCACCGGTCAGTGAAGAGAAAAGCACGATGTCATCATCTGAGGTGTTGTAGTAGTTCCATGTACCGCCAGCCATGCTGACCTTACGGAGCGAATAATCGTTCTGGATCGCCTGTGAGCTGAGTATAGCTATCCACGGGTCATCGCTCTCGTTTCTGAGTGTGCCGGAGAGATAGCCGTGATAGTTGATAGAGGACAGGCTGTTCGTTATGAAGTCGAGCCTTGCACCTGTGGCAGAATCGAGCCCGTAGGTAGGTATTATCCACCTGCCGCTGGATGAATTGAAATACAGACAATAAGAATCTGAATAGTTTACATTGTTGTTGTCATAAATGATTATCCTGCCGTTATATGCATTTCCGCTGTAGCTGTAGGTGCCGTATTCAACGCCGTATGCAACTACAGCATGACCGCCCCAGCCCTGCTTTGTGAAGCAGAGAAGAGTTGGAGTATTGCCGTTTACACAGCTTATAAGCGTACTCAGTTTCGTTGCCTCGGACTTGAACTGGAACTGTGCACGCTGCTGTCGGATATAGCTTGTTGTCTGTATCGCAAAGTAGTAGTTTATCAGCGAAACTATATCAGTTGAAGGCGGTCCCTTGATGTCGTGCAGGAATGATGCACCGCTCTGATACGAGGACGGTGTAAGTATGCCGTGTGCGGAAAGTATTGACGTTACCGCCATTCCGTAGCAGCTTCCGCCCCAGCCGCTGCTGAGGAGCTGCTTGACATAATACTGGTCAACGTTGGAAAGACCATTCATGAGCTTGTTGTAGTAGGTATTATTCATGTAGTAGTTGGAATAGGGGAAATTCGTGCGTGAATTTGAAAAGCTCCAGTTATTCGAGCCGTTGACGAATTTAACGTTTGTTTTAGGTACGGTAGTGGTGGTTGTGGTAGTTTTTGTGGTGGCAGCGGTAGTTTTGGTAGTTGTAGTGGTCGTCGTCGTCGTTGTCGTGGTTGTAGTAGTTGTCGTGGTAGTCGTTGTCGTTGTGGTAGTAGTGGTGGTCGTATCATATACATGGATAACACCGGTATACACAGAATCCGGGTATTCAGAAGAATCCGGTGACCGTGCCGAAATATCGCTCAGATCAATAGTATAGTCATCAGTCGGTATATTATCGCCTATCTCTATCTGATATGTAAACAGCACAGAATCCGCAGGAGGAACAATTCCGTCCGTTTCTACAATTGCTGTCCCGCCATCTCCGATACCTACGGAAGCATTATTGAATGCCGGAGAATACAGACCGACAGACTTTACAGAGATACCGGAATCGAGAGACAGAAGTGCCGACAGAGAACTTATTGGTTTGCCGAACGAATTGATATATGACGCAACGGTTATGGTATCGCCCTTGTATGCGGTGTACTCACCGAAGCGGTATGAAACGTCTATGGCTGAGAAATTCTTATCATTGTTTGTGCAGTAGGCTTGTGTATAGGAATCCGAGTAGCCGTACACAGTACCGCTGAATGAATAGTTGGTAAGGTTATCAGAGAATACCGAAGCGGTGTCATACGGGTCTCCGGAATCGTAATACTTTGTATTTCTGCCGTTTATGGTCACTTTTTTCAGTGACGGACAGGCACTGAATACACCCGCAGGGAGATAATCAATGCTCTCCGGCACGGTTGCCTCAGTAAGCCCGGAGCAGCCGCTGAACGCAAAGATACCGATATCGCAGCCGCTGTCAGGCAGAGTGAGGGTTTTAGCGTAGGTACAGTCGCTGAAAGCGTAGTCGCCTATCGTCTTCACAGTGTCCGGTATAATTATTTCCGGAATCGCCGTACCCTGGAATGCACCGAAGCCTATTGACAAAACGCTCTCAGGAAGGACGGCTGAGGTGAGTGCAGAGCAGCCGTGGAATGCATGAGCACCTATGGAGATAATACCGTCTGGGAAAGACACGGTCTTCACCTTGTCAAGATGGCTTGCCCACGGCTGAGAGCCGTTTTCATAGCTGTACATACTTCCTGTACCGGTTATCACGATCTCCCCCCGGCTGAACAGAGTCCATGTGAGGTTTGCACCGCATATACCCGCCGCCACAACGTTGTTTCCGTCATCTGTGGTAGTTGCGGCTGTAGTGGTAGTGGTGGTCGTAGTCGTAGTTGTTGTGGTGGTGCGGAGGTCGGTTGAGGATCTTGTGGTTGTAGCCACAGTTGTTATAACTGTTTTTTCAACAGTCGGAGCATCGGCGTATTCCCCGGCATATCCTGTGAGCGTTCCAATTTCTATTCCGCTTGATTTAGTGCCGTCCTTTGTGATGTGCATTATTACCTCTCCGCCGTTCATAAGATTGACTATCTGACTGAAATTCGTATTCTGTCCGCCGTCATCATTGAAGGCTAAAGGTTCATCATAGATAGAGGAATATATCTCAACGGTAGTATCATTGGAGCCTGTACTCTGAAAGTACATAGTCATTCCCTTTTCGATCTTGTATAATCTAAAAATATACGAATCCCCTTTACTGGAAAATGTATAATTTCCGGACACTGAGGGAGTAATAATACTGCTTATGAATGATCCGGATGATAATGCGGATATTTTATATGGAAGTTCCTCCGGCAAAACAAGAACCTCGCTTGTAGGTGCCTTAACAAATGAGCTTTCCGACCAATTATCTGTTGCAGCTTCCTCAGTCTTGTCAATTGTAACTGTAGCTGTATATTCTAAAGAATATTTTTTTTGTTCAGTCTTGATATAATAATCATATTCCGTATCTAAATAAGAGGTTACAGTGGAACTCACACCTTTTTCTTTCATTTCTCTGTATTCGGTAGAATATCGAAGCCATACGTTGTTTTGAGTTAAAACGTTCTCTTCTTCACCGATGCCATTTGCAACACTTAAGGTATAAATATACGGAAGAATATATAGTGTGTAAGTAGGTTCAATGTCAATATATATCGTTTCTCCCTTTTCTAAGGAGATCAAATTATTATTGTCCGCATATGTCTTTGAAAAAGTATTTGTATATTGCTTGTTATCACCTATATACTCATATACGTCATATTGGCAAGTATCTGTTCCAACATCGATCTTATAATCCAATTTCACCGGAGCGGTAAAGCTGTAGATGACTCTGCTGTTTGCTGCTTCGTAATTATAATCAGCTATTGCCTCTATTATAGTCGGTCTTACCCTCACTCTGAACGGCTTTGCGTCGCTCTCGTTGGT
The DNA here is from genome assembly GCA_017475555.1 of Ruminococcus sp. Lineage (GTDB taxonomy): Bacteria > Bacillota > Clostridia > Oscillospirales > Ruminococcaceae > Ruminococcus. The sequence goes on from JAFVFL010000046.1 coordinate 62,999, forward strand.
CTTGCTTACGACGCACAGATAAACCTTGTCTCCTTTGGACATATTGCGCACTATGCTGAAATTCTGCCCCTCGCCCATATCATCATCATAGGCTATCTCGCCCTTCTCCGTGGTAAGATGCAGAGAGGCTTCAAGGTCAGAATCTCCCTCACTTTCAAAGAAGTATGTCCCCGCCTCAGTCGCTGTGAACTGATACCAGACCGGCTTCTCAACAGACGCAGTTCCGCTGTACCAGAGCATTTCCTTAGCTACCGTCGGGGTCGCAACAGCGTAGCCAAGATAATCATATACCTCCGTCTCCGCCGCCGCCGAAGCCGTTGTCTGAGGTACTTCGTATTCAGTTCTTGTGAGCGGTATCGCCGAAAGTGCAAGACAGCAGCTGAGCAGTCCGGCGATAAGCTTTTTCATTTTCATACTGACACCTCCATATATTTCAGTTTCCCCGGGGCCTGAGGATATTCTTATCCGGGAAATCCTGTTTACTACAGTGTAACATACTTCCCCATATTTTTCAAGTAGTTTGCAAAAAAAGCAGCTGAGTTTTATCCCAGCTGCTCCTGTATTATTCAAAAATTCTGATCACTTGTCCGAAGCGATACCCTTGAGTCCTGCTGCAAGTCCTGCAAGCCCCTGTATCTCGCTCGGAATGATTATCTTTGTGGACTTTCCGTCAGCTGCCTTTGCAAATGATTCAAGTGATTTCAGCTGAATGACCTTCTCGCTCGGATTAGCATTGTTGAGCTTTACAAGGCTGTCTGCATATGCCTGCTGTACAAGCTCTATTGCCTGTGCCTCACCAGTAGCCTCAAGTATCTTCTGCTCACGTACAGCGTCCGCACGAAGTATCATTGCCTGCTTCTCAGCCTCAGCTTCAAGTATCTGTGCCTGCTTCTTAGCCTCTGCACGGAGTATCTGAGACTCCTTTTCGCCCTCTGCAACGAGCACCTGTGACTTCTTGTCACCCTCTGCCTGGAGTATCTTCTCACGTCTCTCACGCTCTGCCTTCATCTGCTTCTCCATTGCGTCCTGGATCTCTCTCGGCGGGAGGATATTCTTCAGCTCAACTCTGTTTACCTTTATTCCCCAGCGGTCTGTAGCCTGGTCGAGGATAGAGGTTATCTTTGTATTGATAACGTCTCGTGAAGTAAGTGTAGCATCAAGCTCCATTTCACCGATTATGTTTCTCAGTGTAGTCGCCGAAAGGTTCTCTATAGCTGCAAGCGGTCTCTCAACGCCGTAGATGTACTGCTTTGCGTCAGTCACCTGATAGAATACGACTGTATCTATCTGCATTGTAACGTTATCCTTCGTGATCACCGGCTGCGGCTTGAAGTCAACGACCTTCTCCTTGAGCGATACTCTGCCCGCTATCCTGTCGATGAACGGGATAAGTACGTGAACGCCTGTCTGCCACTCTGCGTTGAATTTTCCGAGTCTCTCGACTACGAAAACGTGTGCCTGCGGAACGATCCGGAAGCTTCTTATGATAACTATAAGAAGGAAGATCGCAACGATGACGAGTATTACTGCCATTGGATTATCCATGATGTGTACCTCCGTTTTTTATTGATCTTTGTTACGCCTTAGTCCTTTTGTCTTACAACGAGCTTTGCTCCCTGTACCTCAGCGACCACAACAATGCTGTCCTTCGGTATTACCGAACCGTCTGCGGAAACAGCACTCCAGTCTACCCCATTGAGAGTGACTCTTCCCGTACCTGCATCGGAGCTTATTTCCTCGATAACAACAGCGGATTTTCCTACGTCAAGCTCGGAATTGGTCGCCACACGCTTTGTATTCCGTGCCTTTTTCAGGAACGGCCATGTTACTATAAGAAATGCCGCCGATGACACAAGGAATATGAGCAGCTGACCAACGAGCGGTATATCAAAGAAATACGACGCTATCATCGTTACCAGTGCTCCGGCTGCGAGCCATATAGATACGAGCTGAACTGTTGCTATCTCTGCTATGACGAATACCACCACAGCAGCTGCCCAGAACAGAACATCCATAGCTTCTCCCCCTTTCTGAATATTATGACCCTATATCAACTGATCACAATTATATTCTATCACATTCCGGACTATTTTGCAAGAGGTGCGAAAAAATTTAACCATTCAGTAATAATTATAGATTATCTATCATTTTGGGGCGACATTTGTTCTATTGTGACGAATCATGACGCAGCAGCTCTGAGTATGCCATGAGAAGCGGTGCTATCCCCTTTGCATCGTTCTCGACCCTCCGCTCGCTCAGATAATACTGGACAGAGCCGTCACGCTTCTGCTCTCCGCCAAGTCCTCCCATCAGGCAGATATTTCGCAGCACCGGTACATCTCCGTCTGTGCTGATATATCTCTCGGCTGTAGTGTCAAGAAGCAGTCTTCCCGTCTCGGATATATCCCCACCGCATATACCAAGTCTTTCCGCCTTCATTGCGGCATAGGCAATGAGCAGAGTTCCGCTCGTTTCGGGATAATTTCCGGATAATTCGCCGTGTGAGTACGCCGGGAGCTGATACAGCATACCGTCGGTTACGTACCCTCTGAGAGAACACAGAAGCTCCCGCAGCATATCACAGCATAGTGCTTCGCTCGGAAGATATCCGCATATATCGGCAAGTCCGGCACACAGCCAGCCGACTGACCGGAGCCAGTATTCCTGTGACAGTCCGGTAACGGGGTCAGCCCAGTTCATCGTCCTTGTTTCATCATATCCATGGTAATAAAGCCCGGTATCCCGATTTTGCATTATATTGCGGATATTGTCCAGCTGCATCAGTACGTCCCTTTTTATATCATCATCTCCGGTCAGAATGCTGTACTCCGCCATGAATGGCAAAGCCATATACGCTCCGTCGAGCCAAAGCTGACGGGGATATATCGCCTTATGCCAGAAGCTGCCGCATTCAAGCCTCGGCTGCCGGACAAGCTGTCCGCTCCAGAGTTTTTCCGCACCGGAGCGGTATCTGTCTTCCCCGGTCGCTTTCCAGAGATACAGCAGTATTTTTCCGCCGTTTATGTTGTCAAGGTTGAAGTCCCCGGAATTCATGGTCGGAATGCTCCCGTCAGGCATAACATAGGCATCTATGAACCTCTTCGCAAAGTCAAATAAACGCTCATCGCCTGATATCTCCCACAGCATGAGGACTGCCATTATCATACAGCTGTCGATATAATTCCACCTTGCGGGCTTTTTGAAGATAAAATTCTCTCTGTTCCAGAGCGGTCTGAGCGGCTCGGAAACAAGTATCAGCTCGTCAAGATACCGCTGAGCAATGGCGTTCAGATCTTTTCTGTTCATCCTGTCAGACCTCCTGCTGTTATCCCGCTGACAAATTTCCTCTGTGCGGCTGCAAAGACTGCTATCGACGGAATAAGACCGATTACAGACATTGCGATTATTTTTCGCTGCTCGTAGCCGTCTCCGGTGCTGTCTGCCGACAGACGGAGTATCAGGGAGAGCGGGTATTTTCTGACCGAGCTGATCATGATGAGAGGCTCGATAAATTCATTCATTGTCCATAGAAATGTGAAGATACATATTGTTGCTATGACAGGCTTTATACACGGGATAAGGATATAAAAAAGTACTTGAATCGTATTGCAGCCGTCGATCCGTGCAGCCTCGTCAAATTCCTTCGGTACGCCCCTCAGAAACTGTATTATCATGAGAACAAAGCTCCCCTCACCCGCAAGAAGTGCCGGCAAAGTCAGTGGGATATAGGAATCAAGCAGACCACGCCTGCCCCAGAGCATATACATCGGCATTATCTTTACGATAGCCGGCATGAACATTGAGCACATGAGCAGTGAAAAAAAGAATCTTTTAAGTGGGAATTCAAACCTTGCAAAGCCATATGCAGTCAATACAGACGAAAACACGGAAAAAACCATTCTCGGTATGATGATCCCGAATGTGTTCAGAAAGTAGTGTCCCATAGTGTACGGGGTGACAGTCCTCCATGCACGGACATAGACTGAAAGCTCAAGATCGTGAGGAATGAACCACGCTGAGCTGAATATCTCGTCGTTGGATTTGAAGCTTGCCCCGACCAGCCACAGCATGGGATAGAGCATTATTATCCCCGCTGCCGAAAGCAGGACATAACCGGCTGTTTTTTTAATGATCCCTGCTGCCTTCATCAGATCTCCTCCGATAATCTTCCGGTGAGCCGGAAAAGTACAGCCACTGCTGCTGTGATGACCACAAAAAGTCCCCATGATACGGCGTTTGCGTATCCTGTATCCCCGAAGCGGAACATCTCGTTATAAATGAGCATACCCACTGTGTATGTGCTTTTCATCGGCCCGCCGCCGGTCAGCATATACGGAGCACTGAATTCCTGAAGAGCGGATATGGTCTGTAAAACAAGATTCAAAAAGACCGCATTCCTTATCAGCGGCAGGGTTATCCGGAAAAATCCCCTGATATTGCCGCAGCCGTCAACTTTTGCCGCCTCGTAGTATTCCCTCGGTATGCCTTTAAGTGCGTTGAGGAATATAAGCATCGCAGAGCCGGATTCCCACAGTCTGAGAAGGACTATGATGTAAATGGAATATCTGCTGTCGCCGTACCAGCTCACCGGGGAAAGTCCGCACAGCACAAGTAACTGGTTAACGAGCCCCCCGGATGTGAAAAGGAACTGCCACATTATCATGACCGCAAGTCCGGAGCCAAGTATCGAGGGTATGTAGAAAATCGTTCTCCAGACGCCTATCCCCCTTAGCTCGATACTCAGAAGAAGAGCGATAAAAAGGGAAACCGCCAGCTTCAGCGGTACGAGTATAGCTGCATATTTCAGTGTCACCAACGCAGAATCAATAAAATCCGGGTCGCTGAGAAGTGAACGGTAATTCCCTAAGCCCGTAAAAACCATCTCACCGCTGCGGCTATCAGTCATTCCGAATATGAACGAAGCCGCAAACGGATACATTGTCAGAACAAGAGAGCCGATGATGAACGGGAGTATGAGCAGCAGACCTGTGTACCTGCTCACTCCTACCGGATTAGTATATTTTATATTGCTTTTCATTTTCTTATCTTTTCGAGATATCCTTGTATGGAATTGTAAAGCTCCTCTGCTGCCGCACCGGTATCTGTCTGACCGTATGATACCTTTTCTATTGCTTCGTTGCAGTATTCCTTTATCCGTGTCAGTTCCATGTACGGACTTACCATGATCGTATCTGCACCGCCGAGCAGCTCGTCTGACTCCATTGCAAGACCCGTCAGAAGTCCCTTCTCCTCAAGTGCAGCCTGTGCATAGGAGGACGCAGGTATCCCCCGTGTTGTGCCCATTATCGCAGCACAGTCCGGGTCGTTTATGAAAAAGTCCAGAAGCTGTGCAGCCTCGTCCGGATACTGAGTCTGAGCTGATACTGCATACATCAGCGACGGCTTTATCATCCAGCCGTCTGTGCTTTCTCCGTCCGTAAGCAAGGGCCCCGCCTCAAGAACTCCCTCCGGCAGCACCATTTCATATTTTCCGACAGAGCTTCCCCACTCAAGCACTCCGGCTACAGTCCCGTCTATGAATTCCGGCGACTGATACAGTGCCGCATTTCCGTCCTCGTCGGTACGTGACTGAATAGTGCGTATCACACGTTCATCCTCAAGTCTTCTGTAGAAATCGAGTGCAAGCTTAATATCCTCCGCAGAAAATCCAAGCTCACCGTCCATAGTCATGAACTGTCTGCCGGTAGTCTGCTGGACATACACAACAGCAAGATACCATGCCGTTCCGCCTGACTGTATATCGAGGTCGAGCGGGTATGCACCCTTGCCGGAGAAGCTGCTGCCAAGAGCGATAAGCTCGTCCCATGTTTCAGGATATTCTGCACCGAGAGAGTCATATACCTCAGAGTTGTAAAACAGCGTCCTGCCGCTCACAGAGATAGTGACAGCCCTCAGAGCTCCCTCCATTTCCCCGAATGATAATACCTCGCTGTCATATCCGGAAATATCTATACGCTCCGGAATGGAATACAGGTCATAGAAGGCATCACCGCCCTTCGGCATGGATATGAGCCAGTCAAAATTTATCTGCATAAGGTCAGGGGCAGTACCTCCGCTCAGCTGTGCAGCCGTCTTTTCAGTCCAGCCGTCCCAGCCGCCGTATTCCGGTATCACAGTGATATCCGGATACCGCTCGCTCCACAGCTCAAGTGCCCTGAGTGCAGCCTCATGTCTGTCATCTCCGCCCCACCACGAAAAACGCAGCGTACAGGGGTCGAGACTTCCGTCAGGCTTTACAGATATATCCTGATTTCGGTTTCCGCAGGAAGAGAGAGTAACAGCTGCCAGTGCCGCAGCAGTCAATACTATTTTTTTCATGCTCTCTCACCTTTCTATAATGATACACTTATTATACAGCATTTCCGGATAAATTGCAAGCAGAATATAAAAAAATCCGGCATAAAAATGCCGGAAAAACATCAGATATTGCCCGCCTTTTCTGCTGTATGAATTCTTCCCGCAGCAAAGCGGAAAAGAGTTCTTACCAGCGGCTGTATGAAAAACAGCTGTGAAAAGAAGGCGAACGGGAAATTGTAGCATACAAGCCTTATCCAGTTTGCGAGGAGCGTAAGGATATTGAAGCCCTCGTAGTACGGATAGTAAAGGAATGCCGCAAGAAAGCTCATAGCCGGGCACATTATCCCCACGGTTGCACAGATTATCGCTGTCTCAAAAAGCACCGGATGAGTTTCCTGCGGGTCAAATACCTTTGACGCAAGCCTGAATGACAGCGGACTGCCGACCAGTATCTCAAGGGAGTAAGCGAGCAGAAATTCGATAAGTACGACCGCCCATATCGGAAGGCTCCTGCCAACCATGTAAACTCCTCCCATAGAGTTTATAGCCTTTATTACTCCCGGCTGACCGGAAACGCTCATGAGAGCAGCTCCGTTTACAACGTAAAGGCTGTAGAATACATAGGCGTGGACTGTGATGATGACCGTCATCAGTGCAAACATCATTCTTTGCAGCTGTGTTTTTGGCATGATTTTTCCTCCTGAAAACGCAAAAACACGTATACTCCGGCTCTGACTGAAAAAGCATTCCGTGATCAGATTTATGTACCGGGGTACTACGTGTGTCATTGCTTATATTTTTTTACTCTATGATTATACTGCATTTTCCGGATAATTTCAAGCGGCTTTAAAAAATTCTTCATATAAACGCAGACAACTGAAATAAATCCTTTGATTTTTGTTTATCTTTATATCTATCCCTGAAACGTAAACAAAATCATGAGAAAATGCTCGACGCAGCATGACGGTATTTCGCCGTCAGATCATCTGCCGGAGTTTTGGGAGCGGTATCAGCTGTCATTTACTGCACTTTTTCCGATATGCTGTAGGAGTAACGCCTGTCACGCTCTTGAACTGCTTCATGAAATAGCTTTCGGTTGAGTAGCCGCATTCCTCTGATATCTCTCTGAGAGAAAGCCCTGTCTCTGTAAGCAGCTGCTTGGCTCTTTCGACACGAAACTGTATAAGCTCCTCAAAAACGCTCCTTCCGAAATATGCCTTATACAGCTTTTGCAGCGTGCTTCTGCTCATTTCCGCCGCATGGCTCATCTGCTCTATAGTCCACGAGGCTCCCGGCTCGTCCTGCAGCTGCTTACGAAGAAGCTCAAGTCTTCTGTGCTGCTCCCTACGGCTGCTGATACGTCCGGATTCTTCCTGCTTCTCAGTATTGTCCCGGCGGCTGTATACCCTGTCAAGTGCCGCCTCAAGGTCGTATACATACCGCAGATAATTCCTGTCATAGATCCGCTCATTACCGCAAAATGAAAGTGAAATGAGCCCGAACTGTCTCTCCTGCATATGCAGAGGCGAAAGAAACAGTGTCCCGGCGTTGCCGCTCTCCTGTATGAATGCACCTGCATCCAGCTGTGCCATAAGCTTATCGTTCTGGTAAACCGATATCCCGTCCTGGCTGCATTCCGCTGCAAGCCGAAGCTGTTCCTCAGATACTTTCAGATATATCTTCAGCTCCTTCATCTGGTACAGTATACCGCAATGTCCAATGGCACGCTGCAGCAGATCAGGAACAGAATCCGCCTCAGCAAGATCAAAGGGCATAGCATCGCAGAATACGTCCTCCTCCCACATTTTCGGTACATCTTCATTGCGGCTGACGAGCATCTGCTTGGCAGGTATACTGTCGCAGCCGCAGGAATTACCGATCATAAAGCCGCTTTCAGGACGGTGTATCTTCCGGCAAAGAACGCCTGTGATATTGCGGTAGAGCCGCCGTACTGCGTCAGCTCCGAGCTGGTAGTGATCCCGTGAATAGGTAGTCAGCGATACGTCTATATTTGAAGCAAACGGGAATCCGTCATACCCTGTTACAGCAATATCTGCCGGTACTCTTATCCCTGCTGACTTCAGACATTTTATCAGTGCCATTGCCGTAACATCATTGCCGCACACTATTGCCTCCGGTCTGGAAAGCTCTCCGGAAATGATCCTCCCGGCGTACTCTATGGCGGAATCCACCCAGAACGTCCCATAAGAGTAATATGTATCATCAAAGTAAAGACCATGCTCACTCATGATATCCTGATAAGCCCTGAGCCGTGTCTGTGCCTGAAAACGTGCCTGCGGACCTGTAAGGCAATATATCTTCCTGTAGCCGTGTACCTCGATAAGGTGCCTTACCACCTTTCCGAAATCGTCGTAATCATCGTACTGAGTGCTGTCAAAAACGGAGTGCTCCTGCTCGTCTACGGTCATGACATATTTATTGGTGCTCAGGAGGAGCGATTCGACCTCTGCAATAACGTCAACACCCATGGTAGTGTCGTCCTTGATATACAGAAAGCCGTCAAAGCTCTGCGAGCTTATGAGCTGATATATAGCCCTTTCTCCGTCAGCGTGCTCCGTCTGGCACTGTGTAAAATGGACAAGCGGTGCGAGTATGATGACATCGCAGCCGCACTCCTGTGCCTGTGCTATCGCACCACGGACTATATTCCGTACATAATTTTTTGCCAGAACTGATGTAACAATGCCTATCAGCGGACGTTTTTTCATAGTCCTCACCCCCGTGTAAGTGCCTTTATGTAAAATTATATCACATTCCGAGCTTAAAATCAAGACGATTTTACAATAAATATTCTGATATTTTAAAATTATGTACATAAAAAGGTACGATATTTTATTGACATTATTGTGCAGTTATTGTACAATATAAGTATACAATACGTTATTTTTTATACAGATATAACAATATGAATTGGAGGGTCAATTATGAAAAAAAGCAAAAAGGTCACGGCTGCACTGCTTGCAGGTGCGTTGTGCCTGACATCGTACACTGCACAAAGCCTTACATGGCAGTCATCTGTTATCTCGGCTTCTGCGGTAACTATAAGCGATATGCCGTCAGAGTACCAGTACGCTGCCGACTGGATATGGACTAACCGTATCGAGCGTGAGCAGTCAACTGTAAGGCGGAACACTATCTTCGACCAGATAGTTGCAGGTAAAGGCACTATCAATTACGTTGTCAAGTGGCAGTCGTACAATACAGTGACCTACGAGCAGAGACAGCAGTTTGAAACAATGCTGTCCGATTGCATAAACGCATGGAACGACTGGCTCGCAGGATATGAGAACTGGCCGTATGAGCACATTGATGTGAAGGTAGTTGGCTGGGCGGTGATAGATAAAAGCTGTCTGCTCGATCTGCACGATGACGAGGTAGTTTATACTGATACAAGGTATTATGATGCTCAGTATGACACGACCAACGGAAGAGATACTATTCCTGACAAGGAGCCGTATGCTCCGTCTGAGCTTTCCCGTTTTGACCACTTTGAGGATACAAGCTATGAGTATCCGGGCGGTCTTGACAAGCGCTTCGATATGTATATGTGGGCAACTCAGGGATTCCCGGATATCGGCGGCTGCGGCGGCGACTGGGGACAGAGGCTCTCCGATACTGCTTATCTCGGAATGCTCCAGAACGGCAGTCTCCACGTGCTTGAGCATGAGATAGGACACGGCTTCGGTATGACCGATTTCTACGGCGGCGAAGGCGAATCTGACGGCTTCCCGCCCGGAGGCTTCCCCGGCGGTGAAAATTCAATAATGATGGCAGGCTCAGCTGTGAAGATAACCGACTTTGACGGCTGGATGCTGCGTTATATGTGGACAAAGATAAAGGACGACAGCGGCAGGTTCGATCTCGCCAATGCACAGCCGGTAACTACCGAGCCTGTGACTACTGAGCCCGTAACTACTCAGCCGATAACTACTCAGCCTGTGACAACAGAGCCTGCGACACAGCCTCAGACCAGCGGCGGCTATTACCTCGGAGATGTCAATGCAAGCGGTTCAGTAGAGATAGCAGACCTGGTAGTGCTCCATAAGTGGCTTCTCGGTATCCCGGATACAAAGCTTGTGAACTGGCACGCCGGTGACCTCTGCACTGATAACAAGATCGATACATATGACCTTGCACTGCTCAGAAAGCTTATCGCTTCAGGTGCAGCACCGGAGTGGATAGGTACAGGCGAGGATCCTGATACACCGGATACTGAAGAATTCATTACCGCAAATATGGCAAAGCACGGGGCTTCCCTCCCCACCCAGGGCAAGGCGAAACTGGTCGTATTCTACGTTGATTTCCCGGATTGTCAGTATGATTATGCTCCGAGCCTTGAGGAGCTGAACCAGATATCCTTCGGCTCAGAGAATACCGGAAATGCCTGCTATCCGTTTGAGAGCTTCCCGGCATTTTACGGCAGAGCCTCAAAGGGTGCGATGGATTTTGACGGTCAGGTATTCAGATACACCACAAAGGAAAATCATGCGTCCTATGACGACAACAAGGTGAAAATAGCTGAGGAATGCTATGATGCGTTCAAGGATCAGGTCGATTTCTCACAGTTTGACGGCGACGGCGACGGAAGGATAGACGCTACACTGTTCACTGTGCCTGCGAAGGCTGATGAGAACTACTGGTGGCCGTGTGCTGGTGCTTTCGGTGACCCGAATTATCGTGTGGACGGCGTAAGCATAGGACATATAATCACTGGTAATGCACAGATCGATTCTGCCACAAGCTATGTAAACTATATCAGCTCCTACTGCCATGAGCTCGGTCACTGCACAGGTCTGCCGGATTATTACCTCTTCACGAATGCAAATGACAGTGAGGGTATGCACGGAACTGCCGGTATTGAGCTTATGGATACAGATGCAGGCTCCGATTTCGGTGCATTCTCAAAGCTCATGGAGGGCTGGTATCACAAGGATCAGGTACAGGTCTACGATGCTTCAAAGGGCACTCAGACCTTCACGCTGAACAACGCTCAGACCGATTCCGGAAACTGCATAATAATCCCGAACGGTACACTTGCAGATGACTATTTCTCGGAGTATTTCATTATAGAGTACGCAACTAAGGACGGAAATAACAGCGGTGTCGGCACAAAAACTGCATGGTGGGCAACTGCCGGTGAGGGCGTGCGTGTATACCACATCGACGCAACTACAGAATATGGCTGGAATACCTATTTCCGCTATGCGAGCGGCAGTGAGTACACAAATAACGATCAGGGCAGACGTCTTATCCGTATCATCGACGATACAGATACTGATAATTTCTATCACGCAGGCGATGTCATCAACGGAAACATTTCCGGATTCCACTGGTACGACAGCAACGGCGGACAGACTGTTGATACAGGTCTGACGATCAGTGTCGGCGAGCTAAGCAACGGCTCTTATACAGTAACTATCGGAAGCAGGTAGGTAATTTTGTCAGCATCAGAAATGCTTTTCGATCGCTGTAGGACGATAGCGGGTCTGCACCCCGTTGTCATATAAATGAAGTTCTGTAAGGGGAACGATCAGAAAGCTGCCTCGGAGCACGGGGCAGCTTTTGTCATATTGCAGTATCTGCTGAGGAGTGAGCGTATCGAGCCGTTTTTTCAAAAATATCCGCATATCTCAGCACTGCTGCTGCCGGTAAGCCGTTCTAAGTGTTTTTGTGCTGAATACTCTTGACTAATCATAAAAAATATGATACAATATATTCAGATTTAATAGGGAGGCGACGCTATGAAGCATAACGACATTGATTGCATCTGGACTGACAAGAAGCGGACTCTGTTCGGTCTGCCGCTGTCGTTCACAAGATATTTCATCACAGAGCAGAAGCTGATCACCCGGACAGGATTCCTCAACGTTGACGAGGACGAGATCGACATTTACAAGATAACGGACAAAAAGGTGCTTCTTCCCCTGGGACAGCGTATGTTCGGCTGCGGCTCGATACTTATTTTCAGCCGTGATACCGACACACCTGAAAAGGAGATACACTGTATAAAAAATGTGCGTGAGGTATCTAAGCTTATTGACAAGTATCTTAACATAATGCGTGACCGCTACAGTATCCGAGGCAGAGATCTTATGGGTCTTGGACATCCCGATATGGTACATGACGGCGATCCCGACCACCACAGCGACTACTAAGAATATAGGCAGAGTATGTTATCATTTATCAAGGAAACCGTTTCGAGCTGGGATAGGCTCAAGGCAGAGAAGCGTCCCATTTTCATATATGGAATGGGTGACGGTGCACTGAAAATTATGGCTGTATTTCGGCAAAAGGGCATTGTTCCTGCCGGGATATTCGCAAGCGATGAATTCGTCAGGGGGCACTCCTTTGAAGGCTACAAGGTGCATAAGCTCTCCGAGGTCGAGGAACAGGTCGAGGATTTTGTAATTGTTTTAGCATTTGCAGCGGGGTATCAGTCACTTGTGGATAAGATAGTCCGGCTGAGTCAGCGGCATACCCTCTACGTACCGGACGTGCCGGTTGCCGGGCAGGGGCTGTTCACATATGAGATGTGCATGGAAAATGCCGAAAAACTGCGAAAGGTATATGATTCTCTTGCAGACGATACCTCACGCCGGGTCTATTCGAGTATAATCAACTTCAGGATAAGCGGTGATATAAAGTATCTTCTGCCGGTCACCACCCCGAAGGAGGAGATATATAAAAGTATCATCAAGCCTACCTCACATGAGTCATACGTTGATCTCGGAGCATACAACGGCGATACGATAAGGGAGCTGCTGGAGTTTACAAAAGGGCGGTATTCAGCCATTTACGCTATGGAGCCGGACTACCGGAACTATAAGAAGCTTTCAAAGTTCATCGGCGGTATGCGAAGGGTGGCGGCATATAATGCAGCTGCGTGGGCAACGGATACTGAGCTGCCCTTTGCGGCTAAGGCAGGACGGCAGTCGGCGATCACAGCTTCCTCGCAGTACAAGGTCATGGGGCTTACAGTTGATTCCATGCTTGACGGAGGAGCCGCAACTATCATAAAAATGGACGTTGAAGGATTTGAGCGTGAAGCGATATGGGGTGCCGCACAGACGATAGCACATTATGGGCCGAAGCTGATGATATCGCTCTATCACCGGAATGAGGATATTTTTGAGCTGCCGCTCCTGATACGGACGCTCGACCCTGATTATCAGCTCTATATACGCCACCAGCTCTATATCCCGGCTTGGGAGACGAATCTATATGCGGTCAGAGACTGAGCATATTATTAAAAACGCGGACACTTCCGGTTTCTGGAGTGTCCGCTTTTATCATGCAATAATTTTTCGGTAGAATATTGCTTCTTATCTCATTCCGCCTCTTGTGAAGAAGTTCTCCTGAATAATAAGAGCACAGCCGCCAAGGAAATTGTTCTTTCCGTCAAGTCTGCTCAGAACAACTCTGTCAGCTATCTCCTCGCTCACGAGACGTATCATCTCACGCTTTACATAGTCGAACTGCTTCTCGTTGAGGTGGTAGTTATGCAGAACTATACGCTTTGCAAAATGGCTTATAGCAAGGTTATTTATGAGCACCGTGTACTTTGAAATAAGATCATCGACAACGTTCTTGACATTCTCATCTCCCCGGAACAGTGCATTGAATACAGAATCCGTGTTGATCCGTGACTTGTCACCCTCAGTTATCTCGTAGAGCACCGGCGTCGTATCACGGGAATATATGCTTGTTATCGCACTGAGCATCGCACTGCGTGAAAGCTCAGCCTTTACAGAGCCGTTCGGGTAGCCCTCAAATGGACGTCCGTTCGGGCAGACGATGAACTTTTCTATCATCGAGGTGTAGGAAATATAGTCGTTTGAAAGCTCATTCTTGTTTACGATCGCAAGGTTGACCTGATTGCCGTTGTGGAGAAAGGCAGTATTCGTCTGATAGCCGTTCTGTACCCGGAAGTCATTGCTTGCAAGTGCCATAAGACCAACAGCGTTGCCGCAGCTTATCTGCACATCAAGACCGCCGCTGAGCTTGTCTATAAAGTTTGTGAAATCAAGCACGCCGTCCTTGTAGAATATCTTGAGCTTGCCCCACATTGACGGAACTACGCCGACGCCGAGACCGAGTATCTTGTCCTTAGTCAGAGCACTGTTCTCGATCATGGTGTTGCAGGTATTGATAATAAAATTGATTATATCCTTGCTTGTAGTACGCTCCTCGATAGTCATGCTGGCTTTATCCAGTATTTCGGTATTCAGGTTAGTCAGACCTATGCTTACCTCACGCTCATCGACCGTTGCACCGAGAGCAAAACGGCTGTTCACGTTGATGTCGATAAGTATCTTCCTTCTCCCCTTCTGGAGCTTCTCAGCATTCACCGGAGCTTCGCCGATCTCGATAAGCACGCCCTCTTCGATCATTTCATTGGTGATAATGGTCACCGCTGCCCTCGTTATCTCAAGAGCACTCGCAACGTCAACTCGTGAAATGGGCCCCGATTCACGTATCACCCTGAGTATTTGCATTCTGTTGCGGCGTTTCAGGTCGAGCTTACTGATTCCTCTTTTTTCCATCGGTGAAAATCTCCTATCTGTAATATACTTTTTATTATGTCCGTCTCGTACAAATAATTTTATGTACTCCTGCGGAGCTTGAGCAAAATAATTTGATATAATAGTCAATCAATTATCGCTTGTAACATATTAATTATAACACAATTTCAATAAAATTCAAACCTTTTTCGGATAAAAATATAAAAATCAGCGTAATATACAAACCTATGATGTTATTTTTGTTAAATATTCCGTAAGAGCTATAATAGCCGGTAAGGAAAATACAGATAGTATAGTTCCGGCAGTGAAAATCTCCGATGCATATAGTGAATCACGGCCGTAACGCAGACATTGCAGCGTACACATCGCCGCCGGAGGTGCAGAAGCTGCTGCAATAACAGTCACCCGCACTGTCTGGTCTATCAGGCGAGCTGGTGTCAGGGTCAGCAGAGCTGCAAGAATTGCCGGGACTATAAGCAGCCGGACTGCACACACTCTGTATACACCCGGCTTTTTCAGCATACCGGCAAAGCTCGTCTGAGCCATTGTCACTCCGGAAACTACCATTGCCAGAGGAGTGTTCAGCCCGGAAATATAGCCAAGTGTATCGCTTATCAGCGTCGGCAGAGTCAGTCTTGCGAAAAAGCATATTATTCCAAGAACGATAGCGATGACAGTCGGTGAATAGAAGACTTTTACGACCTGATGAAGATCCTTTTCCCCGGAAATCAGGATTATCCCGTGCGTCCAGACAACAAGATTGAACACGGTGATGAACGCTGTGAGATAGAAAACACCCTGCATACCGAACAGTGCATTGACGAGCGGGATACCCATAAATCCGCAGTTTGAGTAGATAGCAGAAAAGCGTTCGACCTCTGTCTGCCGGTCAGCACGTTCGGGAATGAGGATATAGACCGCAGCGATGATGATAAACAGTACAGCAGCAGAAAGTGCAAAGCATATCAGAAGCCCCTGCACCAGCTCTGCCCGGTACTCTGTCTGGTAGGACATGAAAATCATGACCGGGTTGACGACCTGAAGCACGAACCCGGAAAGCTCCCGGTTTGCAGAGGGAGTGATGATCCGCAGCTTATAGCACAAAGCTCCGCACATCATCAGCAGGAGCATGAGGATAGTCTGACGCAGTATTGTCTCCGCCATCGTCAATCCTCCGGGAAGATAACGCCGGAACGGGTCAGCAGGTATGCCGTGATAAACACTGCTGCGGGTACAAGTGTGAGCAGACCCATTATCACAAGGTCGCCCTGTGTGAGCACCTCTGCCCGGCTGTCAGGCTGAATAAGGTTGAATATCTGCAAAAAATAGCCATTTATTAGCTTGTGGAGAGGATAGAGGTTCGCTCCGGAACGCCGGGTCAGTACAAGTGCAAGAAAGCTCAGGACAGCAGGCAGGCTTGCGGTCGCTGCCATAGTCAGCGGCTCTGTGAGTGAAAGCCTGCTCCCCGTCTGACGTTCTGCTTTCAGGTCATTTTTCGCAGTCTTTGCAGCATGGCTGATGAGCATGACACAGAGTATACCTGTTGTGCAGACAGCGGAAATGACCCGTATCACAGGGCTTTGTGAACCGGCAAGAGTCAGTGCGATGAAGAGTGAAAGGATATCGGCAGCGATAACGTAGCCGAGTGTGGTCAGCTGCTTCATATGAATTCTCCAATTAAACATTTATTCCCCTGCATAATAGAAGTCCGGCAGGATAAACTAACCGTGGAGGTGAGAGAATGCAGGAAGATGTAAGAATATATATCCCCGGCACAGAAAAGCCGCCAGCCGCTTCGGACAGCACCGGCGACACCTCCGGGGTCAAGGTATGGACACCTGAAAAATGAGGCTATTCTTCGGCATTTGCCGAAGCTGCTTCTTTTTTTGCTTTTGCACAGTCGGAGCACATACCATAGAATACAGTCTGCGACGAGTCGATGATGAATCCGTGGTGCTCAGCGATATGCTCACTGATGCCCGCAAGGTGGTCGCAGTCGAGATGTATAAGCCTTCCGCAGGAGAGACATTTCAGATGAAAATGAGTGTGACACTGTTGCTCGTCCTCGATGTACTGGTAGCAAGCACCTGTCTTTCCGTCGAAGGCGTACTTACGGACAATGCCGTTTTCCACAAGTCTGTCGAGCTGGCGGTAGATAGTCGCAGTCCCGACCGGAGTTCCCTCTGCGGCGAGATATGCACTTATCTCAGAAACGTTGGTGTGCCGTGACTTGTTGGCGATGAGGTAATCCAGCAGCTTCTCCTTTTGTTTTGTATTGTAGCCCGATTCGTGTTTCATGTCAGCCTCCCGGATAGTTACATATCTTCATTTAAGCTATACTCACTTTTTTGCAAACAGCGTATGCAGTCTGCAACAGTAGTGAGCACAAATATTATACCACTTTTTCAAGCCATTGTCAACTATCCTGTGAAGACGCACGGGAATTTGACCTTCGCAGAGACAGATATTCTCCGTCGTAAACTTTCGTATATGACAAAACTGTAAGATTAAAATAATGAAATTGTCAGAAAGCTGTGCTATAATAGTATCAACACGGATAGGAGGTATCAGTATGGAATTGTTAAAAGTCGAAGATCTTTGCAAGGTATACGGAAAAGGTGAAAACGAGGTACGAGCTGTGGACGGAATTTCGTTCAGCGTGCCTAAGGGGCAGATGGTCGCTGTCATCGGTGCAAGCGGTTCAGGCAAATCTACGCTCCTGCATATGATAGGTGCTGTAGACCGCCCTACATCTGGCAGGATATTGCTCGACGGGCAGGATATTTTCCGGCAGAACAACTGTGAGCTTGCTATATTCCGCAGAAGACAGGTGGGGCTGATATATCAGTTCTACAACCTGATACCCGTCCTGACGGCGGAGGAAAATATCACTCTCCCGCTCCTTATGGACGGCAGAAAGCCTGACCGGGAGCACCTTGAAAAAATACTGGATATGCTCGGTATAAAGGAACGCAGAGATCATCTTCCCTCACAGCTTTCCGGCGGACAGCAGCAAAGAGTATCCATAGGCAGGGCACTGTTCACCTCACCGCAGGTCATTCTTGCAGATGAGCCGACCGGCAACCTTGACAGCAAAAACAGTGCTGAGATAATGGAGCTGCTCCGTACATCGAACAGGGAGCTGAACCAGACAATACTTATCATCACGCACGATGAAAATATCGCTCAGCAATGTGACAGGATAATCGTTCTGCATGACGGAAGGATAATCTCAGATGAAGCGAATCCTTCCACGAAGGGAGCTGACGGAAATGAAATATGAGGGTCTGCTTGCTTCACGATACATCAAGGCACAGAAAAGGCAGTCATTTTTCACAGTTATAAGCATTGCAGCCGCAATTGCCGTCATGACTATGATATTTGTGCTTTACAGCGTCTGCATGGACTGCTGCGAAACTACAGCCTACAGCTCAAAGCCATACCATATTGCTATCAGCAACCTCACCGAAGAGCAGGGCGAGGCATTGCAGAATGAGGATATGGTACGCACTGTCAAGCTTGAACGTATGCAGGACGGCAGTGTTACAGCGTATGTCCTGTTTGACAGCGATATCGGAGACGGAGATCATTGGCTGCAAACGACCGCAAATAAGCTTGGCTTCGGGAATACATATATTGACAAGGCTTACGACTGGAATACTGCCCTTATGCTGCTTGATTCCATAGGTGACGGAGCTCATCTTTTCCGGCTGAGGATATTCTGTATTTTCTTCATATTCGCTGTATTTATGGCATTGGCACTGCGTCTTATCATCGACACGGCATTTGAAGTCTCCTCAAAGGAGCGTGAGCGGCATTACGGCGTTTTGCAGTCTGTTGGTGCAACTCCTGAGCAGATAGTGCGGATAATCACATCTGAGGGAATGCGGCTGTGCGTGGTCGCAGTCCCGTTCGGGCTGATCGCAGGTATCGGGCTTGCATATCTGATGTACAATGTATTGCTTGCAGCAGGACTTTCGGATATCTTTCAGGGCATGACAAATGCAAAGCTGCATCTTCCCTTTTCAGTTGATCCGAAAATGCTGCTCGTTGCGGCGGTTGTTGGCGTGGTGTGGGTATTTCTCTCTGCA
Source organism: Ruminococcus sp. (assembly GCA_017475555.1). Lineage (GTDB taxonomy): Bacteria > Bacillota > Clostridia > Oscillospirales > Ruminococcaceae > Ruminococcus. The sequence goes on from JAFVFL010000046.1 coordinate 81,951, forward strand.
TACGGAGTGGGAATGCGTATCATCAAAAAGACGCCGATGGAAGCGATCACAGCACGTGCAGATGAAGTGAAGAAGGTCAGGAGGCACACGCTGTCCGGAACGCTCTTCGGTATCTCCGGAAGTATCGCCTCCCGCAATGCACGGCGGCAGAAAAAACGCTTTGTCATAACTGTACTGACGCTGACGGTTTCCATTACTCTGTTTGCACTCTTTACGACTCTCGCTGATACTGTGGAAAGAAGTATCACTGCTCTTATTACAGGAGACGGGATAGGAACGGACACACCGGATTTTGTAGCGATGCTTAATGACGAATCTTACCCGGATACTTCATATGAAGCCGGAGCAAGAGAGCTTGAGGAAAGCGGTCTGTTCAGAGATATCAGTATAAACACTGTGGAATACGCCAATATCGCTGATACATCACATTTATGCTACATTGGTTACATGAACAGGAAAAGCTATGAGGAGCTGTTCGGCACAGAGCCGGCTGTCAGTTATGATGAGCTTGTCAGCTCCGGAAGCTATGTCTGCGATATATCTGTTGTTGAAGAATACAGTGAGCTTGCTCCTTTTCTGGATAGTGACAGACTGAATATCATCACAACACGGACGACTGTTCCTGTAGACAAAATAACGGAGGATATGAGCCTGCGTGATATTTATATGCTCGCTGAAACAGAAAAAACAGAGCGTGAGATAATTATTTCAGGAAAAATGAGCGAAAATAATACTGCATATTATTCGATCGGGTCCACATTGATAGGGGCATTGGAAACATATCAGGATATCTGTGATGACTGGTACGGAAACAAAGGCAGGTTTGCCTGTGCTTCATTTTCATATTACAAGGAAAACGAGTACAATCCAGAGGACTACAAAAAAGCGATAGACTGGTTCAATGAGCACGCTGATACTGTGACGGTGGATGAGGATTACTATGGATTGAAATTGAGAACACACAGCATAATGTCAGCGGTCAGGGCAGGCGTTACGCTGCTGAATGTGCTTATCGCTATGGCGGCACTCATCAACCTGCTGAATATTATCTCCACAGGTATAGCTAACCGCCGGAGCGAGCTGGCATCGCTGCAATGTGTCGGAATGACCGACCGGCAGCTTTACCGTATGACAATGATAGAGTGTCTGCAATTTGCCGGGGCAGCGGCGATTATTTCAGCGATAATATGTGCTGTTGTGATATTCGGAACAGAAAACGCTGTCAGCCTGCTTATCGAGGATACATTCGTTGACGAGAGTGAGAAAGTAAAAAACACAATAAAGGGTCTGTTACGGTTTGACCATATCACGCCTTTTATCCGTATCGCAGCAGCCTCTCTTACGGCATTTGCGGCAGGGTGTGTGACCTCGCTTGTAATGCTGAGGATACAGGATAAGGACAGCCTTTCTGACCAGATCAGAGGCTCGGAGATGAAGCTCGATACCAAAAAATCGCATATTCTCAGAAACAGCATAATAGCCGTTCTGAGTGCAGTTGTTATCACGATAGCAGGTCTGCGCACCTATTCTGTTGTAGCATACTTGCAGGACAGAAAAGAATACAAAAGGCTGGCTATCTCAATCTTGTGGACTCAAACGGCTTTAAGATGAACGTTTACTCCACGGGTGCGGAGCACGGCAAGCATACCATTGTCGGACTGGCAGGCATGGCTGTGGAGAGCTTTCCGATTGTGACAGCGGCACTGAATGAACGGCTCGGAAAGGAAAATACGCTGGTTTATCCCGACCGTGCCGGCTATGGTTTCAGCGACGATTCCTTCAAAAGCCAGTCGCTGGAACAGGTTGTTGAAGATTACCGTACAGCACTGAAAAAAGCTGGCTTCACAGCACCGTATGTCCTCATGGGGCATTCCTACGGCAGCTATTATGCACTTTGGTGGCAGATGCATTATCCCGATGAGGTGGAGGCGATCGTTTTTCTGGACGGCACATGGCTTGAGAAAAATGATCTCTGGGTGTCATGGACAATCGACGAATATCCCTCGGAATCTGCCGCTTATGCAGATGCACGCAGATACTTCCTGCGTTCATGGCTCGGGCTTGACCGGCTGTTCCCGGAAGAAGCACAGACAACGGAAGGCAGATACGGCAAAGCATTCTTTTCTGAGGAGCAGCTCGCACAATGGGAGCTGACAGATTACCCTGAATACAGTGCCGCAATGATTTCTGAATTGGCGAATGAGCGGGAAGCAGCCCGTGCGCTGCGGGAAATCCTGAAACCGACTGATACGCCGAAGTTATATTTCTCGACAATGCCGACCTGCGAAGCGGATATCCGTGAGTATCTGGAATTCCAGAATGCAGATATCATCGCTTCCGGAAAGACCCCGAAGCTGAATCCCGAAGCTGCCGCTAAAGCAGAATGGAAGGATCTGGACTGGTATTATCAGGACATATATAAAAATGAACTTGGATACTTTGCTGACTGCGTCGGCAATTGCAAAATTGTCCCCATCGGCGGCGACCACGGTCTTTTCTTTGCACAGAAGCCCGATGAGGTGGCGAATGAGATACTTGATTTCCTTGCGGAAACGACGGAATAACACAATGCGGACGGAGTATTTCCCCGTCCGCTTGCATTTTTCTGAGATCCGTGGTATAATGATCGCATGAAAAGGGGGAAGACATAGTGCCAAAAGTATTGCTAATCGAAGATGACGAACAGCTTGCAGGGTTTCTTATACGTTTTCTCAGCTCTGAGGGATATTCAGCTTCATATGCGTGCGGACAGAATGACGGACTGAGGCTGTTTGAAGAGAATAAGTACGACTGCGTTCTTCTCGATATCTCATTGAAGGACGGAAACGGCTATTCGGTCTGTGCAGCTATTAAGTCAAAGGACGATACACCCGTTATCTTTATTACTGCCTCGGCTGACGAAGCGTGTACTGTTGCCGGATTTGAGATAGGTGCGGACGATTATATCGGCAAGCCCTTTGGTACAAGGGAGCTGCTTGCTCGTATGAAAAATGTCATGCGGAGATATCAGAGATCATCACCGATACTGAGGTGCGGGAATGTGTCGATCGATACTGCCAAAGGTATAGTCCTGAAAAACGGCGGAGAGCTAATGATGTCAGCACTGGAATACCGCCTGCTGCTGGTCTTTTTTTCAAACAAGAACCAGCTGCTCTCCCGTGACAGGCTTGCAGAGGAGCTGTGGTCGCTGACAAAGGAATTTGTTTCCGATAATACCCTGAGCGTGTATATACGGCGTCTGCGTGAAAAAATCGAGGACGATCCGCAGCAGCCGCATATCATCGTCACGGTCAGAGGACTTGGCTATAAGGCGGTGGACGAATGAGCGATAAAAACAGCAGGCTCCTTCACCTGATCCTGACAGCAGCAGCGGTGACAGTATGTGCGTATTTCAGTATTGCTTCTGCGGCGGTGATGATCGGTTTTTCTGCGGTAATGTTTGTAGTATATGAGCGTATATTCTCACTAAGGCGGAATCGGCTCATGAGGCTATGCGACGATATAGACCGCATTCTTCACAGCGATGATATTATCCATTTTGATGAATACAGGGAGGGCGAGCTGAGTGTTCTCTCTGCGGAAATACACAAGATGACGATACGCCTGCGTGAGCAGAATGCAGCACTTCTTGCGGAAAAACAGTTTGCGAAGGAGGCACTTGAGGATATTTCTCATCAGCTGCGTACTCCGCTCACATCTGTGATGATGATACTTGGTCTTATGCGTTCACCTGTGCTGACAGAAAAAAACCGTATGGAGTATCTTCGTGACCTGTATGTACTGCTGGAGCGGATGAAATGGCTCATCGAGACAATGCTGAGCCTGTCAAGGATCGAAGCAGATGCAGTCAGATTTGCAAGGGATACTGTTTCCTGCCGGAGACTGATCGGACAAACTATAGAGACAGTATCTGTCACGGCGGAACTGAAGGGCGTGGAGGTAAGAACGGAGATCGACGGAGACCCTGAGTTTATCGGCGATTTTCATTACATCTCCGAAGCGATAGTAAATCTGCTGAAAAATGCGATAGAGCATACACCGGCGGGCGGCACTGTCACTGTGAATGCAAGGGGCAGCAATATTTCCTCGGATATCACAATCTCTGACACAGGAGAGGGTATACCCGAAAAAGAACTGCCGCATATTTTTGAGAGATTCTACCGCTCGTCCGAGTACACTAAAAACGGATTTGGTATCGGACTTGCATTTGCAAAGAAGGTCATCTCTGCCCAGGACGGCAGTCTTAAAGCATTCAATCGTAAGACCGGCGGAGCTGTGTTCGAGATCCGCTTCTTCAAAATGGTGATCTGAAATTTCCGGAGGCGGTAGCTTTTGCGTAATATGTAATATTGAATTTCGTGAAAGTTTTGGGTTTTACGTCGATCATTGACAATATCCGAGTTTTGTGATATAATATATTCGTTTGAAAAATGCCACGGACGTCCGCAATGACTTATATGATCTCTTCTCAAAATCCGCCGTGCGTTTGCGGCAGATGTGAGCATATCACAAGTAAAATGTGAAAGGAACGTAAATATGAGAGATTTTTTCATCACCAACGGAGCTGTAATAGCCTCAGTTATCGCTGCCGCAGAGCTACTGCTGACCGCCGCACTTTTCGCAGCATTCGCAAAAAAACAACAGCCAGCCATTCTCCTTGCTGCACTTATCGCACTCGGGCTTACCTTCGATGCTGCTGTAATGGCACTCGGCAGGGTGATCTCCCCGGATATCCTACCGGTGCTGAGCCGTATACGATTTGTGTCACATGGTCTGCTCGTTCCGCTGAATATCGCTGTCTGCGGCTATGCTCTCCGGTGGGAGCACACAAAGAAAATGACGGTGATATGGGTCATCACAGCGATCGTGTGTCTGCTCGGTGCTGCCAGCGGCTTTGCGAGAGTTCTTGAGCTTCGTGATTTTGCCGGTATGCTTCGCCACGTTGCAGGTGATTCTACGCCGCTCTGGGCAGATAAGATAAATCGTGTGCTCTCCTTCGGGACTGTACTCCCCCTTATCGCCGCAGGAGTTGCAGTTATCATTCGTGAAAAGAATCCGAGTATATTTCTTGCCGGTCTGTTGATGTTCGTGTTTGCAGCAGTTGGCCCTGCTACGGGAAATGCTGATCTTATCTTTCTGATAAGCATGATCGGTGAGCTGCTTATGGCTGTATTTTTCCTTTGCTTCGCACTCACAGCATACCGCAGCAATGACGAGATATAGCGGTATCCGACCTGTCTGCCGGTACAGCTGAAAATCTTACATAAGATCCGAATCAGGTCTTTCGGCGGAGAAGAATATGTCAAAACGGCACAAGGGTGAACCTTGTGCCGTTTTTCCCTGAAATTTACAGAACATATGTGCGTGCGATTACCGGCTTGACCGGCTGATGCTGATAATATTTTTACTGGATATCCGATAATACATATTGACACTATATAAAAAGAATGGTATAATTGTTGTAATATTATGGCAGCTTAAACGAATACTGCTGCGAAACGGAGGATCATGCTATGAAACGATTACTCAGAGCGATATCTGCTTTTTTGTCCCTTGATATGCTGCTCTTTGCTGCTGATACCGGCAGCCTCAGTGCAAGGGCCGTGCAAACTGTCAGTATTTCGCCGCTTTCGGCTTACGAGATCAATGATGGTGTGTTTGAGGGCTGGGGCACATCGCTTTGCTGGTGGGCTAACCGTATCGGCTACTCGGACAGCCTGTCACAAAAGGCTGCTAATGCTTTCTATGGTGATGATGGTCTGCGTCTGAATATCGCACGCTTTAATATCGGCGGCGGTGATGACCCGAGTCACACCCATATTACCCGTACCGATTCCAATATGCCCGGATACACGAAGTACAATAACGGCAGCGTGATCTATGACTGGAGTGCAGATTCCAATCAGCGTAACGTCCTCATGAAGGCTATAGCTGCGGCTGGAGATGATATGATTGTCGAGATGTTCTCCAATTCTCCGCCGTACTATATGACCAATTCAGGCTGCTCGTCCGGTGCTGTTGACGCAAATTCCAATAACCTCAGGAACGATATGTATGACGATTTTGCAGCATATCTTGCAGAGGTGTGCTATCACTACAAGACAGAATGGGGCATTGATATACAGAGCATTGATGCCATGAATGAGCCCTATACCAATTACTGGGGTGCAAACAGTCCCAAGCAGGAGGGCTGTCACTTCGACCAGGGAGACTCTCAGTCCACGATCATCGTTGAGCTGCAAAAGGCAATGGCAGCAAAGGTAATGGACGATGTGCTCATCTCCGGCACTGATGAGACATCTATCGACACTCAGATCACATCCTTCAACAAGCTTTCAGATCAGGCAAAAAATACCATTTCACGTATCGACACTCATACATACTCAGGCAGCAAGCGTTCAGCTTTGAAGGATACTGCCGTTTCAGCCGGCAAAAATCTCTGGATGAGCGAGGTGGACGGCGGCAGCACTGCCGGTACAAATGCCGGGGAAATGGGAGCTGCACTCTGGCTGGCAGGACGCATAACGACTGACCTGAACGATCTCAACGCCTCAGCGTGGATAATGTGGCAGGTCATCGACAGCCATATTTCTGCTGCCGGATATAACGGCAACAAGGATACGGGTATGGTCAATACCTCCGGAGGATACTGGGGAGTTGCTGTAGCTGACCACGACAACGATAATATCATTCTCACAAAGAAGTATTACGCATTCGGACAGTATACCCGCTACATACGCCCCGGCATGATCATGCTCAATTCCTCCGGCTCAACAGTAGCAGCATTCGACCCGGAGACAGGCAGGCTCGTTATAGTTGCCTACAATACCTCGGACAGCTCAAGCAGCATAAGCTTCGATCTTTCCGGCTTTGGTGCAGTCGGCACTTCTGCCCAGACGATCAGGACAAGTGCTTCCGAGAACTGGAAAAATGTCGGGAATACAGCTGTTTCCGGAGAGCTTCTCAATGCGGAGCTTGCGGCAAATTCAATAACAACGTTCATTATCGACGGCTGCACCGGAACGCCCTCGCTGGATAATCAGATAGCACTTGGCGAGGATCAGCTTTCAGGAAGCAATTCATGGAACAATAAGGAATCGACCGACTACAGAAAGGTATTTGACGGCGATGTGAATACTTACTTCGACGGAGTCGGCAGCGGCTGGGTACAGGCTGATCTTGGTGCTGTGTACGACCTTACTGCGATAGGCTGGTGTCCGAGAAAGGGATATGAATATCGTATGCCGGACGGAAAGTTCGAGATATCCGAGGACGGTGAGAACTGGCGTACCGTCAGCACTGTCAGCGATAAGCCAAGCTTTTCGATGCACTATATCACACGCTTCACGGGCGGAAGCAAGGCACGTTATGTCCGCTATAGCGTTCCGGAGGGCAAGCCGTCGAACAGCTATAATTCCGATGATGTTTACTGCTGCAACATTGCAGAGATAGCTGTATACGGCGATCTGAACGCCGCAGAGAATTACGACAGGCTTATACCTGCCGAGATAACCGGAACGGCATCGTGGAAGAATAATTCATCTGCTGACGTAAGCAAGGTCTTTGACGGAGATACTCTGACCTATTTTGACGGTGTGGGCGGCGGATATGTACAGGCAGACCTGGGTTCGCTATATTATCTGAAGTCGATCGGCTGGTGTCCGAGAAAGGGATATGAATATCGTATGCCGGACGGCTATTTTGAGATATCAGCGGACGGTGAAAGCTGGACAAAGGTCTATACTGTAACAAAGCTGCCCGACTTCGCAATGCAGTATATCAATCTTGATGGAGAGGAGGCTGTAAGGTACGTCAGGTATGCCGTGCCTGCGGAAAAGCCCTCGAACAGCTATAATTCCGATGATGTATATTGCTGCAATATAGCTGAGATAGAGCTGTACGGGCTCGCAGCTGAGCCTGTCACTGAGCCGGATACTCAGCCGGAGTTCATTATGTGTGATGTCAACAATGACGGCAGCTTCAATATTGCTGATCTCGTTCTGTTTGATGAATGGCTGCTCGGCTATCCGGAGGCACATATTGAAAATTGGACAGCAGCTGATCTTTGTGCTGACGGCAGGCTCGATACGTTTGACCTCAGTCTTATGAGAAAGTACCTTACGGAGAGTGTATCATAATAACGCCGGTACAGCTGCACTATTTATCCATGTGAGTAAGCGACCGGTATGCAGACGGAGTCATACCGGTTGTTTTTTTGAAAAATCTGCTGAAATAATTCTGATCATCAAAACCGCAGCTCCATGCTATCTCACCTATAGACAGATCCTCTGATCCAAGGAGATGCTTCGCCTTCTTTATCCTCAGGTTTGCAATATATTCGCTCGGAGTAGCCGAATAGGTCTCCTTGAAATTTCTTATAAGCTGCCTTTCCGAGTATCCGGAAATTTGTGCTAAAGTATTCATGTCGATATGCTCCTGAAAATTGTTTTCTATATATGCGGCAGCATCCGCAAGCCTCAGAAAGCTGTTTTCGGATATCGGTCTGTCAGCTTCATAGAACCTCGAAAGCAGGATACATAGCCGGATAAAACCAGAAAATACGCTGTCCCGCCACCCTGTCGGCTTGTTGTTATACTCAGTCATCAGTCCCTTTATGAGCTGATCTGTTTCTGCAAATCCTTTATCGCTGAGCTTCAGCTGGCTGCAAAATGAGTAATTCTGGGAATAATGCGGCTCAAGGACAAAAAGTGCCTGAAAACCCGGAAGCTGCCGGATATCCCATGTATTTGCGAATACCTCAGCAGGCTTGAACATTATATTGCATATCTTCATTTTGTCCGGCTGAAAGAATCCATGCTCGGTGTCATTGCTTATCACAAAGACATCGCCCTTGGATATCGAGTAGCTTTTGCTGTTGACAAGGTGCTCAGAGCTGCCGTCAAGTACGAAAACAAGCTCGGAAAAATCCTCGTGTGAGTGGACATACAGCGATTTATCATGGAATCCGTACTGCAAATGCACAGGAAATTCATCAGAGCCCGCAAAAAGACTGTATCGGAATTTTATCATATAATTCACCTCTGTATAGATCATATCATATTTGCCGAAAAAAATCAATGTCCGGATCGTGCTAATTTGTTGTCATTATTTTTCTAACTCTCATTTCAGTAATGTGCTACAATAATATCAGTTGAAATGCACGTTACCGCAACAAGGAGGTAGTTATGAAAAATAAAAAGTCAAGGCTTATCGCCGGTGTCCTGGCAGCTTCAATATGTCTTGGAATGACAGCAGTTCCGGCAGGTGCTGCTGATAATCCGCTTTCGCAGACAACCGCAATTGATACTACAGAAGGGATAACTATCAGCAGCGATAAGATAAGCACCAACAATTTCAAGGACACAAAATACAACAATCCGATATCCTCGGACTTCTTTTGTGCAGACCCCACCTCAGTCGAGTACAACGGCAGGCTTTACCTTTTCGGTACTAACGACCATGAGCAGTTCGAGGCAGCAGGCCCCGATGTTGACAATACATATGAGAAAATAAAATCAATGCTCGTGTTTTCCACTGATGATATGGTGAACTGGGTTTATCACGGAGAGATAAATATCGGTGAGATCGCACCGTGGATAACTAATTCGTGGGCACCCTCGGTAGTGTCCCGTGTGGAGGACGACGGTCTTACTCATTTCTATATGTACTTCTCCAACAACGGACTTGGAGTCGGCGTAATAACATCAACCGATCCTGTCACCGGCTGGACTGACCCACTCGGCAAGCCGCTTATATCAACGAGTACACCCGGATTGAAGGACTGTCCTAACCCGTTCGACCCCGGTGCGGTTATTGACGAAAACGGCGTGGGCTGGCTTTCATTTGGTGCAGGAAAGGCTGCAAACGGTACGGACTATATGCCCGGTTCTGCACGAATAGTACAGCTCGGAGATGATATGCTCTCATTCGCAAGCGACTTCAAGGAGATACCCGCACCGTACCTTTTTGAAGCAAGCGAGCTGAACTACATCAATGGCACTTACGTTTACACCTACTGTTCTGACTGGAACGACCACTCAGAAAAATGGGAGTATGATTGTGACCCGCCCGCAGGCTGCGGAATGGTCTACATGACCACAAAAACTCCCCTTGACCCCGACAGCTGGGAGATGAAGGGTGAGTGTTTCGTAAATCCCGGAGTTTCTGGATTTGACTACTCAAACAATCACACACATATGCACAAATTCGGCGGCAAGTGGTATATGTTCTACCACACCCTCTCTCTCAAGCGTGGAATGGGCATCACAGGCAGCTATCGCAGTATGGGCGTTGATGAGATAGAGGTTGACGAGGATAATGTCACCATTGTCAAGGGCGGCGGAACAAAGAAAGGCACGAAGTCCATAGACCATGTTGACCCGTTTGCTGTAAATCTTGCTGCGGAGCTTAACAATACTGCCGATATTGCCTATGACCTTACTGACCCTCACGCTCCGGCAGTTGTAAGCAAGAGAGAAGGCTCATGGTTCAGCGTTAGAGATGTGGAATTTACATCTTACGGTGAGCCGGAAGCAGATGACATTGCTCCTGAGCTTGAAAAGACAGCAATTGATACGATTCAGTACAATATCACTGTGACAAGCGTTGACAAGGACACAACGGTTTCAATGTATCCCTCTGCTAATTCCGGCAAGGACTGTGTTGGTTCTGCCGACATCACAGGCACAGGAAAATATACAATAGTCTGCGAAATAGGCAGTGCAGACGGACTTATGAACATGGGCTATTTCAAGGTTGACAATGATGCACAGATAACATTTGTGATAGACAGCATGACCGTAAACGGCAAGTATGATATCGACCTCTCCGCAGAGCTTACCAACACAAGAGAGTGGGCAGACGGTCTGCGGAATATCTGGAACGGATTCTCGGACGGTGATAAGGTCTATTATTCAGATTTTGCAGAATTCCGCTATATCAAATCTGACGACGCTATAGAGCTGTTTGCGGCTGAGAATATAACAAGCGGCAGTCACTCAAATGCACCTTTACTGGAAGAGCCTGTTTCTTTCCTTGCAAATGTCAAGGGCAACGGCAGAGTTGAAGTAAGACTTGATTCTCCGACAGGCGACATTCTCACAAGCATTGATTTTGATTCTGCAAACAAATTCAGCACGATCGAAAACAGTGAAGTGGCTGCAATCGGCGGTACTCACGATTTGTACTTTATTTTCTCAGGCAAGGACATTTCTATAGACTCATGGATATTCGCTAAGGGCGATACGGCAGAAACAGTTTTAGGCGACGTTAATGCAGACAATGAGTTTAATGTAGCAGACCTTGTTGCAATGCAGAGATTCCTGCTTGGAAATGGCGGCCTTAAAAACTGGAAGGCAGGAGATATCTGTGAGGACGGCAGAATAGACACATTTGATCTGGTTCAGATGAGAAAGCTGTTCATGGCTGAATAACGCTTTATATCCGCCCTTGTTTTCTGCACATTATTCGGGGGCGGAGAAATAAAAAATCATATGTAAGGGACAAATCAGAAAAATCGGCTGTATTCTTCTTTTTGGGTGAGGAATACAGCTGATTTTTTATATTTAATGCACCATTGTGCATTTTGTGAAAGCCAGCACAAATATTGACACACCGATACGTTTATTGTATAATATATATAATACCACATTGCAAACCAAATATTTCTTTTATTTTTCAGCAATGAACGGAGGTTAAAGCTATGTATGATACGGAGCTTACACAGGAATTTATTGAAAAGTTTTACGGCGGCGTTCTCGGAAAGATCATCGGAGTTATTGCAGGCATTCCGTTCGAGTGCAACAGGACAGCCGGTGAGATACAGCATTTGTATCCTTATATCAATTCATATTTTGAATGCTTATTTCAGACCTATACAGATGATGATATCAACGGTTTTGTCTTTTTTTCAAAGGTCTTTGACATGGTGGACAGGCCTGAGGATATCACGCCTGAAATGGCAGCGTACATCATTCTCAATTATGCGGCTGAAAACAGAGGTATGTTCTGGTGGAAGGACAGTACAGAGATGAAAGCATACAGAAACCTGGCGGCAGGCATTTCGCCGGAGCTTTCCGGTTCGTATGGGTATATCGGATCGTCAGCAGATACTGTGGGCGGACAGATCTTCTATGATTCCGCAGGACTTATCCTTGCCGGTCAGCCTGAACTGGCAGCCGAAGCAGCCGGAAAGCTGGCGAGTGTCATGCACAAAGGAGAGGGTGCGGTCGGCGGCAGCTTCATTTCTGCGTGTATAAGTGCGGCATTTGTTGAAAATGATATGCTCTCAGTGGTAAGAAAGGGGCTTTCAGTGATAGACCCGCATTCAAAGTACGCTGCTATGGTAAGGGATATCATTTCCTTTTATGAGGAGGAGCAGTACGACTGGCGGAGAGTTCTTCATCACATAGAATGTACCTACACGACCGACGGCTTTGCCTATGACTGCGGAGCTCACGTGGTTCTTGCTCTCTTGTACGGAAAGGGCAATTTCGACCATACTATAGAAATTTGTCTGCAAAGTGCAGGCGATACGGACTGTAACTGCGGAAATGCAGGCATTATCGCAGGCGTTTTCGGGGGATGCAGGAACATAAACTATACAAGATGGTGTGAACGGCTGAAGGATACGGTCATATGCTCTTGTGCAGTTCCATGTGAGAATCAGGTTTCTATAACACGATTCACCGCAGGGCTTATACGCACGTACTGCCGGCTGAACAGAAAAAAGCTCCCGGAGTATATCCGCAGAGCCGCAGAGGATAATATGATAATCTTTGCTTTTCCGTATTCGTATCAGGGCTTCGAGTATGAATTCTGGCTCAATGACCAGTATATTGAACCAAGATATATCAGCCGCCATGAAAAGTCGATACTTGTTGTTCCTTCGCGGGAGACTGCTTCTCCTCCGCCGAGCGGCTCTCCGTATGTTCTCAAGGTATGGGCAGATACAATAAGAGGTTCACAAAAGAAATACTTCTATAAGCTCTTTACCGGATATCATACAATGTGGTTTGATAATACCAAATATGAACCTACCTCATGTACCAGGCTATACCCGGGGCAGATAATAACAGCTGCACTCTATACTTATTTTAACGAGTGCAATATGAGGATATACTTATCAGTTTACGACAGCAGCGGAAATGAGCATTATTCTCAGCCATTCTATCTTGAAGCCAGGAAATGGAATGGCGTGGGCTACAAGATACCGCAGGTCATGGGCTTCATCGAGTACCTGAACATCTGCATAGAGCCGGCGGGAGATTCCTCCGCAGACAGCGGCTATGACGGGCTTGACCTGTATGTGGACAATATAGTGATACATGATACACCTGAATACAAAGTCAGATTCAATTCAATCAGTGATCTTCTTGACAAAAATAATAGCTATCCGCTCCTGAGAAACTTTACAGTAGCATTCGGTGATGTAATGCTCACTGACGAGGGCAGCGTAAGGCTCTACAGCTGTCAGCACAATCAATTCAGCCCTAAATATCAGAGTATTTCCTCGCAGAAGGAGTATTCGATCGCTTTTACAGGTTCAATGCTTCATCAGCCGTATAAAGTAAAGTGCAGAATGAAAATTGCAGGCAGAAAGGGCTGCTCTGTCAAGGGCTATGGTCTGATGATAATTGCAGCAAAGGGCATTATAGATCACTATGCTGTGGGATTTTATTACGGAGCGGCAGCAATACTGAAAAGCGGCAGTCTGCCTGGAGAGTATACTGTTCTTGCAAAGGAGAGATATACGCCCGAAGCCGGTGAAATGTACAGGCTGAAGGCATATGCTTATGGTGACAAGATAAAGCTCGCACTGGAGGATAAGAACAAAGAAATAATCGAATTATCGTGCCATACCGGTGCTGACCTGACAGGCTGTATAGGATTTGCAGCAAAGGGCTGTGCGATAGATATAAATGAATACTCCGTTGTTACCACGACCTGAACATTATCAAACCGTCCTCACCGTAAAAAAATCTGCCGCCGAAAAACCCGGATTGCAGCGGTGACTGTGAAGAGAGAAAAACAAAACCGGACAGCCTCGGCTGTCCGGTTTAAAATAAGTCTCTCTCAGAAAAGGCTGATCCCCGCCTTCACAAGCTGACTGCTGACAGTCATGATTATCCCGGCAAGCAGTATACCGAGAACTACCGCAAGTGTACTCTTCTTGAAATCAAGATCGAGTATGCTTGCTGCAAGAGTACCTGTCCATGCACCTGTTCCGGGAAGAGGTATACCAACGAAAAGAAGAAGTGCCCAGAACATTCCCTTCCCAGCCTTTTCCTTGAGCTTTTCGCCGCCCTTATGACCCTTTTCAAGACACCATGTGAAGAACTTGCCGATAACAGGCTTGTCCTTTCCCCATTCAAGTATCCTGCGTGCAAAGAAGAAAATAAACGGTACCGGTATCATATTTCCGATCATACACACGATAAGGCACTGATACCACGGAATCCCCATTCCCGTACCTACAGGTACGGCAAGTCTCAGCTCAACGAGCGGTACCATTGAAATGAGGAATATATACAGATATTTTTTCAGCATTTTTCTCTCTCCATTCTTCATAATAGCTCTATTATCTCACATATTTCCTGTGAAGTCAATAGCTTTGCGTATTTTCCGTCATTTTCAACAAATGAAAAAATAAAGCTGTCCGCAGATTGCGACAGATATCGCATACCTTGAATGATATAATCAATGAAAAGGAGGTATAAAAATGGGCTTGGACATAAAAAGCGAAAACGGAACTGCCATAGCACTGCTGACCGGGGAAATAGACCACCATACGGCAAAGCCTATCAGGTCAGAGCTGGACAGGTTTATCATAACTATGCAGCCTGAGCTGCTCGCACTCGATTTTACCGGTATCACATTCATGGACAGCTCCGGGATAGGGCTTATAATGGGACGCAGCAAGCTGCTGAAGGAGTGCGGCGGACGGCTTGAGGTACATAACCCTCAGCCGTACATTAGGAGAGTATTGAAGCTTTCCGGGATCGAGAAAATAGTAAAGGTCAGATAGGAGGTATTGATTTGGAAATCATAAATCAGATAAAATTCAGTATGCCGTCGCTTTCCGTGAATGAATCAGCTGCAAGAGCCGTTGTTTCGTCATTTCTGATACAGGCTGACCCGACGGTCGAGGAGCTGTCGGACATAAGGACAGCCGTATCTGAGGCGGTAACAAATGCGATAGTCCACGGCTACAGGGGAACTACAGGCACGATAGAGATAGTTGTGCGGCTTCTTGCTGACCGGCAGGTATACGTAAGAGTAAAGGATCAGGGCTGCGGCATTCCTGATATCGAGAGAGCTATGGAGCCTATGTTCACGACTGCACCGGAGGAGGAGCGTTCCGGGCTTGGCTTTTCTGTAATGAGCTCCTTCATGGACAAGCTGAGCGTTAAAAGCAAGGTCGGCAGGGGAACAACTGTAGTTATGCGAAAGAGGCTCGGAGCAGATGGAGACTGACCTTACAGAAAGAGCTGATACAGCTCAGGAAAAGCCGTCGCCTGAGGAAAATCTTGGTCTTGTACATATGTGTGCGAACCGGTTCAGAAGCAGAGGTATAGATTATGATGAGCTTTATTCAGCCGGGTGTCTCGGACTGATGAAGGCTGTAAAGGCATATGACTGCACAAGAGGCGTTAAATTCTCAACGTATGCAGTTCCGGTGATCCTCGGAGAGATAAAGCGGCTTTTCCGTGACGGAGGGTCAGTCCGGGTCAGCCGCAGCCTCAAAGAGCTTTCACTGCGTATACAGCGTTTCAGGGAGGAGCTGATCCAGGCATCGGGCAGAGAGCCGACAATATCCGAGCTTGCGGCATATTCCGGTGAGAGTGAGGAGCTTGTTGCAGAGGCATTGTGTGCGGTACAGCCTGCGATATCCCTTACAGCAGCACATGAGGACGGCGACGAGCAGATAGATATCCCGGTAGAATCACCTGACGAGGCACTGACAGATATACTCGCACTGCGGCAGCTGATGAACAGACTACCGACGGAGGACAGGGCACTTCTTGAGCTGAGATATTTCCGTGAGCTTACTCAGTCAAAAACGGCACAGATACTCGGAATGACACAGGTGCAGGTATCAAGGCGTGAAAAAAAGCTCCTTGCACTTCTTCGCACGGAGCTTCTTGAATAGTCACAGAAGATATGAGATAACTGAGTTGGAAACGAGAAATCCCTCCGGAGTAAGAGAGATATTGTCTGAATTTCTGACACAATACCCGGCATTTTCAAGTGCCGGGAGCTTTTTTTCTATACGTTCACGATCTTCATCATCAAGCATACTGAGCTGCAAGCCGCTTCTGAGCCGCAGTGAAAGCATTATCCTTTCCTCAGCTGTACCCGGTGTATCCTCCGTAATGTATTCCCTCTGAGCATTGCTTTTCGTAAAATCCTCTATATCGTCCGGTACGGCAAAGCGTCTGCCATAGCAGCACGAATGGGCAGATGGCCCGATGCCTATATAATCCTCCAGCATCCAGTACCGGCAGTTATGACGGCTCTCATAGCCCGGCAGTGAGAAATTCGACACCTCATACTGCTGAAAGCCACTCTCTCCGAGCCTTCTGACCATATGCAGATACATTTCAGCCGTAAGCTCATCTGACGGAAGCAGCCTCTGCACTCCCCTGCTGAAAAATGCAGTACCGTCCTCGATCTTCAGGATATAGGCAGATATATGCTGCAATGGAAGCTCCGTAAGCCCGGAGATAGTTTTGTCAAGCTGATCTGTAGTCTGTCCGGGCAGTGCAAGCATGATATCACACGAAATATTACTGAATCCGCAGTCAGCCGCTTCGTATACAGCTTTTACTGCTCTTTCGGCACTGTGAGTCCTACCAAGAAGCTTCAGCTCCTCATCGTCAAGCGACTGCACACCTATGGAAAGGCGGTTTATTCCTGCTGAGAGATATCCATTTATCCTGTCACGGCTCAGTGTACCCGGATTCGCTTCAAGTGTTACCTCTGCATTCTCTGAAAGTACAAAGCTCCTGTGCAGCTCCGACATTATATCCTCTATCTGCCCGGCCCGGAGAAGTGACGGAGTTCCTCCGCCGAAATAAACAGAATCGACAGGGCGTCCTTTATCACTGTAGTGCTTCAGATTCCGGATAACTGCGTCCACGAATCCTGCTGCCGCAGAGGAGGTATAAGGAAACGAGCAGAAGCTGCAATATCCGCATTTCACCGCACAAAACGGAACATGGATATATATGCCGAGACCGCCGTGCATGGGCGTATTCATTTCAGCTCAACACGTATCGCAGGCTCAAGCCTGAAAAAGAAAGCATTTGCGATACGTGGGACTAATATTTTTGCAAGCAGGAGAACCACGACCGCAAGCATTTCTCTGCACGCTACCCAGTAAAGAAATCCATTCCCTGCTCCGTTGTTATAATTTTCATACCATACCGGTGCTTTCATATATATCACGATGATCAGTGCAAACATTACAAGGCTGAACAACGCATTGAATATAGTCGCACCCTTCCCGTTGACGCAAAGTCTGCCGCATTCACTGCAGGGCTTGCCCCTGGAATTGAGCTGACCGGCGTTCGCCTTTTTTATCGGGTCAAACGACTTTTTTCCGCAGTGCGGACAATTGTATATTCCCATTTTATCTTACCTTTCACTTAATTCTCCGGCTCAGCGTCTATGATCTCCGCTGCCGGTGCTGAAAGCTTTGCAGGTGCAGCCTCCTTAGCAGGACTAAGAAGCGGCAGCTCCCCTGCTTCTCCTGCAAGCAGGAGCGGCTTCTTTATTTTTGCCGGCTTTTTGCTTCTCAGAAGATGTATCAGCTGAAACCAGTGCAGTATCATAACTGCAAGCAAAAATACGGCAGCCGATATCCAGACAAGTCTCCAGTCTGTGGTTTTAATGAAACGCCCCGCAATGATAACAGCAAGCAATATAAAGATATACGGAAGAATGCCTGTCTCCCGGACATTTATCCTTATCCTGCGGAAAAACCGCCCGGCAGGCTTATCTCTGTCCAGAAGCGGCTCTGTGATAACGCAAACCACGGCCGTCAGCAGGAACAGAACCGCCGCTGACAAAACAATATAAGAGAATATCATCAACTCACCTCATCACGAATCAAGCTTCAGAACACTCATGAATGCCTCCTGCGGCACCTCTACAGTTCCGAGCTGACGCATACGCTTCTTGCCCTCCTTCTGCTTTTCGAGGAGCTTTTTCTTACGTGTAATATCGCCGCCGTAGCACTTCGCAAGAACGTCCTTACGCATTGCCTTTACAGTCTCTCTTGCAATTATTTTTCCGCCGATCGCAGCCTGTATCGGTACCTCAAAGAGCTGTCTCGGAATATTTTCTTTCAGCTTTTCAGCAATTTTTCTTGCACGTCCGTATGCCTTGTCAGCGTGGATAATGAACGACAGTGCATCGACTATTTCCCCGTTAAGGAGTATATCAAGCTTAACAAGCTTCGACGGAGAGTAGCCTTTAAGCTCATAATCGAACGAAGCATAGCCCTTTGTGCGTGATTTGAGCACATCAAAAAAGTCATACACTATCTCATTAAGCGGCAGCTCATAGTGCAGCTCGACCCTCGTGTCATCAAGATACTGCATATCCTTGAATGTACCCCGCCTGTCCTGGCACAGCTCCATGATATTGCCGACAAATTCAGACGGGCTCAGTATGCTTGCCTTAACGACAGGCTCCTCCGCAGTCTGGATCAGTGCAGGGTCAGGGTAATTCGTCGGATTGTCTATATACTGCACCTCTCCGTTCGTCATTGTTACCTTGTAAATAACTGACGGAGCAGTAGTTATAAGGTCAAGATTATATTCCCTTTCAAGCCGCTCCTGGATTATCTCCATGTGCAGCAGTCCGAGGAATCCGCAGCGGAAGCCGAATCCAAGAGCTACAGACGTTTCAGGCTCAAAGGACAGCGAAGCGTCATTGAGCTGGAGCTTTTCAAGTGCGTCTCGCAGATCGCCGTACTTAGCTCCGTCCGCCGGGTAGATACCGGAGAACACCATAGGATTGACCTTTCTGTAGCCCGGCAGCGGCTCGTCACACGGGTCGCTGTCATTAGTGACGGTATCTCCTACCTGCGTATCACCGATCGACTTGATAGATGCCGCTATATAGCCCACCTCGCCGGCTTCAAGCGAATTATTGTTGACAAGGCTGTTTGCGTCCATGAAGCCTGCCTCAACGACAGTGAACACCGCACCTGTAGCCATGAGCCGGATATTGTCACCGGTGCGGACACGCCCCTCCTTGATCCGGACATATATTATAACGCCCTTGTACGGGTCGTAGTAGCTGTCAAAGATAAGAGCCTTGAGCGGCTTTTCGGTATCTCCTGAGGGAGCGGGGATATCTGTCACGATACGTTCAAGGACTTCCTCTACATTAGTACCGAGCTTAGCTGATATTCTCGGTGCATCCATTGCAGGTATGCCGATGACATTCTCCACCTCGGCACATACCCTCTCCGGGTCAGCTGACGGCAGGTCTATCTTGTTCACTACCGGCACTACCTCAAGGTCATGCTCTATCGCAAGATAAGTATTTGCAAGAGTCTGTGCCTCTATTCCCTGAGAAGCATCAACAACAAGTATCGCTCCCTCACAGGCAGCAAGTGAGCGTGATACCTCATAATTGAAGTCAACGTGTCCGGGAGTGTCGATGAGGTTGAAAATGTAGTCCTCGCCGTCCCTTGCAGTATATTTCAAACGCACAGCACGTGCCTTGATGGTTATGCCCCTTTCTCTCTCGATATCCATATTGTCAAGGAGCTGATCCTCCATGTCACGCACAGCAACAGTTTCCGTCAGCTCAAGGATCCTGTCAGCAAGCGTTGATTTTCCGTGATCTATATGTGCGATTATGCAGAAATTTCTTATTTTATCATTAGCCATAGCCGTTCTCTCCGTAGATCTATAATATACTATTATATTTTAGCACATTTTATCAGATTTGTAAAGAGCAGAAGAAGCAAAAAATAAAAACAGAAATTAATTACCGAAAAACGATAATTTACTATTGACAAATAATAAATTCTGTGATATAATACATATATCCGGAAAAATATGTAAAGGAGCTTCTTTATTATGTGGACAAAAACAAGATCATTATTCCTTTCAAGGATACTGACCGCTGCTGTGACTGTGCTTGCGGTCGGTGCGGCTTTCTTTGTACCATACATCTCGTCGTGGTACAACGATATCTCTGTCGGGAACGCCTGCTCAGCGGGAGCGTTACTGTGCCTATGTGCATAGTTATTTACGTATGCCTTGCCTTCGCACTTTCAGCCCTTGCAGCACTGCATATACTGCTGTCGAATATCAATTCGGGCAAGGTGTTCATTCCGCAGAATACACGCTGTCTCAGGCTGATATCATGGGCTTGTATGCTTGCAGGTGCAGCACTGGTCGTTCTGGGGCTGTGGAGGTTCGTTTTCCTGTTCGCCGCACTGCTTGCTGTCATGGTCGGACTGGTAATGAGAGTTATGAAGAACGTATTTGAAAAAGCTGTCGAGATAAAGTCGGAAAACGACTTTACGATATGACAGTGAGAGGAGGAGCTGTAATGCCGATAATCGTCAATCTTGATGTAATGATGGCTAAACGCAAGATGTCCTCTCAGGAGCTTGCTGCCCGCATCGACATAACTACTGCAAATCTGTCGATACTTAAAACGGGAAAGGCCAAGGCTGTACGTTTTTCCACCCTCGAAAAGATATGCGACGTCCTGGACTGTCAGCCGGGAGATATCCTTGAATTCAGAAAAGAGGAGCAGGACGCTCCGGATTAAAGGAGGAACCTAACATGACTGACAATACAGAAAATGGTACGGAAATATTTTTTGAGGAAGCAGAGCTTTCCCCGGAGCTTAGTGAAAAGGAGGCTGTCCCGGAATACACAAGGGACGAATTTATCCTTTCACTGATATGCTTTATTCTCGCATTCGGCTTTGTAAAGCTTGTGGTGTTCTGTACTACCGGCTTTATCACAACTCTGCTGTATGCGGCGATAATAACTGTATGTGTCGTATATCTCAGGAAAAAGGGCTGTAAATTCGGAAAACTGAATACTGCTCTCACCGGAGTGCTTTACGTTTTCAGCCTGGTCTTTTCAATAACCGACAACGGATTTATCAAGGATCTTGCCTCGGTATTCCTGTTCATAGCAGGAGCCTATCTCGTGTACTCCGTTTCAGCCGGAAAAAAGGATATAGAGCGATATCTGCCCTTTGCACTTGAGAGGTCAGTTTTCGGATATCCGTTTACACGCTTCGGAGCTCAGTTTTCGATAACAAGAAGTGCTATGGGCGATTCAAGAGTCGGAAGCACTGCAAAGCCAGTCATCCTCGGACTTCTGATCGCTGTTCCGCTTACAGCGATCGTCGGGGCACTTCTCATGTCGGCAGATGCAGGTCTTGACAGGCTTTTCAGCGGTATCCTTGAAAAGCTCTCTGAGGCTGATGTCCCTATGCTGATATTGCAGCTTGCGATCGCTGTTCCGTGCTCAATGTACCTTTTCGGAATGCTCTATGCCAACTGCTTCCGGGATAAGGCTGATGAGCTTGACGAGAATGATTGCAGAAGCAGGCTTGAAGCAATGAGATTCGTAAGGAATCTCGTTATCTACTCGGCTGTAACCCCGATACTTCTGCTTTATGTGATGTTTTTCGTCTCTCAGCTTACCTATTTCCTTTCAGCCTTCACAGGTACGCTCCCTGACGGCTACAGCTATTCAGATTATGCAAGAAGAGGCTTTTTTGAGCTGCTTGCAGTCACTGTCATCAACCTTGCTGTGATGATCACAATGAATCTGCACGCAAAGGACGGCGGAGAGCACAAGCCCGGTGCCCTGAAATTCTACACCTCAGCACTGTGTATCTCCACGCTTATCCTCATTGCAGCTGCTGTCAGCAAAATGATACTGTATATCTCTGAATATGGTCTGACACGGCTCAGATTCTATACAACATGGTTCATGCTTCTCTGTGCAGTTATATTCGTGCTTGTCATTATCAGACAATTCAGACACGGATTCAGATTTTCCTTCTGGGTGTCACTGTCGTTTACAATACTGCTTGGTGTGCTCTGCTTCTGCCGTCCGGACTCGCTTATCGCAACATATAATGTTGAGATGTACCGCTCCGGTCATATAAGTGAGCTTGACACAAATGCTCTGCTTTCGCTTTCTGATGACGGTATACTCACAGCATTAAGGCTCGGTGCTGTCACTGATGAGGAGGCTGAGAGCAGGATATCATACAGACATGAGGACGACCCTTATTCTGTTCTTAACATTTCTTCTTTTATACTTGAATCAGAGCTTGAATGAAGTGACTTCCGCTGAAAAAGTATACAAATTTACACGCTGTCATTTGTGCAGCTCTATGAATCTGACAGAAACTATTGACTTTACTCCGGTTGTCGGGTGTATAATATATCTGACGTATCCTGTTTATCATAATGCTTATCAAATATAAAATAACCGGAGGTATCAGCTATGGAAGCTATCGAAAACATGGTCACAAGAAGAAGTATCCGCAAGTACAAGTCAGATCCAGTCCCGAAGGATGTGATCGCAAAGATAATCTCCGCCGGGACATATGCCGCCACGGGAATGAACCGTCAGTCTCCTATTATCATCGCTGTTACGAACAGAGAGCTGAGAGATCGCATTTCTGCACTGAATGCAGAGATAATGGGAGTAACGTTTGACCCGTTCTACGGAGCACCGGCTGTTCTCATCGTGCTTGCTGACAAGAGCATTCCAACGTATATCTACGACGGTAGCCTTGTTATGGGAAACCTCATGAATGCTGCGTATGCCTGCGGCGTTTCAAGCTGCTGGATACATCGTGCAAAGGAGGAATTCGAGTCTGAAGAGGGAAAGGAGATACTCAGAAGTCTCGGTATTGAGGGCGATTACGAGGGGATCGGACACTGTATCCTCGGTTATGCCGACTGCACGCAGCCGGAGGTGCCGCCGAGAAAGGACGGATATGTATACTGGGCAGAATGAGCTGTCAGAATGCGGTATACGTAAAAAGAGGCAGAATATGAAGAATTTATTTAAAAGGGCTGTCGCTTCGGCAGCGTCGCTTGTGCTGATCTCGGCATTTTCAGCAGCCGTACAGCCCTGCATGACCGGGTCTGGTGCTGAAACGAAGCTGATAGCCCTGACCTTTGATGACGGTCCGAATACTACCACGACCAACGAGGTGCTTGACATTCTTGAGCAATATGACGCAAAAGCATCGTTTTTCCTTATCGGAACCAACATCAACGAGGAGAGTGCGAAATCCGTGAAACGTGCCTATGACATGGGCTGCGAGATCGACAATCACTCTAAAACTCACTCAAACATGGGCTCGATGAGTCCGGAGGATATAAAGGCTGAAATTGCCTACGTTGACGAAAAAGTTACGGAAATTACGGGAGAACCGACAAGGTTTTTCCGACCGCCGTTTATTGATGTAAGTCAGACAATGTACGACAATATCGAGCTGCCGTTTATCTGCGGTATCGACTGTCAGGACTACATGGAGAATGTCACTGCACAGGAGCGTGCAGACTATATACTGAATGGTGCGAGGGACGGAGTTATCGTCCTGCTCCACGATGCGGCAGGCAACAGCCAGACAGTCGAAGCTCTGAAAATAGCTATGCCGGAGCTTGCAGACCAGGGCTATGAGTTTGTCACTCTGACTGAGCTTTTTGAGCGGCAGGGTGAGACTCCGAAACGGAACATGATATATACCACAGTTGCGAAATATCCGTGCAGCGGATATACGCAGTACAAAAATATTTTCACCGGCGAGGCAGCCGGCACAAGCAGCTGGGCAGGCTGGAGCGATACGGCGGTGCTTGACGGAGCGGAGCTCAAAGAGCTTGGCAGCAGCTATTCGATAGAGGTGAAGTATTCCTGTTCCGATCCTCCGGTCATTGCGTTGCAGAAGTGGTCGGGAACTGCGGTATGGCAGCAGGTGCAGCCGTTCTATTCAAACGGTGATACAGCGTGCTTTCTTGCAAGTGACATACAGTCTGTGCTGGACGATATAGGCGTTGATTATACCGATCTTGACCGAATAACGGTGACAGCTTCTACAACAGGCACAATGACGATGACAAGCGTGGATATACTTGTCAGCAGCGGTGAGGAAGCCGGGGGCATTGCAGGTGATGTGAATGCTGACGGAAGATTCAACATTGCCGACCTTGTTTCAATGGATAAGTTCCTTCTTGGCTACGGTGTGCTCAAAGCCCCGGAAGCCGGTGATCTGTGTGCAGACGCAAGAGTGGATTCGTTCGACCTTGCTCTTATAAGGAAACTGATCAGCCAGGGAACTGCTGCTTAAAAACGTGAATAGGATAGAAACGATAAAGCCCCGGACACTGTGATCCGGGGCTTATTCACATTACGGCAAAAACTTGCCTGAAGCAAGATAGAGCTCGTACCAGTCGTGATGAGAGATA
This sequence comes from Ruminococcus sp., assembly GCA_017475555.1. Taxonomy (GTDB): domain Bacteria; phylum Bacillota; class Clostridia; order Oscillospirales; family Ruminococcaceae; genus Ruminococcus. The sequence continues at coordinate 106,432 of JAFVFL010000046.1, forward strand.
GTGACCCTGACTGAATCGCACGCATCCCTGATATGTGCCGGATCCATCGTTCCGATTATTGCCTGCATTTTTGCAGGGTGGCGAAGTATCCATGCTATTGCGACTGCTGCCTCAGATACGCCCTCACGCTCAGCTATCACGGAAAGTGCCTTATTCAGCTCAGGATAATCGGGATTTCCGATGAATGTACCCTTGAACATACCTATCTGAAGCGGCGACCATGCCTGTATCGTGATATCATTCAGGCGGCAGTAATCAAGAGCACTGCCGTCACGACTTACAGAAAGCTCAGTGGTTTTGTTGTTCATATAAAACGACTGGTCTATAAGCTGCGACTGCTCAAGAGAAAGCTGAAGCTGGTTGATGATAAGCGGCTGCTTTACATACTTTTTCAGCAGCTCTATCTGCATTGGCATAAGGTTGCTTACGCCAAAATACCGTACTTTTCCGGAGGATACCAGCATATCGAATGCCTGTGCGACCTCCTCCGGGTCAAAAAGCAGATCCGGACGGTGCAGCAGCAGTACGTCAAGATATTCAACATTCAGCCTCCTGAGGCTTCCGTCCACACTTGAAAGGATATTCTCCTTTGTCCAGTCAAACTCTCTCCGCTCAGGGCAGATACCGCATTTGCTCTGGAGAATGATATCCTCCCGGTTTATTCCCGTCAGCGGGAAAGCCTCTCCGAATCTCGTCTCCGCCTCACCATTTTTACCGTAACAGGTCGCATGGTCGAAAAAATTGATACCGCTGTCGTATGCCGTGCGTATCACCTCTGCCGCCTCCTTCTGAGACAGTGCAGGCATTCTCATGCAGCCCTGAATGACCGCAGATACGTCCTGCGGGCCATTTACTATGCTGATAGTTTTCATAGATACATTCCCTTTCCTTTTCGTTTTCCCGAAAAACCTGTGATTTCCGGCTTTTTTCAGTCCATATGAATTTCTTACGTCTCCCTCGGCTGCTTTCCGACCAGCCGGACAATGCTTTCATTTTCCGCCGACGGAAAAACCTGCTTTATCCTGTCACATATCCTCTGCCACGATACCGCAGGCTCTTCGTCATATGCCGCTGTGACCTGCCCGTATCCCCATACAGCCTCCGGCGGCAGCAGAACAGAAACAGCCATTCCGTATTCGTCTCCCCTTTTATTCCTGCGTCTGTGAAAATCTGCCGTAACAAGAAACAGCTTCATCATCAGCTCTGTAGTGATGCCGGGGAAATTCTTTTCTCCGCCTTTGCCAAAGCCCGCAAGTCTTTTCAGGTCAGTCGTCAATATCTGCTTGTCAGTCCACACGATATCACCGCCGCTGTCAGTATCAGTCAGGATATCCATGATCAGCTTTTCACGTCTTGTAACTCTTCCGTCCTCCCATGCGGAATCAAAATCATAGCCGTTCCTGCGGAAGTTAGCAAAGTACGGCAGCCATTCCATGCTGATAAAGCCAGCCTTCTTATCAAAAAACTTGCCGTATGCTGCCTGGTGACTTGCTGCGATGATCTCACGCCATTCCCACGGATCCTGCTCCCTGCTGCCCGTCCACCAGTAATCCGGCGAAACGTGCTCCTCTGCCGAAAATCCGGGTATCTCGTTCGCAAAAAGCGGAAGAAATCCTACCTCGTTTATATAGCCTACAAGCTCCTGCCACGTGCGTATCCTGTACGGGTCGTCCCACCGGAGCCCCCGCATTACCCACTCGCCGTTTTCTACTGCCATTACTTCACTTCCCGACCTGTATTCATTGCAACACCATTATAACATATCAGATATAGAAAAAACAAGAGGTATGGCAAAAAAATACGGCAGGACTTTTTATGAGCCGGAAAGCTGTTGGTACTGTTGACAAAACAGAAAAAATCTGCTATAATTCATTTATAACTTGTAATATGGAGGTAGACCCTATGAGCACAATACTCCTTGCCGGAGGTGCCGGCTACATCGGCTCGCATACAGCCGTAAGCCTGCTCGATTCCGGTCATGATGTGATAATTGCCGATAATTTTTCCAACAGCTGCCCTGAGGCTGTCAGCCGTGTGGAGAAAATAACCGGAAAGTCCGTAAAGCTATATGAGCTCGATATCAAGGACACAGATAAGCTTTCCGCTGTATTTTCTGAAAATAATGTCGATGCTGTCATTCATTTTGCCGGACTGAAGGCGGTCGGTGAGTCAGTTGAAAAGCCGGTGGTTTATTACCGCAATAACATCGACACAACACTTTCTCTCCTTGAATGTATGAGCAGATACGGTGTCAAGAATATTATCTTTTCGTCAAGTGCCACTGTTTACGGCGAGGAAAATCCTGTGCCGTATACGGAGGAAATGAAGAGAGGTACGTGTACAAATCCCTACGGCTGGACTAAGGTCATGATGGAGCAGATACTTGAGGATGCTGCAAAGGCTGACCCGGAGCTTTCGGTCGTTCTGCTGAGATACTTCAACCCCATAGGTGCCCATGAGTCCGGAATGATAGGCGAGGACCCGCAGGGCATTCCTAATAATCTGATGCCGTATGTTGCACAGGTGGCGGTCGGAAGGCGTGAGAAGCTCACTATTTTCGGCAGAGACTATGAAACCCCTGACGGAACGTGCAGACGTGACTATATCCATGTTTGCGACCTTGCTGACGGACACGTAAAGGCGATAGACTACGCACTTGATCATAAGGGTACTGAGGTCTTCAATCTCGGAACAGGAACACCGTACAGCGTGACTGAGATAGTAGAGACGTTCCAGAGGGTGAACGGTATTGAGATACCCCATGTCTACGGAAGCCGCCGGGCTGGCGACCTGCCGGAAAGCTATGCAAATGCTGACAAGGCTCTGAGTATCCTCGGCTGGAAGACCAGGAGAGATCTTGCGGATATGTGCAGAGACACCTGGAACTGGCAAAAAAATAATCCGGACGGATACAGAAAATAAATTCCGGCAATTTTCGATTAACTATTGAAAAATGATATGGAATAGTGTATAATATTATTATGTTAATAACTGCCAAGGCAGAAAATCAGATATTTAAGGAGAGTAAATACAATGTACAGTGATCTTATGGATTCGATCGGATTTGTGACTCAGTATGACCCGGAGGTCGGACAGGCTATGAACGAGGAGCTTGCAAGGCAGAGAAGAAACCTTGAGCTTATCGCAAGCGAGAATATCGTTTCACCTGCTGTCATGGCTGCTATGGGCTCTGTCCTGACCAACAAGTATGCTGAGGGATACCCCGGCAAGCGTTATTACGGAGGCTGCCAGAACGTTGACGTTGTTGAGCAGATAGCTATAGAGCGTGCAAAGGAGCTTTTCGGTGCTAAGTTTGCCAATGTTCAGCCCCACTCAGGTGCTCAGGCAAATACTGCGGCTTATTTTGCAGTTCTTCAGCCAGGTGATACTGTTCTCGGCATGAGCCTTGCAGACGGCGGACACCTTACACACGGCTCACCGGTAAACCTCTCCGGTAAGTATTTCAATTTCGTATCATATGGCCTTGACGATGAGACTGAGACTATAAACTATGATACTGTGCAGGCACTTGCTGAGGAGCACAAGCCAAAGCTCATAGTTGCAGGTGCAAGTGCATATCCCCGTGCGATAGATTTCAAGAGACTCAGAGAGATAGCCGATTCTGTAGGTGCTCTTCTCATGGTGGATATGGCTCACATCGCAGGTCTTGTTGCTGCCGGCGTTCACCAGTCTCCTGTACCATACGCTGACATTACTACGACCACCACTCACAAGACCCTCAGAGGCCCGAGAGGCGGTCTTATCCTCACAAATGACGAGGCTCTCGCAAAGAAGATCAATTCTGCTATATTCCCCGGAACACAGGGCGGCCCACTCATGCACACGATCGCAGCAAAGGCTGTATGCTTCGGTGAGGCTTTAAAGCCGGAGTTCAGGGATTACCAGAGACGTATTGTCGAGAATGCAAAGGCTCTTGCTGACGGGCTTCTCAGGAGAGGCTTCAACCTTGTTTCCGGCGGTACAGATAATCACCTCATGCTCGTTGATCTGCGTCCGTTCAACATTACCGGCAAGGAGCTTGAGCACCGTCTTGACGAGGTGTACATAACCGTCAACAAGAACGCTATCCACAATGACCCGGAGAAGCCGTTTGTAACGAGCGGTGTAAGAATAGGTACTCCTGCTGTTACTACAAGAGGTCTTGGAGTTGAGGAGATGGAGAAGATAGCTGAGTATATCTACCTGTGTGCTACTGATTTCGAGGCTAAGGCTGACGAGATACGTGCAGGTGTTACTGCTATCTGCGAGAAGTTCCCGCTCTATAAGTAATTGTAATGAATACAGGGACGGACACGCTGTCTGTCCCTGTTTCAGATTTTCGGAGTAAAATTATGTTTGGAAACTCAAAATACGAAAAGCTCAGAAAAACATTGCTCAAAAAAGGTGTGCAGACGACAGGTACTGTCACAAGCACTGAACCGTATAAGCCCTCACCAGAGCTCCCGGAAGAATTAAGGGAACTGCTGCTGGCTCACTCCAAAGGCGGTCGCATTGTCGTGAAGTACAGCACTGAGGAGGGAACTGTCGAGGCAATGTATATGACTATCCGCAGAGAAGAGCTGCCTGCCGTGGGGGAATCTGTTCCGCTCAGGTACATTAAAAGGGACGGGCGGTATATCGCTGTTCCGGAAAAGCTCTTAGTTAAAAAGCCACTTTAGGAATTGTGGTGCTAAGATAAATCGGAATTTGCCTCGGATAAATATACGCCGTTACATACGCCATATACGCCTCCATACGCCGTGAGTATACGCAATAAATGGCTGTATATAGCCTTATATACGCCTATACGCCTTATATTATACTTCTTACGAGAAAATAAATAATTGATATCCGAAGACAAAATAAATTATAAATAAAGAGCAACTGCAAAATACGGCGTATAGGCGTGTATTTGCCTGTATTTCGGAAAAAATGGCGTATACTCACGGCGTATACGGTATGTCAAGGCGTATATTTCATACGCCTGTTCAGTAAAACGGCGGCAAATTCTGATTTATCGCAGAAACATTTTTCTAAAATGGTATATTAAAAAAAGGAGAATGACAATGCCAGCACCATTAGCTGATAGAATACGCCCGAAAACGCTCGATGATGTTGTGGGTCAGGAGCATATCCTCGCTCCCGGAAAACCGCTCCGCAGAATAATCGAAAGCGGCAAGGTACCGAATATGATATTCTATGGCCCTTCGGGTATCGGAAAGACCACTGTCGCACGGATAATCGCTGAAAACTGCGGAATGTCGCTGCATAAGCTCAACGGAACGAGTGCTTCTACATCGGATATCAGGGACGTGGTGGCTCAGATAGGCACATTCGGCTCAGAAAACGGGATACTTCTCTACCTCGATGAGATACAGTACCTTAACAAAAAACAGCAGCAAAGTCTGCTTGAATACATCGAAAACGGCGATATAACGCTTATCGCATCAACTGCGGACAATCCGTATTTCGCTGTATACAACGCTGTTATAAGCCGGTGTACTGTGTTTGAATTCAAGCCTGTAACGGCGGAGCAGCTTATACCGGCTGTCAGGCGTGCCTTCCGTATGATTGGAGAGGAGAATGGCACGGATATAGTTATAAGCGACGAGGCTGTCAGAACTATTGCATACGGCTGCGGAGGAGATGTCCGGAAAGCCATGAATACTGCGGAGCTTTGTGCGGTATGCGGTGAGGAAAGAGACGGAAAGCTCGTCATAACCGAGGATTCGCTCAGGCTGCTTTCGCAGCGTAGCAATATGCGATACGACCGTGACGGCGACCAGCACTATGACCTGCTTTCGGCATTCCACAAGTCTGTCCGTGGCTCTGATGAGAATGCGGCTCTGCACTACGCTGCACGGATAATGGAGGCGGGGGATATTACGTCTGTCTGCCGGAGATTGCTGTGCATTGCGGCAGAGGATATCGGACTCGCCTACCCTATGGCAATACCGATCGTCAAGGCGTGCGTGGATTCGGCATTGCAGCTCGGACTCCCGGAGGCACGGCTGCCGATAGCTGATGCTGTGATCCTGCTCGCTACTGCCCCGAAATCGAACAGTGCATATCTTGCTATAGACGCAGCAATACGTGACCTTGAGGGCAGCGACGCACTTGATTTTCCACGGCATTTGCAGAACGTCCACCTTGACGGAGAGGGAGCGGCTGTCAGGGGTCAGCATTATCTTTATCCGCACGATTTTCCGAACCACTATGTCTGTCAGCAATATCTTCCCGATGCACTTGCCGGGCACGTTTACTACAAATTCGGTGATAACCGGCAGGAACAGGCGGCGTTGGAATATCGCCGGAGAATAACAGGTGCAGCTGATACAGCGGACAATAAGAAATGAGAAATGCGTAATAAAAAGCAAAGAGCCTCAGCTCCAACGGCTGAGGCTCCCGTTTTATTCAATTTTGTTATGCGGATATTCCGCCACACAAGTTAGCTAATTTACCTTTAAGACTGATAGATCAATCACTTTACATCTATACAAGTCAGAACCAGCTATGTGATCGCATTCTGTTTTACCAGAATCTTTCAGACTCTCATGGGACTCACCCTTCTGAAATATTTCCCTTTTACTCAGGGATAAACGACCCAGAAACAAGCTTGATTATCTCATTGGAGTATACCTCACTGGATTATTCAGACCTCTATCGTCTGTAACAGCAGTTTTCCTAATGAACGAATATATCTAAAGACTCACGTCGGAATTTCAGGTTCGCCTGTATCTCTTATGAGCTTAGACATGAAGCCGTTTCCTTCAGCAATGCGTCTGTCTGAATTGAACTGATCCCTTACTATTTGAATATACAATTCACTGGAACAAGTCATCTGACCTATATTCCCTCACTCAGATCCTGTCAATCAGCAAGCCCGCAGGCTTCACGCTGCTGTGATGAAATTAACCTATTTGCCATCGGACTCACTCACCTTTCCGCATAGAATAATTTACATTGATTCCAGCTCTCCGACAAACCGCTCTCACATGAAATATCTTCAAGCCTTCCTCAGTCCAAGTAAATTCAGCTTCGGGGAAACTCAGGATCTGCTGCGACCCGACTGTTGCCGGATCCTTTTTGCTATCCCTTGTTCTTCCCTTTCCTTAATTATATATTACCACAGCTTTAGTGAAATGTCAACAGTATTTTTAAAGAAAATGGATAATTTTGATGAAATTCGTTCAGTCTGCACAAAACTCACAGATAAATTTGTGCGTTTCCAACAAGACTTTCTTTTCCACTTGCTTTTCCGCAGCTTATATAGTATAATGAACTTAAATCATAAAGGCTGTACGCCGGAACGGAGAAAATTATGAATTATCCATATATGAACGAATATACGCCGGAGCTGTTCGAGCTTATCGACGATGACGGAAATAAGCGGAATTTCGAGCTTATCGACTACGCCGAGCTTGACGGAGAGTGCTACTACGCCATGATACCGGAATACGATGTCGATGACATTATGAACGCTGATCTTGATATTGTCCTGCTCAAGTCTGCTGAGGAGGACGGTGAGGAGTTCCTTGTAACGATCGAGGACAATCTGGAATATGTCAAGGTCTCGGAATACTTTATCCAGCGAATGAAAGAAGCGACTGGATATGACGAGTAGACAAGGTCTCTGAAAATTTTTCTGTTTTTTCTAAAAAAAGACTTGATTTTTTTAAAACGCTGTGATATAATATACATACAGACAGGGATACTGAGGTGACATTCAGTCGATATGCACATCAGAATGCCTGTATATCATGCAAATATTCTGCCTTGTTCGAGTAATTATAGTTCATATGATCCAACACATTTTTTAAGGGAATTCGGCTCCGTGTGTGGACTGCAGACCTCCTGCCCGGGTGTTTACATTCGGATACAGACGAAGGGAGCGAGAATCACATGGGCGTTTACCCACCTGCTTTAGTGCGGGTTTTATTCACTATATGACGGCAAGGCGGAATATTTTTGAAAGCAAAAGGCTTGCGGTGAATTACACCGCAAGCCTTTTAATTTGCTGTATACGTATCATTCCTGCTCAGCCGATACCGCTCTCCCCTGCCGGAGACTCTCCTGGCAATCAAGATATCTCTGGTTGCTGCTGCCACGAAATCTCACATTCCAGTCCCTCAGCTCCAGAACGAATCTGCCGTCGATCAGGATATCCGTAACGTCAAGCAGCTCTCCCCAGCCGTTATCCTCACTCCCGGAATACAGCTCCTCAAAGGTGTAGCCGGTGTAGGTGACGATATTCAGACCAAGCTGCTTTATCTGTTTTCCGAGCTCTGCAAGTACAGCAGCCTGACAAAACGGCTCTCCCCCGCTGAACGTTACTCCGTCAAGCAACGGATTCTGCTTTATTTTCTCCAGAAGCTCTCCCGTATCTGTTATACTTCCGCCGGAAAAGCTGTGAGTATCAGGATTATGGCAGCCCGGACAGTGGTGCGGACAGCCCTGTACAAAAATAGTATATCTGATGCCGGGACCGTCAACGATAGAATCATTGACGAGCCCGGCTATCCTTAGTTCAGACATAGCTCTCCTCTCAGGTATCATGCTTAACCCGGTCATGCTCCTCTGCTCTCTTCCCGTCATTGAAGCGGTCGAGAGTACCTACGAGATATCCGGTAATGCGGCGGATACGGTCGAATGCGGTATTGTCGCTGTGCTCACGTCTTCCGCAGCAAGGGCACACATCACCGATTATTCCTGTATATCCGCAGCACGGGTCACGATCGACAGGATGATTTATCGCACCGTAGCCGATACCGTTCTCCTTCATGCAGCGGACTATCTTCTCAAACGCCGGCAGATTCTCCAGCGGATCGCCGTCAAGCTCGATATAGCTGATGTGTCCGGCGTTGGTCAGCTCGTGGTACGGAGCCTCTATTTTTATCTTCTCAAATGCACTTATCGGGTAATATACCGGTACATGGAACGAATTGGTGTAGTAATCCCTGTCGGTAACACCCTCGATCACGCCGTAGTTCTTTGCGTCCATACGCACAAATCTGCCGGAAAGTCCCTCAGCCGGAGTTGCGAGCAGAGAGTAATTCAGCCCTGTCTTTGCAGATTCGTCATCAAGCCGCTTCCTCATTCTGCCGATTATCTGTAACCCAAGCTTTCTTGCCTCCTCAGATTCGCCATGGTGTGCTCCGATGAGAGCCTTCAGTGTCTCAGCAAGTCCGATAAATCCGACTGAAAGAGTGCCGTGTCTGAGTACCTCATCAATAGTGTCCTCAGGCGAGAGCTTGTCAGAATCTATCCATATGCCCTGACCCATGAGGAACGGGAAATTGCGGACTCTCTTCTTGCACTGTATCCTGAATCTGTGATCGAGCTGTGCGATAGCAAGGTTCATCATGGCGTCGAGCTTCTCATAGAACTTATCAACATCATGGTCTGACTCGATCGCAAGTCTCGGCAGATTTATCGAGGTGAAGCTCAGATTTCCCCTGCCGGTGACTATCTGTCTGTCCGGGTCATAATTATTGCCGATAACTCTTGTGCGGCAGCCCATGTATGCGATCTCGGTGTCCGGGTCGCCCTCCTTGTAATACTGCTTGTTGTAGGGAGCGTCGATGAACGAGAAATTCGGGAAAAGACGCTTCGCAGATACTCTGCACGCAAGCTTGAACAGGTCGTAGTTCGGGTCGCCCGGATTATAGTTCACGCCCTCCTTTATCTTGAAAATATGTATCGGGAATATCGGTGTTTCGCCGTTTCCAAGTCCTGCCTCCTGAGCGAGAAGGACATTCTTTATCACCATTCTGCCCTCAGGCGAGGTATCTGTACCGTAATTTATGGAGCTGAACGGAGTCTGAGCACCTGCACGGCTGTTCATGGTGTTAAGGTTGTGGATAAGTGCCTCCATAGCCTGATATGCAGCCCGGTCAGTCTCCTTTTCGGCATTCTTCTGTGCAAAGAGCTGTATCTTCTCTGCCGAAGCCCTGTCGGTATATTCAAGAAGGTACTCAAGCTCCTTCTCCTGATATCCGTTATCGTTGGCGAGGACGGGCTTTATCCCGTATTTTTCTTCAATATCAGCCTTTATACTCTTTGCAGTCTCCGTTGCATTCTCCGCACCGGCGAGCAGACAAAGACCCCTTGCAATGTTCTGTACATATCTGCTTGCATAGGTCTTCTTGATACCCTCAGCCATAGCGTAATCAAACGTCGGGATACTCTGTCCGCCGTGCTGGTCGTTCTGGTTGGACTGTATGGCGATGCAGGCGAGGGCTGAATAGCTCGAAATATCGTTAGGCTCGCGCAGGAAGCCATGACCTGTAGAAAAGCCGTTCCTGAACAGCTTCTTGAGGTCTATCTGAGTACAGGTAGTCGTGAGTGTGTAGAAATCGAGGTCATGGATATGGATATCGCCGTCACGATGAGCCTTGGCGTGCTCCGGGTCGAGGACGTACATCTCATAGTAAGCCTTTGCCGAAACAGAGCCGTATTTGAGCATAGTTCCCATAGCTGTATCGCCGTCGATATTTGCATTCTCACGCTTGATATCGCTCTCCTTTGCGGTGCTGAACGTCAGCTCATTAAGCACGCACATAAGATTAGTTTTCATCTCACGGGAGCGTGTCCTCTCGTGCCGGTAGAGGATATAAGCCTTAGCAGTACGGGCATGACCATTTTCGATAAGCACCTTCTCAACGAGATCCTGTATCTCCTCAACAGTCGGCACACCGTCCGGGTGAGTATCCTCATACAGCTTGCAGACCTGTGCAGCTATCTGCATGGCAGTCTCCATGTCGCTTCCGCCGCATGATTCCGCAGCCTTGAACACAGCGTTAGCTATCTTCTCGATATTGAACGGCACCCTTCTGCCGTCTCTTTTTATGATATGTACGATCATGACACAGCTCCTCTTCTCATTATTTTCAGACTATAACGGGTTAATTCTGGTCGTTCTGCAGTTTCCATGCTCTCCGTATCCCGGAGCATTTTTGTTCAGGATATTTTTGAAACGCTGTTTTCAAAACACCATAAAACACTATATATTGTGTTGCACGTTTTTCTCTCTTTCATGTAGCATATATTAGTATAATACAAATTTTCCGGCTTGTCAATCACGAATATAGACAATCAAAATCATATTTTTCGGTTCCATAATTGTGGATTTCTGACAATTTTTTCTTTTAATTTGAGTTTTTCAGCGATTTTCCGTTGGTGTATCAGAATATTATGCAAATTACCTATTGACACAATATATTGTGTTGCCTGCAACAGTAAATCTATTGACCCGGAGAGACTTTATGCGTGACGAAGCAGACCTGATACGGCAAAAAATCTGTACGTTCCCTGACTTTTATATGGCTAAAGCCAACAAATGCAAACACCGTATATTGTGCAGAGCTACAAAACGGCCGGATAAAAACAAAAATTTTTGTTGGTTATTGTAATTTTTGAACGAATGTGATATAATGTTGGTATAAAAGTGTATATTATGATTCTGCTTTTAAAAAGAAGGAGGTCAATTTATGGAACTTAAAAAGGGTACTGTCCTCACTACCATTCAGGGCTGTAAGGTCACAGTCGATCATCTGATCGGCGACGGAGGTCAGGGCAGGGTGTACCTTGTCGATTATGCCGGCACTCCCAAAGCCATGAAGATCTATCATGAGACGTATCAGGAGAAAATGGCTGAAAAGGGCACGATCAGGGGATTCTATGACAATCTCAGACGCAACGCTTCAAATGCTCCTCCAGCCAGGAACTTCGTCTGGATAGATGATGTGCTCAAGTGGGACGGCGATCCTTCAAGCTGCTTCGGCTACATAATGGAGCTTATCCCCGACAACTACAAGGAGCTGACCGAATTCTACAACGCCTACGGCAGAGGCACTACCCTGTTCCCGTCATATCACGAAATGTTCAGAGCCTGTATCAATATAACCGAGGGCTTTCGTGCTCTGCATAACAACGGCTACAGCTATCAGGACGTAAACAACGGCAATTTCTTCATAGACCCTGAGACCGGTGATGTGCTGATCTGCGACAATGATAACGTCTCCGTCAATAAAACGAACTTCGGTCTTGGCGGAAAGATGAGATATATGGCTCCGGAGGTCGTTCTTGGTGCAAACCCGGACAGATGCTCTGACAGATTCTCGCTCGCTGTTGTGCTTTTCAGGCTGCTTTTCCGCAGACAGCATCCTTTTGAGGGAAAATATACCAGCGTTCCGTGCATGACCCCTAAGCGTGAGAAGCTGTTCTACGGCAGCGATCCGGTCTTCCTTTTCGATAAGGACGACAACAGAAATTCTCCGATACCTCAGCTCAACAAGGCTGTAATGGTGCTCTGGCCGAGATACCCCGACTATATAAGGCAGCTGTTCATGCAGACCTTCTCAAAAAACGGGATAAAAAATCCCGAACGGCGTCCGGCTGACCTTGTATGGCTCATAGCCTTTTCTCAGCTCGATGCGTGTACTGTAAGGTGCCACGACTGCGGAAGGACTGTGTTCCTTGAGGCTGAGAACAGCGTCAGATGCAGCAAGTGCGGAAAGCTCTGCTCATCACCGGTGCATTTTATCAACAACAACTACGAGCTTCCTGTGGTCCCCGGCTCGCAGATAACCGAATTCATCGTAGATGATACAACAAAGAACTCCTCAAGGCTGTATTTTGAGCTGGTACGCAACTCAGCAGGTGTGCCGGCGGTAAAGAACTGTTCGGACGACCTGTGGAGCATAAGCTACAAAAGCGGCAGAATGACAGAGCTGAAGGGCGGTGAGGAAGCCGAATTTGAGGACGGAATGGACATAATGGCAAGGGGCACACATATAGAGCTGAAAGTTATATGAGCTTTATCAATCAAATGAAAAGAGGTAATAATTATGAACACTGACAACCTTGATCTCCGTATAAACAATGCCGACGATGAGGATCTGCCGGCACCGCCGAAAAAGACCATGCCGCTGTTCTATGTTGTGGACAACTCCGGCAGCATGGCTGGCGACAAGATACAGACAGTGAATGCGGCTCTTGAGGAGATAATGGGTCTTCTTGATGAGATCTCAAAGAGCAACGATGACGCAGATATCAAGATCGGCTGCATTACGTTCGACACCAGTGCAAAGATAATCACCAAAACTCCCGTCTCACCAGCTGATTTCAAGTATGAGATAACCACCAACAGAGGACTGACTGCACTCGGCGATGCACTCACAAAGCTCGACTGGATGCTTTCAAGGGATCACTTCCTCAAGGGCGATAATTTTGTACGCCCGGTCATCATTTTCCTCAGCGACGGAGCACCTACAGATGAATGGGAGTCCAAGCTGAAGAAGCTCTCCGAGAACAACTGGTACAAGTATGCACTCAAATTCTCATTCGCTATCGGCAAGGACGCAAATGAACCGGAGAATAAGAGCATTCTCATGAAGCTCACCGGCTCTAAGTCAGATGAGCTTGTAATGGAGGTAAATAACGCTGTTAAGCTCAGGGAGTATCTCAAGGAGATCTCTGTAGTAGCTTCAAAGTTCAACACACGCTCCGCTACAACAAATGCCTCTGAGGATCCTGAGGAAATGGCTAAGGATGTAAAGAAGGAGGCAAAGAAGAACGCACAGGTCGATCCGGCAACTACCGGAAAGAACAAGGGCAAGGACCCCTTCGGAACCAACTGGTGATGATACTCTGACTACTTCATTGAAAGGAGTCTATGATGAAAAGATTCAAAGCATTCACATCGAGCGTTATCGGAAGGGAGCACGTAAGGAGCGGAAAGGTCTGCCAGGACTCCGTGGGGAGCTACGAGGACGACGATATGGTCATCGCTGTCGTGTCAGACGGACACGGCTCTCCGCAGTATTTCCGCTCGGACAGAGGCTCTGCATTTGCGGTTGAGGTATCGCTCCGCTGTGTGAGGGAGTTCATCTCCTCCTTTGATCTGCACGGCAGCTGTGACAGCTCACTTCTGCCTCTTTCGGAGCTTGACGATCCGGATTCGGCTGAGCAGTATCTTCACCGTCTTGAGGAGAGCATACTTGTGGAATGGAGCAATATGGTTGAGGAGGACAGGTACAAGGATCCGTTCACCGAGGAGGATCTTGCACCGCTTTCACCGAAATACCGCACAAGATACCGGGGAGATCTGTATCCTCACGCCTACGGTGCGACCCTCATCATCACCGCAGCTACGGAAAGGTTCTGGTTCGTTATACAAATGGGCGACGGCTACGCTGTAAAGACCGGACGTGACGGCAGTACCGATGTAGCACTTGAGCTTGACCCTCTTTGTCAGTTCAACATCAGCACCTCGCTGTGTCTTGAGGACGCTATGGAGCATTTCTGCCATGTCTTCAGCACTGAGCTGCCGGCTGCGTTATTCGCTGCAAGCGACGGAGTAGACGATTCCTATGTGAGCCGTGAGCTGCTGACAGACCTGTATGAGAGCATTGTTATCGGCTTCGGGAACGGATTTGAAGCCGGAAAAAAGAAAGTGGAGGATTTCCTTCCCGTGATAACCCGTGACGGTAAGGGCGACGATACCTCAATGGTGGGGATCATCGACGTTTCCGTTATCGAAAAGATTGCCGGAGAGTGCAGAGAAAAACGCCGGAAAAGAAAGGACGCAGCACACATCTCGCAGACGTCAGACGAACCCTGGGACGGCTTGTCTGAGCCGCAGGGAGATGCTGCTGATCTGAGTGAGGATATGCCGGAGCCTGGGCAGATACAGGACGGCAGTGAGGATACCGGTGACGGGAGTGCTGCACAGAATGAGGATACTGCCGCAGAAACGGCGGCTGAACCGATAGCTGAGGAGGGCGACAATGCTTGATGAGTATGTAAAATATTATTACCTCGCACTGAACAAGGAAGAAAAGCAGGCTTATCTTGCGGTGTATGAGGCACTCCGCAAAAAGGAGAAGTCCGTCAGGCTGAAAAAGGGTCTGACCTGCGACTACGCAAAGGCGATACTCTGGGCGGTATACAGCGATTGTCCGTCGTTCTACTACCTCGACCCTTATACTATACGTATATGCGGCTACAGCACACACTCCGAGCTGATTCTTAAATATATTTACACGGACGAGCAGATAAAGCAGTATGACGAAAGGCTTCACAAGGGCTGTCTTCTCTTCAAGGAGAGGTATATCACTGATAACATGAGTGCCTACAGGAAGGAATTTGAGATACACAACTATCTTGTCCGCAATATCAAGTATGACTATGATGCGGCAAATCACAAAAAGATCGTCGGTGAGGCATACAACGTCATAGGAGCCCTGCTGCTCAAGAAGGCTGTATGCTGGGGGATATCGCTTGCCTTCAAGCTGCTTGCGGATTACTGCGGTCTGAAGTGCTTTGTAGTTATCGGTGCTGCAAGTGCTTCGTGGGCTGGAGACAATCATGCATGGAACATAGTAAAGCTCGATGACGGCTGCGATTATCACCTGGACGTGACATGGGATATCAAGGAGAACGGCGAGACAAAGTATTACTTTGAGTATATGAATCTTGACGATTCCATGATAGGGCTCGACCACAGCTGGAACAACTGGATATATCCGGAGTGTACCCAGCATACCTATAATTATTACTTCAGAAACGGACTTTTCGTAAGAAGTCTTGACGATGTTACGGCGTTTACCGAAAAGAAGCTGCGTGAGGGCAATGACTTCGTGGCATTCAAGTACGCAAGGAATAAAATGCCGACCGCCGAGCAGATACTGAATGCCGTCATAGAGGGCATGAAAAAAGTAAGACCGGGAAAGGCTGCAAAGGCAAGGGTCTCTCCGGTAACGCATAATGTGTATATCGAGATACAGTAAAGCTGTATTTCGTCAAAAGTAAAGGGGGCGTGAAATGGGTACTTTTTCTGAGCTGCTGATAGAGGTCTTCAGGCTCTACGGCAGCATGGATATACTCTGTGACAGGAATATCCTGCACGCCTACCTCTGCGATCTTTCCGAGGGACAGTTCATCAAGGAGATACATCTCATGGAACGCCTCAGTGAAAAGGTGCTTTCCGATCTGCACGATGCGTCAGGTGCCTCAGGTCTGGACATAGCCAAAAACCGGCTGCGGTACTATCTGGTCGATGAGGAGCTGATAAACGAGGTCTACGCTGAAAGCCTGTCGGAATCGCTTGTGAATGCAGTCAGGGGCTACAGAGGCTTGAAGGGTGAAACAGCAAGGCGTGATACAAGGAGCACGACACCGGGCGGCTCACCGTTCAAAAAGCAAAAGCCCGGACAGTCCGGCGGAAGCTCGCCGTTCGGTGAGCAGAAAAGGAACGAGTCTCCGTTCACGAAGATCCCCTCAGGCGGCAAGTCTCCGTTTGAGGAAAAAAAGCCGCAGGAGAAAAACGGCTCCCCGTTCACAAAGCAGCAGTCCGGCGGCAGCTCCCCTTTCGGTGAAATCAGCAAGGGCAGCAAGCCGCACTTCAAAGCGTCTGACCCTATGCCGGACGATCCTATAATCACCAAGGAGAAGCTTGATACCGCAAAGGGCATAACACACTATCCGGATTGGGTGATAACGACTGCCGCAGATCTGATAGACCACAGACTCGACCAGATAGCTTCACTCAGCAAGTGGAGCAACAAGGACTACCTTGAGCTTGCGGTAATGATGAAGCAGATACGGAGCTTTTTGATACGCCGTGATATCAGACACCCGAAGCTCGATCCAAACATAGTAAGGGACGAGAGTGTTGTAAAGGCAGAAATAAAAAAGAACCACCCGATACAGATATTGCTTGCGTCCAGAGATTCAGATGTAAAGTACAGCAGTCTGAGCGATCTTGACAGCCTGTATGTCAACAGCATTTTTGTTCTGTACTTTGCCCTGATGAAACGGAATAACGCATTTTTGCTGCTCGAAAGATATCCGGCGGCTCATGTACTCGATGCGGCACAAAAAGCCGGCACTCCGAGGGTCAATTCGGAGGAGATGTTTTTTCTGCCAATGAAAAGACTTGAAATGGTCATAGAGCAGATCCAGAAGCTTTACGGAAGCAAGTGATATACCGTCTATAACGACATAAAATGAAAGGAAAAACAGAATGAAAAGAAAGATCACAGCGGTGATAACGGCAGTGCTGGCTTCACCGCTGCTTTGTGCTGTCACGGGAATAAATACAGAGCATTCAGCATATATAAATAGCATTACTGCGTATGCTGAGGAGGTGACGGCTGGTATCTATACAACATACGGAGTTGATGATTTTCTGAATATCCGCAGCAGTCCGGACACCTCGTCCACTGTTCTCGGAACGATACCCGCCGGGGCTCAGTTCAGTGCAGAAGCACCTGTGAACGGCTGGGCTTATGCTTCATATAATGGTATTACGGGGTATGTAAGTGCTCAGTATATCCAGCTGCTCAGTCAGGAGAACCGGCAGACCGGATTCTATACGACCTACGGGGTGACAAGCTCCCTGAATATCAGGCAGAGTGCGGACGGCTCATCGTCAGTCATCGGGGGTATACCTGCCGGCGGAGAGTTCTATGTAAGCGGCTTTGAGGGCAGCTGGGCTTCTGTGGTCTATAACGGCATAAGCGGCTATGTAAGCACGGAGCTGATACAGTTTGTAAGAGAGGGTACGCCGGAGCTGAAGATCGTGAATGCTGAATACCCGGAATGGTTCGTTCCGGCAGGCTTCAGCACTCTGAGCGGTACGCTCTCCCCTGCCGGCAGTATAACACATATCCAGGGCGTGGTAACCGACAATGATACCGGAGCTGCTGTGCTTTCTGCCGAGGTACAGCCCTCCGGCTCGGAATACGATATTTCAGGGCTTATCAGCAGCGGTCTGGATATATCATCGCTCGGTGTGGGCAGCTATACACTGACTCTGACGGCAGCTGATTCGTCAGGCAATGCGGCTGAGCTTTTGCGGACAGACTTCACTGTTGCCGGCAGCGAAAGCGACTATGACTATATCTCCGCAGGTGACGCAAACGGCGATAAACAGGTCAATACTGCCGATTTAGTAATGCTTGGGAGATATCTTCTCGGTGCAGGCGGAATGGAGCTGAACAACTGCCTGAACACTGACCTGAACCGGGATATGAGGATAGACTCGTTCGACCTGACAATGCTGAGAAGACTGGTCATTGAGGAGATAGAGCGGCAGAATAATGCAGGCAAGCCGGTAATGCTCGATGTCATTGAGTATGACCAGCACCCGGACTATCCGACAGGCTGTGAAAGCGTGGCACTGTATATGCTGCTGAGATACTACGGAACATCGGTCACTGTAGAGGATATCGTTGAAGCACTGCCTAAGGGACCCCTCCCCTACTGGAGCGGCGGAATGATGTACGGAGCGAATCCTGAGCGGGAGTTCGTAGGTGACCCGAGAAATGACTACTCATACGGAGTTTTCAACAAACCGCTTGCCCAGACAGCAGAGAAATTCCGGAGCGGAGCAATAACGACGACCGGGGCTTCAACAGATGATATCATCTCACTCCTGGACAGGGGGATACCGGTGCTTGCATGGTACACAACAAAGCCGGACAGAGGAATACAGTATCTTGTGAGCTGGAGCGACTACCTGACCGGCGAGACAGTCAACTGGCCGAGCGGAGAGCACGCAATAGTGGTGTGCGGTCATGACGGCACCAGCCTTACCTATCGTGACCCGAATACAGGCGGTAGCAATACCCTGACTACAGCACAGTTCAGCATAACGTTCGATGAGCTTGGCGGCAGGATACTGTACTATGAGAAGTAAATACTGAGCAGGCTCTGAAACAAAAAGACCGGCTGCCTCAGACAGATACCCATATAGAAGTTTTGCCCCGAAGCGGTTCTGAAACGCTCCGGGGCATCGTGTTTATTTATGCTGCTGAGATAAATCAGAATTTACTTCTTTTTTAGATATTGAATATAGTTGTTAAGTCTTGCTTCAAATAATTCTTTGTAATAATTGCTGTTGCATTTTGATATAAGTTTTTTATATCTGTCAACATACTGATAATCAACGCTCTCAATTAACATAAATAATTGTTCATTCAAATAAAAGCATTTATCAGATAATAGACAATCATCAGAAAATAACACGATTAAAGCCTCTGCTTCATCATAAGTAAGTGGTTCGGCATTCTCGATCAACTCAGTATACTTGCTGAAAAGCTCATCTGAAATATCGTCGTTGTTTGGGATTTTTCCAAGTCTGACTAATTCAGCAATAATATTTCTCACTGATTATATCCCCCTGTAAATTCTGATCTATATTAGTAATTATACGCTGCTTCATTGTCAACAACTATATCAGTGCAGAGCTTTCGCAATGGCAAGATGTTAATACCAGTGGAATTGTTCTATGATCTCAGCCGGACTGCCAACGCACTCTATCGCACCCATATCCACGCCTATCTTACCGTATTTTTTTACGATCACGCACTCCGCACCGATCTCTCTCAGAGAATTTCTCATATCCAGCACGAGCTGACGCAGATTTCCCTGCTTATCCGGATCACCGTCCCACAGGATACCGAGCAGCTCACCATTCGTACAGAATGCCCCCTCCCTGTAAACAAGATATGCGAAAAGCTCAACGGTCAGGCTGCGGTTGAAATCAAACGGCTTTCCGTCAGTAAATAACGCAAACGGACTGCACTGTACCCTCAGGGGGCTTTTTAACGTCTCCAAAGGAAACCGCAGCTCCTGAAGCTCACGGATAATATCCTCCTCGCACACCGGCTTTGTCAGAAAGCCGCTCGGATGCATTCCCACCGCCTCAAATACATACTCAGGATGACCTGTCACATAGATGATGTTCAGCTTTTTGTACCTTTCCTTCAATACAGGTGCTGCGTCGATACCGTTCTCACCCGGCATTTCGATGTCAAGGAAAAGAACCTGCACATCGTCATTCAGAAGCGAGTATGCCTGCGTCATATTTGACGCACTCATATGCGTACCGTTAGGGTCGATCTTTTTTAGCATATACAGCATAAGATCGGTCACTGATCTCTGGTCGTCCACAGATAAGGTTATCATTCTGTTCCTCCTTGTACATTCTCTATTGTTATCCTTGCGGTAGTTCCATGCTCGTTCCGTATGATCTCCAGATCTCCCATATCCGAAAGCTGAAGCCTTGAGCGGACGTTTTCAATTCCTATCCCTCTCCTCTTTTTCTGCTGTTCAGTGATACTGCACATTCCGGAACCGTCGTCAATTATCTCGATACAGATATTTTCATCATGTCTGAACGCCTTGATGAACAGAGTACCGCCCTCCTCAAACGTACCGATACCATGCCGCACTGCATTTTCAACGAGCGGCTGAACGGAAAGTGCCGGCACAAGAAACTGGTCGCATTCGATAAAATACTCTACCTGAAGCCTGTCGCCGTAGTTTTCCCTTTCCAGGTCAAGATACGCCTCAACATTTTCCATTTCCTTCTCAAATGTTATCGTTTTTGTATCGCCTATTGCTTCAAAATGTGAACGGAGATATTTTGAAAACTTCGTAAGACTTTCATATATTTCAGGGTAATCCCGGCACCTTGAACGCAGTGCCATGAGGGAATTGTTGATAAAATGCGGCTGTATCTGTGCTATCAGCACAGCATTCTTGCTCTGCTCCAGGGCAAGCTTTTTCTCAGCAAGCTGCGTCTGTAATATGTCAAGCTCATGTGACCGCTTTACCGCAACATCAGTCCTGTGCTTCTCATAAAACAAATAAAGGATAAATGCTGTTATTGATACCGAAATATTATTGAAGCTAAGCTCCGGATTTTCAGTATTCATGAGAAATCCGAGCATCGGAATGACGGTTGCAGTGCAGATTATCTGCCGTAAAAAGCGATCGGTATATCTTATTTCGGCGATGTATACAATGATTATAAACAGAAACGATACGATAGACATGATGTGCCAGCACAGAAACAGCGGTCCTCTTATGTAGCTGTTCATCTCATCAAAATAGTACAACGCACCGGTCAGCGGCGTGACAGCAAGCAGAAGCAGAAATGGTATCTGAAGCAGCTGCACGATCAGAACAGCAGTTTCAAGTGACTTGAAGCCGTTCTTTACAGCGATATGTTTCTTTATCAGCTGTAGGAAAAACCATGTCTGGAACGCTCCTGCGGCGTAGTAAAGAAAGTTAAAGATACGAACACACCAGTAGCCTGCCGCAGACGGAACTCCATCCCAGATAATATATATCACATTGAAAATATTGTACAAAAAGATCGCATTGTAAAAAATGAGCAGCTCGTTTGTATACGGGACGTCAACATCCCACTTTCTTTCCTTCCTGTCAAGCTTTGTTTTTATATTCAATGAAAAGATCATGATTATAAGAAATACACTGTTCCACAGCTCTATCACTATCTGGATGAAACTTGCGATCCCGATACGGTCGATAAGCTCCTGCATATTACCCCTCCCGGCGGTCTGTACGGTATCCTGTATTCTGTTCAGGTGCCGGACAGTATTATCAGTCTCAGTATATTTTACCACGTTTTTACAGAATATTCAAGCCCCGGATACAGAAAAAAAGGCTGACACCTGATTTTTGGGATAATATTGCAAAAATACTTGAAAAATATTGACAAATCGTAATCTGCTGTGCTATAATAATTGTAATAAATTAGCTGTGTATTGATGATAAAATATGTATAATATGCTGTAGATTATATTATCTAATATACGTATAGTAAACTTATGACCGCTATTTTTTACACCGGAGGATGAAAATAATGACAAGCAAGAAAATATTGGCAGGCTTGCTCGCACTGACCCTGACATTTTCTGCAATACCGGAGGCAGCAGTGTCGGCGGCAGAGTCTGTCCCGATTCCTGAGCAGAGCTCAGTTAAAAATGCCGAGGGAGAATGGCAGTGCGGAAAGAATGCGTACCTGACTATAAGCGGCTCGACCGCAAGGATCTGGGGAACCGGAACTACATACTCCTATGATGACCCTGCGACCCGTCCGTGGGCATCTGTGCTGAGTGAGATAGAAACTGTGATAATCGAGGACGGGATAACACATCTCAATTCAAACATTTTCAAAGAGGCAGTAAATCTGAATAAGATCGTTTTCAGCGATTCTGTGGTATCTATCGGATTCAGTGCATTCATACAGTGCTACTCCCTGAAAACCGTGACGATACCTAAATCAGTGAAAAATATCGCCTCGGGTGCGTTCTACTCGACCGGTCTTGAGGAGCTGAACTATGCAGGCACCGAGGAGGAATGGGCTGCGGTAAAGATCAAGGAGAATGCGTTCTCCAACGACTCGCTCGTTATCAATTTCGGTATCTCGTCCGGCAGCTGCGGCGAAAACGCAAGGTGGAGCATTGCTGACGGCGGAGTGCTCCATATCGACGGAACAGGTGCCGTGGCTTCATACGAAAGAGGAGCTGCACCGTGGTATTCTGAGAGGGAGCAGATAACTGAGATCGTGCTTGCTGACGGGATCACTGCTGTCGGGGATTATGCGTTTGCTGATCTTACAAATGTCGCTGCCTTGCCGACTGACGGACTTACAGCTATAGGCGAGGGTGCATTTATCGGCTGCACCGGTGCTGCGGAAGTTGTGATATCTGACAGTGTGGCATCTATAGGCGAAAATGCCTTTGGTGAAGCCGGAGAAAGGACACTCTATGTCGTTCCGGGAAGTGCCGGTGAAGGCTATGCTGCGGCGGCTGGGATAAGCTATGAAGCCGTTGCAGGTATCTGCGGAAAAAGCTCAGGCTATAAGATAACAGAAAGCGAGATCTCCGGGCAGAGCGTGCTTACTATTGTCGGCAGCGGCGATATATACTCATACACAGACGATGAGCTTTCAGTCAGACCGTGGGACAGCATATCCGGCACCATAAGGAGAGTTGTCATCTCTGACGGCATTCGCTCGGTCGGAAGAAATGATTTCTACAGCCTCCCGCAGCTCCATGATATCTCACTCGGCAAGGGACTAAAAAGAATTGATTCACAGGCATTTGCGGATTGTGCAGCACTTGAATGGGCTGTGTTCCCGGAGGGTATCGAGGATATCAACAGCTACGCATTCTACGCTGACCACGGCTTGCAGTACCTTGTATTTCCAAAATCGCTCGCATTCAGCCAGACCACAAGCCTTTATACCGAGAATGCACCAGCGGTAAAGGGTGTGTACTATGCCGGGTCTGTCGGGGAGTACAGCGATATCAGCGATGAGGTATACAATGAATACGCCGTGAACAAAGGGCTGCTGAAATTCGGCTGCACCTCCGGACAGTGCGGTGAGACTGCATATTGGGCGTATGATCCGGCTGAAAGGTGCTTGCAGGTATTCGGCAGCGGCAGTATCGAAAATGCTCCGTGGGGAGACTATGCTGCTGAGGCTGAAAGGATCGTCATTTCTGACGGGATAGATCACATCGGCGACAGCGTATTCAGCAGCTTTACCGCAGTAAACAGCCTGTCGCTCGGAAGCGGTATCAGAACGATAGGTAACGGCAGCTTTTCCGGCTGCACATCGCTGAAAGCCGTTGTCTTTAACGAGGCTCTTGAAGAGATCGGCAGCTCGGCATTTGAGGGCTGTACATCTCTTGGCGAAATAAATATAACCGAAAATGTGAAGCGTATCGGCAGCAGTGCGTTCAAGGGCTGTACGTCTGTATATCACGCCGATGTTCCGGAGGGACTTCTCAGCATCGGTGCGTCTGCATTCGAGGGCTGCGGAGAGCTTGATGAGGTGTATATCAGCTCGTTCTCGACTGAGCTTGACGAAAGAGCACTCGGATATCTCTCTGAGAACCGGACTTACGCTGATTTTGTGATAATCACATTCGAGGGTACACCGGCTGCGGAATATGCAGAGGCAAACGGGATAAGGGTCATCATCGCTGACGGCGTGTGCGGCGACAATGCTGTATACACATTCGATGAAGACACCGGTACATTCTCAGTATACGGCTGGGGTGCGACCTATAGCTACAATAATTCTGACGAAGGCAAGGCTCCGTGGGCAAAGGCTGAGGGAGACTCTGAGCCTGTGACCGGCAGGATAAAAAAACTCGTTTTTGATAACAGGATAACTGAGATAGGCAGCAATTTCATGACAGGTGCGTCTGAGCTTGAAACTGTGCTGCTGCCGGAGTCTCTGAAAAAGCTCGGAACAAGTGCGTTCAGCAGCTGTGTCTCGCTGCAGTATCTGTCAGTTCCGGACGGCCTTGAGGAAATAGGCGTCAACTGTCTCGACCGCTGCGATAACATCAACACCCTCATATTCAACGGCTCTATGCCGGAAATATTCGGTGCGATAAATGAAGCCGGAAAGCGTATCACAAATACCAGCAGTATAAAATTCTATTATCACTACTCTGACCAGAGCTGGGCTGCACTGAGCAGCTATAACGGCACAGGTACGCCGGACAGCTCTGTTACTCGGAATCCGCTCGGACTGCGTGATGATACAAGATATTACGACCTTGACACAGCCTCGACATCGCAGAGGATAGTGATACACGACCCGCCGGAGAGGATAAGCATAGGCGACCCCGTAAAGCTTGACATCGAGCTTGACCCACGTATCTCAACAAGCTTTGTCTGGGAGAGCAGCGACCCGTCTGTAATTCAGGTATCCGGTGAAGGCGTTGTAACTGCATACAGCGAGGGTGAGGCGTCTGTAACTGTCCGCTCTGCTATGGACGATAGCATTTATACGAGTATCCCGATCACTTCAGAGGATACCCACAGCTACCTTACGCTCCAGCCACAGAGCTTTACGCTTGACGGCTACATCAGCAGCAATATCTCTGCAAATTACTATGACGACCCGGCTGCACACAGGATAACGTCCTATTTCGTACAGAAGGAGGACGGAAGCTATTCACGTGTCGAAAAGTACGGTGAGAACGTGCTTATCGAGGATTATTCCCGTGATTTCGAGATGACCGGCAGCCGTGTGATAGAGAATCCCCTGCAATATTTCATAGGCTTCTATCAGGGCAGTACGTATAATTATCTGGTATTCTCGCAGGAGAACCCCGATGAGGACGACACAAAGGAGATAATCAGGGTCGTCCGCTACAACAAGGACTGGACTGAGCCGAAGAGCTGTCAGATATCCGATATCGGTGCGACGGACGTATCGCTGAAATTCGCAAGAATGACCGAGAGCGAAGACCTGCTCTACATCATCACCTCACGGACTGAGTATAGGAGCATATACCCTGAGGGAGAGGCTGTACACCAGGGCAACCTGATTTTCGCCATAAACAAGGAAACTATGGAGCGTGATACAAGAGGCATAGGTGCTATCGTATCTCACAGCTTCAATCAGTTCATAGCTGTTGACAGCAGCTATGTGTATACCGCTGACCACGGCGATTTCTCGCCAAGAAGTATCGTTGAGCACCGCTTTGCACGCAATGTCAGCTCGACTACGAATGTGCGTGAGGCAGACGCATTCCCGATAATCATAATCGGTACCGGAAAGCACAAGAATGACACCGGTGTTTCTATAGGCGGACTTGAAGCAACAGGCTCCGGCTCGCTCATGGTCGGCAACTCCGCAAAGCAGGATCCTGCATACAGCTCACAGGGTATCAGGGACGTGTTCGTGACGGTGAGTGACCCCGCTTTCAAGGATATGAGGACGATCTGGCTCACGAATTACTATTCCCGTGACCCGTCTGACGGAGTTGAGGAGAAAACAAGGATATCCGAGCTTGACGGACTGCTTGAAATAGTAGGCGATGTAACAACAAGAACTCCCCAGCTCGTTAAGGTCAATGACAATATCTATGCGGTCATGTGGGAGGAGGAGGAACGCTACAACGGCGAGATAAAGAATATAACGACAAAGCTCGTGATCATCGACCAGTACGGCAGCCCTCTGACTGAGATACAGACAACAGATATGAGGCTTTCTGACTGCCAGCCGATAATATCTGACGACGGCTATATCACATGGTACGTTACAAATAACTCCGTGCCGGTGGTATACAGGATAAGCCCCTATACGTGTGTGCCGATAATCACCAACGTTATAGACTACAGTGATTTTGACGAAAAGACCGGCACTCTGACGATAAGAGGCACAGGAAATATCCCGGCTGTGGTTGACGGAGAAAGACCATACACCCAGAACACCGAGGATATAAAGCGTATCGTCATTGAGGGCGATGTGTACTCTATCGGAAAGAACGCATTCAGCGGACTTGAAAACTTAGAGGAGGTCTATATCAAATCCACGACCTATTCCATAGAGGACGGGGCGTTCAGCAATAATGCTAAGCTGGAGACGATAGTCCTGCCGGAAACTATAAACAGCCTCGGCAGCGGAGTTGTCAGCGGCGACGGCTCACTGAAGGAAATAATCTTACCTGAGAGCATACAGTCTGCTGACTGGTACGGGCTGTATACCGGAACATCTGCGGATATCATATACACCGGTACTGAGGAGAAGTGGGAAGAGCTTACAGCTGATGTGAACGAGCAGATAA
Source organism: Ruminococcus sp. (assembly GCA_017475555.1). Lineage (GTDB taxonomy): Bacteria > Bacillota > Clostridia > Oscillospirales > Ruminococcaceae > Ruminococcus. The sequence goes on from JAFVFL010000046.1 coordinate 132,846, forward strand.
AGGGCATTAAGGACGTCAGCACCTCTGCACAGACCGGCAGCTGCGGTGAGCTTGCATATTGGGTTTATGACCCGGAGAGCAAAACGCTTGAGGTATTCGGCACAGGCGAAATAGACCAGTGCGATGAGGGGAAGTATCCGTGGAGCGATCTTGCGGATTCTGTTGAGAATCTTGAGCTTGACGGCAGCTTTACCAAGCTTCCCGACCATGCCTTTGAGGATTTCACTCTGCTCGAAACACCGGTCATACCGAAGACTGTGACCTCAATAGGCTTGCAGACCTTTGCAGGAAGTATTACAGACGGAAGCATTGTCATAACAGACAGTATCACTGAGATAGGCGATTATGCTATCGGCTACGACACCGACCTCTCGCCCCGTGAGGATTTCCAGATATACGGAAGTGACGGCTCTGCTGCACAGGCTTATGCGGAATCCAACGGGATCTCCTTTACGGCTGTTGACGGCTACTGCGGCGACGGACTGGGATATGTATTCGACGAGGAGACCGGCGTGCTCACTATCTATGGTTCGGGGGATATGTATGACTACAGCAGTGAATCTCCGCAGCCGTGGAAGGAATTTGCAAATGAGATAAAGGAGATAGAGCTGCCGGAGGGAATTACCAGCATAGGAGATTTTGCCTTCAACGGGCTAAGCAGCCTGACGAGCGTTACTATCCCTGAGAGCGTTACGAATATCGGCGAGCAGTCATTCAGCAACAACATGAGCCTCAGGGAAATTAACATCAACTCCGTGGAGCATACGCAGGAATTTGCGGCATTCTTCAATACCTACGGCATAGACAGGACAATAAACTACGCCGGTACAGCCGAGCAGTGGAAGCAGGTCGCTGAGGACAATACAGTTTCCGCAAACGATACGCTCGTCTTTGAGGTATATACGTCACCGGGAACCACTACGACCGCTGCGGAGACAACTGTGACAACAACGCAGACTACGGCTGCAACGGAAACTACGGCAGCATCTGACACAACATCAGAGAGTACGACCATGACAACAGCTGTAAGTACAGACCTCATAACTACTGCAGCCACGACCTCTGAGACAAGCACCACCCAGACCACTGAGGACATAGTGACATCGGGTACGGTGACGGCTGCAACAACTTCATCAACTCTGAATACAGAGACTACAGAAACTACAGCGGCTACTCAGACTGATATATCCACTCAGACCACAACAGCTGCTCAGACCGCTGAAACTGCTACATCAGCTGCGTCAGATACAGAGACGACCGATACAGATACAACGGCGACAACTGCCGGTGGGACAGAAGCAGATACCACAACGGAAACTGCAAGCACGTCCGGGACAGTGACCACAGCCGTCACCGTAACTACTGAGCCGGTGACAACTACTCAGCCTGTCACCACAACTGAGCCGGACGGCTACCTGCTCGGCGACTTCAATCTGGACGGAACTGTAGACGCAAATGATGCCTCGGAGCTGCTCAGCTTCTATGCACAGCTTTCGACCGGCGGAATAGCTGAGGTAACAGAGCTTCAGTACCTTGTCGGCGACATAAACCGTGACGAGCTTATCGACTCGGGCGACGCAACTCTTATTCTCCAGTATTATGCCTATGTTTCGACCGGCGGTTCACTCATTTCTAACGAATACTTCGCTGACTATATAAGAGACAGCGAGAAATGAATCGTGAGTGAAGCACAAAATATGCCGCTCAGACGGCTGTAAAAAATAAAAAAGCGATAGCTTATCTTCGTGTAGGCTATCGCTTTTTTCGATCCAGTTGTTTACTTTGATCCTAATGCACTGACCTTTTTGCCGGAAGGTATTCCGCATTTTCTGACCCTGATCTGCTTTTTTATTTCAGCTTTTCAAAAGTTAAAGACTTGTTAAGAATTACCATGCTATAATCAGAACATAGAGAAAACCAATACAGGAAAAGAGGTACACACTATGTTTTGGAGGATACTGAAAAAAGACCTGAAACGCAAGAAAACCATGAATATTATCCTGCTGCTGTTCGTGGTGCTGTGTTCGATGTTCGCTTCGGCGGCGGTCAATAACATTGTCGCAGTGACGGGAGGTATCGAGCATTATTTCGATGTATCAGATGTTCCCGATGTTATCGTTCAGATCGAGGGAGAAAATGACGCCGAGGAAAAGATATCAGCACTTCCCTCTGTAGATGAGGTCAAGACCGAACACTGGCTGCCTGTTATCAGCTCTAAGTATTTTAAGCATAATGGGAAAAAACTCGATAATTTCATCAACCCGGCAATTATGATCTCTGACAAGGAGATGGCAATAAACTACTTTGATACTGATAACAACATTATTGAAAGCGTTGACAGGAACTGCTTCTATGCAAATGCAACCTTTCTTCAGAATACGGACATCAAGGAGGGTGATGATGTAGAGCTGACCCTGGGCAGCAGCAAGCTGACGCTGAAATTTATGGGGCGGTTCAAGGGAGCCTTGTTCAGCTCAGAATCAAGTGCAAATCCATATCTCATCATCAATTCCGAGGACTATGATCATCTTGACAAGGATGAGGCTATCCGCTTTATGAATTACAAGCAGCTTTATGTAAAGACTTCTGATTCTGACAGCGTGAGAGAGCTTGTCAAAGACTATGAAGGCATATATGTCAATACAAGAGACGAAATGAAAAGCATATATCTCTACGATATGATAGCTGCATATATCATGATGGTGATAAGCATTGTACTGATGATAACGGCGTTCGTCGTGCTGCGATTTACTATCGGCTTTACTATAAGTGAGGAATTCCGTGAGATAGGCGTTATGAAGGCTGTCGGAATAGATAACGGCGGTAGACGCAGACTGTATATCATCAAATACCTTGCGATATCCGTTATTGGTGCGGCGGCAGGCTTTTTCGGGTCGATACCGCTTGGCGATATGATGATGAGGGCTATATCTGATAATATGGTGCTCATCAGCGAGAGCGGCAGCTTCATGGGACTTATAAGTACTGCGGCTGTTATAGCCCTGATACTTCTGTTTTGCTACGGCTGTACACGAAGAGTTAAGAAGCTGTCACCGATCGACGCTGTACGCAACGGTCAGACAGGTGAACGCTTCGGCAGAAGAAGCATTCTGCATCTGAGCCGTTCAAAGCTACCGTCTACAGGATTTATGGCAGTCAATGATGTGCTGAGTGCTCCGAAAAGATTCGGGATAATAACAGTGATATTCACGCTGTGTATCCTTATGATAACACTTATGTCGAATTTTGCAATGACACTGAAAAGCGAAAAAATACTCTGGCTGTTCGGCGTTCCTACAAGCGAAGCACATATCCTTGACAGCGAAACTATATTTAAGGTTTGCAGCGACCAGAGTGAATGTGAACATATTATTTCAGATACGGAGAAGCTGCTCGCAGAAAATGGTATGCCCGGTAAATGTACAATATCGGTATCCGTAAGAAGTGAGGCAGCATACAAGAATAAAAAGGCACATATCCTTCTTAATACCACAAAGGGCGATACCAATGATACCCTCCGTGTTGACGAGGGCAGTGCTCCGCAGAAAAATGATGAGATCGCCATGACGATAAGTGCCCTGAATGACCTTGACGCTCATATCGGTGACAGGATAACAGCTGTCATCGGCGACAAAGAATACGAATTTATCATCACCGGCAGATACTCCGTATTCAATAGCCATGAGGCGTATCGGTCGCACTGAGCTTGCCGATTCGGATATTGTTTGCGATCGTATCCTTGAAAAGCTGTGTATCCTGCGTCATATAGCTTTCCATGTCACGCAGATTTGAAGTGTTGATGTTCTCGATATTTGTGTCGGAGATACGCACCTGTCCGTTTGTGGTTTTCCAGAAACGCATTAAAAGTTTCAGCAGAGTGGACTTGCCGCTACCGCTTTTTCCGATAACTCCGACTATTTTATTTTCAGGGAACTTCATGGAGAAGTCACGGAGGACAGTATCGCCGCCATAGCTGAATGTGACATTCTCACAGTCCGCACCGCTGAACGAAACATTTGATTTGCCTGTGATCTCCTCAGTTTCGGGTGTTTCCTCGATAATATCAAGAACTCGTCCACCAGAAGCAATTGTGCTTTGAAGTGTAGTTCCGAGATTTGCCAGTGCCGACACAGGACCGTAGCTTGACATAAGAGCGATAAGAGGAATGATAAATCCCGAAAAATCGGTAATACCCTTATTATAAAGATATGCTGAAAGCAGGAGCATAGCAATGTCAAAAACGAGGATAAATGTATTTGCAAGCGCCAGATTAAAACCGGTCAGACGATTCAGCTTGCCCTGATTTTCGGTAAGCTGATTTGTCTTGCGGTTCATTCCGTCCATACGCTGCATACCGTTTCCGTACTGCACAGTTTCGTCCAGTCCACGGATATTTTCAAGGACATATGCCGCCAATTCGCCCGACTGCGCCCTGATCTCATCGCCTGTATTTCCACTTCTTTTGGAGATGATAAGCGGCAGTATAACGCCCACGCTGACGAAGGCACCGAGTGCCAAAAGTCCCAGCGACCAGTGATAGCTGCCGATGAAAATTACCATTACCAGTTCCACCAGAAATGCAATGCAGATAGGCGAAATGGTGTGGGCGTAGAACACTTCAAGCAGCTCAACGTCCGAGGTGATAAGGCTGATAAGGTCGCCCTTGTCACGTCCCTCCAGCTTTGCAGGGCAGAGCTTTCGCAGAGCCTGAAACACATTGTCACGGACTATCGCAAGGAGTGTGAAAGCGATATAATGGTTCGTTCGTTGTTCGGTGTAGCGCAGAACCGCCCTCAGCAGTGCAAATACCACAAGACAAACCCATATCGCAGTGATACCGATAGGCGTGTCATGCCCAAGTCCGTGAAGTATTGCAAATCCGCCTAATATCGGGATAAACTGCACCGCCAAGTATGCAAGTGTTCCTGTCAGGACAGCAAGACACATGAATCCTGTCAGCGGCTTTACCAGTCCGAGCATTTTCAGAAGTGTGCCTGCTTTTGATCGATTTTTCATGCCCTCGCCTCCTTTACCCTTTCGGGCACAAGTCCGTAGCTTTCAAGCTCTGCCTGTGTGTGCCAGAGTTTAGCGTATGTGCCGCCCTTTTTCAGCAGCTCGTCATGAGTGCCGCTTTCGGCTATATTTCCGCTTTCAAGGCAGTAAATGTTGTCAGCGTCCACCACATTTGCAAGGCGGTGGCTTATCATGATAATGGTCTTGTTTTTCGCCAGCTTGCGAATTTCGGAGAGGATAACTTCCTCGCTCTCAACGTCAATATTACTCGTAGCCTCATCGAAAATATACACAGGACTGTCATGTAAAATTGCCCTTGCAAGAGCAAGTCTCTGCCTCTGACCGCCTGAGAGATTTCCTGCGTTTTCGAGAAGAACGGTGTCCAGACCGTTTTCTGTTTTCAGGAATGCGGAGAGGTTGCAGCGGTCAAGGACGCTCCATAGCTCCTGTGCATCCGCATTCGGCTTTGCAAGGAGCAGATTTTCACGGACAGTTCCCTTGAAAAACGTGCTGTTGTGGCTGATGTAGGTCAGCGTTTTCATCAAGGATTCCTCTGTCACATCGGCAGTATTTTTGCCGTCTATCGTCATTGTACCGCTGTTTATGGTATTGCGTCCCATAAGAAGTGAAGCCACAGTTGATTTACCACAGCCGCTTTCCCCGACAATGCCGACAAACGATTTTTCGGGTATCGTCATGCTGATACCGTGCAGTATCTCACGGCTCTCATCATAGGCGAAATGTACGTTTTCAAGCTGAATATCGCCTGAATTACAGACCTCAGTTTTCTTTGCAGGCTCGTCCAGATTCAGAAATTTGAATATCTTGTCGCTTGCCGCCATTCCATTCATTGCAACGTGAAAGTAACTTCCAAGTCGGTGCATCGGCAGGAAAAATTCAGCAGACAGAAGTATCATAAAAATGCAGTTGGCAAGTGCAAGATTTCCCTTAACAAAGGCTCTTGTTGCCATGAGGATTCCAAGTGCAGCACCGCCGTATGCGAAGAAGTCCATGATGATTATGGAGTTGAGCTGCATGGTGAGGACTTTCATGGTCACGAAGCGGAAGTTCTCGGATTCCTCATTCATCTGCTTGTTTTTGAATTCGTCCGCCTGATAGGTTTTCAGCGTGGTCATGCCCTGCAAGTTTTCAAGGAATGTTGAGCCAAGCTGTGCGTACTGTCCCCAATATTTTGAGAGCAGCTTTTTGGCGATTTTCTGCACCATCATGATCGCTCCGGGAATCAGCGGTACACAGACCAGAAGCACTGTTGCAGTCGCCCAGCTTCCGCCGAATCCGAACAGGAAAAACAGTGTGATCGGTGCGATGAATGCGTAGAAAAACTGCGGAACGTAAAGTCCGAAGTAGCTTTCAAGCTGGTCAACTCCCTCAACAGATTCCTGCACAAGCTCCGCAGTTGTGACTTGTTCACGGTACTTGCTGCCGAGTTTCAATAGCTTGCCGTATATCATCTCTCGCATTTTCTGCTTTACGGTTTTGGACGCAAGATAGCTCATTCTCGTTGCTCCTCTTGCAGTGAAAAAGCGTACAATTACGGTCATCAAAATAAATATGACAGGGAATCCGATATTGAATGCTTCCAGCGTTCCGTCATATAAGTCTCCGATCGTCGTAACAATCAGTGCTATCATGACAGCATTCATACAAAGCTCCAGCCATTGCAAAATGATATTGCCGATAATGTATTTTTTACTTTCGGGACATAACTGTGTTAATCGTTTATCAAACATACATATCCTCCATTCAGATAGTTTTATCTAAATTATATCACTTTTTCAGAATTTATTCAACCTGTTGACCATGCACAAATCAGCAAGCTATTATTTGTTCAAAAGGGAGAATTTTCAATCTTTTCCTCACATCCTCGAAATCTCACTTGACATATGCTATAATGAAAATACAGTCTGAATATAGGGAACCTGAGAGATTTTGAATAGTGGTATAGGGGAGGTGTGCAGCATGAATGAGTCAATTTTCAGCAGATTGTTCCGTTACAGAGAAACGCCGAAAATGTCACCGACAGAAAACTATCTCACTGAAATGCTTGCATGGATGATCGACAATCTGCCGCAGTTCGGGCATGATTATGTTCAGCTTTTATCTGCCAAATGTATGGAAAGTGCGGCATTTGATGCAGCAGATCTGTTTCCAGTTTCTGCAAAAACACAGGTAAAGGTTAAAACCGGTTTTATAGACATGGTGGTAATTACAAACCACAATATAGGATTTATATGTGAGCACAAAACAGACAGTTTATTGAGTGATGATCAGATACAAAAATACTACGATCACAGTGATGAAATAGATGATAGTCTGGTCTTTAAGACAGTTTTGCTGACAAAGCATTCAAAGCAGCACACACAGGATTCAGATATCGCATTAACATGGCATGAGCTGTATGAGTTCTTTTCCAGGCGGCTCGAAAACGGTGAATATGACTCAGGCGAGACAATGATCACCGAACAATTTTTAATGTATCTTACGGAGGTAGGAATGGGCAGGAAGGACAGTATCCGGATCGGGAGCGTAGAGCACTACTGTGAAGCGATGAAATTGGATCAGACGCTGAAAAGTATTTTCAGCGATATCGTCACTGATAAAGAGCTGGAAACGAAATGCTGCGGGATAAGAGAATTTGTATCGTCATATGATCCCTCTGTTCCCGCCAGACGCTGGGGACGTATCGGAATAGAGTTCTCGGACAGCTGGGAGCCTGGAATCTTTGCAGGCGTCATACTGGACAACAAAGATCACCAGCTGAGAGAATTTAACGATCAGCCTCAGCTTGTTGTTCTGATAGACTGTGACCCTGAAAGAAGCTCCGATATCCTCAGTAAACCGGGCTTCAAAAATATTATGGCAAATATTCCTGATTCTGAAAACGGATTTATCATAGACAGATCACCTCAGAGCAAATGGAGATCGCTGATCCTCCAGAAGCCCCTGAAAGATGTTCTGAGGCACAATGAATATGAGGAACAGAAAAACGACATTATGACTGAGATCATTTCGGGTATCAATATAATTTTAAAATATTATGGCGGCACAAAGTAAAGCTCAGAATTGATACAACTATGAAAGGGAGGAATGTGAATGAAGGTCACAGTTTATTCAAGAGAAGAAGTCGAAGGCATTATCAACGCTGACAGTTTTCCGCAGAATACCGCAGTTATCAGTTTTTGTGACCCGGAGCTGAAGCATATTGACAAAAACTATTCCCGTGTTGATTACAGCTGCTGCTGCGATAATGTGTTTTACTGCGAGGTGGACGACCTTGACCTCGACTATCTTCCTGAAAAGGGATATACCTACGACAGCTATTTTCCGGAAGCGGCTGAAGCTGCACAGTTTATCGGAAAAGCGTTTCGTGACGGCAAGGATATCATCTGTCAGTGTGAATACGGTCAGAGCCGCAGTGCAGGCTGTGCAGCGGCAATACTGGAGCATTTTTACCGCAGGGGTATTGACATATTTGCGGAATATAAGTATTATCCGAATCAGGTCGTATATCACAAGGTATTTGATGCACTGGAATCAGCAGCCTTTCAGCCTACGGAATATCTCTGGCGTGTGTATGAATATTCGGGTACAAAAAATCCGTTCAGCAGATATGCAGTCGAGGAAAGCCTGAACAGGCTGACTCAGACGGAGAGGGATATTCTGTATATGTATCTGTGGGACAGACGCCCGATCATTTCTATTGCAGAGCAAGCCGGATACAGTGATCTGCGTATCGAGCAGATATTATCAAAAGTACACCGTCATTTAGCACAATATATTACAAGCTTTATGCGAGGATAGACAGGTTTACAGTGTCAGGCAGTACAAGCTCTCAGAGCCTGCTGCAAAACTGATATGAATTCTTTCAATAAAATCCCCCTGTTCAGCAGTCAGTGGCTGCCGGACAGGGGATTTTTCAAAGCATAAGCGAATAAGAATTTATAATGATCAGAATAATCTTATCATTCTGTTGTATATCCTCTGAGGAAGAAAGCTGCGGTATATAGCCTCATAAGCCTGCTGTACAGCCTCAGCCGAAAGTTCACGGCTGCCAAAGCTCAGCAGGACATAGGTCACTCCGAATACCTCTGCCTTGACCCCGGTATCACTTAGACCGCAACGAAGATAAAAATCAATGCGTCTTCTGCGTGTTTCAAGCTCCTCACCGGTACAGCCCTCCGGAGCCTCCGACTCGCAGAGAACAATATCTGCACTGGCAAGCTGTGCCTTGAGTATTTCAAGAAATTCCGAACCTATCCCCTGCCCTCTCATGCCGCTGAGTACAGCAAAGTAGTCCAGCAGATAATACGTCCTGCCGCTGTCATTTATCCTCACAAGGAACGCATATCCGCACAGCTCGTCTCCACGGAACAGTCCGATGCACCGGTAAAGCCCCGCCTTTAAATGCTTTCGTATCATCGCAAGCGGCTTCAGCTCGCTGCTCGGAAAATCGTGCTTCATGTGCTCCCGGTAAATATGTGATATCTGCTCGTTTGTAAGCGATTCGCAGTGATACATTTTTCTCACCCCGAATACAGTCTAACACATAAACAGATTCAAGTCAATAAGCTTTGCCGTATTTCTATCCGATTCGTTGGAATGCACAAAAATCAGACTGTATCTGCCGCTGTCCGTCCGGATCTTTTATCCATGAGCATGAGTACCAGAAACACAAGGCATAATAAAAATGTCGGTATACTTGCAATGAGCTGCTGAGGTATCGTGGGCACGAAGTCTTCGGGAATACCGCTCAGTAAAAACTGCCCTGTGATACTGCCGCCGTTGTTGATCATTGCATGACAGATAGCTGCCGGATATATAGAGCCGGTCTTTTTAGTGAGCCACATAAGTATCATTCCGTCAAAGGTGCAGATAATACACATCGAAAGAAAGCCAAGATACGGGTATCCTGGATAATCTGTACCGAAGTTATGCCCCTCAACAGTCAGCTCAGCGTGCCAGAGCCCCCAGATGATACCGCCGACTATGATAGTCCCCACAGTTCCGATAAGCGGCTCCATTTTCTGATTCATGTATCCTCTCCAGCCAAACTCCTCGCCGAAGGTATTGAACGCTACAAGCGGAGAGACTGTCAGCACCATAAGCAAACTGCTGACCGCCTCTTTCCATGTAAAGCCATCTCCAAGCCCTGACCAGTCTCCGTGGCCAAATATCAGCGTTGCAAGTACGCCCTGAGGAAGTGATATTATACTCACTATCACGACGGAAATTATATAGTATTTCACATTGCCCCTGAGCCTCAGGTGAAGCAGGCTGTCATGCCAGCCCTCATGAGTGAGCTTTCTTGTTATAACATTCGCAAGTGCGGGTCCATAGTCCATAAAACAGAAGAGCACCGGATATTTGTTCGTCTCGAACCATTCGTGATAACCAAAGACCTTATTGAATATTATCGCCGGTATCCACGAAAGTGCAAAGGCGAGCACCAGAAAAATACACAGCCGCTTCGCTTCGAGCTTTTTATTTAACATACTCGTTCACTCCTTTCATGAACAGCCTGCACGATATCCTGTACGAAGCATAGTACGCCGCAAGTGCCGCTGGCGGGAACAGACTTGATATAAGATATACCGTATCAGTTGCCTCGCCGTTGTATATACCGGATATAAAGCCTAACAGCTTATCCTCTGTCTCTGAAGGGAGCATAGCAAAAATTATCGTTGCTATGAGCGACAGGGAAAGCATTGCAGATACCTTGATGATACTGCCCTTTTTCGCACCATACCTTACAATAAACGGGATATCGAAGGCACTAAGTAAAAGCAGTACAAAGAATACTATCAGTATCGTTCCGGTCGCAGGGGATACCTCCTCTCCGATAACTGCATATCTCATGGTATCAGAAATACTGTTGAAAAATATCCATGATACCATGTATATCCCGTTCAGGGCAAAGCACATAACGTACTTGTAATACATGAAGCCCTTTACTCCGGCGGGTGTCGAGACGGTAAAAAATGCCCAGAGCTTCTTGTCATCGCCGAGAAAAACGCCTGAAATGATATTACTTATAAGAAATACGCCAGAAACGATCAGTAATATCGTAGCTAATCTGCCTGTAGCGTCCATGATACTTATGTTTTCGTCATCGCCGGATATTGAAGCAAAAGCTACCATGATAAATACAAAAATCCTCAGGAAAAGGGGAAGCAGTGCTGAAAGGAAGATATTCAGGACATTCTGCCTTATCTCCTTATAGAGAAAGCCCTTGGGATAGTCTCCGGAAAAGGATATCGTCTCCGCATTTTCAGCCCTTTCAGCTGATCTATGACCGCTGACAGCTCCTGTGCCGTATGCACGGGAAAGACGGCTGCATATCACAAAATAATCCAGTACAAAAAAAGCAGCTGTGAGCGGTATCAACCTAAGAAGATGGACTGCGGAGATCTCTGTGATAAGGCTGAGATCAGGAACACCATTCTCCATATTTATATGTATCTTGTTTTTCAGTACTCTGTAGGCTATCACAGCAAAAAGAACAGAGATTCCTACAGTAACAAACCCTGAACGATTGTACATTTTCTTGTAGTCGTCCATATTCCTTGCTGAAAAAGTAAAATAATTCAGGATTATCTCCATTATTTCAAACATGATAAGGCACGCAAGCTCTACTATTATAAAGCCGCAGGTAAACCTGAGCCCGGCTAATTTGCAGAACCCGATGATATTCAGTGTACAGAACAGCATACTGACAGCAGTTGTGATGATATTCCTGGCTATTATTGTTTTTGCCCGGTCAGACGGAGTTATAGGCAGAGCATAGGAATATCTGAGCCAGCCCGACATTATATCACGCTTTATGCTGTCTCCTAATGCCAAACCTGTTGTTGCGCTGATAAATGCGGCATATATCGAAACCATATACGCAAAGGATTCCAAATTACTTTTTACTTCATCTGCATACAGCGAATCATCGTTTTTTATTGTTATCAGAGCAGCCCACATCATTCCGAAAAACAATATCAGCATGATCGCCCTGATAATATTTACCTTTCTGTTCAGACGCTGATCCTGAAAAAACAGTGACCTGAATTTTGTCATCAAGACCACTCCCCTTCTCCCTTATGTACATAGTACAGCATAACATCGTCAAGACTCACCGGGTCAATGACTGCGTCCCTGTACCTGTAGCCTGCATTCTCCCTGTCCGGCACCATTACCTCTGCACCGTAATTATTGACCCTTATGCTGATGATATCCTCCGGTGCAATTTCACTGAGCTTGTCCTTAGCACATTTGAGTATGCCGTGTTTTTCGAGTATATCGTCCTTGTATCCGGTCAGAAGAATGCGTCCCTTGTCAATGAATGTAACGCTGTCAGCTATCTTTTCAAGGTCGGAGGTTATATGCGAGGACATGAGTATCGACCTTTCGCCGTCCTTCAGGTATTCCATAAATATGTGCAGTATCTCGTCACGAACAACCGGATCAAGTCCTGTAGTTGCCTCGTCCATCACGAGCAGCTCAGCGTTGTGGGAAAGAGCACAGGCTATTTGCAGCTTCATCTTCATGCCCTTTGAGAACTGCCCTATCTTTTTCTTTACAGGGAGCTGAAAACGCTCAAGATACTGCATATAGACCGCATTGTCCCACTCCGGATACAGTCCCTCAAAGATACGTGCCATATCCTTAGGATTGAAGATATCGTGAAACGGCAGCTCATCGAACACAACTGCGATACGTGTCTTTATCTCCTGCTCATGCTTTATATGGTCAAGTCCGAGTATCTGTATCCCGCCCTCGTCGATATCAGTAATATTGAGCAGACTGCGTATCGTGGTCGTTTTTCCTGCACCATTCTGACCGATAAATCCCATAATGCTCCCCTTCGGGACATTAAAGCTTACGTGGTCGAGCATGAAGCCCTCATAGTGCTTTGTGACATCTTTAAGTGTTATAGCATTTTCATATCCGGTCATAATTATTTCCTCCGTTCTTATACAGATCAGCTGTGTACGATAAATGTATAATTACTATGTATACAATTATAGCACGCTCGTTACACTTTGTCAAGTGTTTTTTAAGATTATTTTGCTGAAAAGGAAAAAACATATCGCAGACGCCAAAAACCCTTGGCGTTCAGTATAAAACGAAAAAAGGAGCTGTGTTTCAAGCTCCTTTTTCCATTATATCATTATATTGGAAACCGCATTCAGCTTAGCTGGCTGCGGAGGTCCGCATGATGATCTGATATCAGACAGTTACCTCGCCGGCATCTATCTTCTGTATCATTATTGCGTCAAGTCCCGAAAGACCTACAGTTCCGTCACAGTCTGCATTCGTCTGTCCCTGCTGCGAGAGAGGATACTTCTCTGAGTTTGCAAGGAACTGGAGAACTGCTACAGCGTCTGCCATGTTTACTTTGTTATCGCAGTTTGCATCGCCGGGTGTAGTCGAAGTGCTGCCGTCGTCTGATGAGCTTGTAGTTGTCTGTACCGGCTCTGCTGTTGTAGTTGTAGTTGCAGCAGCTGTAGTTGTCTCAGTGGGCTGGTCGGAGGAGATTATCAGGTCGCCGGTATTGATGAGCATATCGTCCATTGTACCGCCGTCTGTCTCGAACTCTGCCTTGAGTGCCGAGAAGAGATCCTCACCGGTCTTAGTTGTCATCTTGTAGCTGTTCGCCGGGATATAGCTTACAGAGGAATTTGTATCGAAGTTCTCATAGGTGTTGCCGCTCGATACCTTTGTGCTCTTGTCTGTAACGATAGTACCGGGAGTTACGTTGTTGCTCTTGCAGTTGTTGAAGTAGTCATTGTAGCTCTTTATAGCACCTGCGTCAACTCTCTGCGGATTCTTGCAGCTGTTGAATACGTTGTATTCTGAGAAGATGTAAGCATTAGCTCTTGTGTTCTGGCAGTAGCTGGTCTGTCCGTCGAATACGTTGTTGTACATATGGATATTTGCCTGACGGGCAAGCGGTCCTCTTGACTCGCAGTCCTTCCAGTAGTTGTGGTGGTAGGTCAGGTGGAACTGAAGATTGCTGTCAGAAGCACCTACCAGGTTAGTCTTGTGATAGCCCTCATAGTAGCAGTAGCTGTTGGTAAAGTACATACCGCGCTTGAAGTCACAAGCTCCGTCGCCCTCAGCCTTATCGGACTCAGCCGGATTGGATATCTTCGGAACATAGAACTCGCAGTTGTGTATCCAGCACCTCTCAACAGTAGCTGTAAGAGTGCTGCCGCTCTGAACGCCCTCCATGCCTACGCAGTCCTCAGGTACGTTGCGGAAGGAGATATTTCTTACCTCGAAGCTCTTACCGAAGTCAGGTGCTGCGGACTCAGCCATGAAGTGGAAGCCCCAGCCGTTTACACAAGCATCTGAGCCTACGCCCTCGATAGTAACGTTAAGTCCGGACTTCATTCTTGCCATGTAGCCGTTATCGCCTACAGAGCCGCCGTAATTCACTGAATCGAACTCGGTAACTCCCTCAGGAGCTGTTACATTGCCTATAATTCTAACAACGAGCGGAGTGCCGTCCTCAGCGAGCTTCTTGATGATACCGTTGTTGGAGTTGGCAGTACCGCCGTTTGAGGTCTTTCCGCCGCCAACGTCCTGACCCGCAGAGTTAAGTATATTACCGATACCCTTGACAGTTGTGCCGTCCTTTGAGGTAACGGAAACTGTATTCTTATTTGACTCTGTAACGTAGAGTATCTTAGCGTTTGCTTTTATTGTACCGCCGTCAGTGTAAGCACCAACGCCCTTGTCGTAGTTGAAGTGTGCGTAGCCTGAACGATCCTGCTCCGTAACCTCAATTCCTGTGCGGGTAATGCTGCCCTTGGAGGTATCAAGGGTTATGGAATATGTACCGGGAGCAAGTCCGAGGATATCAACACGGAGTCCTGCGTCTGTATCTCTTACAAGGTACTCAAGATCCTCACCAGTGAGCTTTCCGGAGGTGGGGCCTGTGTACGAAACACCTGTAACGTCTGCATCCTTGATGCCTGAGAGCACGAGGTATGCCATCTCGTTCCAGCCGCCTGAGTAAACCACCTTGATATCACCAACTGAGATATTTCCGCCGCCCTGAACTGATGTAGTTTCGGTCGTGCTGCCGCCCTGTGAAGAGGAAGCCGTGGTTACAGGTGCAGAGCCGTCGCCGGAATATACCATGTAGAACAGATTAGCTGTGTCAGCCTTTGTGAGTGTGTGGCTGCCTGCTGTAACGTCAGTAGTTATGATACCGCCTGAGCCTGTGAGCTTTGTGCCGTCAAGCTTTATTGTGGGAGCGTCCTCAGCGAATACAAGGGTGAGCTTTCCTGCTGACGGAGCATTGAAGCTTATGCTCGTAGCGGACTCTATCTTCAGGCACTGAGTAAGTGTCTTTCCGTCGTAATTTACTGTACCCTTTGCAGTTGAAAGGTTTCCTGTGATCGAATAGAAGCTGCTTGATGTACCATTTGCAGTGAAGTCATGTACCTGGTCACCAGCTGTAACTGTCGTGCCGCCGCCCGATACAGTTGTGGTAACTGTTGTAGCAACGACCGGAGCAGCAGTTGTGGAAGCTGTAGTTGACGGAACAGGTGCGTCACCGTCGTCCTTCTTGAAGCCGCTGCCGATAGCAACGATAGAATCCTTGTAAGCTACGAGTGCAGCCTTGAGTGCGGTATTTACAGCGTAGCTCTCATCATCAACTGAATTGTCGAATGTCCACTTGAAATCGCCGCCGTCAATACGACCTGCACCAGCAGTAACTATCGCCGGAACGTCAGCCGCAGCATCAGGAGTATACTTGTACATCGAGCTTGCTGTGTCAAAATTGTTATATGTAGTACCACCTGAGACTGTCTTTACACTTGACGGAACGGATTCGCTGCGTGATGAAGCCTCATATGCATCGAAGCTTGAGCTGTTGTCCTGATATGTGATGTAGCTCTTTGCACCCTCGATGACGTTGCCGTATGACTTGATGATACCACCTGTCTCGCCGGAGAACGTTGCATCAGCAGTTCCGTTGAGTATATCACTGCCCTGGAGTGAGCTCATCATAGGCTTTGCACAGTTGCGGAAGTAATTGTTCTCTACAAAGCATGATGCTCCCATTGTAACACCTACGCCATACTTTGCGTTGCCGTCGAAGTAGTTGTTGTAGCTGTGGACTGTGCAGCTGCGAATTCTCGGGTGGCGCGAGTCTGAGTGATCGTACCAGTTGTGGTGGTAGGTTATGTAGTTCTCAGCAGTCTCGCTCTTCATTCCCTGAAGATTACACTTTCCGTTATCCCAGAAGTGGTTGTATGAATGAGTGATGTAGCTTGATGTCTTGGTATCAAGTGCTCCGTCACCCTTAGCCTGGTCGGAGTCGCTGCCTGCATCGCCGTAGAACATATCACAGTGATGTACCCACACATGGTCATTGTTCTGCTGAAGTCCGACATCGTCACCCTCTCCGCTGTTGCAGTTCATGAAACCGATATTTCTTACCTCAACATTTGTAGCGTTCGCAATACGCAGACCGAAGCCATTGAAGGTAGTATCATTGCCGATACC
Organism: Ruminococcus sp.; assembly: GCA_017475555.1. Taxonomy (GTDB): domain Bacteria; phylum Bacillota; class Clostridia; order Oscillospirales; family Ruminococcaceae; genus Ruminococcus. The sequence goes on from JAFVFL010000046.1 coordinate 149,388, forward strand.
CTCGATAGTAACACCGCATGAAAGTCTCTTTGATGCACCATTTCCCTTTATGAGCAGATCGCCGTCCATAAGAGTTGCCGGGTCAGTGATGTTGCCTATGCAGCGGATATCGAGCGGTCTGTCATCATAGCCCTTCTGGTATGCTGTGAGTATATCCTGTATACCGGTAGACGGTGTAGTTGCACCCTTTGAGCTTGTAACAACATCGAGCGAAACATTGTCCTTTGTGTCTTCAGTCACATAAAGAACGACCGCATTGCTCTTCAGCGTTCCGTCGTCGTTATATGCACCCGAGGAAGAACCATTGACAAATCCGAAGCCGCTTCTGTCGTGTGCCTTGACTGTAACAGCCTGCTCAGCAGCCTTTGAGGTGTCAGCATTTCCGCTTATTACAGGTACTATTTTAATGGTATGGCTGCCAGCCTTCAGACCGAGTGCGTCAGCTCTGAAATAGCCGCTGTACTGTCTTACGAGCATTGTGTCGATCTGTGTGCCGTCAACGTATACATTGTATCCGGTCGCATCGGTAACAGGTGACCATGTAGCATAAAGCCCCTCGTTATAGCCGACGATCGAAGCGATAGAAACGTTTGAGGTCGCCGCAGATGCTGTGATAACGCCTGTTGAAAGCACAGCAGTTCCGGTGATGAAGGTACCAGCTGCGGAGCTTGCTGAAACTACAGCAGCTGCTGCAAGTGAAGCGATACGCTTTCTCATACGTGAATTTTTCATTTTTGACCCTCCATAAAATAATGATATAATGATATAATGAAGCTGCCGATCGCAGCTTTGTCGGGATCTCAGAGCCGCATTCCCCGGCGGCTCTCTGTGTCCCTCACTGTCTATATTATACGCCTGTTTTCTGCATATTTCAATGACAGATAATACTAAGAAACTGATTTTTTGTGCTTTTGTGTTTGGATTCCGGAGACGAAAAATCAATCACAAATTATTCACAGTTCATACTTTCTTTTGAAACAGCTTTACATTCAAATGTACAATTATGGTTGACAAATCCGGATAAATGCTGTATAATATAGAAAGAATAATAATATTATCAGAAATTTATACGATACGTATATTGCAGGCGTGTATATTTCTGATATAAAGAGAGGGAAAATTATGACAAGGAAAAACAAGCTCGTCCGGACAGGTCTGTCTGCGGTATCTGCGGCTGCTCTGCTCATGACCGCTTCAGGTATCTCCGCTCCGCTGAGTGTCGGAACTGCAAATGCTGCACCTGATGAGTACCATGACGACTGGCTTCACGTAAATGAAAATGCCGAGATCGTCGATATGAACGGAGATCCGGTATGGCTCACCGGCTGCAACTGGTTCGGCTACAACGTTACGACCCAGGTGTTTGACGGCGTCTGGTCAAGAAATATGCACGAGATGCTTAACGAAATGGCTGACCACGGATTCAATTTACTCCGTGTACCAATGTCCACCCAGATACTTCTGCAATGGATGAACGGCGACCCTGACCCGTATAAGGTCAAGGTCAACGAGTGGAAGAATCCGGAGCTTACAGTCGAGGGTATTGAGGGAGGTACAATCAAGTACAGCTTTGACATCTGGAATCAGGCTGTTGAGTGGTGCAGAGAAAACGGCATAAAGATAATGATAGATATACACTGTGCCACGACCGCTTCTAACGGACACCAGTACCCACTCTGGTATGACAGCAACTACTCCACAGATGACTGGCTGACGGCACTTGCATGGGTCGCTGATTACTACAAGGACGATGATACTATCATCGCTATCGACCTGAAAAACGAGCCGCACGGCAAGAATGACGGACAGGGCATGGCGAAGTGGGACGATTCAACTGATGAAAACAACTGGCGTTATGCGGCTGAGCAGGGTGCAGCGGCTGTCCTTGAAAAAAATCCGAACCTGCTCATCATGGTCGAGGGCATTGAGGTATATCCAAAGTTCGACGAGGGCGGAACGTGGGATTCTCAGCCTGTTGACTACTCACGTTATCCGTGGAGTCCGTTCTATGGTGCATGGTGGGGCGGAAACTTCCGTGGTGCAAGGGATTACCCTGTAGACCTCGGCGAGTATCAGAGTCAGCTTGTGTACTCTCCGCACGATTACGGCCCTCTTGTGTGGGAGCAGGACTGGTTCAAGAAGGACTTCACCCGTGAGACACTGCTTGAGGACTACTGGTACGACACATGGGCATATCTTATCGAGGAGAATATCTCTCCACTACTCATGGGCGAATGGGGCGGCTTTATCGACGAGGAGCATGACCCGACCGGTGACAATACAAAGTGGCTGACTATCCTGCGTGACTACATGATAGAGAAGCATATCCACCATACGTTCTGGTGCTTCAACGAGAACTCCGGCGATACCGGCGGATTGCTGACAAATGATTTCCAGGACTGGGACGTTGATAAGTATGAGCTTGTAAAGCCTGCACTCTGGCAGACGAATGACGGAAAATTCATCAGTCTTGACCATACTATCCCCCTTGGACAGAGCGGAAACGGCATTTCCCTTTCGGATTACTACGGCGGCACTGTGACCCAGCCGACAACTACAGCCGTGCCGGTCACCACGACTACAGAAGCTGCGGCTTCTGCTGAGACGACAACGATCTCCGGCTCTCAGGATAGTATGGGTGACGCAAACTGCGACAGCAAGGTGAATATGGCTGACGCTGTAGCGGTATTGCAGAATCTTGCCAACAGCTCGAAATATTCTCTCTCTGAGCAGGGTGAAAAGAATGCTGACTGCGACGGAAGTTCAGGTCTGACCGGGAATGACGCTATCACGATACTACGTGTAGAAGCAGGAGAGATAAAGCAGACTGATCTCCCCCTGAAATAAATGCTGAAAGGATCAGTAAATATGCTGGATTTTATCACTGTCAACACCCACAGCAGTATCCGCATCGAGGACAAAAAGATCATCTATGTTGACCCGTTCAGGATCACCGGTGAATCGCATGATGCTGACATTATCCTCATTACGCACAGTCATTTCGACCACCTGTCGCCGGAGGATATCCGGAAGGTGATGAAGCAGGATACTGTGCTCGTCAGTCCGAAGTCTGTCACAGAGGCGGACAGTCTGGGGCTAACTGTGCAGAAGGTCGGTACTCACGAGACATTCGAGGTCGGCGGCATAAAAATGGAAACTGTTCCGGCGTACAATAAGCTGAAACCATTTCACCCGAAATCAAAGGGCTGGGTGGGATATATCATCAACAGCGAAACACATGGGCGTATTTACGTTGCCGGTGATACGGATATCACAGAGGAAAACCGACAGGTGCAGTGCCGTATTGCCATGCTCCCCATCGGCGGAACATACACGGTCGATGCAAAGCAAGCCGCAAGGCTTGCCAATATCCTGCGTCCGGAATACGTCATTCCCGTCCACTACGGCAGCGTTGCCGGAAAGCCGGAGGATGCGGACACATTTCAGAAATACATTGAAAGCGGTATACAGGTCGTTTTGAAGGTACAGGCATTCTGAAACGGGAGAATGGCATTACTGCGGAAGCAGATTCCTCCCGCACAGATAAGAAATACAAATGATAGTCCGCACGTTATGATTTTAATGGAGGAACACAGATCATGAATGATTTTCAGTTTTACAGCCCGACCGAATTTGTATTCGGCAAGGATACAGAAGCACAGGTCGGTACACTCGTGAAAAAGCACGGCGGCACCAAAGTGCTGCTGCATTACGGCGGACAGTCGGCGATCAGAAGCGGCTTGCTCGACAGAGTAAAGCGATCGCTTTCCGAGAAGGATATCCCCTTCGCTGAGCTCGGCGGCGTGAAGCCGAATCCAAGAGATACGCTTGTTTATGAGGGCATTGAGCTTTGCCGCAGGGAGAATGTGGATTTCCTGCTTGCTGTCGGCGGCGGCTCGGTCATAGACTCGGCAAAGGCGATCGCAATGGGAGTTCCGTATGAGGGAGATTTCTGGGACTTCTACTCCGGCAAAAGCCCTGCGGCAGCATTACCGGTCGGCACGGTGCTGACGATCGCCGCAGCAGGCAGTGAGGGTTCCGGCGATTCTGTCATCACAAAGGAGGACGGAGGTCTGAAACGAGGTGCAGGCTCCGATCTTATCCGCCCGAAATTCTCTGTTCTTGACCCGGCACTGACCTGCACTCTGCCGCCCTACCAGACAGCCTGCGGTGCGACAGACATTATGGCACACGTATTTGAGCGTTACTTCACGAATACGACCGAGGTCGAGCTGACCGACCGTCTTTGTGAGGCAGTTCTGCTGACAATGGTCAGGGAAACACCCCGTGTCATTACTGAGCCGGACAATTATCAGGCACGTGCCAACATCATGTGGGCTGGCACGGTCGCACATACCAACATTGTCGGTGTCGGCAGAGATCAGGACTGGAACAGCCACGGCATTGAGCATGAGCTGTCGGCACTCTACGATTGTGCCCACGGTGCGGGACTTGCTGTGATAATGCCGGCATGGATGGAGTTTGTGTACAAGCATGATCCGCTGCGGTTTGCACAGGCAGCCGTCCGGGTCTGGGGCTGTCAGATGGATTTTGAAAACCCGGAGGTCACGGCATTGGAGGGGATCAGACGATTCCGTCAGTTCCTGCACAGCATCGGAATGCCTGTCAATTTCGCAGAGCTTGGTGCACAGGAGGAGGACATTCCCCGGCTTGTTGAGAAGCACGGTGTCGGCACCGGAAAAACCGGCGGATTTGTGGCACTCTCGGCTGAGGATATTGCAGAAATATATCGTATCGCAGCAAGGGCAAGTGTATGATATGAAACAAAGCAGCACCGGAATAATCTGGTGCTGCTTTCTCTGTTACGATACAACGCAGTAATAAGTCTTATCAGGCAAAAAACAGGTGAATTGCGGTCAGATCACCTCGTCCACAACGCCAGCCTTTTTTGCCTCTTCAGCCGTCATCCAATAATCACGGTCACAGATCTGCTCCACCTTCTTGACAGACATTCCCGTAAAGGAGGAGAGCAGCTGATTGATACGGGTACGCATTTTCATCAGATTTCGAGCAGCTATCTCTACATCTGTTGCCTGTCCGCTTGCACTTCCAAGTACCTGATGAAGCATGATCTGACTATTTTCATATGCACATCGCTTACCCTTCGCCCCGCTTGCAAGCAGGAATGCACCCATAGATGCAGATAATCCGCAGCCAACAGTTGCAACATCACAATGCAGTCTTCTCATCACATCATATATCGCTAAGCCTGCGGTGACACTGCCGCCGGGGCTGTTGATATACAGCTGGATATCCTGCTTAGGGTCTGCCGATTCAAGCGTGTGCATTTGTGCAATTACGCTGGCTGCAACGGCATCATTGATCTCATCAAACAGAAGTATGATACGATCAGAAAGCAGCTGATCAAATGGAGCAACGGATTTTTCCGTGCCATTCGGCTTTTTTGTAATGTAGTTCGGGACAATCATCTTTTAATCCTCCTCGTCCGTGGTCGATAACGCTCCAAATAGCTCGTCAAATTTTCTTTCTAATTCTCGTCTTATTTTATCTGCCGGATCAGTTTCGTACTGCTTTTTTGTTGATGATAACAGGCTTTTGAATTCTGCAAGAGCCTCATCTCCGTCAGGGAGAAGGCTGATTGCTGAGATAACTGCATCATCGTTCAATTCTTCCGAAAACTGTATGGCTTCCTTCAATTCGGATTCTGTGCAGTCTTTTTCTTTCATTTTGTAATTATAAGCTAATATCTGCTCTAAGTATTCAGTGCCGATCTCAAGGTCATCTGAGTCATCCTCGCTTGCACGTAGAAATGGACAGCGGCGTTGACCACGCTTGATCTCGTTGTAGATGTTCACAAAATCCAACATGGAGAAATTCCTGAACTTCTTCTCCGGCTGTTCTGCGAAAATATCCGTTTTGAACATTTCATAGCTGTCAATATCCTGCAATCGTGCCATAAATGGGTAATTTCTTCCGGATAATACCAGAGCCTCTACATAGCCCCACTCCTTTTTTAAACGCTGTAGTTCAGGAACTGATATCAAAGGCATACACCCGCTCGCAGTGTTTTTACTGCCGCATAGCTGAGAGATCTCATTCAGCAAAGGCAATTCCTTGCTGTTCAGAAAGATCCAATCGTTGCAGTTTGCCTTGATAATTGATGCACCTGTAGCTCCATATTTATTCTCCAACTGCAAGAGACTTTGTGCGATAAGGATATATCTGATATTTCTGCTTCTGGCGGCAGCGATCGCATTGCAAAAGCTGGAGATCTCTGGTATATTTCCAAATTCATCAAGAACAAAGTTTACACGAAGAGGAAGCCGGAGATCGTCTTCTTTCTGTGCTTCATGAATCAATGATTCATATAGCTGCTTGAGAAATGTGGTAACAAGGAAATAATACGTATTCTTTTCGTCCGAAAGGATAAGATATACTATGCTCTTTTTTCTGCCAACACTATTCAGATCAAAGGTGGTTTCTCCCATCATTTTCTGGAGACGCTTATTGCAGAAGAATTGCTGAACCATCGCAGTAAGGCTTGACTGGGTGGATCTGCGGGTCCTTTCGGGTTCACCGAATATACAACGATAGCTCATACCAGCTATGGTGGATTGATCCATCATTTGACTAAGCTCCTCAAGCTTTTCAAAATTCTGCTCAAATGAAAGAGTCGTAAAGCTTGAGATATTTGCTTCTTTACGATCGGCTACCTTCATCAGGAACAGCATATTCGCAACGCCAAATGTTTGTGCCGTCTGCCACCAAAACGGATCTACTCCACGGGCATTTTTCTGAGAAGCACTGATCGATTCAATAAAGTCGTTGATCATCTCGATCGCTTCATCCTTCCGCCCGTTGTGATATGCGTCCCAGATCGGGGTCAGCGGATTATAGCCCTCACCATAGCTGAAGTCACGGAAGTTCAGAACAAGGACCTCGTATCCCATTTTTTTTGCTGCGTCAGCTGTATGAGCATAGATCTCACCTTTGGGATCTGTGCAGACTACGGATTCTCCGGTACGCAGAGCCATATTAACAAACGGAAAGACACAGGTCCTTGTTTTTTTGGAGCCTGTCGATCCGAAAATCAATGTATGGTCATCCCCATTGTTGACATACACTGTGTCGCCGTCACGGTAAAGCGGGATACCACAGGCAGGGTAACTTTCCTGTGTAAGGTCTACAGCAGTATTGCTCATGCAAATATCATCTGCTGATGCCCAATGGCTCTCCGACTGAGGCGGCAGAAATTTCCGATATTTATAGGCGTACTGTTGCATATCACTCTCTCCTTTCGTCATCAGGAATCATATCATCCCGTGCTATGTAATGTACTTCAAAATACTCCTCCAGCTTTTCCTTCATTGCGGTATAACGACATTCGCAAGGAACAGTAAACACATAACGGATATGCTTTTGGTGGTCATACAAATACGCCAGAAAAGCATCAAGATATTCTGACGGTTCACTGCCGACCCACTGAGAAAGGTTGATAACTGATACACCTTTGAATGCTCCCTGCGTTCCTGTGTGCTCGTCAAGCTCCCATATATAGCGACTTAGTTCTTCAAAGTGTTCCGGCGGTTCACAATAACGCAGACTGAATATAAACGGATCAGATTTAGAATCTACACAGCTTCCGACAAGTGATGATAATGTTTGGAATTGCATTGCTTCGTGTAATTCCAGCAGCAGGACACCGGACGCCCATGACTTGAGCGTAGTGTTTTCCGCATGGATACAGGCAGATATGGGTTCATTAAGATTCATCGCCATATATAGCTCTCCTTTGCATTAGTTTTACGGTGGATCACCTTGAAAGATTATAATAACAGACCTGTAAATAAAAGTCAAGAAGTAAAATGAAAATTTCATAAGATTATCACATTCCAAATGAGATTATTAAAAAATCAGGGCTATGCCTCCTGTACACACGGTCACTGAGGACACAGCTCTGTTTTTCGCAAGGCTATTCAATTAGTTTTAATCTTCTTTCAGCCCCTTCAGAAACAGCTCTGCATCAGTTTTTGTCTGATATATCGAATGACCTGCTGCTCTCCCCGTTTCCCCTCCGGCGTAAATGTAAACACCGGGTAAGCATGAAAGGTGTCCGGTTCGATGTGTATTTTGTAGTCTTTCACGTTGCAGCGTTTGAAGGCTGCCTCATAATCAGGTGCATCGCCGGACATCATCTCATCGCCGCCAAAGCCGAGCAGTATCGGCGGAAAGCCTGTATAATTGTCCTCCGCTGCACATCCGGCGATATGCTTTGGAATTGTACTGTCCGGGTCGTAGAACTCTCTGAATTGCTTCTGAAGCTCACCGCCCATGACAACATCACGGCCTTTGAGCAGATTCATCCGCTCCAGACTTTCCTGCGACGTGTACAGATTAAATACCGAAAAAGCAACGATCACTCCCGGCATAGGCAGCTCATAATCTTCATGAACAATATGCCTGCCAAGTCCCATCACCAAAACAGCCCCCGCTGAGTAACCAAGCCATGCGATTTGTTTGGGTGAGTAACGCTCAAGCATTTTTTGGTGCAGCACATAACCGAATCTGACACCGTCATTCATATCGTGTTCAAGATAAATCGGATACAGCGGTATCCATAGATCACAGCCGGTCTGATCAATATAATTCTGTATGCTTTTGGAATTAGGCAGCTGATACCGGATATATCCGCCGCCGGCATAATAAACGATCGCTATTTTATGCTCGCTGCCTTGTTTTGCGTAGATAATACAGCGGTAGCCGCCGATCATCTGCTCCTGTTTTTCATAGCCCTTGATGTCCGGCAGCTTGTATTGCCGCTTTTGTACCTTCTTAGCCTGTCGGATAAAATCTTCCCTTGTCATCGTTTGCTTTTTTGCTGCCGCAATACGAAGAATCGGTTTTAGTACACTGTATATAAAGCTCATTTGTAACACCCCTGTTTTTCAAGCAGCTTTCGTTTTATTCTGCGTTTTGTAATTTCACGGTCGCCCCGCCGCTTTTCGGATAAACAATTATCCCGCCATACCCCAGCCCGGCAAATGAATACTCGTCAGCTTCCTATCCACAGGAACAGTGCCGCCGTCAGCATACACAGAAACGGATAAGTGACGATCCTGACGATCTGATTCTTGTTGTTGAAGCTCCTGTCATGCCAGCCAGTGCAGTCCTTTGTCTCCGGAAAAATACGCTGAAAGAATCCCGATGTCATCACAAGCCACTGATCCTGCACGACAATATCGAAAAGCTTAACATGGTTAGCACCCACAAACTATATTTCTATTATAGCACATGATACCTCAAATTGCAAGATTCTGATTGATGAAAAGTTCTCGCCAAATAATTTGTGAAGTGTGCAGACGGAGGGTTGCAATTCAGCGAAAGTTGTGATATAATAATTTTAGTTAGCAACAGCAAACTGTAATCGTGTGGATTCCGACGGTGCCGCAAAAGCACAGGATACGATGGTTTCGAGAATACTGGAATATGTGCGGGGCATTGCAGAGGTCAGAAATTTCGATCTGTTCGGCAAAAGTATCACGAATGTCGATGCTGCAATCGACGATTTCATAACATACAGTACGCATATGGAGACACATATGAGATCGCAATGTTCCTGTTGAGCACTTTGAATAAGCTCTCCGGCGTGGTGATGATGCTGATGAGCATTGCATTTTATCTGAACGGTTCGATGAGCCTTGTTTATGCGGTTATGATGATTATATGCTCATTTATGATTTTCGAGTCGCTCGACCAGGTCGGTGCATTCAACGGACTGATCAGAACGATCGAAAACTGTGTGGATAAGGCGAATGAGGCACTTTCCTCCCCTACAATGGATATTGACGGCAAGGAGATCACGCCGGAAAGCATGACCTTGACGGTGAGAAATGTTGATTTTTCCTATGATACAAAGAAGATCATCGACGGCGTTTCGTTTGAGATTCCGGAGCGTACAACAATCGCATTTGTCGGGCCCTCCGGCGGAGGAAAGACGACTATCACACAGCTTCTTGCTCGGTTCTGGGACGTGGACAGCGGACAGATTTTGCTCGGCGGAACTGACATTCGGGAGTACAGCTATGACAGCATTCTGGACGAGGCGACGGCGAATGTTGACCCGGAAAATGAAAATCTGCTGATGAAAGCAGTCGAATCACTCACAAAGAAAAAGACGGTCATTATGATCGCACACCGGCTGAAAACAGTCGAAACTGCAGACCAAATCTTTGTGATCGACCGCGGAAAGATCGTGCAGTGCGGAAAGCATGACGAGCTGATGAAGGAGGACGGAATCTACAGACGCTTCATCGGCGAGAGAAAGGAAGCCGCAGGCTGGAAGATCGGCAGCCGTGACTGAAATTATATAACAATTATAGCCGTCTGTTTTGCAGCAGCTTGCACGGTAAATCTCCAATCAGATGTACATATCTAATTGGCTTCGCCGCAAATTTTGCCAATAACTCTTTGCGATAGTATACATTATATTCATAAAAATAGTCACAAGATCTTTTCTGATCCTGTGACTATTTTGCTTTTCATTAACCGCACCAATAATCCATTGAACGATAAACTTCTCCAATCATATCCCAAATTTCTTTAGGTGCTGAATAGTGAACATTCAAACAAATATCATGTCGCATAGAATATCAACTCCATTGTATTGTTATTGCCTCGATATTATCATAATTATACCACGCCACCCCCGAAAAAGCAATACCCATTTTCATAAAACTGCCGCCCAAACTGCACAATAACTGCACTGAAGCTTATTACATTCATAGAGTGCCGTCAAAAAGAAATACCGCACCCTTTTTCCAGAGTGCGGTATCTGATTTGCCACATTTTTACTCTCTGAACGTGCAGATAGAGAGATTTGCAAAAATGCGGATACTTAGTAAAACGGGGAGTTTGCAATGTAAAAGCAGACAGATCACACACCCGGCTCCATTAGTCTCCGGTTATCCCAGAGCTATGGTAATATGCGAGTTGGTACGCTCATCTATCCATTGAGGTTCGACAGACTGATATCTTCAAAGTGATATGTACCCGAACGCAGTCCGGTACAGATTATCAGGCTTATATTAGTACAATCCTCCGGCATAGTGAATGTAAAAGTATGAGTCTGAGGTGTGATAGATGAAGTATAGATCATGTGTTCATAGGTGTTGAATTTATCTGTTGTTCCCTGTACGCCGATACTGCATGGCAATGAATCAGCGTCCGTGGAAAGTGTGAACTGTATTTGATATGTCTTTCCCGCCTTTAATGAAAGCCCTGAATAATACGCCTGTATCTGCCATATCTTTGGAGCTGTATCTGATGTGATGAGCGTAACATCATCAGCAGCGTTAGTTTTCATATCAAAATTTACACCTAAATCGCCCTTGCTCCAGCGGTTCTGATCTGTAATGAGTTCGACAGCAGCGGCAGTATTTATAAGCTGCCCTCTCATCATCACGAGGTCAAATGCGTCAATACTGTTGTCCTTGCAAAGATCGCCTGCCTGCCAATCAGCAAGCTCTGCTTCCGGGACACCAAGCAGCCATTTCTGCATTAAAACAACATCAGCAATGCTGAATCTGCCGTCAGCATTGACATCTCCAGTCGGAACATAAGCACCGAAATTCGCTGTCAACTCCATGTCTGATTCTACAGTAAAGGTGACCTCAGTCTCCTTGCTGCCAAATCTTCCGCTCCAGCCTATGAACGACTCACCATTTTCCGGAGCTGCACTGACAGTGATCGCTGTACCGGCAGGATACTTACATACAAGACCGTCCGAAAGCTCTCCTGCTGGGATACCATTTACAAGAATGCTGCCGCTTCCGCTGGTGTTAAGTGTTACGGAATAAAGCTCTTTATTCAAGCCGCAGTAGCTCATCATCTGTGTGATAGCATAGTCCGGACGTTTCTGGAAGAACTGTGTGATCTCATCGAACATCGTTCTGAGATATGCTTTTTCATCATCACGAACAGAGGCTGTTGGTTTTGCTGCCGAATTCCAGCGAAGCTCACTGTCTGTAAAATATTCAAAATATGTATCTGTCAGCCCGGTGATCTGAGCAGCCATTTTATCCGGTGCATAGACAACATTAGCATAGTCGCAGAAACGGCTTGCAAATTTATCCTTGAATGCAGGATTATCAAGCAGACGGATGAAGGCAGCCGCAGTATAAGTTGAGGAATTGCCCAGTTTACTGAACATATTATAGCTGTAGGAGCTGACTGCACCGGAATAATCAAGGCCACAGGTGAATTCGAAATCATATGTGCCAAAACGCCATTTACCGTCTGAATAGGGATTGCCCTCGATTTCGGCTCCGTTGGAACGCCATACGATATAGTTGTGATTTGGCCAGTCCCACATTCCTGTGTAAAGACAAACAGCAAAGTGTTCGATCATGCTGTCAACGTCAAGCTGCTGTGTCACCGCTTTATAATTTGCGGCATCGGACATATCATTGTCCCTTATAAAATTTATGAGATCGTTATATGCTTTAAGATCATCAGCTGTTCCTTCTTCAAGAGCATTGTCCTTTATCATAGCGACATCTTCTTTGGCTATGCCGTAGTTGCTCTGGATATAGAAATCAGAGATCTTTTCCTGTATCTCATATAACCCCCAGTATTCGCCGTTCAGGAAGACAACAGCTTTGTCCCTGTCGATCGTTGCCATGTTATCAATGTCCTTCAGGGGAGTCTGTACGATCTGATCCCGCCAGCGGTTTATCCAGCTTACAGCACGCAGCGAGAATGAGTCATATTTCTTTATCTGCTTTCCGTCATCAACGGCTTTGTTGTCTGAGATAAGGTTGAAGTTCAGTTTAGAGTCACCGTATTCACTTCTTGCATAGACATTAAAGCTCTTCATTGCAGCATTGCGAGTAGACGCACCCTTTATGCGTATTCCCATATCCTGAGAAAGAGTCATCTCACCGTTCTGGAAAAGGCTCATGGTTGCCTCACGCTCCCACGATCTGCCTTTGCTGAAAAAGTTGGCAGCATTATTTGTGTCCCATTCACTCTTGTCAGGATCATAGCTGCTGCTGTTTTTCCAGTCTATGAACTGCTGACCGACAACATAGATCCCTGTATCCTTATTGAATAGGTTTTCTCCGTCCGTAACAAGTGAAACGACCGGTATTTCCCGATAATATGCCAGCCGTTCACTGTCCATAACAAAATATGTATTGGTGATTATTTCGCTCCATACATCGCCGTCCTTAGCTGCGGCACGTATCACATTTGCCTTTTCAACAGGATAATCCGGTGCTTCATATTTCGTCTTTATGATTATAGAATATGGACTGCTATCTTCGTATTCATAATTGTTCCAGATATTTTCATCTTCGGAGCGATCATGTAAGGTCAGAGTACCGTCATAAAGGACGGCACTGGCAGACATTGTAGGATCGCTGCCGTCAGTCGTATAGTAAATATCTGAAGAAGCATTAAGTGAAAGAAGTGGAGTATCCGCAGAATCATAAAATCCGGAGGGCAGTGAAAACTGTGGAGCGGCAACAGAAAAGACGTTTATCGCACCTGGTGTAGGAGCCATTTCAGACCATTCATCGGAGCCCGGCAGTAAACCGTAGGTACGATCCTCTGCAAGTGCAGGAATGGTAAGCGTCTGTACTGTTTTGCCGGAGCTGTCGCATAATGTCAGCGAATCGCCGTTTTTGCTCAGTCCGAAGCCGGTGTGGTATTCTGTCCCGGTCGAAGCCGCTTTGCTTGCAAAAACTATCAAATATTCTCCTGCACCAATTGAAGCCCCGGCGGGGAATGTCCAGCTTGTACCAGAATCTGCAAGCGTCCAGCCGTTCAGAGCTATTAACGAATCTGAGCCGTTATACAACTCTATCCAGTCTGAGGCACTGCCGTAGCTGTCCAGATGTGAAGCCTTATTCTGTGTGCAAACCTCTGTTATCATCAGCGACTGCTCCGCAGCAGCTGTTCCAAGCATAACTGCTGGAAATGAAGTGATCGTCAGACACACTGCGACCAGAGTGCTTTTGAGACGTTTTACTGTTTCCATAGCCAACCTCCTTTGCGAAATTTGGATCCATTTTGTATGATCAGATTATACCATTTTTCAGGCAAATTGTCAAGAGTAATTATATTATACATATAAAAATCAACATACAGAAAAGATCATTCTTGAGCATATGCTCAGGGCTTTCAAATTCAAGCTTGAATGAATTCAGACCGATAACGGTCCTGAATTCATAAAGCGTCTTTGCAGCGGAGAAAGCTCAAAATGTATCTGACATACATCTGCGGCAGGGATAATCGTTCCGTCTGTGAATTTCAGCTTGCCCTCTGCCTCATCGAAAAATCTGAAGTTTCCCGTATAAGTAACATATGCACCGCCTGGCTTGTGAGAATCAGGCTTGAAATAGACAATAGCCACCCTCGGACGCTCAGTTTCCATTTCAATGAGCTGTGCGAACGCTGCATTCAGTGTTGCAAGCTCGTCCTCCGTCATTTCCTCACGGCTGTCGGTCAGCCGGGCTGCTTCGCCTACTTCCTCATCATAGCCCGTAAGAGCAGCGAAGGGTGAAAATTGTGCCGCCCTGCTCCACATGGACAAGGGCTGATGTTTCTTCATCCTGTAACGCTCATGGCTGCGGATATCATCGTACTTACCCTGCATAGCGGCAGCCCTTTACTTCATTTTTCAGCTTCAATGTTCTTTCAAAAGCAATATTCACATTGCCGTTATCATAGGGAATTGCAATTCTCATACTACTACCTCCATATTATGCCTTATGTCCTCCGACCTGCCCGTTTCGTTCTCTGGTGGTCGCACCCTCCTGAAAATTCAAGCCTTTCAGTATGGCGTTCTTTCCGAATCTGTCCTTGATATGCAGCATTGCCTCCTGCAAGCTGTGTTCCCGTTTCAAGGCAGTTTCCTCCTGCTCACGCTGCCGCTCAAGTGCCTCCACATCATCAAACAGACTGTACTGCAATACTTCTTCCTTTGCCTCACTTGCCGGAACAATATGATTTGCCACCACATACATACGCCGCACAAGCAGCTTATCATCAACGATTCGATCGTACAGCTCCATTGCCTTCTCCACAATAATTTTGGTAGATGAGGTCTGCCGTCCGAGATTTATCGAACCGTGAGCCTGCTTCGGAATTTTCTTGCCATAGCGGTCTGTTTTGAGTTCTCCGTTATAATCTCCCGGAATGCCGGTGTGGTCATAGCCGACCGTCAGCACGATCTGGTCAGTAACAAGCCCCTTTCGCACCAAGTCCAGCACAAGCAGCTCCGTCATCTCCCGGACAATTATCCGCCCCTTGTCAAATGTGTATGGACATGAAAGCACCTGTCCCTGACTGAGACTGCGGCTTTTTGGCTTGTATGACTTTATTGCACTGATCGGACACGGCTCATATCCCCATGCGTGGTCGATTATAAGCTCCGCATTCACTCCGAATGCCTTGAAAAGTTCATCTTCACCACTCTCTGAATACCTCGCAATGTCTCCCATTGTGTACAGTCCGAGTTTTGCAAGCCGGTTAGCATTACCGGTGCTGATACGCCAGAAGTCCGTTATAGGCGTATGATCCCACAGCTTGTCACGGAATGACATCTCGTCAAGCTCCGCAATGCGTACTCCGTCCTCATCAGCAGGCATTTTCTTCGCCACAATATCCATTGCAATTTTGGCAAGGTACAGATTCGTACCGATACCTGCGGTCGCAGTGATACCCGTTTCCTTCAGCACATCACGTATCAGCTTTATTGCAAGCTCATGTGCCGTACAGTGATAGGTATTCAGATAGCCTGTCACATCAATGAACACCTCATCAATGGAGTATACGTGTATATCCTCCGGTGCGATATACCGCAGATATATCTCATAAATTTTCGTGCTGACCTTCATATAGTGTGCCATTTGCGGAGGTGCAATGATAAAATCCAGCTTCAATGACGGGTCACGGTCAAGCTCCGATGCATAGCAGGAGCTGTCTGTAAACTCGTGATATGGCTCATTCCGCAGCCGTTCCTCGTTTATTTCCCTGACCTTCTGAATGACCTCAAACAATCTCGGTCTGCCGGGGATTCCATATCGTTTCAGGGACGGTGTGACCGCAAGACAAATCGTCTTTTCTGTACGGCTCTCGTCAGCCACAACAAGATTCGTATTCAAAGGCTCAAGCCCACGCTCCACACACTCCACCGAAGCATAAAACGATTTAAGGTCGATACAAATACACTGCATAACATTCACAACCAATCAGAATCGTAATCTCCGAGATAGCCACTAAGAAAACTGCTGTCAGGCTCATATGGAAGCTCCGGCACATCATAGCCCTCTTCCTCCATAATTTCCAGCTTGTATGCAAGCAGCTCATACGGAACATTGTGAGCAGCAGCGATCTGAAACAGCGTCAGCTCCGAATATCGCATTTCATGATAAAGGTCATCGCTATCTCCAAGCAGCAGCTCCGCAGCAAAAATATTAGCCTCTTTCTCCATAACACCCGAATTGTCGAATAGTCCATAATCAGTAAACTGCTTACATCTACTTGCATGAAGAACAGCATGACCAAGCTCATGAGCAAGAATAAAGGTCATGATAATATCGGGAAGATTCTCATTTACCACGATATTTTTGATTCGCCTGTAAACGATCATCATCGCCTTTATGGAAGTATCCTCTGTTCCCATATCATCATAGATAAGATTGATGCCGCACTCCATACAGAGCCTTTCCGGATCCGATGTGCCGTATTTTCTGACAAGTCCTTTGACCTTGCGACATATTTCCTGAATTGAATAGCTCAACATCTGCCGCTTAACACCTCGATCTCACTGTTTTTTCCTGCCGAATTTCTCCCTTGCGATCTCTCTGGACTCGTTATACACTCTGGTCAGTGCTTTGAAATATGAGTCCTTTTCCTCCTGCGAAAGCTCGCCGCCTGCAAAGAGAGCTGCATTTTCTGCAAGCATTCGCTCTAAATCCCTTGCACCCGATGTGCCATAGCTGTCTTGTGCATCTTCGATAAAAGGATCTTTCTCAATGTCCTCCGTGGGATTCTCACATTCTTCATCCTTCAGATACTTAATTGAGACATGAAGTGCCTTTGCAAGCCGATAGATCGTCTTATCTCTCGGAAACTTCTCCCCCATTTCATATGCTG
Source organism: Ruminococcus sp. (assembly GCA_017475555.1). Lineage (GTDB taxonomy): Bacteria > Bacillota > Clostridia > Oscillospirales > Ruminococcaceae > Ruminococcus. Next base: position 166,530 of record JAFVFL010000046.1, read on the forward strand.
CAATGGAGCGTTTCGATACACCGACCTGCTCTCCAAGCTCCCCCTGAGACACTCCAAGCACACATCGTGCTTCCTTTATTTTTTCAGGAAATGTCTTCATTATTTTTTCCTCCTAAAAATATTCAAAACCGTCTTGACACTAAGGAACATATGTGCTATACCACGAATGAACTTTAGTGAACTTTATCTGTATTATATCACAGCTTTCAGTGCTTGTCAAGACCTGAGTGCAAAATTTTTGCGAGGGAATATTACGCCCTCAGCCGTGAGAATACGGAGCTGACAGGAGTTATGAGAATGGCAAATATGAGCAGACTGAGCCGCTCGGCTTTAACTTCGTTACGCTCGGTCTGTCTGATGTACTCCTCGACCCTGAGTCTATGGAGGTATTTATCCCCAATACTGGTCAGTCCGTCAATCTCAACGAGCCGTCTGCAACGCTGAATGGCAGCGATGAGGAGCGTGCTCAGTGGATAAAGGGCGAGCATGGCTACTTTGCCGGGAGCATCTCTACAGGCGGTTCAGGTGGTGGAAAATCTGCAAAAGCTGTTGACAGTTCCGGAAAAAGTGCTATAATAAAAGGTAGAGGGAGCGGCACAGGTTCGACTATTTCTGATGAACATACCTACGAAAAAATAGGTACGATTGATATCGATGACAACGAGGCTGTTGCAGGTTGTCTTTCCGAATTTGAGAGTAAATACAGCGACAGTGACATTGAGCATTGTCGGGTGATTTGTACTAATGGCGATGTATACGAAATTCATGGTGATAGATACACCGTTGATACTTCACTTCTTGGCGAAAGAATGAATGGAAGTATTAATGAACATAATCACGTTACAAGTGAAAGTCAATACTCTTTTAGTTGGGAAGATATTGATTCATCTGCAAAAGATTTTTCTCATATCACTATGGCATATGATGAAAAATATCGTTATTCTATGATATTCCCGGAAAAGCCGATTGATACCGATATGCTGCGTGAAGCTTATGATATTTCAGAAAATGAAGTTATGCTTATAAATTACAATTATCAGTATTATTCAATTGGCAGCAAAATTTCTGATGAAGATTATCAGCATGAAGTGATTAAAAGAACTTGTGAAAGGGTAGGTGTTAAATATGAAAGAAAACCCAAGACGTAAAGAATACTTACAAAAGGGCAAGGACTTATTTGATGCATACCAAGCTGAACACAGAGCTTTTATGGAACGAAGGCGAGATAAAACAATGCTTGACAAAGGCGTTAATGAAGAAAATGAAATGAGAAGACGCTACAATGAAAAAGTCAAGGCGTTAGCTGAAGAATACCGAGATGTATCATAAAGTTTATAGCATACAGCATGGAGCAAGCCGGAAATGCCGTGGGCGGAAGTCCTCAAAGTAAGCAGGTTCAATTCCTGCCTGTTGTATGTTGACATAATTGCATATGCGAGAAAACCGCCCAACACGGCGGTTTTTTCATACCCGACCGCAGAAAGAGGTGAGACGGAGTGGAGGGGATAAGCGGCAGCCGGGCATATGAATATGCGAAATGGTGTACAGAGCCGGGCAACGGATATGTCGGAGCGTACATAAAGCGGCAGGCTGAAAAATGGCTGAAAATAGCGGACGGACGCTCCGATACCGCCTATGTTGACGAAAGGCAGTACACCTTGATCGCACGGCTTTTACGCCTTATGAAGCACCCTGACCTCGGCTGCACGATGTACGACGGGCTTGAGGACTACGCTATGCTCTTCATCACCGCCCTGTTCTGCACCCGGTTCCGCACCGATAATATCCGCTTCTACCACACGGGAGTGCTGGAAATAGGCAGAAAGAATTACAAGACCTTTTCCTCCGCTGTTATATTTATCATTGGTCTGCTGACTGAACCACGGTTCAGCCGGTTTTTTTCTGTCGCACCGGACTTGAAGCTGTCCAGCGAATTGCAGGTCGCTATCAAGAAAATAATCAAGTCCAGCCCTGCTCTTGCTGACGAAAAAATATTCAAGCTCATGCGTAAGGAAATACGCTGCAAGCTCACAGAATCGGAATTTACGCCGCTCGCTTACTCCAACGACCGCATGGACGGAAAGCTTGCGGCTATGTTTTTAGCTGACGAATGCGGTGCCCTCACCGACAACTACCCGATAGAGGCAATGCGTTCCTCGCAGATAACCCTCCGGGAGAAGCTCGGTATCATCATTTCCACGCAGTACCCGAACGACAAAAACGCCATGACTGAGGAGATCGCCGCTGCAAAGCAAAGCCTTGACGGGCTTGGCGGGAGCGACAGGTGCTTCGCTCTGCTCTATGAGCCTGACGAAAGGTACAAAAGCGGTGACTCCTGGAAAACTGAGGATATCGCCATTTATCAGGCGAATCCGGCAGCAGTCCGGGACAGTCATCTTTTTGAGGCTCTGCTCGAAAAACGGAAAATGGCTGTGATGTACGAGAACCGCCGGAAGAATTTCCTCTGCAAGCACATGAATATCCAGTACACCGGGCTTGGCACTGAGGGATTTATAGACCTTAACAAGGTACGGCTGTGCAGCTTTGAGAACGGAAATGCCCCGGAATTCTGGCAGGGCAGGCGTGTTTACTTAGGGCTTGACCTGTCGCTGACGGAGGACAACACCTCGGTGGCAATGGTCACGCTTGAGGGGAATGATGTGTACGCTATGGTGTGGGGATTTATCCCGGCTGGGCGTATAGACGAAAAATCGGAGGCTGAAAAGGTGGACTACAACGCCCTCATTGCTGACGGCTGCTGCTTTGCCTGCGGCGATGAGGTGATCGACTACAGCTTTGTCGAGGATTTTATCCAGTCGCTCCCGGAAAAATACGGAGTGGAGATAGTTCAGCTCGGCTTCGACAGGTGGAATGCAATGTCTACGGTGCAGAAGCTTGAACGCAGCGAAAAGCCCATAGAATGCGTTGAGATACGTCAGCATTCGAGTGTCCTGCACCGCCCGACAAAGCTCCTCAAGGAGCTTGTTCTGAGCCGGAAATTCCACTACGGGACGAATAAAATGCTGGAGATCAATTTTGCAAATGCACGCTGCACTGAGGACACCAACCTGAACAAGTACGTCAACAAAAAACGCAGCACAGGCAAGGTGGATATGGTCGTTTCGCTCATCAATGCCCTGTATCTTTTACAGGTCGGTGAGCTTGACGGGCAGAATGAAATGCAGTTCGTGTGTCAGCTGATATGAGAGGTGAAAAGGATTGGCTAACAAGCTCATACGTGGTCTTACTGTCACTATCGGTGCGGATACCTCAAAGCTGTCTGCCGCCGTAAAGGAGGCAGAGGCACAGGTCAGAGGGGCGAAGACCGAGATACGTGAGATACAGTCGGCACTGTCTAAAGCCGGTGATTCTGCGGAGCTGTGGCAGCAGAAGCAGACCGTGCTCACAACGGCTATAGAGAGCAGCAAAAAGAAGCTCGATGAGCTGAAAACGGCTCAGAAAAGCCTTACGGAGCAGCTGCGTGACGGCGATATCGACCAGAAGAAATATGATGAATTCCAGGCAAAGCTCACCAAAGCCCGTGACAAGCTCTCCGAGCTGAAAAAGCAGCAGGAGAACGTTGAAGCAGAGTTTAAGTCGGGGAGTATCGACAAGGAGGCATACGATAAATTCACCGACAAGGTACACCGTGCCGAGCTGAAGGTCAAAGACCTCGAAACTGCTGAGCACAGCCTTGAGGAAAATGTCAGGCTCGGCAATGTATCTGAGGAGCAATACCGTGCGTTTCAGAGAGAGATACAGCAGACCGAGGGCGATATTGCTGATAACGAGAGGAAAATTGCGGAATACAGAGCACGGCTCAGTGAGAAATACCGTGGCAGCGGGGTCGAGGACGAGCTTAATGCGGCAATAGCAGAGTTCGGTGAATTAAGTGCCGGCAATTACATGAATTACAGAAAATTCATGTCCCCCGACTGGTACAGTGAGGTATCCGGTTTTGCAGATTCAATCAACATGGATAACATATCGCTTCGTTCAGAAAAGAACCAGATCGCCCGGAATAATTACGTGATCGAGCAGTATGAAAAGGCGGAGCTGTCGGCGAACCTGATACAGGCAACGCAGGAGCAGATGACTGACGCTCAGTGGCTGCACGACCAGGGTTTTCCGGTGGGGGTGAATTAACGTGATATCGCTCGGAATCACGGCATTTGAGCAGGGAACGATAACCGGAGCAGGAGCACCGTCCAGCAGCACAACCAGAGTCCGCACCTCCGGGTATATCGTGCTTGAAAACTCGTTTTCCCTGGCTTCACTTTCCGTAGTCTCAA
>JAFVFL010000008.1 GCA_017475555.1 Ruminococcus sp.
ACCTCAACATTGAACAGCTCCTTGCCGTACAGACTTGGAAAACCCTCATACAGATCAAGTGCGACCTCATCGAACTGATCTATCTCCCAAATAATAACAGGTACTTCTTCACCTTTCTTCGGCACTATAGTTGCAACGCCCTTGAATTCCAACTCATAATCTTTCAGTATAGACGTTCTCACGATCATAAATTTAGTTGGAAATAATAAAAAGAGCGGAACAATCATATGCTCCGCACTAAAAATATTTAGTTTGTTGTTATAATAAATCAGAATTTAACCAAGAACTCCACAATTTACAATCAATATAGTATCATCTTTGACTGAAAGCCATGTATAATCCGGTGAAAAATCTGACCCTCCAATTTCAATTGTATCAAAATTAAGATAATACTTTAGAAACTCTTCTGCCTTATTTGGAATTTCATTATTATCTTTTGATATTCTATAAATAGTATTCATGACGTTTTTCATGGTTGTCGGTTTTAGACTTAATCTGTCAAATGCCTTTGCGGGACAAAACGAGCCTGTAAGCATGATGAAAGCGGTCTGGAGCGGTCTCCATATTCATAAAATCTCATTTTAGCCACCTCGCATAGATAATTGAATCAAGTATAGTCTGAAAAAATACCACTCATGCTGCCGATCAACAGCCGAATGGTATCATTTCTCAAATCTCCAAAAACCGAGTCCGGATCTTCTCCTGCACAGAGTCCGGAATTCCAAGGCGATCACGTACATATCCGCAAGCCGAGCCGTACTCTGCCTTCATCCAGTCCAAAGCATTCTGCATGAATACCGGGTCTGCCCTGTCCATAAAGCTCATGTACTGCTCGACCTTTTCGGGGGGATAGATAGCTTGCAGCATATTGCGAGCCTGCTCGATCAGCTTTTCATTGAACTGATTGGTCAGCAGATAATCCGAGAGGATAGTCTCCTCATCTGCACCCAGCACCGAGAGCATCAGCATTGCCGCAAGCCCTGTGCGGTCTTTCCCCTGTGTACAGTGAAAAAGCAATGCATTTCCCTCCGGAAGTCCGGCAGCGATTTCAAGGAATGTACGAAAGCTTTGGATGCCCTTCTGTGCAGACAGGAAATAAATGTACATACGGTCTGTAAGAACCGCTTCTTCCTGTCCCTGCATCTCCTGTGCATCAAAAATCGGCAAGGCGTAATGCACAGCTCCGTGGGCAGCAGGATCTTTCTTCTTTTCTATTTCCTCCAAGGAGCGAAAATCTGCGATCGCCGCAACATGATACACTCTCACAAGCCGCTCTAAATCCTTATCACTCGCCTCCGACAAAGCACCGGTCCGGAGCAGTACGCCTCGCTTGATATACCTGCCGTCCTGAACACGATAGCCTCCGAGCTCTCTTGCGTTGCTGAGGCTTTCCATATGTAAAGACTGCGGATAATCCATGATGAATCCCCCTTTGCCTGCTTCGTTAAGATGATGATATCATAGTTTTGTTGGATTGTCAATAGACTTTATGGAGAAAAGATTTGCCGGCTAAATCTTTCTATTTCACAGCTTCGGTTTTCCCCTCCGTTTGAGTAAGTCGTTCGGCTCTTGGCCCCTTCATGATGTCTAAAAAATAACGGCGGAGTGCGATACTCCGCCACTTCCGTTAAAAAAGTACCGACATTGAATGCCGCTGAGAGTTTTTATGTCCACGCCGTTTTCAACAGCACGGGCCGCAAGAGTGTGCCGCAGAGTGCGTCACCATACAGCATTCATTGCTTGGCTCTCTTTATCACAGCATTTTCCACGTATCCTCACGGCGAATGCTGTAGCCCTGCGGAAAGCTGCATACCGGACATTCTGACGGCGGCTCGCTCCCTGTGTGGATATGACCGCAGTTCAGGCATACCCACTGCTGCTCAGTCGAATCGCTGCGGAAAAGCATACCCTCACGCCACAGCTGTGCAAACCGTTCAAAACGCTGCCTGTGTGTTTCCTCGATCTCCGCTATCGCCCTCAGCTTCTCCGCTGCCGGAAGGAATCCCTCCTCTGCGGCAATTCGTGCAAATTCCGGGTAAACAGTCTCAGCCTCATGCTTCTCGTCCCTTGCGGCAAGATCCAGAAGCTGCTGTATATCGCCTGATACGTCCACAGGAAAGTCCGCAGTGATCTCAACGCTCTCCCCGGCACACTCTCCGAGAAGCTCCTGAAATATCCTTGCGTGCTGGTGCTCCTGCAATGCAGTGAACCGGAAAAGCCGCTCGATCACATTGAGCTTCTGCTGCTTTGCAGTGTCCGCTGCGATGAGATATCTGTTCTGTGCCTGACATTCTCCCGCAAATGCCCTCATAAGGATAATTTTCGTCTGGCTGTTTTTCAGCTCCATAATATCAACTCCTTCATGGGTATTATGCCACATTCAGATGCGATTATTCTGTATTGACTTTTTCTGCGGTATGGTATATAATATAGATATATCCTGCATGGAGGTGAATGGATTGGAGCTTCTGAAAAAATACATAGGGCAGATAATATTCAATGCTGCCGCTGCCGGGGGCGGTATACTGCTGTTTACCAGGATAAGTGCGGCGGATTCTCCTGCATTGGCTTCGGCTGCTGCGGTTCTGCTCATGGCTGTGCTGTGCGGAGGGAACTACTTCTTCGTAAAGCTCGCTGACTCCGGGAAAAAGGCTTTTCAGCCGTCCTACATGATAACCGACAGGACGTTTGAGGGGCTTGTTGATCCTCAGGACTATGTGGACGTGATGAAGTCTCTGAAGGACTATCCTAAGTGCAGGAACGAGGCTCAGAGAGTGCTTGAGCAGTGGGAGCTGTTCAAAAAGAAATCGGCTACGCTCGATGCGATAAGCTCACGGGGCGGGGTGTACGAGGTCGTAAATCAGGACGTTGAGAGCGTTCTGCTGAGGAATATGGTGCTGTTCATGAAAAGGGCAGCTATCATGCAGTCGGCTTCGGGAAATGAGGAGATAAACGCACACAGGGCGTATCTCAAGAGGATAACGGACAGCAATGACAAGATCCTCAGCGACTACACTAACCTGCTGATAGAGGCTTCGCAGCTCACCGGCGAGGATTCCGGAAAGGCAGAGGTCGAATCTCTCAACATTCTCATCGAGTCGATAAGGGATTACAGGACTAAGCTTGAAAAGGGGGAACAGTAATTGAAATCAAAGGTACCGGTCATAATAGCTGTAGTGGGGGTACTCGCTACGATGTTCATAATCAGGACTATCATCAGAAGCGGCTCTGACGGAGGTTCGGGCAGCGGCAGCTCGATGTCAGTTGAGGAAGCGGATAAGTCGCTCGACAAGGCACTGAAGCACGTTACTGTCAGGACTGCTGACAGGATCAAGAGTACGGTGGATTATTCGGACAATCTTGTGTCGAATCTTCCGAATATAGAGACTAAATATCCGCTTACTGTAACGGGCAGCGGCGACGTTGATATCGAGATATTCTCTACCTCGGAAAAGGCAGGGAAAAACAGCAACGGCTGGCTCAATGAGATGGCTCAGGACTTCAACGGCAGGAAGGTAAAGCTCTCGGACGGCAGGACGGCATCTGTGAGTGTGAGAAGTATCCCGTCAGGAGCTTCTTCGGACTATATTGCGAATAACGTATATCTTCCGCAGGCATACACTCCGTCGAATACCCTGTTCGGCGAGCTTGCAAAGGAGCAGGGGGCAAAGCTCACCCTTGAGCTTGATTCGCTTGTGGAGAATACAGCGGGTATAGCACTCAACAAACAGGTCAAGAATCAGCTTGACGAGAAATACGGCAGCACTACGTTTGAGACGGTCATTGATTCAGTAGTCAGCGGCGACCTGCAAATGGGTTATACATACCCCTATACCTCGGCTACAGGACTTAATTTCCTCGTGAACGCACTGCAATACTTTGACAGCAGCGATATCCTCAGCAGCAAGGCAACTGAGAAATTCCAGCAGCTCCAGAAGGGGATACCCTTTATTTGCTACACCACCGACCAGATGGTCAATGCCATGCAGAGCGGCACTCTGCAAGCCGGAGTTGTCGAGTATCAGGCGTATGTGAACAGTGCCGTGCTGAAGGGCTCGTATGAGTTCATTCCGTTTGGATATGAGCACAGCAATCCGCTATACAGTGTAGGCGACCTCACCTCAGCTCAGCGTGAGGCACTGAGTGAGTTCATAGACTTTGTAACGACCTCTGATGCACAGGCTCATGCAAAGGAGTACGGCTTCAATCAGGACATTGGCTACAGCTACAATACCAAAAAGATAAGCGGCTCGGATATAATCAGTGCCCAGAGGCTGTGGAAGCAGGAGAAGGATTCCGGTACTCCCACAATAGCACTCTTTATCGCAGATGTTTCCGGAAGCATGACAGGCGACCCGATAAATCGCCTCAAGACCTCGCTTGCGGAGGCTTCAAAGAACATCAACAGCAATAATTATGTCGGGCTGCTTTCGTACAGCGATGATGTTACGATAGACCTGCCCATAGCACAGTTTGACTTAGAGCAGCGTTCGTACTTTGCCGGAGCAGTCGAGAATCTCCGGGCGGGCGGAAATACTGCGACCTATGACGCACTTCTGACAGGAGTACGCATGGTAAATGAGATGAAGGAGCAGATTCCGGGTGCGAAGACCATGCTGTTCGTGCTGAGTGACGGAAAGTGCAACAAGGGTACGGATTATTCGCTTACGGCTAAAATAGTCGGGGCTTACGGCATACCGATATACACTATCGGCTATAATGAGGCGATAGATTCGCTGAAGGAGCTTTCACAGATCAACGAGGCTGTCTATATAGACGCTGATAACGACGATGTAGTGTATGAGCTTTCTGCTCTGTTCAATGCACAGATGTAAGATATTCCGGGCTGATTTGATGTCAGTCCGGATTTTTTTGTGAGATACAAAAACTCAGCCCCGAAGCATTGCTCCGGGGCTTGTTGTACTATTCATTGAGAAAATTTGTCATATCACCGATCATGTCTTCAATTGACTTTACCCTGTCACTGATACCGGATTGCATCATCGGCTGCTTAATTTTTACGATCTCTTTTTCTTTAGCCTTTCTCTTATTTTTATCAGATTCCAGCATTAATAATTTGAAAATAAGCGTAATGTCGCTATTTTCGAGCATTTCCTTTTTAAATCCAAGGTATCCGTTTCCCTTTGCTATTTCGTACAAATGGGTAGCACATCTTACTAAAACGAATACAGATTCTCCTACATAAAGTAATTTTTCATCCCTGCCGTTTGTTTGAACATATATTTCGTAAATGCCGGCACCGATTGCTTCTACAAATCTGTCTTCAAAAAATTTTACCTTGATGTTCATTTATTCCTCCGCTGCATATCTCAGCTTTTCTCAGAGATAGCTCAGTCAGTTCATACTCCGGACCCGGAAATGCTATGGTACAATTTTCCCGCCCTGAGGGCTGGATCATTTTTTATGCTTGTTACTTGGTCGGAAGGTCAGTCTGCTTCAGCTCACCAGCCTCGACACGGAGGATAACTATAGCGTCAGTACCTGTAAGTCCTGAATCGCCGTCACAGTCAGCATTTATTTCACCCTGTGCGGTAAGCGGGTACTTTGTGCTGTTTGCAAGATTCTGGAGCACGGCTACTGCGTCAGCCATGTTCACCTTTGTATCCTCGTTAGCATCACCGAGCATTGTCTTTCCGGCAGAGGTGGTGGTAGTTACCGGTGCTGTCGTAGTCTCAGCAGGCTTATCAGCTTCCGGTGTAGTGCCGTCAGGCTCAATGCCGCCGATAAGCACGCCGTCTCCGTCGTACAGGCAGATATGCGGTGCGAGCTCCTCCGGCGGGTTCTCAACTGCGTAGAAGTCGTTGCTTGTGCCTATCTTCAGCCCGTCGTAGCTCCAGTCATTCGTCGGATCCCAGAAGTCGCCGTAGTACATACCCACCTCAAACTGGTACTTCTTTCCGGAGTTTGCGATAATGTAGCCGTCCCATGTTATATCAACGTAATAGGTGTTGTCCTTCTTGTCATACTTGAATGGCCCTGTCAGCACACCGTCGCCGCCTACTTCACCGTCCTCTGAGCTTGACTGATCGTAAAGCTCGGCTGCCTTTGTTACTCCTGCGATACCGTTTGTACACTCGCTCACATCGAAGAAGTAGCGTACAGTTATCTTGTCAAGAGGCTTCGGAACGCCTGTGAGTACCTTGAATGAGATCTGAGTTGTGCCTGAGCCGTCGCCGTTGAGATTAGGCTTGTCAACACCGATAGCCTCTACCCAGTAGCCGCTGCCCTCTGAATCAGGGTCAACAGTCTCCTCAGGAGGGAAGTTCTCGGTTATAGCCATATCCGGTGTGCCGTAGAACTCGTACATTGCTGCACAGGCTCCGACAAATGCCGCATTATAGTCGATAGTTACCTCGTTCTCACGCCAGTCATTGGTGCTGTCGCTGTGTGCATCGTTCCCGTCAGGGCCGCCTGCAAGTGCTCCCCAGAGTACGTGCTTCTGCTCACGGGGATCCTCAGCCATTGTCAGACCTGAAGCCGCACGGTGGTGGGGATTCTTTACAGATGTGGAGTTGTAGCCTACAACGAATGACCTCGGACCGTGAGTGCCGTTCTTTCCGGCAAGGACGGTCTTATCTGCGGTTTCCTTGAAGGTGATATCATTGTCGCCGAGTACATAGTCTATCTGCTTCTTTGCCCACTCGCTCCACTCGCCGGGCTTTCCGCCGTTGTTGTATTTGTCGTGGAGAAGGCAGATCAGTGCCATAGCGGTCGCATAGCGGCAGCTGCCCCACTCGCTGAGGAATGCGAAGCCCTGTTCTGTTTCAAGTCCCTGCCATGTGCGGAGGCACTTGCCGATACAGTCGTCGTCCCAGAAGTTGTCGAAAACGTACTCGTTCTTGCCCTGGGCGTCCCTGATATTCTGTACAAGGTTCAGCTCCGGGTGCTCCTGATTGATGACAGCCCACATGATAGCCGCACCGCCCCACATATCGTTCCAGTTGTAGCAGTAGCCGGACGGAGCGTAGTAGTCAAATATCCCGTATGCGTAATCGAATACGGACTTGTCTCCTGTTGCAAGGTACATCCATGCAGCAGCCCAGCACCAGTCGTCCTCCCACTTGCTTGAGTTGTAGAACTCGCCGGGGCCGTCTCCGTTATCGGAAAGCTCCTTCTCATTCGCATTTGCGAAATCCCAGAGTGCCTGAGCGTAATCAAGCGATTTTGCGGCATAATCCGGGTCTGTGTCCTTGAAATTGAGATAGTTTATCGCAAGTGAAGCACACGCAGAAACAACATAGTCGGTCTGCGGCTTGTCAGCAGTAAGGAAGAACGCCGGACGGGGCATTGAGTCTACCTCAGGGCTTTGCCATATCTTATGGTCGATAGTACCGTCGCCGACCTGATAGCAGTGTGCGATAACAGTTCCGTCCTTGTCACGGAAGGTACACTTCATGAGGTAGTCATTGAAGTGACGGAGTATAGTCTCCATATGAGCGTCCTGACCGAGCTTTGCATAGGAATCACGGAACTCGTAGTAGCCCCAGCCGAGCGTAGCGGCGGAGTAATTCTCCGGGATACCGAACTCAACGTGGTCTCCTGCATCGTGGAAGCCGCCTGCAACGTCGATAGTGCCGTCGCCGTCCGGGTCGAGGATATCCTTGTACTTCTCCATGAATGAAGCTGAAAGATTGGTGCCGCCCTTACTTGTTTTTTCTGTCAGTCCGTCCCATTCTATCATCGGAACATGGGCGTCGTAGGTATGGCAGTCACCTCTCCATGAAATCAGGTTATTGCCTTCAACAGTGTCGCCGCACATATTCGCATCGTAGAAGTAGATGGAATACTGCAATGCTCTTGCGTAGTCGATGTCGAGTCCTGAGTCTGCAACAGTGGCATCAGCAGCATTGGTACGGCTGATATTCACCGAAGAGACAGGCAGGGCAGTAAGCGTCATTGCAGCACACGCACCAGCTGCGATGAGCCTTTTGAAATTGAACATCTTGATCCCTCCGTTTTGATTTTGTGTTTTCCGGTCTGTGCTGATTTTCAGTGAAAATAATTGCAGAAAATCAACAAACTGTATTTTACAGCAATATTATAACACAATATTTGAAGGAATGCAAGGGATTTCATAAAAATTCTCTTAAATAATAAAATTAATTATTTATTTTTTCTTCGCAGCCGGATACTCTGCCGTACAATGACGGCTGCTGCGGCTGTGAATATAGCAGCTGCGGCTGCGATGTATATGATAGGGATCCCTGTTCCGAGTCTCCTGCCGCTCAGTCCTTTTATCGCCGCAGCCTGCACTGCACCGGACGCATCTACGAACGAGACATGGTATTCTGCTGCATACTGCTCAGCAGCCGTTCCCTTTGCACTAAGTATCGTAAATGACGGGTCAGCCTCTCCGGCAGCTGTGGTGCAGCCGAGGCTGTAGGGGCCTAAATTCTCAGCAGACGGCGGTATATAGACGGCTGTAAGCTCACGGCACATATAGAACGCACAGCTGCCGATATCCGTGACGCTTTCGGGGATATTCACGAAGCTGAGCGAGGTGCAGCCTGAAAAGCAGAATCTCCCGATCGTGCTGACCCCCTCCGGGATATATACCGGGTCAAGCGATATACACGCCCGGAAGCAGGAATCCGGCAGCTCTGAAAGGCTCTCCGGGAGACTTACAGCCGAAAGTGCTGTGCAGCCGCAGAAGCAGCCGCTGCCGATATATGTCAGCGAAACCGGAAGAACTGCACTTTCGAGCATTGTACAGGCGTAAAAGCACCGGTCGCCGATACTGGAAAGCCCCTCCGGCAGACTTATCTGCTTCAGCTCGCTGTGCTCAGAAAAAGCCTCCGCACCGAGCGATGTGACGGGCTTTCCACTGATAAACTGCGGTATTTCGACAAATTCCGGCTCACCCTCGCAGCCGGTTATAGTTATCTCCCCGTCTGTGACAGTGTAGATCAGGCTGTAGCTCTTTGCGGCGGCATCACGGGAAAAAATGCAGGTGACGGGAAGAACAGCCGAAAAAAGAAGAATAAAGGCAAGGATACCGGTCGATATGCGTTTTGTTGTCTTTGTCATGGGTCGTCCCCTCTCTGTGATCATATAATATGATTATACATTAAATTTTCTGTGGAAAATGTCAGTTTTTGCGTTGACTTTTTTAATTTGATATGTTATAACCCGTCTTTGCCACCACAAAACAACGAAACCCCAAGTAACTACGTCACTTAGGGTATGTTTTGAAGGAATTATTATGTAGGTACATCAGAATACACTTGCGGAAGACTTCATTTTCCGCAAATCCCCACTTGAAAACAACT
>JAFVFL010000009.1 GCA_017475555.1 Ruminococcus sp.
AGCTGAAACTCGATGGTATGTCGCCTGTTGAGTACCGCCTCTCCAACACTGCATAATGCAGCAAAGCGACCAAGCTCATCGCTTAGTCGCTTTGCACAATGTTTTCTATTATTCTTTGTCTAACTTTTTGGGGTCAGTTCATGCGTACCGCTTCGGGGCTTGTTCTCTTATTTCTGCACAAATATCCTGCTCAGGGAGCTGCACATTGATATCAGCTAAGGGTACCAATAAACTCCTTCATATCCTTGCTGATACGCTCATATTCAAAATCATGCACATAATGACCGCAGTCGAGCTTGATGAGCTGTCCGTTTTCGGACGCATCTACCATTGCCTGCATACCGCTTTCCCAGAACTTGTCATCTTTATTGTCGGCTGACATATACATTATCATCGGAACAGTCGGCAGAGGCATTGAATTGAGTTCTTCGACAGCAGCCCTCTCAAGCTCATTGTTGCCCTCTCTCACTACGGTATCATTAAGGCTCTTTTTACAGTACAGCTCTTTGAATATCTGCTTTTCCTCATCGGAGAGAGTACCTGACTGATCCATTTCAAATATCCGCAGTATACCTGTATATTGGAAAAACTTGTATATCGGCAGTATTTTCTTCATGCTGTCATGCTCGGAGATGAGTGTGCTTTCGTCCTTGCAGTTAACCGTACACATATCCAGCCCGACTATTCCCTCGACCTCCTCGGGATACTTCTGTGCCCAGAGTGTCGCTTCATAACCAGAGAATGAGTGCGGACACAGCACGAAAGGTGCTTCAATGCCTGCCTTTTCAAGAGCTTCTCTGTCCTGGCGGAGGATAGTATCCATATCACGCTCGCCGTCAACGATATCGCTGAAACCGTAGCCGAACTTTTCAATAACGACTATTTTATAATCATCACTGAGCCTGCTGTAAAGTGCCTTGAAATCCAGTATGGGAGAGGAAGTTCCCCAGCCCGACATGAACACGATCGTGTGGTCTCCCTCGCCCTCGGTGTATATGCTCATATTATGACCGTCCACCTCGACAAGCTGACCGAGGGGTGTTTCGTAAAGGTCTTTATTCTTTTTGAGCATTATCTGATTGTATATCGTCATAACAAGCAGAAATACCGCTATCAGTATCAGAAATCCAAGCAGGATCCTTCCAACGATTTTTAAAGCCTTTTTCATATGTATCTGTTCCTTTCAGTGCCGCAGCTCCCGATCAATACCTATCTCCGGAACGCAAATAGACAAAATGTCAACAGAAAAGCCATAGTACCTCTGACAGGCGTATCAGAAATACTATGGCTCAATACTTTTATATAAGTGTTGTCCTTTACCTTGAGGTCATACTTCTATATGAGTTCCGCTCCCACTTCGGAAAGCCGTGCACAGCCCTTATCAGCCGTTCTTCTTCTTTGCCTCGATCTCAGCAAGTGCGTCCTTGCGTGAGAGGTTTATGCGTCCCTGACGGTCGATCTCTGTTACCTTTACAACTATCTCATCACCGATAGAAACGATATCCTCTACCTTCTCAACTCTCTGCTTGTCAAGCTTTGAGATGTGAACAAGTCCGTCCATTCCGGGAACGATCTCAACGAATGCACCGAACTCCATAAGTCTTACAACCTTTCCACGGTAGATAGCTCCTACCTCCGGGCCGTTTGCGATAGTATCGACTATCTGGAGTGCCTTCCTTGTATTCTCGCCGTTAAGACCGCTGATGAATACATTTCCGTCGTCGTTTATGTCTATCTTTACATCGCAGTCAGCGGATATCTTCTGGATAACCTTTCCGCCGCTGCCGATGACCTCACGTATCTTGTCAGTAGGCACCTTTGTCTGGAGCATCTTCGGAGCATACTCACTTACCTCGCTTCTCGGCTCAGGTATAGCCTTGAGCATTATCTCGTCAAGGATATAGATACGAGCCTTGCGTGTCTTTTCAAATGCCTCCTTGATGATAGCCGGAGTAAGTCCGTCAACCTTTATATCTACCTGAATAGCAGTAATACCCTTGTGAGTACCGCCGACCTTGAAATCCATATCGCCGAAGAAGTCCTCAAGACCCTGGATATCGACCATTGTCATGAAGTCGTCGCTGTCCGGGAGAGTGATAAGTCCGCATGATATACCTGCGACCGGTGCCTTTATCGGAACACCTGCGTCCATGAGTGCGAGAGTTGAACCGCATATAGAGCCCTGCGAGGTAGAACCATTTGAAGAGAGCACCTCAGATACAAGTCTGAGAGCATACGGGAACTCCTCTACCGACGGGATAACCGGAGCAAGTGCTCTCTCAGCGAGTGCTCCGTGACCTATCTCACGGCGTCCCGGTCCCCTGCTCGGCTTTGTCTCGCCGACTGAGTAGCTCGGGAAGTTGTACTGGTGCATATATCTCTTCGATACTTCCTCGTCAAGTCCGTCTATCTTCTGAGCCTCGCTTACAGGGCCAAGAGTAGCGATAGTGAGCACCTGAGTCTGACCTCTTGTGAACAGACCGGAGCCGTGTACACGGGGAAGAACTCCTGCCTCAGCAGCGAGCGGACGTATCTCGTCGATACCTCTGCCATCAACACGCTTGCCCTCGTAGAGCCATGCACGTACTATCTTCTTCTGGAGCTTGTAGATGCACTCATCTATCATAGCAGTCTGCTCAGGGTACTGCTCATCGAATTTGGCGTGGATATCGTCAACAATCGGAGCAAGTCTCTCGTCACGGACGTTCTTGTCATTCGTATCAAGGGCGAACTTGACACGCTCAGCTGCGAACTTCTCAATGGCGTCGAACATATCATGATCGACCTCCATAGACTCAAAGGCGAACTTCGGCTTGCCTATCTGTGCCTTTATATCCTCGATAAAGGCAACCATCTTCTTTATCTCCTCATGACCCTTGAGGATAGCATCGAGCATCGTATCCTCAGGCACCTCATTGGCACCAGCCTCGATCATTACTATCTTGTTTGCAGTACCTGCAACTGTGAGGGTAAGATCGGTCTTTTCACGCTGCTCAAGTGTCGGGTTGAGGACTATCTCTCCGTCAACAAGACCTACGTTTATTCCGGCGATAGGGCCATTCCACGGTATATCGGATATAGAAATTGCGATAGATGTTGCTATCATACCTGTTATCTCAGGTGAATTATCCGGCTCGACAGCAAGAACTGTCATAACGACCGATACATCGTTCCTCATATCCTTAGGGAACAGAGGGCGTATAGGTCTGTCAACGCAGCGTGAGGTGAGGATAGCCTTCTCGCTCGGCTTGCCCTCTCTCTTTGTGAAGCTTCCGGGTATTCTGCCTACTGAGTAAAGTCTCTCCTCGTAGTCAACTGAAAGCGGGAAGAAATCAACTCCCTCTCTCGGCTTTGCAGAAGCGGTAACGTTAGCCATAACGACCGTCTCGCCGTAGCGTACCCAGCATGAGCCGTTGGACAGTCCGCAGGTCTTTCCTGTTTCTACTACCAGCGGTCTGCCGGCATAAGTCGTTTCAAATTTCCTGTAATTTTCAAACATGATTATCCTCCTGTTTTTCCGGGGATATCTCAGAGGTTAGTGGCAGCGGCTGAAGCGTGATGTCAGCTTCTGCCACTAACTTCTGATCTTCATTGATATCCCATACTTTTCTGTGGACTTATCTGATATGTCTTATCTGCTGTTCTTATCTTTTCCTATCAGGATGTCAAAGTGTTCCATTTACGCACAGAAAGGCAGAAGGGGGTAAGCCCCTCTGCCCTGCGTTTTCCGATCACTTACGAAGTCCGAGCTTCTCTACGATAGCACGGTATCTGTTGATGTCCTTCTTCTTGAGATAGCCAAGAAGGTTACGTCTGTGACCTACCATCTTGAGGAGTCCTCTTCTGGAGTGGTGGTCGTTCTTGTGGGTCTTGAGATGAGCAGTGAGGTCGTTGATCCTCTTTGTGAGGATAGCGATCTGTACCTCAGGTGAGCCTGTGTCATTCTCACTTGTTCTGTTAGCCTCGATAATGGCTGTCTTCTCGTCTTTAAGCAGCATTTGTATGCACCTCTTGAAAAATATATTCCGTCAACTCAGTAAAGGGTGAAATTCGAGGTCACGCCCTGAACCAAGTACACGGTTCTATTATTATAACACAAAATAATATTTTTGTAAAGGGTTTTTGAGAAATTTCTTGCCGATTTTTCAGATAACATAATCTCCGCCGGCTGACCGCTCATTATCTATGATGTCCTGAAGAGTTATCCCGTCAAGGTACTCCGTGACGACCTTATAAAGACCGCTCCAGACGCTGAGAGTTGCACACGTCTCGCTCCTGTCGCATACATTCGGCTCGTATTCAAGGCACGCAACGGGTGCAAGACTGCCCTCGGTCGCACGTAGGATATCTCCGACTGTAAGCTCGTCCGGCTTTACAGAAAGCATATATCCGCCCCTGTTGCCCCGGATAGTACGCAGGATACCAACCTTGCTGAGCATCGGCACTATCTGTTCAAGATACTTCTTTGATATCTCCTGCCGGTCGGAGATATCCTTGAGTGAAACGAATCCGTCGTTCTGGTGCTCTGCGAGATCGAGCAGCAGCCTGAGTGCGTATCTTCCCTTTGTGGATATCTTCATGTCAACTTCCCTCCGTATCATTCACTTATTACTAATTATACCATGTGTTTAATGTGAATTGCAAGTATATACAGTATAGACAAAATAACGATTTTTAAGGGCGGATATTTATAAAGCATCGTCAAATCCTACAAAATCAGTCAGGTTTCGTCAGCTTAACGAAAATATTTTATTATTGACAGCCAGATGTTTGTATGATATAATTATAATAATGCAGAAAAAATGGATATAAGGAGCTGAGAGCTTTGAAAAATACCTTCGGTTCAAGCGTAGCACTTACTATCTTCGGCGAGAGCCACGGCTCTGCTATCGGTGCTGTACTTGACGGATTAGCTCCCGGAATACCGGTAGATGAGGAGTTCATCGCCTCGCAGATGGATAAACGCCGGGCTGCCGGAGCACTCTCCACGGCAAGGCACGAGGCGGATAAGGTCAGGATAGTCAGCGGTGTTTTCGGGGGAAAAACGACCGGTACACCGATAACGTTCATTATTGAGAATCAGGACACAAGGAGCCGGGATTACGGAGAGCTTGCGTATAAGGCACGCCCCGGTCATGCTGACTTCACTGCACAGGAGAAATACCACGGTTTTCAGGATTTCCGGGGAGGCGGACATTTTTCAGGCAGGATAACCGCCGGTATCGTCGCAGCAGGTGCTGTCGCACTGACCGCACTCCGGGCAAAGGGGATACAGATAGGCACGCATATCCTCAGCTGCGGCGGAGTCTGGGACAGGACTTTTGATAATTATAAGGAGGATATCAGCAGGCTTTCGGAGCTTGAGTTCGCCGTGCTTGACGATGAAAAGGCGGAGCAGATGAAGGCTGAGATACTCCGTGCAAAGCAGAACAGCGACAGCGTCGGCGGACGCCTTGAAACGGCTGTTACCGGCTTTCCGGCAGGCGTAGGTGAGCCGTGGTTCGATACCATAGAGAGCGTGCTGTCTCACGGACTTTTCAGCATTCCTGCTGTAAAGGGTGTAGAATTCGGCAGCGGCTTTGCGTGTGCGGATATGAACGGCAGCGTGTGCAACGACTGCTTTTCCGGCGGTGAGAGTATCACCTCAGCGACCAACAACAGCGGCGGCATTCTCGGCGGTATAACAAGCGGTATGCCGATAGTTTTCCGCATCGCTGTAAAGCCCACTCCTTCAATATACAAGGAGCAGCAGACAATTGATATGCGTACCGGCCAGACGACTACACTGACCATAAACGGACGGCACGACCCGGCGATAGTACATCGTGCAAGAGTCGTCGCTGACAGTATTACCGCACTTACACTCTGCGACCAGCTTGCTCTGCGTTACGGCACGGACTGGCTTGCAGACATTAAATAATTTTACTGAAAGAAGAGATAAAAATGGGAATGAACATCATAAGAGAGCTTCCGCACCCGGACAAGATAAAGTCCGAGCACCCTCTGTCGGAGGAACTGGTGCTGCTCAAGGCTACCGTGACGAAGAGGTAAAAAAGATATTCCGCGGCGAATCGGACAAGCTCCTGCTCGTCATCGGCCCGTGCTCTGCGGACAATGAGGACAGCGTGCTCGACTACGTTACCCGGCTGCGTGAGGTGCAGGAGAAGGTAAGCGACAAGATCACCATGATCCCACGTATCTACACCGGAAAGCCGAGAACTACCGGAGACGGGTATAAGGGTATGCTCCACCAGCCGAATCCGACGGCTATGCCAGACCTGAAAAGCGGTATCATCGCTGTGAGAAATCTGCATATGCGGGTGCTTTCAGAAACGGGCTTCACTACTGCTGATGAAATGCTCTACCCGGAAAATTTCAGCTACCTTGATGATATCCTTTCATATATCGCTATCGGTGCGAGATCTGTCGAGAACCAGCAGCACCGCCTTGTTTCAAGCGGAGTTTCGATACCAGTCGGCATGAAGAACCCCACAGGCGGCGATATTTCGGTAATGATGAATTCGATCACTGCCGCACAGCACGCCCATGCGTTCATATACAGAGGCTGCGAGGCAAGGAGTGACGGAAATCCATACGCCCACGCCATACTCCGTGGCTACGTCAACGACCGGGGACAGTCATTCCCGAACTATCACTACGAGGATCTCCAGAATCTTGCAGACGTATATGCAAAGAAGCAGCTCCAGAACCCGGCTCTCATAGTCGATACGAACCACTCCAACTCAGGTAAGCGCTACAACGAGCAGATACGTATCGCAAAGGAAGTCCTGCATAGTATGCGCCATAGCAGCGATATAAAGAATCTTGTGAAGGGTCTCATGATAGAGAGCTATATCGAGGACGGAAGCCAGAAAATCGGTGAGAATATCTACGGAAAGTCTATCACCGACCCGTGCCTCGGCTGGGCGAAATCTGAAAGACTTATCTATGAGTTAGCAGACCAGCTCTGAGGAGCAGCCTGCATATCCTCCTCCGCTCTGCGAAAACCGATATATCACAAATCCCGATACTTACGTATCGGGATTTTTCCTGTTTGATTTAAGTCTCTCCGTCAAAGCTGACCGCATATTACTGCTCACCTGAGAAAGCCTGAACAGGGTCGATATATCTGTCGTGGTGAGTGATCTCAATATGCAGATGTGCAGGCAGGGCACTCTCTATATCAGCAGTATCACCGACTGTACCAATGAGGTTGCCGCTCACGACAATATCTCCCGGCTGCACGGGAACGTCCTGCGATAAGCCGCAGTATTTCGTGATAAAGCCGTTATGGTGGTCAAGGACGACCGTAACTCCCCAGAGTGCATCGTCCTCGACGGACATTATCTCCCCGTTTGAAACTGCGTATACCTCAGAGCCGACCTCTGCGGCGATATCCGCACCATTGTGGGTCTGCCACGAGCCTGTCGTCTCGCTTTTAACAAGCTCTCCGCCGCTGAACGGCTCGATTATCTCACTCACATCAGCAAGCGGCAGCTTTACATTCTCAAGCTTAGTTATCCCGGTATTCAGGGAATTAGGCACATCTATCGGCGTGATCTCCTCCATTACCGGCATCTCCGCCTCAGGTATCACAACTGTCGGCGTGTCTCCAGAGCTGTGCGGCTGCTCGATGTAAGCCGGCTGAGTTGCCGTCTGTATCACCGCTGTGGTATTGTACGGGACGGTAACAGTCACCTTAGGAACGTTCGTCACCTTGTTATCGACCGCACGCTCCGGCTCAGAAATGCTGTTTTTCGCCAGAAACTCCTGCGAAAGCTTGTTGCCCTGATCGTATGCGAACCAGCATGCCGTACCGACCATTACCGCACTTATGCCGAGTGCAGCATAAAAACCCTTGCTGCTTCTTTTGTTATCTGAAAATGCTTTTTTCTTCATTGATAACACCTCCGTCAGTATTATTGACGGATATATGAAGATTATACAGATATTTCAGATACTAAGCAGTCATCAGATAACAGGGACTGGAAGGGCTGTAAATTCATCATCTATCCAGCAGACAACTGCCGTTTCATACCAGCCGTCCTCTGCCTGATAGTTTCTGCACATCATAAAGCTGCTGTAGTCAGTGTATGCAGAATGATCGTCGCCGCTGCCGGTTTTCAGAAAAAAGTTACACGAAAGCGGCGAAAGTCTGTCACGCACTCTGCGGCATATCTCCACACGCTCATCTATGACCTGCTGTGCAGAATCGCCGTCAGGAAGATAAATATACACAGCTATCTCCCTGCCCCGGAACATATCCTGCGATATTTCAGTTCCCGGCTCTATATAGTCGGATACTGTAAGCTTTTCTATCGGCAGCTCCATACCGGAGATCGCAGAAAAGAAGATCTCGCTTTCTTCGTCCTCGTGAAGCCGGGTATAGTACGTGTCACTGCGTATCTCCGGCGTTTCGCCGTATGGGATATTGACCCGGAACTCAAGCTCCGGGTCGCTTACCGGGTGTGCTGTAATGTCAACGATGAGCGAAAATTCATCGTAATATACTGTCTGTGCCGCACGGAAATCCTCGCCGTACTTTTCCTTCAGCAGCCGTTCGGCAAGTGCCGTCAGCTCCGTGCCTGTGTGCGGCTGGCTGTCGGCTGTGTCACCGGTGATCTCTACTCCGCCGATAGTTACCGTGCTGACAAATTCATCTCCGGTGACAGGGTTTGCACAGCCTGCAAGCAGGAGCGTACAGAGTAACGGTATGAGCAGCCGCTTCATATTGCTGAGAGCTTTGCAAACTGCTCCTTTAACGCAGGGTATATCTCTCTGTAGAGCTGGTAGTATTTCTCATATACCGGGACATTCGCCGGGTCTGGAGACTGTACCTTATCCGTGCGGACTATCGCTCCGGCTGCCTCCTGAACGCTGCTGTAAAGTCCTGCACCTACGCTCGCAAGTATCGCAACTCCGAGTGCCGGCCCCTCCTTGCTCGAAGCCGTTTTTACGTCGCAGCCGTACAGGTCAGCAAGCATACTCCTCCACAGCGGTGAAGAACCGCCGCCGCCGCAAGCCATCATATCACTCACGCTGACGTTCATCTCACGGAACACCTCAACGCAGTCACGAAGCGAGTATGCAACGCCCTCCATGACCGCACGGAGCATATCCCGGCGGGTGTGGATCGCCGATAAGCCGAAGAATACTCCCCTTGCGTCCGGGTCAAGGTGAGGTGTACGCTCACCCATGAGATACGGCAGATAAAGAAGTCTGTTCGCTCCGGGCGGAACCTGCTCAGCCTGCTTGTCCATAAGATAATATTCGTCAACGCCCATAAGCCGTGCTGTTTCCTTTTCGGTCATGCAGAAATTATCCCTGAACCACTTCAGCGACAGACCTGCACCCTGAGTTACTCCCATTACGTGCCATGCACCGGGAACTGCCGCACAGCAGGTATGCACCCTGCCTGCCTTGTCTATGGAAATACCGGAGGTATGGGCAAAAACAACTCCGGAAGTGCCTATGGTAGTGAAAGCCTTGCCGTCCTCGACTATACCAGTCCCGACAGCAGCTGCTGCGTTGTCGCCGGCACCGCCCACAACTATAGTACCCTCGCAAAGCCCAAGCTCGTCCGCCATTGCCTTAGTGAGAGTACCTGTCACCTCGCAGGATTCATATACCCTTCCGAGCCAGCTCTTGTCTATCTGAAATGCCGTCAGCAGCTCGTCCGACCAGCAGCGGTTCGGAACGTCAAGAAGCTGCATACCAGAAGCGTCCGAAACCTCAGTAGCGTACTCCCCTGTCAGTATCAGCCGGAGATAATCCTTCGGCAGAAGGATATGTGCTATTTTCCCGAATATCTCCGGCTCGTTGTTGCGTACCCAGAGTATCTTTGCAGCTGTCCAGCCTGTAAGTGCCGGATTTGCCGTAATTTCAACAAGTCTCTCCCTGCCGACGATACGGTTCATCTCGTCCACCTCAGCAGCTGTACGCTGATCGCACCAGATTATTGAACGGCGGAGAACATTGTTATTCTTATCAAGCAGCACCAGTCCGTGCATCTGTCCGGAGATACCGATACCCTTTACGTCCTCCTTGCTTACGCCGCTCTCAGCAAGAACTGCCTTGATCGTGTTTATCATTGCGGCTGACCAGTCAGCCGGATCCTGCTCTGCATAGCCGTTTTTCGGCTGATACATGGGATATTCTATAGTTTTTGAGGCTATTACGCTGCCGCTCTCATCAAAAAGGACTGTCTTTGTACCGCTCGTACCGCAGTCCACTCCAATAATATATGCCATTATACATTTCTCCAATCAGATAAGAAAACCCGGCAAGCCGCCATAAGGCAGCCGCCGGGCGTCTTATATTTTGAATATGTCAGAGCCTGTCCCCACAGGATATACCGTGAAGCATTGTAATACGGCTCTTTATTTTTTCAGAAGCTTGCCTATCTGCTCAAAAAGCATGAACAGCAGGGCTGCACACATTGCCATAACAAGCGCTACTATGAGGTGATATCCGGCATACACGAGCGATGTCCAGTGAGATACCTCGTAGGAATTTATCGCCTTGAACGCCGGCCAGAGTGCAAGCTGTCCGAGATTCTGTATCAGAATGCTCAGCACAACGAGCGGTATCGTTCTGTACCACCTTGTCAGCACTGTCATGCCATATATGAGAGTCATTCCAAGAAATGACAGAAAGAACGCAAATCCCCTGCTCTGCTCGATCAGGAAAAAATTCCCGAAGTGCCAGAAAACATATACTAACGAAAGAAGTATAGTCTTTGCCGGTGCAGATGCAGAGCCTTTCTGGCTCCCTGTACCTATGCTTCTGCCGCCCGGTCTGCCGGAGACTCTGTAGCTTCCGGAGCTCTCTGCTCCGTTTTCAGCTCCTGACTGGCTTTCCTGTGAGGAAATACCGCCCGGCGGCATATGTGTTGATGGTTCCATTGGACTTATTCTCCCTTTCTTCCCTGCTTCTTTTCTTTAATATCAGAGCATTTATCTCAGAGGCTGAACATTATGTTGTTGAGTATAGACTCAAGCATCTCCTGTCTGCCTGAGCTGAGTGAGTCTGTGACCTCGCCCTTCTCAAGTGCATACTTCTCAAGCTCAGCAAATCCGACCTTTCCGTCGATTATATCCTTGCCTATACCTGTAGTCCATGAAGCGTACCTGTCCTCAACGAACTTGTCAAGTCTGCCGTCCTCAATGAGCTTATATGCGATACGCAGACCGAGTGCAAAGGTATCCATACCTGCGATGTAGCTGTGGAAGATATCCTCAGGAGTGTAGGAGCCTCTGCGTGCCTTTGAATCGAAGTTCAGACCGCCGTTTGTGAAGCCGCCTGCCTTGAGCACCTCATACATACAGAGTGCTGCGTCATAAACATTCGTCGGGAACTGGTCAGTATCCCAGCCGAGGAGCGGATCGCCCTGGTTGGCGTCGATAGAACCGAAGAAGCCGTTGTCTCTTGCAACTCTCAGCTCGTGCTGGAAGGTGTGCTGTGCAAGAGTAGCGTGGTTCGCCTCAATGTTCATCTTGAAATCCTTGTCAAGACCGTACTTTCTCAGGAATCCGAGAACTGTGGCGGTATCGAAGTCATACTGGTGCTTTGTAGGCTCCTTGGGCTTCGGCTCTATGTAGAAATCGCCTGTGTATCCGGCAGAGCGTGCATAGTCAACTGCAAGGTGCATAAGGCGTGCCATATTGTCAAGCTCCAGACCCATGTTCGTGTTGAGCAGAGTCTCATAGCCCTCACGTCCGCCCCAGAACACATAGCCGTTGCCGCCGAGCTTTATTGTGGAATCAATAGCCTTCTTGATCTGAGCTGCTGCATATGCGAAAACATCAGCAGAGGGAGATGTTCCTGCACCATGCATATATCTCGGATGGTCAAAGCACTTTGCCGTGCCCCACAGACACTTGAAGCCGGTCTCCTCCTGCTTCTGTCTGATATAGTCAGTGACCTCGTCAAGCTTTGCATTTGTCTCAACAAGGCTTCCGTACTCAGGTGAGAGATCCCGGTCGTGGAAGCAGAAATACTCGATAGAGAGCTTGTCCATTATCTCAAAAGCTGCATCTACCTTAGCCTTTGCTCTTGCTGTGGGGTCAGTCTCGCCCCATGTCTTGTCAGCAGTGCCTACACCGAACATATCAGTTCCGTCACCGCCCATTGTGTGCCACCATGAGAGAGCAAACTTCAGCTGCTCCTTCATAGTCTTTCCGCCGATGACCTCATCGGGGTTGTAGTACTTGAACGCCAGAGGGTTTGCGGAGTTCTTTCCTTCGTAGGGGATCTTGCCTATGTTTTTGAAAAATTCGCTCATAATAACCTCCTATAGTTATAATTTTTTATTCAGCCCTTGCGGACTTTATATGCGTTATTATACCAATATACTCTGCCGGGATCAGCCGAGCAGGTCGAGGGAGAGCTTCCTTGACTCAGTGTCAAAGTAATCCTCCAGCTCTGCTACATAGTACCTGAAGCAGATCTTGCCGTTGAAGCTCAGCACATCGCCGGTCTCCGACACTCCGAGGATTCCGAGCTGCTCATCACTAAGCTCGCTCAGAAGTACACGGCGGTTGAAGTTGAGCACAAAATAGTCGTAGGTGTCGTTGAATTCCTCAAGCGACTTGCTGTCCATTTCCGTAAAGTACAGTCTCTCAGTCCCGTCTGAGCCGGCAACATCAAGCAGGTCACTTGTAGGCTTTCTCACATAGTATCTTCCGTCATTATCCCTGCCTATGCCGAAATACGCAAGCTGCTCTTCATCGAGGGTATCGAGCTTCACCGGATCAACATCGCTTGCGGTCTGTCCGAGGTAGAATCTGTCCTCGATCAAAAGCTCATCAAGCTCCCAGCAGCCCTCAATACTGTAGCCGAACTGCTCAAGCTCCTCATCTGAAAGCGATACAGTTATCGAATCTGAGAGCTTCTCAAGCTTTTCAGTTATATCCTGTCTGCTCTGAGTCTCCCATTCTATATTTATCTCCTCGCATATCGGTCTTTCCTGATACACGATCTTTTCCATATTCTTGAGTGTAAATGTGACGTACTTGTACTTCACATCGGCATAGTTAGGCTCGATATACACACAGGTGCTGCCGTTTGAGGTATCCTCGGTATTGACAACGTAGTAGCGGTATCTTTCAGACGGGGAAACACCGCTCTTTACAACGGTTTCCTTAGCCGAGCTGACAAAGAATGATGTAAACAGAAAATAGCCGAGAGCACCGAATATATACAGCAGAAGTATGATAGTGCCCAATGCCGTCTTAGTACCCTCTCCTGCACCCGAAAGCAGCAATATTACGACTCCGGTGATGACGATAGGGATAATTATCTCCCACTCGCCGAAATACAGGAGAACCACCGGCAGCATAGCCGGGAGTATCACAAAGCTTGCGAGCCGTGTGAGTATCTGCTTTCTTGAATATAGCATTATCAGGAGAGCGGCAAGGGAGCCGAACACCGTAATCAAAAGAACAGTTGTTCTTGTAGCTATATGTATATCGTAGAATATAGAGTAATAGCAAAGGCGGCACACGCCGGCAGCGTAGAGCACGCTTACTATAGAAAAGAGTCTTTTGATCCAGATATTTGAGAAAATCGTCTTCATTTCTTCCTCCGTCCTATTGCCTGTCCGATATGATCTGCAACAGGCGTATAAAATCCACTTATAGTTATTATAACATTTTTGCAAAAAAAATACAAGGCATTTTCACAATAAGTATTTACTAAATGATTACTAAATAGTTACTAAAAGGTTACAGTTATTTTGCCCTTTACAAATACTGAAAAAAATGGTATAATATCGAAGTCGGTTTTGTATACTTTTTCGGGAGGGTAAATTGTGGGCAGAGAGAATACTCAGATAATACACCCCGTCCGCATATTCTTTGCTGTGCTGACAGCAGCAGTCATGGTCATGATATTCATGCTGTCATGTGAGGATTCGGACGATTCATCACAGCGAAGCGGCACAGTGACTGAGGCGGCTGCGGAGCTGATAGTGGACGGGTTTGACGAGATGACAAGAACTCAGCAGCTGGATATACTTGATACTATCGAGCGTGTGCTGCGTAAGCTCGCTCATTTTTCGGAGTATACCCTGCTCGGTGCGTGTGCAGCTGCTGCCGCCGGGGAGTGCGGTCTGAGAGCACCGGAGAAAAGGCACAGGGCGTACTGTGTTCTTGGGCTGTGCTCTCTTTATTCCTGCACCGATGAGCTTCATCAGCTTTTTGTGCCCGGACGAAGCTGCGAGATACGGGACGTTCTCATTGATTCCTCCGGCTCGCTTACCGGAATTCTGATCACGATAGGCGTAGGGAGTATTGCTGGTTTTGTGATGAAAAAAAGAGCCGCCCGGTAAGGACGGCTCTTTGACTTATTTATTCTAATCTTCCTTTTTTATTCCGAAGATCACCCGGAGAATCCCCGAAAGCAGCTTCGGGCTCCTTATTACTACCACCTTCACAGCTATCCCTCCCTTACGCTTACTCCTATATTATATTCAGCAGGAGGGCGATTGCTACTTCCCGGTATTTCGCCGCCATATGACCATAACCACTCCGCTGCGTACCTTCAGCAGAGCCTCATCGTCCAGTATCTCATTGCTCACGCCAAGCGGAAATCCGTTCGTCAGCACTGTGTCCTCAAGCGGATACTTCGTCCCACGGAGATACTCTATCTCCGCTTTTTCGTGTACAGAGAAGATCGAGAAATATTTCTCCGCCGCAGCCCTTTCGTAAGCCCTTTCTCCGTCCTCAGCCCCCTGTAGGAGTATGATATCGCTGCCCATTATCCTCATCTCGCACCCATGCTCACGGGCAAAGAGAAGTGTCTGTAAATTGGCAAGGGTATGGTCGAAGCGTCTGCCGCCCATGCCGCCCCACAGGTCAATGTGCCTTATCCCCCTGTCAAGGGCTGTCCGGACTGCAAGCATGGTGTCAGTATCGTCCTTTTCCGGACGGCTGCGTATCACCTCGATATTCCCGTTATCCGGAAGGCTGCCGGTGTACGAATCGAAGTCGCCCATGATGATATCCGGCGTGATACCGAGCTTTTTAACGTGTTCAAGTCCCCGGTCAGCCGCAATTATCGTTCCGTAATCCTCCGGGGAAAAGCACTCAGGAGCTGTAAGATCTCCCCCGGCGATTATCGCAGCCCAGTCAGATTTTTTTGTATTCATTTCAGCTCCCATTCCTTCAGCTGCTTTGCCTCACCGTACATTGTGCAGTAGCTCTCGTGGCGTGACTTAGGTATCAGCCCCTTTTCAACCGCCTCGACTACGCAGCAGCCCTTTTCGCACAGATGAGCACAATCCCTGAACCGGCAGTCACCTATGTATGGTGCAAACTCCCTGAAGCACCCGGCAAGCTCCTCCTTGCGGATTATGTCGTAGCGGTTCGTCTCAAATGCAGAAAAGCCCGGTGTATCTGCAATATATCCGCCGCCGGCGAGCTTGTACAGCTGTGCATGGCGTGTAGTGTGCTTTCCTCTGCCGAGCTTGCGGCTTATCTCTGCCGTTGGGATATTCAGCTCCGGGTCAATGGCATTGAGCAGGGTAGACTTCCCCGCACCGGAATTTCCGGCAAAGGCACTCACCCTGCCGACCAGCAGCTCTCTTACCGCAGCGACCGTATCCGGGCGGCTGTGATCGACCGCAACGAGCCTTATCCCGGCTTTCCGGTATATCTCTGCAAGCTCCGTGCAGTCAGCAAGGTCAGTCTTGGTCAGCACCACCACAGGCTCTATTCCCTTGTACTCAGCTATTGCTATGAATTTATCGAGCAGCAGCAGATTAGGCGGCGGCTCTTTCATCGAGGTGATAAACAGCAGCTGGTCAAGATTTGCAAGCGGCGGACGGATTATGCAGTTTCTTCTCTCGGCGATATCCGTTATTATCCCGTCCTCGACAGTGACGATATCGCCGGCACAGGGGGTAATGCCTTTGTTGCGGAAAATTCCCCTCGCCCTGCACTCAGAAACGCCGTCAGGGGACTCTACAGTATAGAGTCCCCCGAAGCATTTAGTTATTATTCCGCTTCCGGCTGGGATCACCAGTTCTGACCCTCTTCGTTGTTCCAGTGCCATGTGCCGCCGTCCCAATAGCCGTTCTCACCGGGTCTGTACCATACCCAGCTTCCGCTGCTCCATGAGCCGTTCACGCCCTCCTGATACCATACATAAGAGCTGCCGTTCCACTCGCCGTTCACGCCGGGATTGTAGTCCATCCATGTGCCGTTCACGTACTCTCCGTCAACATACTCCTGATGCTGAGGTGCAGGAGCCTCTGTAGGCGGGTCAGTAGGAGCTTCTGTAGGCTCCTCTGTAGGCTCCTCCGTAGGCGGCTCTGTAACAGGTGTGAAGCCTCCGACTGCCTCGAATGCACCTCTGATATTCTCGCTCAGGGCAGTTATCGTGCCTGTAGCAAAGTTGAACTCATACGTGCCGACAACAGAGCGGACGTTCGTGTTCAGATTCGTAAGAGCCGCAGTTACTTCAACGTGCTCGCCTGAGCCCTTGATAGTCTGCGTGATAGAGCCCATTTCCGGGCAAAGGATAGTTGTTGTGCTGTCAGAGGTCATCTTGCCCTCTTCGTCCTTTATCATGAAGTCGATGATGAATCTGCCGTTTGCATCGCCGGGGAGACCGATAGTATAGTCTATCTCACCGTCAGGATTCTGACCGTTGCTGAAATAGAAGGTTATCTCAGTTCCAGCCTCGACCTTTTCGCCCTTTTCAATGCTCTGCTTTACGACCTTGTTCTCGTCCTCATATGAAGCGACGTCCTCGGTCTTTACCTTGAGTCCTCTGTACTCAGCAAGAGTTACAGCGTCATCAACAGGCATACCTACATAATCCTCAACGCTTACCTGACCAGCCTCGATACCCATACTAACATAGAGTATTACCGTCATGCCCTTGTGGACTGTCTCGTTAGCCTCCGGGTCGGTCTTTATAACGTTTCCCTTGGGCACCTCTGTGCTTGACGAGTTCTTTATCTCACACTCCAGACCTCTCTGGCGGAGCTGATCTCTTGCTATCTCAGCGTTCATTCCGGCAAGGTCAGGAACTTCAACAGTCTCCATGCCCTTGCTTATCTTTACCTTGAGGACTACGCCCTTTTTGAACTCAGTTCCGGGGGGGATATCCTGCTCGAAGATAAGTCCGGCATCCAGTGCATTATATTCTGTGCCGTCCTCCTGAAACTGAATATCCTGTCCATACTGGCTGACGGCATCGTTAAAATCCATGCCAACGAAATCCTTCATGATGTAATCGCTGGTCTGGTTACTCTCCTTCAGAAGACCGCTGAGCAGAGTTGCTATGAATATAACTGCAACTATTATTACAACGACCACAACTGCGGTAAGTACCGGCACGACAAGCGACGGACGCTCATCATCGTCCTCGTCCTCGTCGTCATAGTCATCATAGTCGTCGTTGTTCTGGGTGCTTCTGTACTGCTGCTGCTGATTCTGATACTGCTGAACGCCGTTCGACACACCAGCATAAGCCGGCTGAAGAGCAGGCTCAGACTGAGTCTGGAAGAGATGCGTGCTGTCATCAATATCATCAGTCTCCTCCTGATAATAGCCGAAGTGCATTGACGGATCCTTCTTGAATCTGTTAAGATCGTCTATCATCTCATTTGCGGTCTGGTATCTGTCCTCCGGAGCCTTCTCCATAGCCTTGAGAACGATCTCCTCAAGTCCGTCGGGTATATCAGGATTGACAGCTCTGGGTCTTTCAGGCATCTCATTAGTGTGCTTGAGTGCGATAGTCACCGGTGTATCCGCATCAAAGGGCTTCTTTCCGGTGAGCATCTCATACATCATCACGCCGAGGGAATAGATATCGCTCCTCTCATCGGTAACGCTTGCTCTTGCCTGCTCAGGGCTGATATAGTGGACGCTGCCGATAGCCTGATCGTTGTTGCCGAGACTGTCGTCACGGGAGAATTTTGCGATACCGAAATCCATGACCTTGACTGTGCCGTCACTGAGCACCATAGTGTTCTGCGGCTTGATATCACGATGTACCACGCCCTGCTCATGTGCGTGCTGCAAAGCACGGAGTATCTGCGTAGCGAAGTGTACAGCTGACTTCCAGCTGAGCTTCTTTTCAGAGTTCATATACTCCTTCAGTGTAACGCCGTCGATGTACTCCATGACGATATATCTCATAGAGCCTGAGAAGCTGACGTCGTACATCTTGACGATATTCGGGTGATCGAGCACGGCTATCGCCTTTGACTCCACGAGGAAACGGCGGAGGAACTCATCGTTCTCCGCATACTCCTTCTTGAGTATCTTTACTGCTACGATCCTGTCCTCAACTACGTCCTTGCCCTTGTACACCTCAGCCATGCCGCCGGTACCTATGAGCTCCTGTATCTCATACCTGTCATCGAGCGTTCTGCCAATGATGTTGTCCATTGTTTTCCTTCCTTTCTTTATCCCTCAGACACCAGTGCGACCGTGATATTGTCCCGGCCTCCCTTGTCCAGAGCGAGTTTGATCAGCTCTTTAGCGGCATTGTCAATGCCTGACCTGACGATCACATCGTATATCTCATCATCGCTGCAATACCCGCACAAGCCGTCCGAGCACAGCAGCAGACTGATGCTGCCGGTATAATCGTCAAATTCATCAAGAATGAACGTATCCACGGAGACCGTTCTCTCCACTCCGACCGCCCTTATCAGCATATGCTTCTGCGGGTGAGTCTTTAGCTCCTCCGCAGTTATCCTGCCCTGCTCATAGAGCAGATAGGCGACATTGTGGTCATTGGTTATCCGGTGCAGACCGGTATCCGTGATAAGATAAGCTCTGCTGTCACCGACGTTGGCGATATATGAAGCCTTTTCAGTGACGAAAGCGGCAACGAGGGTAGTACCCATGCTGCTGCTTGCATATTCGAGCCTTGCCTTCGTGAAAACTACAGTATTAGCGGCTGAAACCGAGGATACGAGCAGCCGCTGTATGCTTTCATCATCGAGCCCGTCGTTATAGCCCTCTGTGAAGCGGTGAAAAAACTCCTCTACGGCAAGCTTGCTCGCCTCCCTGCCGTAGTCCTCTCCGCCCATGCCGTCGCACACAGCCGCAAGAACGCTGCCGCTGCCGATATACTCGCATTTGACGGAATCCTGATTTTCGTCTCGCCTGAGACCGATATTGGTCTCGCAGTAAAATTTCAAGCCTGCACCTCCTCCAAAAATCTTTGCTGTCTGCCGATACGCACGGAGCAAATTTTAATTTGCATATGTGCGAGGCACACTAAAATATATTATAGCATGGCATTCTCCGGCGGCAGCTGTGCCGTCCGGGATAACAGCCTGTTGTCAATATCATCATGCCGCTTTATTGCATATCTGCAAGCCCGGCGTCTCTTCTGAGCTGTCCGCAGGCTGCCTCGATATCGCTGCCCAGAGTACGCCGGACAGTTGCGTTTATCCCCAGCCTGCCGAGCTTCTGTGCAAAGGCTGCCGCACCGCCGCTGCTTGTCCTGTAGCTGCGTTCCTTTACCCGGTTGACCGGTATCAGATTGACATGGCAGTTCATGCCCCTTAGCAGATCTGCAAGCTTCTTTGCGTCCTCAGCTGACGAGTTCACCCCGTCTATAACAGCGTACTCAAAGGTTATCCGCCGTCCTGTGACGCTTATATAGTGCCTGCACGCTTCGATAAGCCTCTCAATATTATATGCCCTGTTCACCGGCATTATTTCACTTCTGCGTACATTATCCGGACTATGGAGCGAAACTGCAAGAGTAAGCTGTAATTTCTCCTGAGCAAGCTCGTATATCCTCGGTACTATGCCGCAGGTGGAGAGCGTTACGTGTCTCAGGCTCAGTCCGCTGCCGTCCTTGTCAGACAGCAGCCGCAGGAACTTCATGACATTGCTGTAATTGTCCAGCGGCTCACCGATACCCATGAGCACTACGCCGGATACCCTGACCCCGGCGTCCCTTTCGGTCTGATAGATCTGCATGAGCAGCTCTGACGGCTCTAAATTCCTGACGAACCCGGCAATTGCTGAAGCACAGAAGCCGCAGCCCATTTTACACCCGACCTGAGTGGAAATACAGATGCTCCTGCCGAAGCTGTAGTCCATAAGCACAGTCTCGACAAAGTTCCCGTCAGAGAGCCTATACAGATATTTTACAGTATTATCTATGGAAGATTCAAGCTTTTTCTGCACAAATAGTCCATTTATACAAAAATTTTCTTTCAGTCGGCAACGTAATTGGACAGATATATCAGTCATTTCGTCAAAGTCAAAGACTCTCCTGACGTGAAGCCACTGAAATATCTGTTTAGCACGGAATTTTTTCTCTCCCATGCCCTCAAGCAACTCCTGAAGCTCACTCAGACTGAGGCTCAGGATATCCTGCTTTTCCCCGGAATTATTGTCGGAATTATTTATCTTGCTCACCTGCTGTCGTTAATATTTTCTGCACAGCTTCGCTATGAAGAAGCCGTCGCCCTGCCAACCGTCCCTGCCGGGAAGAAGCGTGAGCGTTCCGGGAGCTGTACCCTCCCTGACCGGCAGCAGCTCAAGCTCCGGGTGATCCTTAAGCAGCCGTTCAATAACGCCGTCATTCTCGTCCCTGAGCACAGTGCAGGTCGAGTAGACGAGCACTCCGCCCGGTGCGAGGTACCTCAGAGCGTTTTCGGCTATTTTCAGCTGTATTTCCGGAAGCCGTCCAAGCTCGGAAAGCGGCTTGTACTTTATCTCCGGCTTGCGTCGTATGACACCGAGCCCGGAGCATGGAGCATCGCACAATATCCTCGTGAACCGGGGCATTTCCGGGTCAAAGACCGAAGCGTCACCGGCTCTGGCAATGATATTTTCAAGACCGAGCCGCTCTGCACCTGAGCGTATCAGTCCGACACGCTTTTCATGGAGATCAAAGGCACATATCTTCCCCTTTCCCCCCATAAGCTCCGCCATCGTGAACGTTTTTCCTCCGGGTGCGGCACATATATCGAGCACAGTATCGCCCTCCGCCGGTGCAAGGACTTCACAGCACAGCTGAGAGGAAATATCCTGAACGTGGAAAAATCCTTTGCTGAATGCCTCAGTAGCCGTAACATCGCCGCCCTCAGCCGCACAGCAGCTGCCGCTCACATGACTTAGCCTGATACCCTCCATTGCCGCCGACAGCTCGTCAATGCCGCCGCACCGCAGCGGATTCAGCCTCAGATACGTCACCGGAGGGAGCAGAGAAAGCTCCAGAAACCGTGCAGTGCCCTCACTTCCGTACTCCCGGCACAGCTCCACCGCAGTCTCCTCCGGCACAGAATATCTCACGGACATAGCCGGTATCTCGCCCTCCGGCATGGTGATCTGCTTTCCGCTGCGGATAAAGCTCCGCAGCAGGGCATTCACAAATCCGCCGGCACTTTTTTTGCCGAAGCTCCCTGAAAGCCGCACACTTTCGCTGACAGCGGCTGAATCGGGTATGCTGTCCATGTAGAGGAGCTGATACAGACCCGACCGCAATATATTTATAATTTCGTCATCGAGCTTCGATATCGGACGTGAGGAAAGTCCGCTGATGATGTGGTCAAGAGTGATACATCTCTCTATCACTCCGTAGTACAGTGCCGAGCAGAGCCTCCTGTCCTTTCCGGCAAGTCCGGAGGAGTCAAGCCCCGCTGACAGCTGCAAATTTGAGTAGCCGCCGCTGCCGAGCGTCCTGCACAGCAGCTTTACGGCTGTATACCGGGGATCAGCAGTTCTCCCCATTACCGTCTGTTCACCATTCTGAGCAGCCTGAGAAGCTGGAGTATTGAGGTGACAAGTCCCACGATATAGGTCATTGCCGCCGCTGTGAGTACCTTTCTTGCGGCAGGGATCTCGCTGCTTTCAAGTATCGAATCGTTCTCAAGCGTTTGCAGTGCCCTGCTGCTTGCATTCAGCTCCGTCGGGAGAGTAACGAGCTGGAACACGACAACTGCTGCGAACATGATTATCCCGATGTAGACAAGTGCCGGGAATGCCTGGAAAACAAGCACTCCGATGAGGAATACGAAGTACCAGAAGCGTGAGCAGATATTGACCGCCGGGACTATCTTGCTGCGGATAACTATCGGGGTGTAGCTCTCAGCGTGCTGGCAGACGTGTCCGCACTCATGAGCCGCAACTCCGAGAGCCGCAACAGAGGTCTTGTCGTAAACGGAATCAGACAGCCGCACCACATTTTCGGTCGGGTCGTAGTGATCGGTGAGATTGCCGGAAATATGCTCTATCCTTGTCGAATACAAGCCGTTTGCGTCGAGTATCCGCCTTGCGACCTGCTCACCGGTCAGCCCCCTTGAATTGGCTACCTTGCTGTACTTTTTAAACGTCGCTGTAACATTCAGCTGTGCTAACAGCGGAAGAAGAATTATTATCAGCAGTAAAATAATGTCCATAGCTTACCTCCATTATTAATATGCCCAGTTTATCCCAATTTCTCGCCTTTTACAAGCTTTTTTCCCCTTAGGAACGCCGCAGTCTCCATACGCTTTCCGCCCTCCGGCTGCACCTCAAGGAGCTGTACTCCCCTTCCGTCGCCGCAGCGGACTATGAAGCGGTCAGTGTCGGCAACAGTCCCGCTCTCACCCGGAGCAATATTGTCCGATATCTGTGAAGCGAATACCTTCAAACGCTTTCCGCCGAGCATGGTGAAGCCCGTCACGCCCCTTATAGTATTGTGTACCTCAGAGGCTGTTTTATTAAAATCGAGCCGGCTCATTTCCTTTTTTATCATCGGAGCGTAGCTGCTGAGCGAATCGTCCTGCACCACGGGGGAAATAGTGCCGTTTTCTATCGCCGCTATCGTCTCCATCAGCACCTCTCCGCCCATGACGGACAGACGGCTGTAAAGCTCCTGATAAGTCTCGTTTTCGCCGATATCCGTCGCTCTTTTTATCAGCATATCGCCGGTGTCAAGCCCCTCGCTCATCTGCATAGAGGTGACGCCGGTCTGCTTCTCGCCATTGAGCAGCACCCAGTTTATCGGTGCAGCTCCCCGGTACTCCGGAAGAAGTGATGCGTGGATATTTATGCAGCCATGCTCAGGAAGCTCCAGTATCTCCACCGGAAGAATCTGCCCGTATGCCGTGACGACTATAAGCTCCGGTGCAAGCTCCCGCAGCACCCTTAGCCCCTCCTCAGCCTCGTCGCCCCGGCGGAGCGATACCGGCTGGAATACCGGGATCCCGTACTCCAACGCCGCAGCCTTCACCGGAGTCGGTATCAGCTTGTAGCCTCTGCCCTTGGGCTTATCCGGCTGTGTGAATACCCCGGCGATCTCGTGACCGCTCTTCGCAAGCACCCGCAGACATGGGACGGCGAAATCCGGAGTTCCCATAAAAACTATCCTCATCTGCCGCTCTCCTCCGGGATGTAGAATTCCTTGACGATCTCGGTAAATACGTGTCCGTCAAGGTGATCATTCTCGTGACAGCAGCACTGTGCTCCAAGTCCCTCAAAATCTCTCTCAAACCATTCGCCGTTGCGGTCCTGAGCCCTGAGGCGGCACTTTTCCGGGCGGTCAACGTAGCCCCAGACATTCGGGCATGAAAGGCAGCCCTCCTGCACATACTGGTTGCCCTCCTTCTGCGTGATCTCAGGGTTTATGCACTCGAAATCGCCCTCGGCAAGGTGCATTATGAATATCCTTCTGCACACTCCGACCTGCGGTGCGGCAAGTCCCACACCCTCAGCCTTGTTGAGCGTCTCATGCATATCATCAAGCAGCACAGCAAGCTTGTTATCAAATTTCTCGACAGGTCTGCAAACT
This sequence comes from Ruminococcus sp., assembly GCA_017475555.1. Taxonomy (GTDB): domain Bacteria; phylum Bacillota; class Clostridia; order Oscillospirales; family Ruminococcaceae; genus Ruminococcus. The sequence goes on from JAFVFL010000009.1 coordinate 23,758, forward strand.
CTGTGCAGAGCCTCGTCCTTGTCCGTCAGTATTCTTCTGAGTGCCATTGGTATCTATCCTTTCTATCAGCAATTCCGTCAGACTCCGGTATCGCCGTTCATATCAGCGTAAAGTGAGACCTTGTTCATCTCACGCAGTCCTCCGGCTTCCTTTAGCATTTCGCTCACGAATGTGCGTATCTCTGCGGTATTCTTGCATTTCACGATTATCCTCCAGCGGTACTTTCCGCCGATTTTTCCGTAAGAACATCGAACAGGCCCGAGCAGCCTTACCGGGGAATGCGGTACATTTTTCCGCAGGTATCTGTCCATAAGTCCGAGGACAGCCTCCGCTCCTGCCTTTACCCGGAACTCGTCCTCACCGGAGAATCCGAACACGCACATATCGCATATCGGCGGGAACGTCATTGCCCGGCGTATCGCTATTTCCTCACGGTAGAAGCCCTCATAGTCCTGTGCGGCGGCGAGGTTCATGACATAGTGCTCCGGCATGAAGGTCTGAAGCACAGCCCTGCCGGGTATCTGCCCTCTGCCGCTCCTGCCGACAACCTGTGTGATAAGGGAAAAGGTACGCTCGTAGCTCCGGAAATCCCCGGCATACAGAGCCTTATCGACCGAAAGCACGCCGACCAGCGTAACATTCGGGAAATCAAGTCCCTTGCCTATCATCTGCGTGCCTACCATTATATCATATTCTCCCCGGCGGAACGCACTGAAATTCTTTTCATACGAGCTTCGTGAGAAGGTCGTATCTGCGTCCATCCGGAGTATCCGTGCCTCCGGGAAAAGTGCTGCAAGCTCCTCTTCAAGACGCTGTGTGCCGAAGCCCATGCTTGTCAGCTTAGAGCCGCCGCATTCCGGGCATTTCGTCACCGGGTCTGAGATATAGCCGCAGTAATGGCAGAGCATTTTGTTATTCTTTTTATGATAAGTGAGCGGCACGGAGCAGTTCGGGCAATATACCGGCTTTCCGCAGCCGCAGCAGCTTATTATCGTGTGGAATCCCCTGCGGTTGAGCAGGAGGATCGACTGCTCGCCGGAATCGAGGTTCCTTTTGATCTCGCCGACCAGCTTCCGGCTGAATTCCGAGGGATTTCCGCCGAAGCGTTCCTCATTCATGTCAACGATAGTGACCTCCGGCAGCGGTGCGGTGCTGTAGCGGTGTCTCATTTCGAGCAGCCTGTAGGCTCCCCTCTGAGCAAGATAATAGCTCTCTATCGAGGGGGTCGCAGACGCAAGCAAAAGCACTGCACTATGATATCTGCACCTCTGCTTGGCAGCGTCGTGTGCAAGATACCGGGGGGAGCTGTCGCTCTTGTAGGAGCGTTCGCCCTCCTCGTCGATGACGATAAGCCCGATATTGTCGAGCGGTGCAAAGACTGCACTCCTCGTTCCGATGACGATATCCGCAAGCCCCTGCCTGATACGCCTGTGCTCATCAAGCCGCTGACCGAGGGTCAGTCCGCTGTGGATAACTGCCACCCTTTCGCCGAAAAGCAGCCGGAAACGCCTCAGTACCTGCGGTGTCAGACCTATCTCCGGGACAAGCAGAAGTGCCTGCCGTCCCATAGATACCGTGTCATAGATCAGCCGCTCAAAGACCGATGTCTTGCCGCTCCCGGTAACTCCGTGCAGAAGAAATGCAGCCGGCTCATGCCTTTGCAGCTGTGAAAATACAGTGTCACGGGCATTCTGCTGCTCGTCCGTCAGCTGTATGTCCTCCGGGCGTGTGATATCCTCGCCGTCCGTGGTTATATCCGGCTCTGCACGGCGGAACGTTTCCTGCTCGAACTCCTCAGCAGCACCTGCGGCAGCGAGCCGCTTTATGACCGTGTCGGTCACACCGCACATATACGCCGCTTCCTTGACAGAAGCTTCTCCGTATTCGCTCAGGAACTGTGCAGCCTTTTTCTGCTTGGGTGTGAGCCGGAAGCTATCCGGGCTTTCAAGATATTCCTCACTCAGCCGCACCATTTTCACGGAGGCTGTCCCGACATTCTGCCGGAAGGCGTTGTTGGAGACAATAAGCCCCGCCTCGCACAGCTCATCAACGAGCAGCCTGCCGTTATCGACGATATAATTGCTTATCAGCTCCGTCAGCTCACGGCTGCCTTCGGAATATCTGAGACTCTCGTACAGCTGCATTGCCTCCTCAGACACGCTGCCGCCGGCGTATTTTTCAGGCTCAGCGATATTTTGCAGAGTGAACTTCTCCTTAGTCCTGACACCCATACCCGGCGGCAGCATAGCCTTTACCGCATCAAAATAGGTGCAGAACGTCTGCTCACGGAGATACACCGCAAGGCTCAGCAGCTCCTCTGAAACGACCGGCTCGCTGTCGATAACGTCAGCAAGCGGCTTGAGCTTCCTTCCGGGCGTATCGTCCGTTTCGGAGAGTGACATAACTACACCGATACGCCGCTTGTTGCTCCTGCCGAACGGGACGAGTACCCGGCAGCCGGGCGTTACCGTCATGCCATCGGGTACTGAATAGCTGAAAAGCTGGTCGAATGAGCGTGCAGCACCGCTTACAGCAGTCTCTGCTGCGAGCATATCAGTCCTCGCCGTCCGTGCTTACTATCCTGCTCCTGCCGCTTGCAAGCTCCTCAACAGCGGTCTTTACGGGCTTTTCCTCCAGCGGCTCGCCCTTTTCGCTCAGCTCATCAGCTATCTCCCTTGCACGCTTTGCAACAGCGATGACAAGTGAATAGCAGCTCTCATTCTTTGATATTATCTGGTTTACAGCAGGTCTTAACATATTATCACCTCAAAAATCTCTCTTCTCAAAATTACTTCTCAGCGGCAGTTTTAAGCTCCTCCGCCCGTACAACGGCGAAGAAGTCGTTCACAGCGTCCTCAAGGGCGTCGTTGACGATGATGTAGTCGTACTCGTCCTGATGAGTAAGCTCCTCGATCGCCTTATTGATACGCTTTTCTATCACTTCCTCCGGCTCTGTAGCCCTCTTGTGAAGGCGGCGGCGAAGCTCATCAATTGACGGCGGTGCGACGAAGATGAACAGCGAATCCGGACGTACCGCCCTTACTCTCTGAGCACCCTGCACCTCTATCTCAAGTATGACGTTCACTCCGTTTTCAAGGTACGGGTCTACCTCCGAGAGAAGTGTACCGTAGGAATTATCGCAGTATTCAGCGTGCTCAAGGAACTCATTCCTCTCAACACGGGAGCTGAAATCATCCTTTGTAAGATAGTGATAGCTCACATCCGGTATCTCCTCAGGACGTGGGTCACGGGTCGTTGCAGACACAGAGAGCCTGTAATTTCCCGCTGCGAGTATCTCCTTCAGCATTGTGCCCTTTCCGCAGCCTGATGGTGCAGAAAACACTATAAGTCTGCCTTTTTTTGCATTTTCGCTCATTCTGCTTCTCCTCCCTCATCAATTCTTGAAGCTACAGTATCGGTTATCAGCGATGACAATATCACGTGGCCGCTGTCCATTATGAGGACTGCCCTTGTTTTTCTTCCGCAGGTCGCATCGACCGCTCTGCCGCTGTCCTTTGCCTCCTGCACGAGCCGCTTTATCGGTGCAGCCTCCGGGCTAACCACGGCAACTATACGCTCTGCTGATACCATGTTGCCGTAGCCTATATTTATCATCTTCATGGCTTATTCCACATTCTGTATCTGCTCACGTATCTTCTCTATCTCAGCCTTCATATCGACAACGAGCTTAGTTACGCTCAGATCCTGAGCCTTAGAGCCGATAGTGTTCACCTCACGGTTCATCTCCTGGACTATGAAGTCAAGCTTTCTGCCGACAGCCTCACCTGAATCGAGCATACCCTTCAGCTGGGAGATATGGCTCCTCAGGCGTACAGTTTCCTCATCAACAGCTATCTTCTCAGCGAATATCGCTGCCTCGGTGAGTATCCTCTGCTCGTCGATATCCTTGCTCTCAAGGACGTCCTTCAGCTTCTGGAACAGTCTGTCACGATAAGCCTGTACAGTCTTCGGGGACAGCTCCTCGACCCGTGCAACGAGAGAGAGGATATACCCAGCCTTGCTCAGTACATCGCTGCGGAGCTTTTCGCCCTCAGTCTCACGCATTTCCACAAAGTGGCGGAGTGCCTCGCCTGCGACCTCTGAAACGTCGCTCCACACCTGCTCCTCATCGTCAGGTGTTTTCTGCACTGTGAAGATATCCGGGAGCTTTATAAGCTTGGACAGTGTGAGGTCATCATTCAGCCCCAGCTCCTCGGCAGCTGACCTGAGTGCATTCACATAGCCCTCTGCAGCACCCTTGTTTATCGCTATCTCGGTATCCCTGCCTTCAATGACATTTATGCTCACAGAAACCTCGACCTTGCCCCGTGAAATGCCTGTCTTCAGCATAGTTTTGAGCTTTTCGTCGATGTAGCTGTAAGCCCTCGGAACTCTTGATGAATATTCGTAGTATCTGTGGTTGACGGAGCGTATCTCAACAAGGATATCACGTCCGTTCAGTATTTTCTGTGCCCTTCCGTAGCCGGTCATGCTTTTTAACACCAGATCGCCTTCTTTACATATATTATTTATGTGCATTACCGCACAGCTATCTTATTATATTATTATACCACTTATTGCCTGTAAATGCAAGGGGTTAAAGATGAAAACGTGATGAAAAAACTCCCCCGGCTGAACGAGCCAGCCGGAGGAGCGTATAATTATGGAGCTAAACTGTCATTGTTACAGGTCTGATAAGTCCGATCAGTCCTGACCATAGAGTGTCACGAGACGAGTGAGGTAGTCGTATCTGTCCTTAGCATTTGCAACGGCAGTGTCGAACAGCTTCTCAGCTCTCTCAGGATTCTGACGTGCGAGTGAGTTGTAGCGTACCTCGCCCATGAGGAAGTTCTTGTACTCCTCAGTGTTAGGAGCCTTGGAGTCGAGTGAGAACGGATTCTTTCCAGCCTCCTTGAGTGCCGGGTTGTATCTGTAGAGGTGCCAGTAGCCAGCCTCAACAGCCTTCTTCTCCTCAGCCTGAGCAGTAGCCATACCAGTCTTGATACCGTGGTTGATACACGGAGCGTAAGCGATAACGATGGACGGTCCGTCGTAAGCCTCAGCCTCAGCGAATGCCTTGATGCACTGGTTCATGTTTGCACCCATTGCAACGTGTGCAACGTATACATAGCCGTAGCTCATTGCTATACCAGCAAGATCCTTCTTCTTCATTACCTTACCAGCTGCTGCGAACTGAGCGATAGCACCTGTAGGAGTGGACTTTGAAGCCTGTCCGCCGGTATTTGAGTAGACCTCAGTATCGAATACGAGGATATTTACGTTCTTGCCGGAAGCGATAACGTGGTCAAGTCCGCCGAAGCCGATATCGTAAGCCCAGCCGTCACCGCCGAAGATCCACTGAGACTTCTTGCTCAGGTAATCCTTCTCAGCGAGTATAGCCTTTGCGTCGTCACAGCCGCAAGCCTCAAGCACCTCAACGAGCTTGTCAGTAGCCACAGCATTTGCAGCTCCGTCGTTATAGGTCTCGAAATACTCAGCGATAGCAGCCTTTACCTCTTCCTTCTCAGCCTTAGCCTCAAGAGCCTTTACCTTGTCGGTAACTCTCTTTCTGAGAGTCTCCTGTGCAAGATACATACCATAGCCGAACTCAGCATTGTCCTCGAAGAGCGAGTTGCTCCATGCAGGACCTCTGCCCTTCTTGTTTACTGTGTAAGGAGTTGAAGGTGCAGAACCGCCCCAGATAGACGAGCAGCCTGTAGCGTTGGCGATCATCATTCTGTCGCCGAAGAGCTGTGTAACGAGCTTAGCGTAAGGAGTCTCTCCGCAGCCTGCACAAGCACCCGAGAATTCGAGCAGCGGCTGTCTGAACTGTGAGCCCTTTACTGTATCTGCCTTGAACTTTGCAGCTACCTCAGGCTTCTCGTCGAGAGTTACGCCATAGTTGAATACATCCTGCTGATCGAGCTGTGAAGCGATAGGCTCCATAACGAGAGCAGGCTGCTTTGCAGGACAAACGTTAGCACATACGCCGCAGCCTGTGCAGTCGAGTGTGGAAACTGTCATTGTGAACTTCAGGTCGCCGATAGCAGGCTTGAATGCAGCGATCTTTGTTGCAGCCGGAGCAGCCTCAGCCTCAGCAGGTGTCAGAGCGACCGGTCTGATTACAGCGTGCGGACAAACATATGCACACTGGTTACACTGGATACAATTCTCAGGGATCCAGTTCGGTACCTTTACAGCGATACCGCGCTTCTCAAATGCAGCACTTCCCTGCGGGAATGTTCCGTCTGCCATGTCAACGAATGTGGATACCGGCAGATCGTTGCCCTTCTGAGCATTGCACGGGATCTGGATATTGTTTACATAATCCTGGAGCTTCTTGTCATCGCACTCTACAGCAGCCATGCCCATCTGAGTGTCAGCACAGTCAGCCCATGCAGCAGGAACGTCTATCTTTACGATATTCTGGTGACCAGCGTCTATAGCGTTCCAGTTCTTCTCAACGACATCCTGGCCCTTCTTGCTGTAGGAAGCCTCAGCAGCAGCCTTCATGTACTTGAGTGCGTCCTCGAAAGGAATGATATTAGCAAGCTTGAAGAATGCGGACTGGAGGATAGTATTGATACGTGTGCCCATGCCAGTCTCCTCACCGAGCTTTACGCCGTTGATGATGTAGAACTGAACGTTGTTCTGAGCGATGTATCTCTTTACCTGACCCGGAAGATTAGCGTCAAGCTCCTCAGGTGACCAGATCGTGTTGAGCAGGAATGTTCCGCCCGGCTTGATGTCTGATACCATATCGTACTTGTCGATATAGCTCTGGTTGTGACAGGCAACGAAATCAGCCTTATTTATGAGATATGTAGACTTGATAGGAGTCTTACCGAAGCGGAGGTGAGAGATAGTAACACCGCCGGACTTCTTCGAGTCGTATGCAAAGTAAGCCTGAGCATAGAGATCGGTGTGGTCGCCGATGATCTTTATGGAGTTCTTGTTAGCACCAACTGTTCCGTCAGAGCCGAGTCCCCAGAACTTGCAGGCTGTTGTGCCGGCAGGAGCTGAATCGGGGTTCTCCTCTATCGGAAGTGAAAGGTTCGTAACATCGTCCTCGATACCGATAGTAAATCTCGGCTTTGAGTCGTTCTTGAATACAGCAACGATGTGAGCAGGAACAGTGTCCTTTGAGCCAAGACCGTATCTGCCTGTGAATACAGGGATATCGTTGAACTTAGTGCCCTTGAGAGCAGCAACTACATCGAGGTAGAGTGGCTCGCCGAGAGAACCGGGCTCCTTTGTTCTGTCGAGTACAGAGATACGCTTTACGCTGTCCGGGATAGCCTCAACGAGCTTCTCAGCAACGAAGGGTCTGTAGAGACGAACCTTAACAAGTCCGTACTTGCCGCCGTTAGCGTTGAGGTAGTCGATAGTCTCCTCGATAGTCTCATTTACAGAGCCCATAGCGATTATGATATGCTCAGCGTCCGGAGCACCGTAGTAATTGAAGAGCTTGTAGTCTGTACCGATAAGGTCGTTGACCTTATTCATGTAATCCTCAACGATAGCCGGGAGAGCATCATAATACTTATTGCAAGCCTCACGAGCCTGGAAGAAGATATCAGGGTTCTGAGCCGAACCACGGAGTACAGGTCTCTCAGGGTGGAGAGCACCGTCACGGAAGCTCTGAGCAGCGTCCTTGTCGAGAAGGTCGTAGAGAGTCTCATCGTCCCATGTCTCTATCTTCTGTATCTCGTGTGAGGTACGGAAGCCGTCGAAGAAATGCAGGAACGGAACTCTGCCCTTTATCGTAGAAATATGAGCGACTGCACCGAGATCCATTACCTCCTGAGCACTGCCTGAGCAGAGCATAGCGTAGCCGGTCTGACGACAGGCATAGATATCGGAGTGGTCGCCGAAGATGTTAAGAGCGTGTGAAGAAACGCAGCGTGCAGAAACGTGGATAACGTTCGGGAGCAGCTCGCCTGCGATCTTGTACATATTCGGGATCATAAGGAGCAGACCCTGAGAAGCTGTGTAGGTGGTAGTAAGAGCACCTGCGGAAAGAGAGCCGTGAACTGTACCGGCAGCACCAGCCTCAGACTGCATCTCAGCAACAGTAACAGGCTGTCCGAACAGATTCTTCTTGTCCTTAGCTGACCAGCTGTCGGTGACCTCAGCCATTACCGAGGAGGGGGTTATGGGGTAGATAGCGGCTACGTCTGTAAAGGGATATGACACCCATGCAGCGGCGTTATTACCATCCATAGTCTTCATTTTTCTTTTGATTGGCATTTGTGATATACCTCCTGTTAAATTTTTCAGGGGTTATGAGTGCAGTCCGGCTGAACAGAGTCCAGCGTGAACAGCACATATAACTACAACATTATTCTAACACAAAATATCGGATTTGTAAATAGCTTTTGGAGCTTTTAATCCATTTTTGGCACATTTTTAGTAAAATTTATGTTAGTATATACTTACAAACATAGCATAAGTAAATCATTTTAACATCATATAGTGCTGTCTGCATTTCATGACAGGCTGCACAGTCCGATAATTTATTGTGCATATTGCTGTAAGCTGTACACTCAGTATTGTGCAAGACTACAAACTTTTTCATCTGGGTGCATATTTTTTTTAAATTCGCTTGACGAATTTTAAAAAATACGATATAATGACTACAGTGTTAAATAATCTTGAATTATTAACACTCGTTTTGTTGTCTCCTTTCTTTTGTTCTACACATTTTTACTTTAATCTTATTTCGCCCTGATATGAAAATATCAGGGCATTTTCTTTTTTAAATTTGCTTCTGCACATTTATCAGCCGCCGCAGCTACCCTGTTTCTCCGGTCAGACAGTTTTTCAGAAGAATAAGTTCTCACCCCAGCTGCCTGACCAGATATACTATATAAAATAGTATTCCATAGATCACGGAGGCTGCCGTACCATAAAGTATCACCGGACCGGCTATCGTGAATATCTTCGCACCAACTCCGAGGATCAGCCCCTCAGACTGCGATTCTATCGCCGACGAGCTTATCGCATTCGCAAAGCCCGTTATCGGCACAAGAGTACCCGCACCGCCATGCTTGGCAAGCTTCTCATACCAGCCGAATCCGGTAGCCACAGCACTTGCCGCTACAAGTATTATCGACGTCCATGCTCCTGAATCCGTCCTGCCAAAGCCAAACGCTTCAAACGCTGAGAGGAATACCTGCCCTGTCATACATATCCCTCCGCCGATGATGTACGCTTTTATGACGTTCATGAGCGTGTTGGACTTCGGTGCAGCCTGCTCGCTCATTTTCCCATAGGTCTGTGGTGTAAGTCCCACTTTTATCAGCTCCTTTCCTCATTATAATTAACAGGGAAAACGGATTTATACGGAGATGGATCCGGAAAAAAATTATTTCTTGTTAATTTTTACAAAAACATAGTGACAAACCAAAAGAAGTGTGTTATAATGTGTTATATAGTATAGTAAAGGACGTGGTTCACTATGTCAAACAGCACAAACAACCCGGGGATCGTAAATAACACCCGGAATTACGATGTCATCATTGCCGGCTGCGGTGCGGCTGGTCTGTACGCTGCGATAAACCTGCCGTCGGATATGAATATACTCATCATCTGCAAGCGTGAGCTTTCCCTCTGCAACTCCATGCTTGCCCAGGGCGGTATCGCCGGTGTCTACAACTCCCCTACCGACAATATCCGCTACCACCTCAACGACACCCTGACCGCAGGCGGCTTCAAGAACAATGTTGACGCTGTACATACCCTCGTCAGCGAGGCTGCTCAGGATCTTGAGCATATCATTGAGCTCGGCGTTGACTTCGACAAAAATCCCGACGGAACCTATCACCGTACCTTAGAGGGCGGTCACGGTCACCACAGGATATTCCACCATGCCGACGCTACAGGAAAGGAAATAACCACCACTCTGCTTGAAAACGTCCAGGCACTGCCAAACGTCACCATAATGGATAACACCATAATGTGTGCCGCAAAGCAGACCTCGACCGGATATTCGGCTATGCTCCGCCTTTCTGACGGCAGCTACCTGACAGCCAACTGCCATTTTATGATTCTCGCTACCGGCGGTATCGGACGGGTATATCAGTTCACTACAAACTCTGCGATAGCTACAGGCGACGGCATAACCTTTGCATATGAAATGGGGGCGAGGATAAAGAATCTGAGCTATGTCCAGTTCCACCCGACCGCCTTCAACAATCGTGCTACCCGTGAGTGCTTCCTTATCTCAGAGGCTGTAAGGGGCGAGGGTGCGTACCTGCTCAACTGCAACAAGGAGCGGTTCATGCACAACTACGACGAGCGGCTGGAGCTTGCTCCGAGAGATGTTGTCTCCCATGCAATAATCCTCGAATCACGCCGCCTCGGAAGCACGGATTTCTACCTTGATATAAGCTATAAGGACGCCGATTTCCTCAAAAACAGATTCCCGATGATATACCAGAATCTGCTTGAGCAGGGCTATGATCTGACGAAGAAGCCTGTGCCGATATTCCCGTGCCAGCACTATCTTATGGGCGGTATCGACGTTGACAATAATTCTGAATCCACACTGCACAATCTCTTTGCGTGCGGCGAGTGCTCTCATACCGGCGTTCACGGCAGCAACCGGCTTGCGAGCAATTCCCTGCTTGAAGCACTCGTCTTCTCCCGTCATGCCGCTAACTGTATCGCTTCACGTGCAGCAGAGGCTCCGGAGGACTTCGAGGCTGCTGAGTTTGACCCGCATATCGGAGCCGATACGATACCAAAGGGCATACGCACGGAAACGAGAAAGATACTCCAGACGGCACATTTCGTTATCCCGGACAAGCAGGCTGCGGCTGAGGGCTATGAGCGTGTAAAGGAGATACGTGAGGGACTTCTCAGCGGAGGATACTACGTTGACCCGGATTATGTGCTCGCTAAGTCTATCGTGACTGTTGCGTACATAATTCTCGGTGAGGTCAAGGACTGAGGCTATGGAGAACGCTCTTGATATGGAGATAGCCGGAAGGATACAGCAGAAGCTCGATGAGCTTGAAAGGCAGGAGGGCATACGTATACTGCACTGTATCGAGTCAGGCAGCCGTGCGTGGGGCTTTGCTTCGCCAGACAGCGACTATGACGTAAGATTCATTTACGCACGCCCGGAGGAGTATTATCTCAGGCTCGGAAAAACGTGTGACCACATCGACTATGAGCTGAATGATGTATACGACATCAACGGCTGGGATATACAGAAGACTCTGCGGCTGCTGCACAAGTCCAATCCTACTCTGTTTGAATGGAATAACTCTCCGGTAGTGTACCGGACGACAGCTGAGTGGCAGAGGGTCAGCAGTATCACCTCTGATTATTTCCAGTCACCAGCCGGTATATACCACTATCTGAGCATGGCAAGATCGAATTACCGGGAATATCTCAAAGGAGACGAGGTAAGGCTCAAGAAATATTTTTACGTTATCCGCCCGATACTCGCCTGCCTGTGGATAATGCACAGAAACTCCCCTCCGCCCATGCTCTTCTCACAGCTTAAAGAGGCAGAGCTTGAAAAGCCGCTCGTGCCTGTTGTTGACGAGCTTTTGCAGAAGAAAATGGCAGCACCGGAGCTTGGGACAGGAAGGCGTATCGGCGTGCTGAATGAGTACATCGAGCGGCAGCTCAATGAGCTTGAGGAGCGTGCTGCAAAAATGGAGAAAAGCCTTGCCCCCGGCTGGGAGGAGCTTGATAAAATATTTACGGAAATAGTGAAGGGAAACTGATATGAAGCTTTTACAGTGCTACATTGATAATATAATAACGACTGCTCTCATGGAGGATATCAACTATATCGACGCTGCGGCAGACAATCTGATACCCCCGGAGCACAGAAGCTCGGCGTACTATGTCGCAAAGGACACAGGTGTTGTCTGCGGTATCGAGATCGCAAAGCGTGTGTTTGAGCTTGCCGGCGGTGATGTTGACTTCAGGATACTCCTCGCCGACGGTACAAGGGTGAAAAAGGGCGATATAATTGCGGAGCTTGAGGGAAGCACACTGACTCTGCTAAAGGGCGAGAGGACGGCTCTGAATATTTTGCAGCATATGTCCGGCATTGCTACAGCGACAAATAAATGCGTTGAGCTTGTTGCCGGCACTAAGGCAGCTGTCACCGATACAAGAAAAACTCTGCCGGGACTGCGTGCATTGCAGAAATATGCTGTAACTGTCGGCGGAGGAAAGAATCACAGATTCAATCTCTCCGATGCGGCTATGCTCAAGGATAACCACATCGACGCTTACGGCGGTATAACTGCGGCGGTAACGGCTCTGCGTGAGAAGATCGGGCATACTACTAAAATAGAGGTAGAGGTCAGGACGCTCGATGAGCTGAGAGAGGCTCTTGACAACCGGGTGGAGATTATCATGCTCGACAATATGAGCTGTGAGGAAATGGCAGAGGCTGTAAAGATAGCTGACGGAAGAGCACTTCTTGAAGCATCGGGAAATATCACGGCTGAGAATATACGTCAGACCGCTGAGACAGGGGTGGATATAATCTCCCTCGGAGCACTGACACACTCAGTAAAGTGCTTCGATATCTCAATGAAGATAAAGAAATAAAGGATCTCAAAATACACCTGAAAACGATTGACAATCTTATATTATTATGCTATAATATATCAAAAGCTATTTTAAGGAGGCTGATATCATGGGATTCATGGATAAGTTCAAGGAGACAGCTGATAAGTTCGGCGGTGCAGTTGAGAAGGGCGTTAAGACCGGCTCAGACAAGTACAAGAAGATGACGGAGAAGTCCAGAGTCAAGAAGGAGATAAGCGGGCTGGAGGCGGATATCACTGAGATATACGCTGAGATAGGCAAGCAGTATGCTGAGTCTAATCCGGATTCCGCAGAGTTTGCTGAGTTCTACAAGGATATTGCAGACAAGAACGCAAAGCTCGATAATCTCAGGGCACAGCTCCTCGACCTTGAGGACAGACTCATCTGCGAGAGCTGCGGTGCTTCCGTGGCAAAGGACGCTAAGTTCTGCCATAAGTGCGGAGCTAAGATAGAGCTGCCTGTGCTCACTCCTGAGGCACCTGAGGACGCAGTAAAGGAGACTCCCGATACTGAGGCTGCTGACAGCTCTGATACCGCAGAGTGATAATGGCACGATAATGCAATCCCGGATATACGCTGCTACGGCGTTTATCCGGGATTTTTTATTCTCAGCACGAAAAAATGAAAGACCGCAAAAAATGACCGGAAATTTTTTGTTACAGCAACAAATGACTTGAATAGTTCACAAAAATGTAATAAAATATATACAGAAGCCACGGAGAATATGGACATGATAATGAATATCCTCTGTGGAAAGATGATTTTAATATCCAGTATATTTAAAATCAGGATCGGCTAAAATTTTATGGGACGGCTTTATTTGAAAAGCGTCCCGGAGAAAGCGGGGAATAAAGCAAATGAAAAACGGGTTTCTGAAAAAACTTGTTGCAGGTGCTGTTTCTGTCCTCCTGAGCGTTGCCGCTGTTCCGCCTTCACTCGGAGCAAGGGCTGCTGATTATCAGGAAATGGGAACTACTGATGACGGCTACAGCTATGAGCTGTGGAATCAGTATGGTCAGGGCACTGCAAAATGGACTCTCGGTGCAAACGGTGCTTACAACTGTGAGTGGTCGAACATCGAGAACGTTCTTTTCCGTACCGGTCAGAGACTGGGAAGCACACAGACCTACGACGCCTATGATGGTATCTATATCGACTATGATGTTGATTACTACCCTATGGGCAACTCCTATCTGTGCGTTTACGGCTGGACAGAGAACGGCGGCGGTACCTATCCGACTGTTGAGTACTACATCGTAGAAGCATGGGGAAGCTGGAGACCGCCGGGAAATGGGGCGGTGCTCCTCGGTACAGTCACATCTGACGGATCAACATACGACATTTACAGATCCGTAAGAGATCAGAAGCCGTCTATCCACGGAACTGAAACATTCTATCAGTACTGGAGCGTAAGACAGAACAACCCGGCAACAAACAACAAGAATACAAACCTTACAGGTACTATCACAGTTTCTAATCACTTTGACGGCTGGAAGAAGGCTGGTCTTGACGTAAGCGGTAAGCTCTATGAGGTCGCACTCAATACCGAGGGCTATCAGTCGAGCGGTAAGTCGAATGTCAAGAAGAACAACCTTGTGTTCGGTTCAGTTCCGGATCCTGTAGTGATCAAGCCGGTCGAGCCTGACGAGAACGGCTACTACTTCCACAGCACATTCGAGTCCGGCGATGATGACTGGTCATCAAGAGGAAGTGCTTCTATAGCTGCGGATTCAAAGAATTACTACGCCGGCAGCAAGTCCCTCTACGTTTCGGGCAGAGAGGATAACTGGAACGGCACAGCGATAAGCCTTCCGTCAGATGCCTTCGTAGCTGGAAATACCTACAGCTTCAGCACAGCAGTTCTTCAGAACAGCGGCGATACTACAGACCTCCAGCTCACTCTTCAGTACACCTCCGGCGGTGAGGAAAAGTACGCACAGGTCGCTTCTGCTTCTGTAAAGAGCGGAGAGTGGACAAAGCTTGAGAACACAAGCTACACTATCCCGGCAGGTGCTACAAATCTTCTTCTCTATGTTGAAGCTCCTGACAGCCTTACTTCTTTCTACATCGACGAGGCAATCGGTGCTGTAGAGGGCACAAAGTCACCGGTGACAACAGGCGGCGGTACAGTTGACGGACAGTCATCAGCTGTAACCACAGCTGCTACAACTCAGGCTGCTACGACTGCTGCAACTACAGCAGCAACTACTGCGGCAACTACAGCAGCTTCTACTACAGCTTCTGTTGATAACTCAAGGGCATGGGGCGATGCAAACGGGGACGGCAAGGTTAATATGGCTGACGCAGTTGCAGTCCTCCAGTACCTTGCAAACTCCACTAAGTATCCGCTATCCGATGAGGGAGCTCTCAATGCAGACGTTTACGAGAACGGCGGAAGCCTTACAGGTCTTGATGCTGTAACTATCCTCAGATATGAAGCAGGCGAGCTCACTTCTCTCCCTGAGAGCTATGCAGCTGGTCATGAACCGGCAAGTGCTACAACAGCTCCAGCAGCAGTGACATCACCTGATAATACTACTACAGTAGTGCTCACAGCTGATACAGCTCTCATCTCAGCAGACTTCACAAGCGGTCTTGACGGATTCACTTCAAGAGGCGATTCTACAGTCGCTCTCGACAAGGACAGCTACTACGACGGCGGCTCATCTGCAAGAGTTACCGGAAGAAATGACACATGGCAGGGTATTGCCATAGAGCTTGGCAGCGACTTCTCAGCAGGCAAGTCCTACAGCTTCGATTCAGCAGTAATGCAGGCGAGCGGCTCATCTGTTGACATGAAGATGACTCTTCAGTACACCGGCTCTGACAACGATACACACTATGACACTATAGCAGAGGCAAATGCCGCTGACAAGACATGGACATCACTTTCAAACACTTCATACGAGATACCCGCAGGAGCTACAGATCTTCTCCTCTATATCGAGACAGACACGAGCCTTACCGACTTCTATGTTGATTCATTCACAGCTGCCCCGGCAGGCACAAAGGGCACAGTCGTTACAGGCAAGGGCGTTGTAGGCTCATCTGCTGCAAATACCAACGAAAGCACACCAGCAGGCGGCGACGGCTCAGTTGACATCAGCTGGATAGACACAAGCAAGCCTATGGTCGCTATATGCTTCGACGACGGTGCAGTAGGAAACGCTGCAACAGACCCGTCAATGCGTATAATCAATGCTATCGCTGACGGCGGCTTCCACGCTACATTCTTCTACGTAGGCGACTGGATAACCACAGCCGGCGACGAGGCTGAGATAAAGTACGCATTCAGCAAGGGCATGGAGATAGCTAACCACTCCACATCTCACCCTGACCTCACTACAAAGTCCGCAAGCGAGATACGCAGTGAGTTCGATAATACAAAGGCTAAGCTTGACAAGATAATCGGTGCAGAGTCCGCTATGATGATGAGACTTCCCTACCTTTCAAGCAACTCCACAGTTCAGTCAGTGCTCAATGATGTGGCTCTTATAAGCTGCTTAATAGATACAGGCGACTGGAACAATGCCTCTACAAGCGATATCGTCACAAAGATAACCAATGCAGCTAACGACGGCTCACTCGACAATGCGATCGTTCTCTGCCACGAGACATACAACACGACCGCTGAGGCTATCGAGCAGCTCGTTCCGGTACTCAAGGCTAAGGGCTATCAGATAGTTACAGTATCTGAGCTTTTCGCAGCAAACGGCAAGACCCTTAACGGCGGTACAGTTTACAGAAGCTGCAACTGATCGTAAGACAGCTACATGATTACCCCATATTCCCCTGAGAGCAGCCATTCGTGGCTGCTTTCTTTTTTCGCTTTATGCACAACGCAGGACGTATAAATTTGTGCGTTATGCCTGAATTTTGCCGCTATCCATTTACATTCAGTGTGAAATGTTATATAATAATAGTTGGCAAAGGGGGGATCAGCATGATAAAGCACCTGAACGGCGACTACGAAACTGTCGAATACGAAAGCACAAGGTCGGTAATGCTGTACGACAACACCGATAATGAGGCTTATCCGGTACACTGGCACAACGCCGCAGAGCTGCTTATGCCGCTGACTAATCACTATATAGTGACTGTCGGCGGTGTTGAATACGATATACAGGAGAACTGCGTGCTGTATATCCCGGCTGGTGAGCTGCACAGCATGGCGGCTGTCCCAGGACGAAGGCTCATTTTTCAGTGCGATAATTCCGTCCTGAGCGATAACCCTGTGCTCGGCCCGGTCATGAGGGCACTCTCCTCACCTATGCTGATAGAGCCGGGACTGGACAAGGAGCTGCACCTGCTCGCAAAAAAGACGATGCTCGATATCTTTTCACTCTACTCCGGTCGGCAGGACGTTTCCGACGCAAGGATATATTCTCTCCTCATAGAGCTTTTTGCGGCGATAAGGGAGTACCAGATAGAAAAAAGCCGTATCGACCTCGACTGCGATGACGATACCATAAGCGAGTACAGCGAAAAATTCAACATCGTTTTCAAGTACATCGACAATAACTATATGTACGATATCACGCTCGACCAGCTTGCAGATGCAGCCGGATACAGCAAGTACCACTTTTCACGTATCTTCCGGCAGTACAATTCCATGTCGTATATACAGTACATAAATGCACGGCGTACCAAGGCGGCGGAGCACCTGCTGCTCGACCCGGATATCCCCATAACTGAAGTCGCCATGCGCTCTGGCTTCAAGAGCCTGACGACGTTCAACAGGATATTCAAGGAGATAAAGCACTGTACGCCGTCGGATTACAAGAAATTATACTCTATCCACTGAAAGGAGATAATCATGAAGCTTGCAGAAGCACTACAGGAGAGGGCTGACCTCAACCGCAGGATAGACCAGCTAAGCGTCCGGCTCAGGTCGAATGCGATAGTACAGGAGGGTGAAAGTCCGGCTGAGGATCCGGCTGGGCTGATGGAGGAGCTTGACGGCTGTATCGAAAGGCTCTCAGAGCTGATGAAGCGGATAAACAGGACTAATTGTCTGACTGAAAGCGGCGGTAAAACGCTTACGGACATGATAGCGGAGAGGGACTGCTTAAAGCTTAAAATAGCGTCGTACCGGCTGTTTGCGGACGAGGCGTCACAGACAGGTCAGCGTGCGAGAATGACGGAGATAAAGCTTCTGAGCACTGCGGACGTACCCGGTCTGAGGAAGATGATAGATTCGATGTCCCGTGACCTGAGAGAGCTTGACAACACGATACAGGGTCTTAACTGGACTGTCGAGCTGATGTAATTTTTTTGGTTATCCCGGCGGGGGCGAATGTGCTTTTGCATTTTTCAAGTAAAAAATGCACTCTGACAGCTGCTAAGGGCGGCAGCATTCTTCTTTAATGTAATGCCCCGACAGCTCACAAACGCATTCCTCACTACTTATTATTAATACCATACATTGACCAGCCGGGAGGGCGGGAACGGGGCTTTAATAATTAAAATATAAAAATATATATCTGCACAGCAGCAATTTTCTGCACGCTTTAAACGCCTGTATACAGGCATTTACGGCGTGCCTTTTTTATGCGGTGAAAAAATTTTCCGGAAAAATTTCAAATATTAAGAAACCTTTAAGATTATTTTAAGATAACCGCTATATAATCTGAATCATAGAAACGAACATTGAACGACTACAAAAAATTAAAATAAGGAGTCTGATACACATGAAAAAGTTCAATTCAAAGAGATTCATTGCAGGGATTTCTTCTCTCTGCATAGCTGCCTCAGCACTTCCCTTTACTGCTGCTGCGGTAACTCTCACAGCTTCAGCTGCACAGGCTGGCTACGGCAATGGTGACGCCAACGAGGACACCAAGGTGAACATGGCTGATGCAGTAGCTATCCTCCAGAACCTCGCAAACTCTGAGAAGTACCCTCTCTCAGCCACAGGTTCGGAGAATGCGGACTGTGACGGTTCAGCTGGTCTTACAGGTTCTGACGCTATCTTCGTTCAGAGATGCGATGCCGGCGAGATAACCCTCCCTCTCCCCGGCGGCGAGACTGATCCTGATCCGGTAACTGATATCGTTTATATCCACCTCAATGATACAGGCATCAGCGTTGAGGGCGACAATAACGGCTACACATCAGTTTCCGGCACTACAGTAACTATAAACCACTCCGGCAGCTACTATGTTGACGGAACTCTCAGCGACGGACAGATAAACGTAAATGTTCCTGATGAGGTCGCTGACCCTGAGACAGTCAAGATATTCCTCAACGGTGTCAACATCACAGGTGCTACAGATTCTGCTATACTTATCACCAATGCAGAGAACACCTCTATCAACCTCGTTGACGGAACAACCAATACGATCTCTGACGGCGAGACCGCTTATGCAAGCGGTGCAGCTGTTATCGAGGCTAAGGACGATCTTACCATTAAGGGCGGCGACGCCGGCACAGGCATACTCAACCTCACAGCTAACGTTCAGGACGGAATCGTGTGTAACAACGACCTCAAGGTAACAGGCGGTGTTGTAAACGTTACCACACTTAATTCGACCTCCGGCAGCAAGACAAACGGTCTCAACGGAAAGACCTCCCTCACTGTCAAGGGCGGCGAGGTAAACGTTGACGCTACAAGCGACGGTATCAAGTCCGGCTCCGGCAATGTTGACATCAGCGGCGGTACGATCACCGTAAAGGCTGGTGCAGACGCAGTTCAGGCTGAGACAACTATCGACATAAGCGGCGGTACTCTTATCGCAGGCGGTGACAGAGGTCTTACAGCCGTTACAGCAGTAAACATCACCGGAGGTACTGTTGTAGCTACAGCTACTGACAATCAGGCAGCAGGCGTTACAGCTGCAAATCAGGCTGCTATTCTCCTCAACTGCATTGACGACGCTTCAAATACAGACCTCTGCTGGAAGAAGGCTAACTCGATAGCTGCCGGCAGCGTATCTGAGACATTCACCAAGAAGTACAAGTACGTTCTCATCTCTGACGCTTCAATAACAGCTGGTCAGACATACACCCTCACAAATACATCTACAGGTGCTGTAGTTACACATACAAACGATACAGCTGAGAGCTTCACAGTCACAAATTCTGTAACAACATTCGATACAGTAAATCCTGCCGGCAAGGACGGCGGTGCTGTAGTAGTTGATCCGGTAGAAGGCACTGGAATAACCCTCTCAGGTGCAACTATCACAAGCGACTACTCCACAGACCTCGTAACAGTTGCTAACGGCGTTGCTACTATCACACAGCCCGGCGTATATGACATCACCGGTACAGGCAGCGAGGTACAGATAGTCGTTGACGTTGACAAGACTGCATACCCCGATGCTGAGGTCGAGCTTGACCTCAACAACGTGAACCTCACAAATACCTCGACATCTCCGATATACGTTAATTCCTGCGGCGGCGAGTGCATAATCGTTGCAAAGAACGGCACTGAGAACACTATCTCAGACGGAACTAACTACACAAATGCTGACGCAGACCAGGGTGCTATCTACTCAAAGGACGACCTCAAGTTCAAGGGCAAGGGCAAGCTCACTGTAAACGGCAACGCTAACGACGCTATCGTAGGCAAGGACGATGTAAAGATCTTCAACGGCACACTCGTAGTAAACGCTGTTGATGACGGTATCAGAGGCAAGGACAGCGTAAAGATCGGCGACGATTCCAAGGCTGACGGCTCTGAGATAGATTACTCCAACCTCAAGGTAACTGTAAACACACAGATCAGCTCCACAGGCGGCGGAGACGGTATCAAGTCCACAAATGATACTGATGAGGGCAAGGGCTATGTTGAGATAAACGGCGGTACTGTAGAGGTAAAGGCTTACGCTGACGGCATTCAGGCTCAGCAGGAGTTCAGACTCAACGGCGGTGATGTGAATATCTACACATACCAGGGCAGCAGCTATACTTCGAGCGGTTCTTCAACGACTCAGCCGACTGACCCCGGACAGCAGTGGGCTCCCGGCGGCGGCGGCGGCGGCTTCAACCCCGGCGGCGGCGGAATGGAGGACGGAAACTCCAACAAGACCGATATCTCCGCAAAGGGCATAAAGGCTGTTGGTATCTATGATTCCACAGGCACAACATATCAGAGCATGGGCAACCTCATCATCAGCGGCGGTACTCTCGTGGTTGATTCATCTGACGACGCACTTCACTGCGGCGGCGACATGACAGTTACCGGCGGTGTTATGACCCTCTCAAGTGCAGACGACGGAATGCACTCTGACCACTCCCTTACGATCGGAACTCAGGGCTCTGGAAAGCTTGATGATGTTCAGATATATATCCCTAAGTGCTATGAGGGCGTAGAGGGAGTAACTATCAATCAGAACAGCGGTACAGTATATATCGTATCCGGCGATGACGGCTACAATGCAGCAGGCGGTGCAGATGGCTCAGGCAGCGGCAATGGCAGTCAGTTCGGCGGTGGAATGATGAGCACCTCCTCAGGTACACTGTATCTCAATGGCGGATTCGTTGTTGTAAATTCTGCAAACGGTGATCACGATGCATTCGATTCCAACGGAAACTTCAACATGAGCGGCGGATACTATCTTGCTAACGGTCAGGAGCCGATGGATTATGACGGAAGCTTCAACAGGACTGGCGGCAGCTACGCTACTATGACCTCCGGCAACACTAACCTCAGCACAAGATACACCTTCAAGGATTCCTCCGGAAACGTTATAGTATCCTTCATCTCTGCAAGCGGCAGCCCGAGCTCTACTCTTGACAGCGGCGTAAGCTTTACAACAGGCGGAACAGTTTCAGGCGGAACAGCTATCATCACACAGTCCCCGTATGAGACATACATCGGCGGAACTATCTCAGGTGATTCAGCAGTTTCAGGAAGCGGCTCAGGCGGATTTAATCCCTGGGGCTGATAACACGGCAGATCAGACCTGACATAAAAACGAGAACGAAACTCGCATAAAATTTTGCCCCGGAGTGATCCTTGATCGCTCCGGGGCATTGTGTTTATATTTTGTCAGTGAAACAGATCACAGAACGCAATTTTTCATGAAAAGGTGTATGCCGGTCTGTCCGGGTACGTTCATACTCCCCTCACAGCGTCCTTCATCGCCTTTACATACTCATAAACGTGCGGGGCTGCTTCTGTACCGTACTGCTCAATGATCCGGATTATCGCAGAGCCTACTATCGCTCCGTCAGACTGTGCCGCCATAGCCGCTGCCTGCTCCGGCTTTGAGATACCAAAGCCCACTGCACACGGAACCGATGTATTCTCACGCACTACCTTTACGATATCGCCGATATTCGTGGTTATCTCGCTCCTTACTCCGGTAACACCGAGGCTCGATACTATGTAGATAAAGCCGTCTGCGTCCCTCGATATCATCGCAATCCGGTCTGCTGAGGTGGGTGCGACAAGGGATATCATATCTATGCCGTACTGCCTTGCAACAGCGGAAAACTCGTCCTTTTCCTCATATGGTACGTCCGGGAGTATCACTCCGTCAACGCCCGTCTCACAGCACCTTGCCATGAAACGTTCCGGGTCGTAGGAATACACAACATTTGCATAGGTCATGAACACGAGCGGTATCTTTACATCACGCCGCAGCTCTGCCACAAAGCTGAATATCTTGTCCGTGGTAACTCCGCCCGCAAGTGCCCTGATGTTCGCACCCTGTATCACAGGTCCCTCAGCTGTGGGGTCTGAAAACGGTATCCCAAGCTCTATAAGGTCTGCACCTGCCTCAGCTGCCGCTCTTACGACCCTGCCCGTAGTCTCAAGGTCAGGATCGCCGCAGGTAATAAAGGGTATGAATGCCTTGCCGTTTTCAAAGGCTGCTCTGATATTACTCATAGATATCCTCCCCTCTGTAGCGTGCGATCGCTGCACAATCCTTGTCTCCCCTGCCGGAAATGGTTATAATGATTATCTTATCCTTATCAAGTGTCGGTGCAAGCTTCATTGCGTATGCAACAGCGTGTGCAGACTCTATAGCCGGGATTATCCCCTCAGTCCTTGAAAGGTACTCGAAGGCATTTACAGCCGCCTCGTCAGTCACCGGAACGTACTCTGCACGTCCGATATCGTGGAGATGTGCGTGCTCAGGGCCTATGCCCGGATAGTCAAGACCCGCAGAGATAGAATATACCGGGGCTATCTGCCCGTACTCGTCCTGACAGAAATACGACTTCATGCCGTGGAAAATACCGAGCCTGCCGGTATTCACAGTTGCAGCTGTCTCAAATGTATCTATGCCCCTTCCGGCAGCCTCACAGCCGATCAGCTTTACGCTCTCGTCCGGGATAAAGTGATAGAAGCTTCCTATCGCATTCGAGCCGCCGCCCACACAGGCAATGACAGCGTCCGGGAGCCTGCCCTCCGCTTCAAGTATCTGTGCTCTTGCCTCACGGGATATCACAGCCTGAAAGTCACGTACTATAGTCGGGAACGGGTGCGGCCCCATTACTGAGCCGAGGCAGTAGTGAGTATCGTCTATCCTGCTCGTCCACTCACGCATTGCCTCTGATACAGCGTCCTTCAGGGTCGCAGTACCTGTCCTTACCGGTATCACCTCTGAGCCTAAGAGCTTCATTCTGTAGACATTGAGTGCCTGCCGCTTAGTGTCCTCCTCGCCCATGAACACAACGCACTCCATATCGAGCAGAGCTGCAGCAGTTGCCGTCGCAACACCGTGCTGACCTGCACCTGTCTCTGCGATGAGCCGTGTCTTGCCCATTTTTTTCGCAAGCAGAGCCTGACCGAGAACGTTGTTTATCTTGTGTGAGCCGGTATGGTTAAGATCCTCACGCTTCAGGTATATCTTAGCACCGCCAAGCTCCCTCGTCAGCTTTTCAGCGTAGTAGAGCAGCGACGGTCTGCCGGCGTAGCTGTTGAAAAGCTCCGTCAGCTCCCTGTTGAAATCAGGGTCGTTTTTATAGTGGTCATAAGCCCTTTCAAGCTCTATAACGGCATTCATCAGCGTTTCAGGTATATACTGACCGCCGTGTATACCGAATCTGCCTTTACTTTCTGGCATGGCTATACTTCCTTTCTTATCGCAGCACCTCACAAAGACCGCCCTGCGGCCTTGTACGCTGCTGCATTATCTCACAGAATCCACAAAGCTTTTCATTTTATGCCTGTCCTTGTATCCGTCCGTCTCCACCCCTGAGCTGGTGTCCACAGCATACGGGTGCAGACGCTCTACAGCGTCACGGACGTTCTCCGGAGAAAGTCCTCCTGCGAGGAAATACGGACGATCGATGTCATTAATAAGGCTGTGGTCGAACGTCCTGCCTGAGCCCTTTCCGGAGTCAAGCAGTACAATATCCGCATCTGACTGTGCTGCACGACGTATATCATCATCAGACCTTATCTGAAACGCCTGTATTACCGGTACCCCGATATGCTCCCTGAGCCTTGTGATATAGCTGCTGTCCTCGCTGCCGTGAAGCTGTACTATATCGACCGCACCGCTGCGGACTATCTCTGCTATTTTTTCTTGCGTCTCGTCAACGAAAACCCCCACAGCTGCTATCCTGTAGTCGAGGCGGCTTTTCAGCTGCAAAGCCCTTTCCGGGGTGACGTATCTGCGGCTTGACGGAGCAAACACGAACCCGATGAACTCCGGCATGATCTCATTCGCCCAGTCGATGTCACATTCCCGGCTAAGTCCGCATATCTTTATCCTTGTCATTTCACAGCTGTTCATATTATCGTCCCCTCAGCTCCGCAAGCCTTGCAGTCTTGTCCTCTGCACGCATGAGTGCCTCACCGATGAGTACCGCATCTGCACCGGATTCCTCTATCAGCCGGATATCCTCCCTGCTGCGTACTCCGCTCTCCGAAACAAAAAGCACACCCTGCGGCACAAGCTCACGCATACGGCGGCTGTTTCCGGTATCAACTGAAAAATCCTTTAAATTGCGGTTGTTCACGCCTATTATCCTCGCTCCGCAGCTGACAGCAGTCTCGATCTCACGCTCATCGTGTGACTCGACAAGTGCCGATATCCCAAGCTCATCACATACCCCAAGATACTGATATATCTCGTCCGCCGAAAGTATCGAGCATATCAGCAGTACAGCCTTCGCACCAAGAAGCTTCGCCTCGTATATCATGTAGTCATTCACAGTAAAATCCTTCCTGATACACGGTATGCTGACCGAAGCCGCTATCTGCCGGAGATATTCGTCGCTGCCGAGGAACCATTTCGGCTCTGTGAGGACGGATATGCAGTCCGCACCGGCTTTTTCGTAGTCCCTTGCTATGTCAAGATACGGGAAATCCTCCGCAATAATGCCCTTTGACGGAGACGCCTTCTTACACTCGCAGATGAACGACAGACCCTCGCCTGAGAGTGCCCTTTCAAACTCAAAGCTGCCTGCCGGGAGGGAAAGTGCCTTAGCCTTTACCTCCTCATACGGTGCAGCCTCCATAGCTCTTTCAGTGCGTACCCTTGCATATGCCGCAAGCTCGTCAAGTATATTCATACCTCACCTCAGCTGTTGGACACGGCAATTACCTTCTCCAGAACCTCGTATGCCTTTCCGGAGTCGATAAGCTCTGCCGCAAGCTTTATTCCGCCCTCAAGTGAATCTGCCCTGCCGCCGATATATATAGCTGCACCAGCATTGAGAAGCACAGCGTTGCGGCGGTGTCCCTGCTCACCCCTGAGTATGGAGCGTGTTATCTCTGCATTCTCAGCCGGAGTTCCGCCGATAAGGTCGTCCTTAGTACATCTCTCAAAGCCGAACTGCTCCGGGGTTATGGTATAATTCTTCATCCAGCCGTCCTTGTATTCGCAAACTGCTGTAGGAGCGGAAAGCGATATCTCGTCGAGCTTATCTGTACCGTAAACGACCATGCCTCTCTTTGAGCCGAGCTTCATGAGAACCTCCGCTACCGGCTCAAGGAGCACACCATCATACACTCCAAGCAGATGTCTGTCCGGATATGCCGGGTTTGTCAGAGGCCCTAAGATATTGAACACAGTCCTTATGCCGAGCTCCTTTCTTATCGGGCCGACGTATTTCATAGCCGGGTGGTACTTCTGAGCAAAGAAGAAGCAGAATCCAGCCTCATCAAGCAGCTGACGGCACTTCTCAGGCTCTAAGCTTATGTTCATACCGAGTGCTTCAAGACAGTCAGCAGTTCCGCTCAGCGAGGAAGCTGCTCTGTTGCCGTGCTTTGAGACAAGCACTCCGGACGCTGCGATGACCATTGCAGAGGTAGTAGAGATATTGAAGCTGTGAGCACCGTCACCGCCTGTTCCGACGATCTCCAGCAGATCAAGGTCGTTCTCAAAGCGTGTTGCAGCGTCTCTCATAGCAGCCGCACACCCTGTTATCTCGTCTATCGTCTCAGCCTTTGCACTCTTTGTCGAAAGAGCCGCAAGAAATGCAGCATTCTGCGTTGCTGTCGTATTTCCGGTCATTATCTCCGTCACTACCTGATATGCCTCGTCATATGTCAGATCCTGCTTGTCAACTATCTTGATTATCGCTTCCTTTATCATCTTCATTACCTCCTGATGATCATATTTCAATAAAGTTTCTGAGCATTATCCTTCCGTCAGGCGTCATTATCGACTCCGGGTGGAACTGAACGCCGTATATCGGATATTCTCTGTGACGTACTGCCATTATCTCTCCGTCGTCTGCGACTGCGTTAACCTCGAAGCAGTCCGGGATAGTATCAGCCTTAGCCGCAAGCGAGTGATATCTCGCAACCGGAGCACCCTCGTCGATACCCCTGAACAGCGGTGAATCGCCCATGAAGCTTATCACAGACTGCTTGCCGTGCATCAGCTTCTTTGCATAGGTTATCTCAGCACCATACGCCGCACATATCGCCTGATGTCCCAGGCATACCCCAAGAGTCGGTATCCTGCGGCATACAGTCCGTGCAGCCTCGACTATTATCCCTGCATCCTCCGGTCTGCCGGGGCCGGGAGAAAGTATTATCCGGTCGGGAGCAAGCTGCTCTATCTCGCCTATCGTCATTTCGTCGTTGCGAATGACCTTGATATCCGGCTCTATCTCACCGATAAGCTGATAGAGATTGTATGAAAAGCTGTCGTAATTGTCGATAAGAAGTATCATAGGTCAGCCTCCTCTGCAAGCTTCAGGGCATTTATAACAGCTGCCGCTTTGTTCAGGCACTCCTGGTGCTCAGTCTCCGGCACGGAATCCGCAACGATCCCCGCACCGCTGCGGACGAACACCCTGCCGTTCTTTTTGTATGCAATGCGGATAGCGATACAGGTATCGAGATTTCCCGTGAAGTCGATATATCCGACAGCACCGCCGTAAATGCCGCGCTTGTTGTTTTCAAGCTCTGCAATGAGCTGACAGGCTCTTATCTTGGGAGCACCTGACAGCGTACCCGCCGGAAGCACCGCACTCACTGCATCGAGTGCATCGAACTCCGGGCGTATCTCTCCCCGGACAGTCGAGCCGATGTGCATTACATGGGAGTAACGCTCTATACTGTGCAGCTTTTCGACCCTTACCGAGCCGAACGCACTTATCTTTCCGAGGTCATTTCTGCCCAGATCAACGAGCATATTGTGCTCCGCAAGCTCCTTTTCGTCATGCAGCAGCCCCTCCTCAAGTGCCTTGTCCTCCTCCTCAGTCCTCCCCCTCGGACGGGTACCGGCGAGCGGGAATGTGTGGAGAATTCCGTCCTCAAGCTTGACAAGAGTCTCCGGCGAAGCACCGGCTATCTCAACGTCAGTGCCCGAGAAGTAGAACATATACGGCGAGGGATTTATCGTCCTGAGAACTCTGTAGGTGTTGAGCAGACTGCCCTCAAAGCCGGCACTGAGGCGGTTTGAAAGGACTATCTGGAAGATATCGCCCTCGTGGATATGCTTCTTTGCCCTGTTGACGATATCGCAGAACTCCTCCTTGCCAAAAAGCGGAGTGACCTCCGTAGTCATATGACCGGGTGCTTCACGCTTTCTGTCGCCGTTCCTGAGCAGGTCTGCAAGCTGGCTCAGCTCCAGCCTTGCCTTGTTATAGCTCGTCTCCGGGTCATCAAGCGGTACGTTGACAATGAGTATCAGCTTCTGCCGGAAGTTGTCAAACGCTATGACCTTATCGAACAGCATGAGGTCAACGTCCTTGAAATTCTCGGTATCCGGAGTGTCAATGCGGACGCTTTTCTCGGTATAGCCAAGAAAATC
Organism: Ruminococcus sp.; assembly: GCA_017475555.1. Classification (GTDB taxonomy): domain Bacteria; phylum Bacillota; class Clostridia; order Oscillospirales; family Ruminococcaceae; genus Ruminococcus. The sequence continues at coordinate 51,513 of JAFVFL010000009.1, forward strand.
GTAGGAGAAATACCCCACAAGACCGCCGGTGAACGGTGGAAGATAGTCGAATTTCGGGCTTTTGTAATTTGATAGCAGCTGCCGTATCTGGATCCTCGGATCCTCAGTATCCACAGTCACGCCACCGACCTTTATCCTGTATCCGGAACAGGTTATCTCAGTTACCGGGTCGAAGCCGAGGAACGTATACCGACCCCATTTTTCCCGGTTTTCCACCGATTCGAGCATATAGCAGTGTGTGGACACGTTTTTGAGTATCGAAATAGCTTCGATAGGCGTGCAGATGTCTGACATGATCTCGCAGCTCACCGGTACAATGTTGTACCTTCCCTCGGCGGCAAGCTCTCTGATCGTGTCAAGCTCAGGTAAGATCTTCATGATTAGCCTCCTTAATTCCGGGAACAAAAAAACGTCCCCGACAGTAATTCTGTCAAGGACGAATAAGACCCTTATCCGCGGTGCCACCTTGATTCACGGAGCAGAACTGAGATCTTAATTAATGATCTGCAATAATTCCCCGTGCTCTTTTAAGGGTACTACCATACCCCGGTGCTTAACGCACACCAGACGTTGCAGAATACTCCGGCTCAGAGAAGCCGTTTGACTGCACCCTCGGCGGTCCATTTGCAAAGCTGACATCCACCCGGCTCTCAGCACCCCGGGCTCTCTGTGGGAGCAAATTCCGGAAAAACTCCGGAACATACTATGCTTTATCTCCGCTTCATCGGTTTAACTATTTACCACTTCATTTAAACATAGGCTTATTTTAGCATATTTTTTGCGGTTTGTCAATAGCCTGCGGATATATTTATTTTTTAATCAAACCATTGCCGGTGCTTCAGAGCTTAAAATGCTCATGAACTCCTCGCCGGTGATAGTCTCCTTTTCAAGCAGGAAGTGTGCAAGCTCATGCAGCTTTGCGATATTCTCAGAAAGTATGCTCCGGGCTTTTTCATGCTCACGAAGCACGATCGCATTCACCTCTGCATCTATCTTTGCGGCTGTCTCCGGTGAGCAGGCAAGTGATGCATCACCGCCGAGGTACTTGTTGGTAACCGTTTCAAGTGCTATCATATCGAACCTGTCACTCATGCCGTACCTCGTCACCATTGCCCTCGCAAGCTTTGTAGCCTGCTCGATATCATTTGAAGCACCGCTCGTACAGGTGTTGAAGATAAGCTCCTCAGCCGAACGTCCGCCCGTGAGGGTCGCAATTCTCGCAAGAGCCTCCTCACGTGTCATCAGGAACTTCTCGCCCTCATCGACCTGCATGGTATAGCCTAAAGCACCGGAGGTACGGGGGATTATCGTTATCTTATGTACCGGAGCGGAGTTTTTCTGCTTAGCCGCAACGAGTGCGTGACCTATCTCATGATATGCGATTATCTCCTTCTCCTTCTGCGAGATAACGGCATTCTTCCGCTGATATCCGGCAATAACGACCTCCACGCTCTCCTCAAGATCAGACTGGTTCACAGCCTTTCTTCCGCTGCGTACAGCCCTCAGTGCCGCCTCATTTATTATATTCGCAAGCTCTGCACCAGAGGCACCGGCAGTCGCCCTTGCTACTGCATTATAGTCGATATCCGGCTCGGTCTGCACCTTTGAGGCGTGTACCTTGAGTATCGCTTCACGTCCGGCAAGGTCTGGCAGCTCCGCCGGGATACGCCTGTCAAAGCGTCCCGGACGCAGAAGTGCCGGGTCGAGGGATTCCGGGCGGTTGGTCGCAGCAAGTATCACAACGCCCTTCTTTCCGTCGAAGCCGTCCATTTCAGTAAGCAGCTGATTGAGGGTCTGCTCACGCTCATCATTGCCGCTGAGACTGCCGTCACGCTTCTTTCCGATCGTATCTATCTCGTCGATGAAAACTATACACGGAGCCTTTTCATTTGCCTGCTTGAAGAGATCTCTCACCTTCGCTGCACCCATACCAACGAACATTTCCACAAATTCTGAGCCTGAGATCGAGAAAAACGGCACATCTGCCTCACCCGCAACAGCCTGTGCGAGCAGGGTCTTTCCTGTACCGGGAGGACCCACGAGCAGGGCACCCTTCGGCAGACTTGCACCTATCTCGGCGTACTTATCCGGATTATGCAGAAAATCGACTATCTCAACAAGTGCATCCTTAGCCTCGTCCTGACCTGCAACGTCCGCAAAGGTCTTTCCGGTCTGAGCCTTGACATACATTTTGGCATTGCTTTTTCCGAACGACATAGCATTGCCCATGCCGCCCATACGCTTTGACATACCACGGAATATGACGCTCCAGAAAACAGCAAGAAGCACGAGCGGGAGTATCCATGAAACGAGGAAATCCATGAGCGGACTTGCCTCCTCGAAGCTCTCGGTGAACTCTATACCGCCCTTTTCATAGAGCCTTGAAACAAGCTCAGGGTCGTCCATTCTTCCGGTAGAGTACACAGTCTCAGTCCCGTCTGCATTTTTTACCTGAAATTTTATCAGATCGTCCTCTATCTCCACCTTTTCAACATTCCCCTCGTCTATCTGGCTGAGGAAAAAGCTGTAATTCGTCTCAACGACACTTGCTGTCCTGAGAGACGGCATAACGAACGCATTCAGCAAAAGCACGGCAAGCAGGCATATCATGCCGATAGCCGCAAGTCTCTTGTTAAAATTTTTATCTTCTTTCATAGTCAGCCTCCTTTCGGCTTATGAAAGAATTATAGCACGTTTTTCTTCAGATTTCAACATAAAGCCTGTGAAAAAAGTGACAGGTCTGTGAAATCCGGCTATGTAAATAATAGAAAAACTGCATTCACATGGAATGCAGTTTCACGGTTTTGATTATGAGAAATGATTCTGATATCCGTCGCCCCAGAAGCTGTAGTAGCCGTGGCTGAACGAGGACGGGTCACTGAAATAAAGCGTAACTGCGTCCTTTACGTCCTGGCTGACCTCACTGGAGTATGCTCCCAGATATACATAGGAGGAAGCTCCTGTGAACTGGTAGGGCTGTGTGAGAACTCCAGTTACTGTATTCGGGTAAAGCGAGCTGTTCACACGGTTCATTATGACCTCTACAACCTTAGCCTTATCGTAGGTGCTTATCCAGTTTGAACCAGCCTCATGAGCTACAGCATTGCAGAGAATGATGTAGTCGCTGTCCGAAACGCCCGAAACAGTTGAAACGGACTGTACAGGCTGTGCTGCCTGAGTTGTCGGAGCTGCTGTCGAGCCCTGTGTCGTGGTCGGAGCCTCAGTCCATGTTGATGTAGAGGGCTCTGTCCATGCAGCCGTTGAAGCCTCTGTATAATAGGCTGTTGACGGCTCAGTATAGTACTCTGTATAATACTCTGTCGAGGGCTCTGTGTAATACTCGGTATAGTAAGCCGTAGAAGGCTCTGTATACGCCTCTGTGTAATATTCCGTTGTATACTCGTATGTTGTCTCCTGCTGATAGGTCGGCTCCTCATACGAGGCGCTGTAGGTATATGCTTCTGTTGCTGCCTCTGTAGCTGCTGTCTGTGCCTCTGTCTGAGCCTCTGTAGCAGCTTCTGTGTATGCCTCTGTCTGTACCTCCGTAGGTGCAGCTGTCTGTGCCTCTGCAGCTGTCGCTGAATAAGCTGCTATATTCTCATAGTAGCCGTCAGCTGTCGTGCCTTCGGTAACGTCCTCGATCGTGTACTCAAATTCTATCGGAGCCTTTGTTACTGTTGACTCCTTACGCTGGGAAGTGGTATTCTGTGCTTTGCCGGTTCTGGTTGCTGTGCTTCTGATAGAAGTTAAAGCAGCGATCTTCTCTGAGACGTTCTCCTTTACGTCATAGACCTCAATAGTTTCCTTAGGGTCTGCCTGACCAACTACGGGTGAAACTGCATAGCCGGCAATTATCACTCCGGAGATGACAGCAGCAGCACTGCCAAGGGCTATCGCTGCGTTCTTAGCTTTTCTCATCAACTCAATCCTTTCCTTGAAAAGCGTTCGTAATAATTTTTCCGGAGCTGTCAGGCGTTGTGCCTGCTAATAATGAGAGCGTTTATTGCCCCGGAACGATTATTATGATACCACAAATGGCTGAAAATAGCAATATTTTTCAGACTTTTTCCATTTTACGCCCAAAAAAAGGGAGCTGACCCATACCTGTATGGTGAAAATGCTACATATTAAATGACGATTTTGTAAATTCCTGATGAATGAATAATGAACGAAACAAATAAAAATACAGCTAAAAATTACAGATAAGTTACAGAATCTACAGAATTATTACTTTCCAAAATGTATAATTATTTTATAAATATACAAATAATTGAGATTTTTTGCCTTACCGGAATTTTTTTATTTCCGGAAACGGCGTATTTCCGTTAAATAATTAATACCAGCTGTAAAATCCTTTTAAAACAATTTGTTTTCAGCTTGTAACCTTTTTTATCTCCCGCTCCTGAGTTTAGCAATATCCTATTAGTGATTATCAATAAATGTCGCCTCAGCGGCAGAATGCAGCAGCTTTTATATAAATGCCTGCTTGCGGAGAAGTGCCGTTATGACCCTGCCAATGACCGCAAGATAGTTCGTGTCGCTGTCCGCCCACTTCTTGAACCGCCCGATATAACAGAACGATATCATGCCCTTGACCATGCTCCCCTCCGTCATGAGGTACTGCACCGCACCGCCGATATTCTCGTCCCTGAGCTGTGCAAAGGCTGCGTCATCACGCCCCTCAAGCTCGTTCACGTTGTCGATAACGAATATCCCGTCGCCGGAAAAACGCTCAGAATAACGGTTTTGCAGGAAGTACGCCGCATCACGGGACGAGGCGTTGCCGCAGCTGAGTATCAGGCTCATGTCGCTCCCGGCAAACACACATATATCATCTATCCCGAACTGCGTGCGTATCTGCTCCAGAAGAACCGAGATATCCGGCAGCTTGCCGACAATGAGCAGCTCCGCCAAATCGCTCGCAAAGGCAAGCTTCTTCGTCGTGTCCTTGTCGCTGCTCAGGAACGCTATCTTGTTCTCAATATCCTTCTCCACCGGGCCGTGCTTGTTGATATCATATATAACATACCTGTTCTTGCCCTTCTGCTGTGCGATATACAGTGCCTTGTCAGCCTGCATGAAAAGCTCATCGTAGTCCGAGCTGTCTGTCGGATAGGTAGATACGCCCATAGAGCAGGTCAGGTGCAGATCCTCAAAGCGTCCGGCAAAGGCGAACTCCGTATTCGTCCGTATCGCACGGAGTATGCCCCTCAGGTCGGTCTCGTCCCGTGTCCCCTCAAGCACTATCAGAAAGCCTCCGCCGCTTATACGCCCCGCATAGCCCCTTTCACCAGTCTCACTGCGTACTATGTCCGCAATGGTGTATATGACCTCGTCGCCGAAAAGATGCCCGTAACGGCTGTTTATATCCGTAAAATTGTCAATATCCAGTATGACGAGGTTGACATTGTACGACGGGCGTGACTCAAGGATAGAGGCAGCTATAGAGGTGACAGCGTTCTTGCTGAGAAGCCCCGAAAGCGAATCCCGGTTAGCTTCGAGCAGCAGATTCACGTCCTTTGCCTTCTGGCGTGAGCTTGAGACTGAGATTATCCCCGTCACCTTTCTGTCAGCCGGGCTGCTGTAGCGTGTGATCCCCCTGAACAGACACAGCTCCTTTGTTCGTCCGGCAGTAAGCACCGAGGTCTCTATCTCATGGTCGAACCGGTACGCTCCTCCACGTATATCACTGCAAAGCCGGCTGAACGTCTCCTCGTACCTCGGTGGTACGTAGCCTGCCCCGACTGCACCGTCCTGCCATGTATCAAGCAGCTCATCGGCAAGAACTATCTCACGGCAGCTGTCAAACATATAGATGCGTATTTTCTTCGTCTCAAAGCTGTACTCAAATGCAAGATCGCTTATAAGTCCAAGTATGCTCCTGTATTCCGTCAGGGTACGCTCACGGCTGAACGCAAGCTCCTCAAGCGAGATAATGTCGCTCAGATCTATACTATATATACTGTCATGGCTGTCTGTCAGGCTCTCCGCCCCGCTTCTGGATATCTTCAGCTCCGCAAGCACCCACCGCAGCTCTCCTGAGATACCTCTCATTCTTATGGCAGTCCTCCGCACCTCTCCGGGCACAACGCTCCTCATGCACTCCTCAAGCCTGCTGAAATCCTCGTCCTCGATAGTCCTTCGGATAGAGTAGATAGCATCGTTGCCGAAAAAGCTGAAAAAGCTCTCATCTGCGGTCTGTGTGTGAAAGCTGCTGTCCACAGTTACCCTGCCTATCCGGCAGATACCGCTGGTATCCGTTCCCGCTCCGTTCATTCTGTACCTCCTCCGGCATTTCTGCATTTTTTATCATCAGCATCAGATAATTTGCTGCTGCTATACTGTGATCCTGATACCATTATACCATCTGTTCCGTTCAAGGTCAAGAAAAAGGTGCGGCTGTGATGAATATATGTATCCGAAAATACCTTAAAATCATATTTTATCTTGACATCATATCATCAGATGTGCTATAATTGATATGTGATTACCAACCGCAGCGTGATCTGTCACACATCACGCAGCGTCCAATTATCAGGAGGTCATTATGAACGAAAACGAAACAACCGCTGCTCCTCTTGCACAGGAGAATACAGAAAATATAAATCCGGAGAATACAAAGACTGCTGAGCCTGAAAAGGAATACATAGGCAAGGTGGAATGGAAAAGCATCTCCGATGAGGAGTGGGAGGACGCTGAAAACAGCTACGACCACATTGAGGACGGCAAGACCAGAAACGACATCATCTTCTGGAATTTAGGCGATCCGGATTATGATGACACTAATCCGGAGGAAATGATAATCTTCGGTACCGGAAGAATGAAGGACTACAATTCCGGAAGCCTCGGAGATGCTCCGTGGAATGAAGCTGTAAAGAGCGTTAAGGTGCTCACCATTGAGGAGGGCATAACCGAGCTTGGCGTCAATGCGTTCAGAAATGCTGAAAAGCTTGAATGCGTTTTCCTTCCGGCAAGCCTGAAGCATATACATCTCGGCTGCTTCAGCGGCTGCACGAGCCTTAAAGAGATATATTTCGCTCCCGGCACCCAGCTCTGCTCTCTCTATGAAAAGGAGCTTCCCGGTGCTTCCTCTGCTATGTCAAGGAATAAGAACAACCAGGTCTGCTTCGGTATCCATGCTTTCAGGGGAACTCCGTGGGCTGCGGAAAAATGGGGCGATGCGTACATCAGCAGAGGTGTTCTTCTCGACTACAACGGCAGCTCCGACAGCTATACTATCCCGGACGAGGTACACACGATCGGCAGAATGGCGTTCAGCGGCTGCGGTATGAGGCGTGTCGTATTCCCGCAGGGTCTGAAAACAGTTCTCTCGCTTGCATTCGATACAAACGATCTCAGCAGCGTTGATCTTCCGGACACTGTCACGGAGATCGGCTCAGGTGCGTTCCAGAACAATCCCGGACTTACTAAGGTCGTTGTACGCACTCCGTCAGGGCTTGAGATAAAGAAGAACGCTTTTGCAAATACCCCGTGTGAGATACCGGTCGAGAGAGTGCAGAAGGAGTTCGTGTTCATCGAGGCAGATGAATCCGCTCCCTCAAAGAGCCGCAGAAAGGCGGCCAAGAAGCTGCCGGAGATACCGGAGGATATCATAGCTGAGATACCGTCAGGCTCGAAGATAATTTCAAGACAGCTCACATACGGCAACGGCTTCTGCGAGCTTGTGTTCAGACCGACTCCGCTCGCCTTCTCGACAGTCTGCTTCGATACATCAAAGTATATCTACGACAAGCTCCGCCGTGCAGGTGCGATAATACAGATCGTTCGCAGCAGAGCCTCACGTGCAGTTACTGCTATATACATCTACCGCTACACCTCGGACATAAGGAGCTACTCACGCACTGAGCTTCTTTCGGGCGAGGAGATGGTATTCGGCGGCCCTGACCCGTCAAGACGCAAGACAAAGACTGCTGACACTGAGAAGGAGATCAGCACATACATCAGCTACGAGGACTCTCCTGCCGGAAAGCTCTTTGCAGCAGACAGCAATGAGTGCATGAAGTCGCACACAATAAACGATACGATCGAGGGAGTGCTCCCGGCTGGTACAGACCCCGGAGATACAGAGCAGTTCTGGTATCAGATGACCCACCGCTACGATGAAGCACAGCTTGAGGGCTTCATCTCATGGTGGAAGAGCAATAATAAGTGATGATAAAAAGCTCCGGACTACCTTGTCCGGAGCTTTTCCGTTAATACTGTGACCCTCACACAGTCCTTATGACAGTCGCCTCGGCAGTATCCTGCTCAGGGAGAGCCTCTCCCCAGCGGAACGGCGGTACAGGCAGCCCATTCGTGCCGAAAAGCGTAACGAGTGCGTAATTTATCCACTGGAACCTTACAGCCCTTACGCCCTCCTCACGGCATTTAAGCACTATCTCATTTCCGTCTATACAAGCCTCCGCCGGACGGAATACACCGTCAGCCCCGGCGTACTCAAAGCCCTCCGGAGTGCTGCTGCCCTTTAGCACAAATCCCTCACAATTGTCGAAAAGAAGCCTCATATCGCCGTTTTCCGACCTGTAAGCCGTGCGGAATATCGGCGGCAGAGTCTCACTCCTGTCAGTTTCACCGTACACCTCAGAAAGCGCCTGCAAATACAGCCTGTGACCGACCTGAGCCTTCCTTACCGGGTGGATATTGTTGAATTCTCCGCAGTCGAGGATGACTGCAAGTCCGGTGTTCCTGACAGTCCGGAATGTGTGCAGCTGAGCCTCCCTTATGACCGCCCAGTGCTTGTAATCCGGGTCACCCTCATAGCGGAACATCGGCAGCTGAACGATAAGAAACGGCAGCGTGTCGTCCTTCCATGTGTCCCGCCAGCATTGTATCATCGCCGGCAAAAGCGTACTGTATGCCTCCGGACGGCAGTCATCTGACTCGCCCTGATACCATAGAACGCCCTTTATCGTGTATGGTGCGACACGCTTTACCATAGTCTCATACAGTCCGCACGGACGCATGGGGTTCTTCATTCCCATAGGTCCCGGATAGCGGTTCTCCCCGCATATTTTCAGCACATCGTCCCACAGGGCAAGCGGGTGCTCTGCGTAATACTCCTGCATACGCTTCTCCCAGTCAGCCTGATACACCGTATATTCATCGTACTCACGTATCATTTCCTCGTCAGTACGTCCCTCAACTGCACTGTCGTAATCGTCCAGATATGGCTTTAACCGGTCATCATGCTCAAGATATTCCCGGCTCATCCACGCTGTTGCAGATGTACCTCCCCAGTTGCAGCCGAGTATGCCGACGGTAACGCCAAGCCTGCGGCTCAGCTCCTTTGCGAAGTAATATGCCGCCGCAGACCACGCCCATGAAGCTGTCTCAGACGGCAGCATCCAGCCGGTATTCTCCTCCGCTGCAAAAAGCTCCTCGTTTACGAGCGGCTGCTTCGGAGTGTAATAATACCTGATATTTTCAGAGGCACAGCTGCTCAGCTCACTCATTCCGTTCTTGTCGCTGTGCAGCTCAAATTCCATGTTAGACTGCCCCCCGGCGAGCCATACCTCGCCTACTGCGACATTGCGGAAAACAACGCTCTCTCCGCCGGAGGCCACTGAAACTGTGACGCAGTCGGCGTATTCCATAGGCGGCAGCACAGCCTCCCACCGTTCACCGTCCACGAAAGCAGCGGCTGAGACCGACAGCTCCGGGATAGTGACTGTTATTTTTTCTCCCGCATCACAGCTGCCGAAGATACGCACGGGAGTATGTGCCTGTAGAACCATATTATCGCTGAAAACCGGTGATATCCTCATACGCTTTTCACACCTTTCCGTCTATCCTTACAACGCCGTTAGCCTCAAGATTGTGCAGGAACATGAAGCGTGCCTCTGTACGCAGCTCCGGCTTTATAAGATAGTACATATACGTTTCGAGCAGGTTGAGCGGTCTTGACGTCCTGCCCTCTATCTTGAACTGCTCAAAGCCCATAGAGATATACCTTCCCCATATCTCATCGGGAGAAATATGATTTGGCAGCGACTTTATATCGAAGATATTCCTGTCATAGCAGCGGCATTTTATTGCCGGGTGATCACGGGTATCATCATACTCATACGGGTCAAATGGTACGCCGGGGTGCTCCTTTAAATGCTGATTGTAGTATATCTGCTGCTCACCGATTATCCTGTAATGCTCACGCCGCACCTTGCAGTCTGCGTCACAGCAGGCATTGACAAGTATCTCCAGCTTTTCCTTGTGCGGCAGTCCTTCCAGTATGTCGAACCTGTGGTTGAGGTCGTAGTCAAGCACGACTATGCTGTAATCCTTTTCCAGCTCCTGTGCAAGCCTTTCGCCGTCGGTTATCCGCTTGCAGGTCGAGCTTGTCAGCTTGAAGCCCGGATAGGTCTCCCTGATATACTGTTCGAGTATCGGCGAATTGACTATAGCCTCGTTCATGCCGTTGTCGGCAAGCCGCATGACCATATTGCAGAACTCATCGTGAAGATGCTCCTCCTTCAGAGCCGGATTCGTAAACGTGAAACGCAGAGGTATGCCCCGGCTGTTGAAGGTTTCCAGTACAGTCCGGACATATCTCTCACTGCATATCCCTCCGCCGACAGTCCTGCCGCCGTTCCAGACAGACGGAGAGAATGCACCATAGAATGAAGCAATCTCAAATCCCTCACGGAAAAACTGCGGTGCATTGCGCAGCATCTCAGTAAAAACAAGATTGAATTTATAATGCTCATAAAAGCTTGGGAGATGAAATCTTGCTCTCATATCTGTTCAGTCCTTTCTGTCTATCTGAATACAAGGGCACCGCTGTTCTCAAGTGCCTTGAGCATCGTGAACCGTGCTTCATCACGGCATTCCGGTCTTGCCATGTAGTATACATAGGTCTCAAGAACGTTCAGCGGACTTGCTGTCCTGCCCTCTATCTTGAACTGCTCAAAGCCCATAGGCACATACTTCTCCCATATATCGTCCGGGGAGATATGTGTGCGGAGCGAGCGTATCTCGAAAACGCCTCTCCTTGAGTACGGGCAGTCACGGAAATGCTCCGGGTCGTACTTTTCAACGTTGAACGGGACGTTCGGGTACTTCTTTATATGCTCTGCGTAAGCTATCTGCTGCTCACCGATAGAGCGGTAGTGTGCCGAACGTCTCGGACATCCCGGCTCACAGCAGGCATTGACCAGAAGCTCACAGTCCGCCTTTCTCGGCAGCTTTTCGAGTACCTCGAAGTTGTTGTTGAAATCATAGTCCACAACGACTATGGAGTAGTCCTTTGCAAGCTCCGCTTCAAGTGCGTCCGGGTCGGTTATCCGCTTGCAGGTAGAGCTTGTGAGCTTGTATTTCGGAAAATTCCGGCGGATATAGTCCTCCAGCAGCGGTGACATGACGATAGCCTCATTGAGTCCGTTGTTGGCTAAATTCAGTATCATATTGCAGAACGGGTCACTCAGGTGCTTCTTTTCGAGCACCGGATTCGTGAACGTGAACCGCAGCGGTATGCCCCGGTCGTTGAACGCCTTTAGTACAGTCTTTATGAACTGCTTGTCAACGCTGCCTCCCTGCGTCCTGCCGCCGTTCCATATCGCAGGCGGAAAAATGCCGTAGAATGAAGCTATCTCAACGCCCTCACGAAAAAAATCCGGACGGTTTTTAAGCATTTCCGCAAACATAAGGTTCAGCTTGAAATTGCCGGAGAAATCCGGCAGATGGAATCTGACTCTCATAAATTCTCCTTATATAAAGTCTATTGTTGATCCAGTCCCCCGAAGCCTACGGCATCTCCACGCTCCTGAGCAACAGCAAAGCCGCAGGATTCGATACGTCTTTGCAGGCAGCCACGGCATTCCGCAGCCTCCTCACCGGTGCAGATCTTATTATCGTACAGGTCGTACTTCTTCCTTACTCCGACAGGAGAAAGATTAGGCATAACGACGTTGCAGCCGGTTTTAAGCCCAAGCTCACGCCCGATAGGGGAAATAGTTCCGAGGGCGGTAGTTGCCGGCAGCAGCACAGCCGGGTGCATAAGACGGAGTATACCGAGAAGCCGCAAAGTAAGCTGCAATGTACCTCCGGGAGCCTCCGCAAAGCAGGTGCTGTGGTGAGGCACAAAGGGGCCTATGCCTATCATCTGCGGTCTGAGCTCCTGCAAAAAACGCAGATCAGCAATTATATGCTCAGTTGTCTGATACGGAGCACCGACCATAAAGCCTGCACCGACCTGATAACCGAGCCTTTTCAGTGTATAAAGACAGTTCTTCCGGTTTTCAAGGCTCATCTGAGCCGGGTGGAGCTTTGAATACAGCTCGTCTGAAGCCGCTTCATGCCGCAGGAGATATCTGTCCGCTCCGGCTTCCTTCATAAGCCGATAGCTCTCCTCAGTCCTCTCACCGAGCGAAAGCGTTATCGCACAATCCGGGTGATCCTCCCGCAGCTGACGGATAATGCCGCACATCACCTCATCTGTGAAGTACATATCCTCGCCGCCCTGCAACACGAACGTCCTGAAGCCGAGCCTGTAGCCCTCGTCCGCACAGGCAAGTATCACCTCCGGGTCAAGGCGGTACCGGTCTGCGTCATGATTGCCCCGGCGAATACCGCAGTAGAGACAGTCGTTTTTGCAGAAGCTCGATATCTCTATAAGTCCCCTGAGAAAAACCGTTGTGCCGTAATTCTCACGCCGCACCTCGTCCGCCGCAGTCCTGAGAGTATCTGCGGCTTCGCTGTCGTCAGCCTCGATGAGCATTTTCAGCTCATCGTCCGGGATATCACAATCTCTCCTGAGTGCGTCAATGATCTCTGAAAGCTCCCTCATATCAGCCGCCGAGACGTATCATCTCGTCGATGCAGCGGCGTGCAGAGGTGATTAGCTCATCGTCCATTATTATCTCGAAAGCCTCTCCGTTATCCATGCCGAGCAGGGAATTATAAACGTCCGGCAGGGTGGTCAGCTTCATATTCCGACAGACTATATCCTTCGTCACCGGGTAGAATTTCTTATCCGGGCAATCATACTGCAAATGCTCCGAGATAGACGTCTCCGTGCCGATAATGAACTCCTTATGCTCCGATTTTTTGGCATATTCCATGATACCGCTCGTTGAGCCGACATAATCCGCAAGCTCAACAACAGCCGGAACGCATTCCGGGTGAACGAGGAACAGAGCGTCAGGGTGAGCCTCCTTAGCCTTTTTTACCTCCTTTGCAGTTATCGCCGCATGGGTCGGACAGCCGCCGTGGAGGAGCTTTATATCCTTTTCCGGACACTGTCTTCTCACCCAGTCGCCGAGGTTGCAGTCGGGTATGAAAAGTATCCTGTCCGTGTCAAGTGCCCTGACGATACGAAGAGCTGACGAGGAGGTGACACATACGTCGCAGACAGTCTTGAGCGAAGCGGTTGTATTGATATACGCAACTATCGTCCTGTCCGGCTCGGCAGCGTGTATCTGCGAGATAAGCTCCTTATCCATCTGCTCCGCCATCGGGCAGCCTGCGTCCCTGTTCGCAAGGAATACACGCTTCTGCGGCGAGAGCATTTTTGCAGTCTCCGCCATGAAGTGTACTCCGCAGAAAAGGATATTGTCAGCCTCTGTCTTTGAAGCGTCAACGCTCAGCTTATAACTGTCTCCGGTGTAGTCGGCTATCTCCACTATCTCCCTTGCCTGGTAGCTGTGGGCGAGTATAGCCGTATTCGTTTCCTTTTTAAGCTTCAGTATTTTCTCCTGCAATTCGTGTACAGTCATATATTACACCCCTATCTTAAAGCCTGCGGAATTTTTATATCTCAGCAATTACCTCGACCTCAGCAAGTGCCCCCTTCGGCAGAGTCTTTACCGCAACGCAGCTCCTTGCCGGAAGAGATGTAAAGGTCTTTCCGTATATTTCGTTAAATGCCGCAAAATCGCCCATATCCGCAAGAAAGCAGACTGTCTTTACAGCCTTTTCCGGCGAAGAGCCGGCTGCGGAAAGGACTGCTGAGAGATTCTTCATTATCTGCTCAGTCTGAGCCTCGATGCCCTCTGCAAGCACGCCCGTCTCAGGGTCGATGCCAAGCTGTCCGCTTGTGAACACAAGTCCTCCTGAGATGACAGCCTGTGAGTAGGGGCCTATTGCCGCCGGTGCGTTAGCTGTTGATACCTGTTTCATATTATTTTCTCCTCTCAGTCATTTGTTATATGGAATCCGTTATCGGTAAGTGCTTTCCGTATCTCCTCGATATGCTCGTAATTACGGGTCTCCATGACGATACGCAGATAGCAGCCGTTCACGGCAGAGCCTTCATTCGCTCTTTCATGGTGGATAGATATGACATTTCCGCCAAGCTCGGCGATAATGCGTGATACGTCCATGAGCTGACCGGGCTTGTCGATAAGCTCGATATTCATTGTGCAGTTCCTGCCGGACATGAGAAGTCCGCGCTTGATAACTCTTGAAAGTATCGTAACGTCGATATTTCCGCCGGAGAGCAGGCATATGGTCTTTTTGCCCTTTACCGGTACCTTTCCGAACATTGCCGCTGCCACCGGTGCTGCACCCGCACCCTCGGTAACGAGCTTCTGCTGCTCCATAAGTGCAAGTATCGCCGCAGCGATCTCATCATCGCTGACGGTAACTATGTCGTCAACATATTCCGAAACGAGCCGGAAGGTATTCTCGCCGGGCGATTTGACCGCAATTCCGTCCGCAATTGTCGAAACGCTTTCAAGAGTCTCTATCGCTCCGTGCTTTACCGAGCTGAACATACTCGCTGCACCTGCTGCCTGAACGCCGTAGACCTTTACCGCCGGATTCAGACTCTTTATGGCAAACGCCACGCCCGATACAAGTCCGCCTCCGCCGACCGGCACTATCACTGCCTCAACGTCCGGGAGCTGCTCTAAAAGCTCCAGACCGATAGTTCCCTGCCCTGCAATGACGTTTTCATCATCGAACGGGTGAATGAATGTGTACCCATGCTCATCACGGAGCCGGAGTGCCTCAGCGTATGCGTCATCATATACGCCCTTTACAAGACAGACCTCCGCACCGTAGCTCTTTGTCGCCTCGACCTTTGATATCGGTGCTCCGTCCGGCAGACAGATTATCGACCTTATCCCGCTTTTTGACGCCGCAAGTGCAACTCCCTGTGCATGATTTCCGGCAGAGCAGGCAATAACTCCCCTCGCCTTTTCCTCATCGGTGAGCTGCGACATACGATAAGCCGCTCCCCTCACCTTGAATGAGCCTGTGATCTGAAGATTCTCGGTTTTCAGCCATATATCGCTGTCCGGTCTTATGCGTGGAGCCTTTATGACCGCCGTCTCCCGTATCACCTGCTTCAGTACATATTTTGCATGATATATCTTATCAAGTGTAAGCATAGCCTTACCTGTTGGATCCTTTCATATTTTTATCACAGCGTAATTGTGTCAACAAACTGCTTTGCCGTTCTCGGGGAGCGTCCGTTGCCTGACTGTACCGCAAACTGCTCCGCCCTGAGCTCAAGCTCAGAAGTGTCCATTGAAATGCCTCTTGCCCCAGCAAGCTCCCTGACTATACTCAGGTAGCTGTTCTTGTCCGGTTTACCGAAATTCACACGCAGTCCGAAGCGTGCCGACAGCGATATCATCTCCTGTATCGTGTCGTTCCGGTGAACATCATCTCCCTCACGGTCAGAAAAGCTCTCCTTTATCAGGTGGCGGCGGTTGCTGGTCGCATATATCGCCATATTGTCAGTTCTTGCCGAAGCAGAGCCCTCAAGTGCAGCCTTTAATGCTCCGAAGCAGTCCTCCCCCGCCCTGAACGTAAGATCGTCAATGAAGATTATGAATTTCAGCGGATTTGAGCTGATCTCGCTTATGACAGCCGGCAGCTGTGAAAGCTCGTCCTTCGACAGCTCGATGAGCCGCAGACCCATATCGGCATATTCGTTCACTATCGCCTTGACAGTCGAGGATTTTCCGGTACCTGCATCGCCGTAGAGAAGTACATTCTGTGCAGGCTTGCCATGAAGCAGGGCGAGAGTATTGTTTATTACCTCTACTCTTTCACGCTCGTAGCCGAAAAGCTCCGAGAGCTTCTGCGGATCCGGACACGCAACAGGCTCTATCCTGCCATCGCACAGGTCAAACATGGTATTCTGTGCCCATTTTCCATAGCCGAAGCGGCTGACGTTCTCGATACGCCAGCTATACTCAGCCATAAAATCTATATCCGCAGTCTTCCATGACGGGAGAAAGCCATAGTAGCCCACCTGTACCGAGAGTGTACCGGAGCTTACCTGAGAGAGCATTTGCAGTATCTTGAGGTCATTTTCAAGAGCACTCTCAATATACTGGTCAAACTCGACACCGGCAGCCTTTCCGGTGATATAGAAATTCTCGTCCTCAATTACGAGCTTTAGGATATACTCGCTGAGGTTCACGGTATTTGCGTAAAGTGCCGAAACAAAGGAGGAATATGCAGAGATCCTCTCAGCAGGCTCGTCCTTTTCACAGTGTATTAGCCTGCGGAGCTTCTTTATAACATCGTCCTCAAGAAGCTCCCTGAATATCACAAGCGACCCGAGACCCAGCTCCAGCCGCTGAAGCTTATCATTCATATCACAAAACTCCGAGTATTTTTTCTGTCATTTCTGTGCAGCTGAGAGCACTGCCCCCGCCGCTTCCGAGCAGATCAGCCGTGCGGTATCCCTCATCGAGAACCCTGTTCACAGCCGCCTCTATGCAGTCTGCCTCGTCTGCAAGTCCGAAGCTGTAGCGCAGCATCATAGCCGCAGAAAGTATCGTCGCAATAGGATTTGCCCTGTTCTGTCCGGCAATATCCGGGGCACTTCCGTGTATAGGCTCGTACATACCCCTTGTGCCTGCACCGAGCGAGGCAGAGGCAAGCATACCTATCGAGCCGGTGATCTGCGATGCCTCGTCCGAGAGGATATCCCCGAACATATTCGATGTGACGATAACGTCGAACTGCTTAGGGTCACGGACGAGCTGCATTGCTGCATTGTCAACGAACATATCCCGGTATTCAACCTCCGGATATTCCTGTGCAAGCTCGTGCATGGTCTTTCTCCACAGCCTTGACGATTCCAGAACATTCGCCTTGTCAACGCTGCAAAGCCGCTTGTCACGCTTCATTGCCGTCTCAAATGCAGTCCTGCCGATACGCTCTATCTCCGTAACGCTGTAAGCCTCGGTGTCATATGCCTCAGTGCCGTATTTTCCCTCACGATAGCCCCTGTCACCGAAGTATATCCCTCCTGTAAGCTCACGCACTATCATTATATCGAAGCCGCTGCCGACTACCTCATCTTTCAGCGGAGAAGCCGCCCTGAGTGCCGGGTACAGCCTTGCCGGTCTGAGATTAGTGTAAAGCCCCAGAGCCTGACGAATACCGAGCAGAGCCTTTTCCGGTCTTTTATCGCCCGGCAGCTCGTCCCACTTGTAACCGCCTACAGCTCCGAGAAGCACGCTGTCACTTGCAAGGCAGCCGTCCACAGTCTCCTGCGGCAGCGGTATGCCCGTCTCGTCGATAGCAGCTCCGCCGATGAGATATGACGTAAAATTGAACCTATGTCCGAACCTCTCTGCTGTCTTTCTGAGTATCGCAGCGGCACTGTCAACTATTTCAGGCCCTATGCCGTCGCCCCTGAGCAACGCTATATTGTATTCCATTGTAATTCTTCCTTCGCAAAAAACTTTATCTTAGCCACTCCGGACGGAATGAGAAGCAGAAGGGCTCGTCCGGAAAAGCTATCTCATCAAAATCGCAGATAAGGTACCCTCCGTCCTCCTCAAAGCTGACCTCCGGATAATATTCAAGGCTCGTCACAAGAACATAGTCCTCAGCTTTTCTGTCAAGTGAAGCGAGAGGCAGCATGACCGTGAAGCCCCAGATGTGTCCGGAGACCCGGTATATCGGATATTCCTCCATATAAGTGATGCCTGAATCTGCGGCTTCTTCGCTGCTTAGCTGCTCAACAGCCATGCCGGCTGTATCATTTGAGTACCAGCGAAGATCTCCGCACTCCATAAGGGAGCTTTCCTCACCTGATGAGAAGCTGTACCACTCTGTGATATAGCCGTCTCTCTCTGTTCCAGTGCCTTCGTGACCATCAGCCGGCACAAAGCGTCTGTAATTGTCTATCCCGGCAGCCTCCTCAGAAGCCCTGATCTTGTCATAGTCGGAGAAAAATCCACCCTCTTCTTCAAAAGGGTCCACTAAGGAGTGCTCCTCAAGAGCCTCCTCACTGCGGTATGAGACAAAGTACCAGTAATCCGAGTAATCCGCCCGGATATCGTCGAGGATATCATAGAGAAATTCAAAATTCTCCTCGTTCGACAGGTCTTTCCCGACGAACTCTGCACACAGCCTGTGAGCAAGTCCGCCTGAAAGCACCTCGGATAGATTGCTGCCGTCAAAAAACCTGTCGTGAGAAAGCATCATTCCGTCATACTCATAGTCATACAGCCACGGGAAGTCAGTCCACAGATTCACGCAGTCTCCGATATTCTCATTTATGAGGTCAAGCAGCGCCTGCTCCACCTCCTCCGCCTGATAATCGTCATAGCCGCCCTCTGCATTACCGATAAGGCTGGTGTAGACAACGAACTCACGCCCGTCATGCTCCATTTTTACATAGACGTTATTGGTCTCCTCAAAATGCGGAATAAGGAAATCATACCCATCTCCCTTATACTGTCTGCTCATTCCGAGTATCTCTGCATCGAAGCCGTATTTTCCCCTGACGTAGCTGCGGGCGTTTTCCTCAGCTATCCGTGTAAGCTCAGCCTCCTGTGAAGCTCTGCTCCTGCCGTCAGAGCTGCTGCACGAAAAGGCTGTCATGCAGGCTGTAATGCACCCTGCGGCGGTCAGTACAGTCAGCAGTCTTCTCATCTCAGCCCTTTACTCTATAGCACCCTTTGCTATAGATTCCATAAGACCGCCGTTTTCTATGATACTCTGTATAAACTCCGGAAATGGCACAGTCCTGAACTCCTGACCGGTGGTAAGGTCACGGATAATTCCGTTATCAAGGTCAGCCTCGACCCTGTCGTCGTCAGCTATAGCATCAGCAGCCTCCGGGCACTCAACTATCGCAAGACCTATGTTTATGGAGTTGCGGTAGAATATACGTGCAAAGCTCTTTGCGATGACAAGCGACACTCCGCTCGCCTTGATCGCTATGGGGGCGTGCTCACGGGACGAGCCGCAGCCGAAATTATACCCGGCTGTGATGATATCCCCCGGCTGCACCCGGCTCACAAAGCTCTTGTCTATATCCTCCATGCAGTGAGAAGCAAGCTCCTTATGATCGCTCGTATTCAAATACCTTGCCGGGATAATTACGTCTGTATCAACGTTGTCGCCGTATTTCAGCACATTTCCTGTATATTTCACAGCTTATCCACCTCCCACGGGCTTGTTATGCGTCCGGTGACTGCACTTGCCGCCGCAGTTGCCGGGCTTGCGAGGTAAACCTCAGAATCAACGTGACCCATTCTTCCGACAAAATTCCTGTTTGTCGTAGCAACAGCACGCTCTCCCTCCGCAAGTATGCCCATATATCCGCCAAGACACGGACCGCAGGTCGGCGTCGATACCACTGCGCCAAACTCGATGAACTGCCTGAGCAGCCCCAGCTCCATAGCCTCAAGGTAGATACGCTGAGTTGCCGGGATAACGATGACCCTGACTCCGGGAGCGGCGTGCTTTCCCTTCATTATCTCAGCTGCCGCCTTCAGGTCACTCAGTCTGCCGTTGGTACATGAGCCGATAACGACCTGGTCTATTTTAATATCGCCGATCTCCGCAAAGGTGCGGGCATTCTCAGGAAGATGAGGGAATGCGACAGTCGGCTCGATCTGCGAAAGGTCTATATCAAGCACCTCATCATACTCTGCGTCCCCGTCAGCACTGTATATCACCGGCTCAGCCGCACCATGCTCTCTGAGATATTCAAGCGTAAGCTCATCTACTTCAAATATGCCGTTTTTTGCACCAGCCTCTATAGCCATATTAGCAATGCACAGCCTGTCCTCAACAGAAAGCGAAGAAAGTCCGCTGCCGGTGAACTCCATAGAGCGGTACAAAGCCCCGTCAACGCCTGTTTTTCCAATTATATGGAGGATAACGTCCTTACCGGAAACGTGTTTTCTCAAGCTCCCTGTGAGGTTTATCCTGATGGCGGAGGGTACCTTGAACCACGCCTTGCCTATTGCCATACCGCAAGCCATATCCGTTGAGCCTACTCCGGTGGAGAAGGCTCCGAGTGCTCCGTAGGTACAGGTATGAGAATCCGCACCGATTACGGCATATCCGGCTGAAACAAGTCCTTTTTCCGGAAGAAGGGCGTGCTCGACGCCCATCTCGCCTACATCATAAAAATGAGTAATGCCCTTTTCGCCGCAGAAGTCCCTGCACATCTTGCACTGCTCCGCTGCCTTTATGTCCTTGTTCGGAGCAAAATGATCCATTACCATAGTCACTCTGTCTTTGTCGAATACGCTGTCCACACCAAGCTTTGCAAACTCCTTGACTGCGACCGGAGACGTTATATCGTTTCCGAGCACAAGGTCAAGCTTTGCAAGGATCAGCTGTCCTGCTCTGACTGTGTCAAGACCTGCGTGAGCCGCAAGTATCTTCTGCGTCATTGTCATTCCCATTTATCTCAGCTTCTTTCTTTGCACGGGGCTTATCTTTTATTGATTATCGCTCCCTTGTCAGCACTGGACACCTGCTCAGCATAGCGTTTCAGGTAACCAGTGATACCGGTCTTCTTCTTTATCGGCATAGTCCTCCTGCGTTCCTCCAGCTCCTCGTCGGAGACCTCAAGAGTTATGCTGTAATTCGGTATATCTATTGATATGATATCTCCGTCCTTGACATAGGCTATAGTGCCGCCGTTTACTGCCTCCGGCGAAACATGACCTATCGCTGCACCTCTTGTCGCACCGGAGAATCGTCCGTCAGTGATGAGTGCCACAGTTGAGCCAAGACCTGCACCCTGTATGGCTGAGGTCGGCGATAGCATTTCTCTCATGCCCGGCCCTCCGGCAGGCCCCTCGTAGCGGATAACAACAACGTCGCCGGGATTTATACCGCCGTCGTAGATGACCTTTATAGCCTCCTCCTCGCTGTCGAACACTCTTGCAGGCCCCTTGTGTACGAGCATCTCAGGAGCTACCGCACTTCTCTTGACAACACATCTGTCAGGTGCGAGATTTCCCTTTAACACGGCGATACCGCCCGTCTGGCTGTACGGGTCGTCTATCGGACGTATCGTCTCAGGGTCTTTGTTTACACAGTTCTTTATATTCTCCCCGACAGTCCTTCCTGTGCAGGTCATGCAGTCTGTGTTGATAAGTCCCTTTTTATTCAGCTCGCTGAGCACTGCATAAACGCCGCCGGCTTCATTGAGATCCTCCATATAGGTATGACCGGCAGGGGCAAGGTGGCACAGATTCGGCGTCCTTGCACTTATCTCATTTGCAGTATCAAGGTCAATATCTATACCGCACTCATTGGCTATAGCCGGGAGGTGCAGCATACTGTTGGTCGAGCAGCCGAGTGCCATGTCCGCCGTAAGAGCGTTATAGAACGCCTCCTTTGTCATGATATCGAGCGGACGGATATTTCTGCGGTAAAGCTCCATTACCTGCATACCTGCTTCCTTTGCAAGGCGAAGCCTGTCCGAGTATACCGCCGGGATAGTACCGTTGCCCCTGAGTCCCATTCCGAGCACCTCAGTAAGACAGTTCATGGAATTTGCGGTATACATACCGGAGCACGAGCCGCAGGTAGGACAGGCGTGAGTTTCATATTCCTCAACGTCCTCAGCGGTCATCTTACCGGCTGTATACGCTCCCACAGCCTCGAACATACTTGAAAGGCTGGTCTTCCTGCCCTTTACATGACCTGCAAGCATGGGGCCTCCGCTGACGAATACAGTCGGGACATTTATTCTTGCCGCCGCCATGAGGAGTCCCGGAACGTTCTTGTCACAGTTGGGCACCATAACAAGTGCGTCGAAATGGTGAGCAAGAGCCATACACTCCGTAGAATCAGCGATAAGGTCACGGGTGACGAGGGAATATTTCATTCCGGTATGTCCCATAGCGATGCCGTCACAGACAGCGATAGCCGGGAAAACCACCGGAGTTCCGCCGCCCATTGCGACTCCGAGCCTTACAGCCTCAACGATCTTGTCGATATTCATATGACCGGGTACTATCTCGTTGTACGATGAGACGATACCGACCAGAGGTCTTTTCATTTCCTCCTTAGTCATACCGAGGGCGTTGAACAGAGAACGCTGTGAAGCCTTTTCAACTCCCTCGCAGAAATAATTTCCGCTCATTATATACACCTGCCTGAATTATCTTCTTTTTCTTTTATTTTTCCGCATACGCCGCATTTTTTCGGTAACTCTGCGGTTTCTCTCCTTAATGAGACGCTTTCTGACGTCCTTATCGAGAACGTAGTCAAAGTCGTCGTCAGGGTAATCGAACTCCGGGTCAGTCTCGTCCTCCTCCTCTTCCTCGCTGTACCTTGTGCGGTACTTAGGGGCTCTGTCAACGTAGGGAACATAAAACAGGGGGACTGCGGCGATTATGAGTATCCCTCCGAGAACCACCAGCGGTATCCGCAGGATCGCAGCCGTGCGTGCTCTTACGCCTCTGTACGCCTCCATTGAATCCTCATCAGCATCGCTGTCTGTAGTCTGAGAGCTGTCCTGTGAGCTGTCCTGGATATCCGCATCAGAATATCCGGAGCTGCTGTACTCATTCGCTTTTCTTGCCTCATAGTAGCCAAACCTGAACATCAGCAGAAAGCCGCAGATGATCAGCAGCACTCCGAACACCTGAGCAGCCGGGAGCCTGAACCACGGAAAATTATCTCTGTCCTTTTTCATATCCTATCACCTTTCGTATCAGAAATATTATTCAGAAAGAATTTATTTCTAAATTATTATCTTTCTGTGAATAAAATATTAACACGTAAATGTGATAGTTCTGTGGAAGTGTGACGATAATGTGAAGAAATTATGAACAAATCATTAATAATCAGCCCGTTTTCTACATTCAGTATACTAAAAATCTATACGTTTACAGAAAATTTAGACTAAAAATTACAATTTGTTATAATACTCTCCGACCCGTTGGTTCAGTATCCGGCATAAATATTAATTAGTTAAATCAGTTGTTTATAAGCTTGTCCTCGTCGCTCCAGCTGTAGAGCTTTCTGATCTCCTCGCCTACCTTCTCAGCCGGGTGCTCAGCTGCAAGCTTTCTCATAGCCTTGAAGTGTACCTGACCGCCTGCATCAGACATATCGAGCAGGAAGTCCTTAGCGAATGAGCCGTCCTGGATATTCTTCAGTATCTGCTTCATAGCCTTCTTGGTGTCCTCAGTTATTACCTTCGGTCCAGAGGTATAATCGCCGTACTCAGCTGTGTTGGAGATAGAGTATCTCATTCCTGCAAAGCCGCTCTGATATATAAGATCAACGATGAGCTTCATCTCGTGGATACACTCAAAGTAAGCGTTTCTCGGGTCGTAGCCTGCCTCAACAAGCGTCTCGAAGCCAGCCTGCATAAGAGCACAAACACCGCCGCAGAGGACAGCCTGCTCACCGAAGAGGTCAGCCTCAGTCTCCGTCCTGAAGGTAGTCTCCAGAACGCCTGCCCTTGCACCGCCGATAGCAAGTCCGTATGCGAGAGCTGTCTCCTTAGCCTTGCCAGTAGCGTCCTGATGTACAGCAACGAGGCACGGAACGCCCTTTCCAGCCTGATACTCACTTCTTACGGTATGTCCCGGCCCCTTGGGAGCGATCATTGTAACGTCAACGTCAGCCGGAGGAGTGATGCAGCCGAAGTGGATATTGAAGCCGTGAGCGAACATGAGCATATTTCCAGCCTCAAGATTCGGCTCGATATCCTCCTTGTAGAGCTTAGCCTGCTTCTCATCGTTAATGAGTATCATGATTATATCAGCCTGCTTTGCAGCCTCAGCAGCTGTGAATACCTCAAAGCCCTGAGCAACAGCCTTGTCCCATGACCTTGAGCCCTCGTAAAGACCGATGATAACTCTGCCCTTGTCGCCGAGTGACTCCTTGGCATTAAGTGCATGAGCATGACCCTGACTTCCGTAGCCTATGACAGCTATCGTCTTTCCGTAGAGAAGCGAAAGGTCGCAGTCGCTCTCGTAAAATACCTTTGCATTGTTTGCAGAATTTGACATGATGAATTTCTCCTTTGTATTATACTTAACTGCTTTCCGGCAGCTATTATCTTGTTTTCAGGCAGTTGTCGCCTCTTTCAATGGCAACTATGCCCGTCCGGCACATCTCCATTATGCCGTATGACTTCATAAGCTCAATGAATGCGTCTATCTTTGAAGTCTCACCCGTAAGCTCGCAGACGAGAGCCGTAGTTGAGTAGTCGATTATCTTTGAGCGGAATATCTCGACAGCCGCCATGATATCCTGCCGTGTTGAGGAGCTGTTGCGTACCTTTAAAAGCAGCAGCTCACGCACAACAGTTTCGCTCTTGTCGAGTACCTCTACCTCCTTTACGTCGTGCAGCTTTTCAAGCTGGTGAAGTATCCTGTCACGGATATCGTTGTCGCCGTGGAAGGCTATAGTGATACGTGAAAAGCCGGCTGATTCAGTCTCGCCGACTGTCAGGCTGTCGATATTGAAGCCTCTGCGTGTGAACATTCCGCTCACCCTCGACAGCACGCCTGAAACGTTTGAGACGATAACACCGATGATATATGGCGAAAGTCCGTTGTTATCCGAAATATTCTGTGTATTCATATGACTGCCCTCACTTTATCTCTGTTATCATATCGTCTATCGAGCCGCCGGGCGGGAGCATCGGGAGCACAAATTCGTCGCAGTCCACAAGACAGTCGATGACATAGGTACCGCTGCCGGAGAATGCCTCGTCTGCCGCTGCCTCAAGCTCGTCCGTGTTCGCCGCACGCAGTCCCCTCGCACCGAATGCCTCCGCAAGCTTTACAAAATCGGTCTTGCGGTTCAGTGTCGTGTTGGAATAGTGCTTGTCATAGAACAGCGTCTGCCACTGTCTTACCATGCCGAGAACGCCGTTGTTCATGATTACAACAACAAGATCAGTCCCCTGAGAGACCGCAGTCGCAAGCTCATTGAGATTCATTCCGAAGCTGCCGTCGCCGGTGAAGAGTATACTGCGTTTGCCGGTCGCTGCGTTCGCGCCTATGGCAGCACCCATACCAAAACCCATAGTACCGAGTCCGCCGCTTGTGAGGAACGTCCTCGGCTTTTTCAGGGGGTATCTCTGTGCAGTCCACATCTGATGCTGACCGACATCTGTAACTATGCTGTCGCTGCTTCCGGAATGAGCGGCGATGATGTCGATTATCTGGTACGGAGTCAGACGCTTGTCCGCAGGTATGCCGGAATTGCTGCACTCAGCTGTGCAGCTTGTGCAGTTCTTTTCCGCAGCATGAGCGAGAGCACTTTCCGTCCTCCGTTTTTCCTCCTGCCGCAGCTCCTCTACACGCTCCTGCCATTTCTCATGCTTCTTCTCCACGGTCATCGGCAGCAGCCTGTACAGTGCGTCCTTTATATCGCCCTGTATCGCAAGGTCTGCCGGAATATTCTTGTCAAGCTCCGCACTGTCCGTATCTATATGTATTATCCTGAAATTCTTTGCAAATCTCCTCTTGTTGCCCGTAGCCCTGTCGCTGAATCTCGTACCGAGAGCGATAACGAGGTCTGCCTCGTCCTGTGCGACAGATGAAGCAAAATGTCCGTGCATACCGTTCATTCCGAGGAATCTCGGATCATCTGAAGGGACTGCGGACAATCCCATGAGAGAGCAGCCCATAACAGCGTCGATACGCTCCGCAAGCTCTGAAAGCTCCGCAGATGCCTTGCCGGAAATGATACCTCCGCCGAAGTAGATATACGGTCTTTCTGCGGAATTGATAAGCTCCGCAGCCTTTCTGAGCTTCATTTCAGAGGCGAACGAGAGCGGATATGGCCTTACCGGGTCAGGCTTCGGCTCGAAGTCACAGACAGCAGTCTGTACGTCCTTGAGTATGTCAACGAGCACAGGGCCGGGTCTGCCGGACTTTGCTATCTTGAACGCAGTACGCAGAGTATCCGCAAGCTCCCTTACGTCCTTGACGATGAAGTTATGCTTTGTGACCGGCATGGTTATGCCGACGATATCCACCTCCTGGAAGCTGTCCCTGCCGATGAGCGTGCTCGGTACATTGCCGGTGATGGCGACGAGCGGAACAGAGTCCATAAATGCCGTAGCGATACCGGTCACGAGATTTGACGCACCGGGGCCTGAGGTAGCGATCACAACACCGGTCTTTCCGGCAGCTCTTGCGTAGCCGTCAGCAGCGTGTGCAGCGCCCTCCTCATGGGCGGTGAGTACATGACGGATACGGTCACGGCTCTGATAAAGAGCATCGAAAAGGTCGATTACCTGTCCGCCGGGATAACCGAAAACAGTATCAACGCCCTGCTCTATCAGAGTTTCAACAACGATCTTAGCACCTGATATTTTCATATTATCGTGTCCTTTACATTTTATAAGTTTATAAGATTACAGGGATTTACTTTGCTTCAAAGGCTTAACGTCTCTGACTATTATTATCCTGATATAAAAAAATCCGGCATTCTGCCGGATAATGCTCCTGCTGTGCGGGCTGACGCTGCGTACAGCAAATATCAAGCTTCATCGGGGCAGAACGAAAATGGACGACAGTCAGAGACGACTGTGACCGCACCAATAATGATAATGATACCGGAAGAAACATAAACAGATCTCAACCTTCTCATTACAGCTCCGCTCCTTTTCATGATATAATTTTATTGTATCACTTTACGGATATAAAATCAATAAGGAGCGGAGAAATTCAGTATATTTTGTGTAATCCCTACAATTTCAACAGTATTTTTTTGGCACTGGTATCACTTGACCATGTTGTTGACCGCACTCACAAGTGCCTTTATGGAGGAACGGATAATGTCTGTATCAAGCCCGGTACCCCAGTAGCTCTTACCGCCGCTAACTACCTCAACGTATGACACCGCCTGAGATGTCGAGCCGACCTCAAGTGCGTGCTCGGTATAGGCATTGAGACTGTAGTCAAGCCCGGTGCAGCTGCGTATTGCGTTGCTCACTGCGTCAAGACGGCCGTTTCCGCTGTCTGTTGCGTGTATCTTCCTGCCGTTCCATTCAACGTCAACGCTTGCTTCAATACCGTTCTGCTGAACAAAATGTGCCTCTGCAACATTGAGCGGAGCGGTTTTATCAACGTAATTCTCACGGAATATCTGATATACCTCGTCCGGCGAAAGCTCCTTGTGCAGATGATCGGAAACGCCCTTTACAAGATACCCCACGCTCTCCCTCATCTTCTTGGGGAGGTCATAGCCGAAGCGTGTCTCCAGGATATAGCCTATGCCGCCCTTTCCGGACTGACTGTTGATACGTATAACGTCCGCCTCATATACCCTTCCGATATCTGTCGGGTCGATAGGCAGATACGGCACGGTCCACTGCGGATCGTTTATCTCCTCACGCCGCTTCATTCCCTTTGCGATAGCGTCCTGATGTGAGCCGCTGAACGCTGCGAATACGAGCTTTCCGGAATACGGCTGCCTGTCGCTTATCTCCATGCGTGTGACACGGGTGTAAAGCTCTGCGATCGACGGGATATCGCTCAGGTCAAGCCCCGGCTCAACGCCCTGCGAGTACATATTCAGTGCAAGCGTGATGATATCCACATTTCCAGTCCTCTCGCCGTTGCCGAAGAGAGTGCCCTCAACTCTGTCCGCACCTGCAAGCAGACCCAGCTCCGTATCAGCGACCGCACAGCCACGGTCGTTGTGGGGGTGAAGGGAAACAATGACATTTTCCCTGTATTTCAGATTTTCAGACATATACTCTATCTGGTTGGCGTAGATATGCGGCATTGAGAGCTGGACAGTAACAGGAAGATTTATTATCACCTTGTCCTCCTCAGTCGGCTGCCATACGTCAAGCACGGCGTTGCATATCTCCAGTGCATACTCCGGCTCAGTACCCGTGAAGCTCTCCGGCGAATACTCAAACCGGAAATTGCCCTCATATTTCTCCCTGTACTCCCTGCACAGCTTCGCACCTGTTACAGCTATCTCGGTTATCTCAGCCTTATCCTTGCGGAAGACCTGCTCACGCTGAGCCTTTGAGGTGGAGTTGTAGAGGTGGACTATCGCATTCTTGCAGCCCTCAAGTGCGTCAAAGGTCTTCTTGATGATATGCTCTCTTGACTGAGTGAGCACCTGTATCGCAACGTCGTCCGGTATCATGTTCTTCTCAATGAGCGTGCGGCAGAACTCATACTCCGTCTCAGACGCTGCCGGAAAGCCTATCTCTATCTCCTTGAAGCCGATATCCACGAGCTTCTGGAAAAATTCAAGCTTTTCCTCAAGGCTCATGGGTATGATAAGTGCCTGATTCCCGTCTCTCAGGTCAACGCTGCACCACTGCGGTGCATGATCGATATAGCTCTTCTGTGTCCACTTCATTGATGTCCTCGGTGCCTCAAAGAACTGTCTGGTGTACTTTTCTGCGTTTTTCATATACTTTTCCTCCGTTTCCTGCCCGAGATAGCTTTCCTGCGTTTTTGCAGAATGCCGGAAAATAAAAAATCTCCTCCAGCACTGCAATGCAGGCATGGAAGAGACGAAGAAGCTGTAAAAGCCGATATACTCCGTGGTACCACTCTTCTTGGTGCAGAAAACGCACCCACTCATCTGCGTCGGGCAACGCATATCTCTTTAACGGGAGAACCCGGTCACGCTTAATGAACACCGGAGGCTCCGGCATCGTTCAGATGACTGCTCAGGGAGGAGTTATACAAGCACCAGCCTGCTGCCTTTCACCAATATATCAGACAAGTATATCAGACAAGCCTGATAAGCGGCAGCTCTCTCTTCAAAAGCCGGAACGAGCTTTGTTTCCCTTCATCGCATTTTAGTTATTGAAAGTAATTCGATTATAACTCAGCTTTTGAGATTTGTCAAGCGTTTTCACAAAATTTTCACCGAAATCCTGCAAAACCCCTGAACCTGAAAAACAATACTTGACAAACGGGCTGATGTGTGGTATAATGAATGCACTGAAGAGTAAAGGTGCGTTCGTTAAGTGTCCGCCGGACGGGGAGTTGCCGGAGGAACGAAAAGCGAATGCTTGCGGTTCGCACCTTGCATCCCGCTTCATAGGGCAACTAAAGATAATGGCGTGTCATGCCTTCTTTTCTGTCGTATGATGTGGAAAAGGAGGTATTTTTTATGACAAATGAAAACAAAAAAACAAACAGGACTGCCCTTTTCGGCAGCACAAGGGTGCTCGTGGCGTGTGCGGTGTTCATCGCTATGAGTATCGCATTCGGCAAGCTCCTTGCGTTCAATCTCGGCAGCAGCATACGCATAAGCTTTGAGAATCTTCCGGTGCTCATGGCTGGTATACTGTTCGGGCCGCTTGCAGGTGCGGCGGTCGGTGCAGGTGCGGATATTATCGGCTGCATAATGGTGGGCTACTCGATAAATCCGGTGATCACAGCTGCCTGTGCAGGCATAGGGGCGGTATCCGGACTGATGTACAGGTACGTGATGAAAGACCGCAGCCAGATAATACGGCTTGCATTCTCGGTCGGGACGGCTCATATCATATGCTCCATGATAATCAAGTCCATCGGACTGTACCTCTGGTACCACACACAGCTCCAGATACTGGTGCTGAGAATACCCCTGTATACGTGCATCGGTCTGGTCGAGGGCATTATCATCTATCAGCTCATACGCAGCAGAGCGTTCATGGAGCAGCTTGAAAGGCTGAGCGGAAATGACAGAGAATGAGGCAATATCGTATCTTGCAAGGGCAGCAAAGCGGGGAAGCAGGCTCGGACTTGAGAGGATAAGCGAGCTTTGCAGGCTTCTTGGCGAGCCGCAGAATACTGTCCCGGCTGTACACATCGCAGGAACAAACGGCAAGGGCTCATGCGGTGCTATGCTGAGCAGTATCCTCACAGCCGCAGGATACAGGACGGGCTGGTTCTCATCGCCTGCAATTACCGGTATTACGGACTATTTCCGCATAGACGGAGAGTGTATCAGCGGTGACGGATTCGCTTCGGTCATGGGAGATATCGTGCCGGTGTGTGAAAGCATGGACGACAAGCCTACTGAGTTCGAGGTGCTGACTGCGGCGGCGTTCGAGCTGTTCCGAAGAGAAAAATGCGATATAATGATAATAGAGTGCGGAATGGGCGGAGATACTGATTCCACGAATGTCATTGCAAGCCCGGTGCTGTCAGTGATAACTAATATCCGCCTCGACCACAGCGGTTTCCTCGGTGACACTGTAGAGGAGATAGCCGTACACAAGGCAGGGATAATAAAGCCCGGTGTTCCGGTGGTTTTCTCAGGCTCTGACGAGGCGGCAGCGGACACTGTGGAAAAGCGTGCAGAGGAGTGCGGAAGTGAGCTTATCATACCGTCAGCTGATGCACTCGTTTCCCGTGCACCGGAGATAAGCGGAATCGAACTCCGCTGGCTGTCCGGCGGCTCGGCTGTAGATATCCATATCCCGCTTCTTGGTGCATATCAGAGGGAGAACGCACTTATTTCACTGACGGCTGTGGAAATGCTGCGGAAAAAGGGCTTCGATATCCCGGACAGTGCGGTCGTTTCGGGCATGGCTTCGGTCAGGTGGCACGGCAGATTCGAGCTGCTGCGGACTGACCCCGTGGTGCTTTATGACGGTGCTCACAACCCGGACGGCATGAAAATGGCTGCGGCAACACTAAAATCCCTGTTCCCCGGTCAGCGGGTCGCAGTGGTCATGGGAGTAATGGCTGACAAGGAATATTCTCTGTACACAGATATACTTTCTGGGCTTGCGGAAAAGGTATTCACGGTGACCCCGGACAATCCCCGGTCGCTCGACTGCCGGGAGCTTGCAGAGGTATTCAGAAATGCCGGGATAAACGCACAGGCGTATCCGGTGCTGAGTGAGGGCGTGAGGGCAGCTGTGGGATTTGCGAAAGAAAGCTCCTGTCCGCTTGCTATCCTCGGAACACTCTATATGTACGGCGAGGTCACGGCGGCGATGTAAACAGGGCTGATCTGCTGCAATTGAATAATTTAACACTTCAACGGACTGCTATTCATATGCAGTCCGTTTTTTTGCATAATTTCTGTTGACTAATTGCCGGTATCATGGTATAATTATAACAACAAAACATGAAAGGAGCTTGTTATGCAATACAGATCTTTCAGCCGCATTGCCGGTGCTTTGCTGTCTGCACTTCTTGCTGCGGCAGCAGTACCCGCTGTCCCTGCCGATTCCGCCGGGACTATGAAGGACAGCGGTCTGAGCTATACGGAATATGTCGGCACTATCAGCAACCCCGCCGCAGGATACACCACGACCTCATGGTACACTCTGAAGCCCGGTGAGGTGAAGATCCTTGACCCGTCCGGCAGCCTCGTGCTGTTTTTCATCGACATCGGTGCGTATTCAAGCGGTGCAAACGGCACAACTACTGAAAATGCCGACGGTACTACCACCTACACCGAGGGTACTGACTACGACCTTGATGACAGCTTCTTTGAATCGCTCAGGGGAACCTTTGAGAACTGCCGGAAAAACGGCAGCATGATAGCCCTGAGGTTCAGGTATGACGCAACCGGAAAGGACGCTCCTGAGCCGTCCTCGTTCGATCAGGTGCTTGCACATATACAGCAGGTAAAAAGCAGCGGTATACTTGAGGAATATGCCGATATACTGGCGTTTGTTGAAAGCGGAACAGTTGGCAAGTGGGGAGAGCAGCACGGCGGTAAATACACCTCGCTCGATCACAAAGTTCAGATCCTTGATGCGTGGGTCAATGCTGTTCCAGATGAGATACCCGTGACTGTCCGTACTCCCGATATTTTCGCAAAGTGGGCTGGTATAGAGCGGAGCCAGCTTGATGATGACACGGTCTACGAGGCAGCGGAGATCTCCTCTGACAGCTCGGCACTTCGGCTCCTGAGCAAGAGAATAGGGCTTTACAACGACGGATATATGGGCAGCGATTCAGACCTTGGGACCTTCGCAAACCGTGAAACAGAGACGAACTGGCTCGGCAGGGTCTGCACCAATACCTACTACGGCGGAGAATTTTCGGGAGCTATCGACTTTGCAAAGCAATATGACACCTACCTCCCGGAAAATGCTATACCGGAGATGTATAAGACCCACCTCAGCTATATCAACGGAAACATATTCCAGCTGTACAAGGACTACACCTTCGGCGGGGAGTATGATGTGCCGGGGTGCGATAATTCGGCATATTACGGACAGACAGTGTTCCAGTTCATACGTGACCACATAGGCTACCGGTTCGTTCTCCGCAGGTCTGAGCTGAGCGAAAGTGCCGTGCAGGGCGGTGAGCTTGCCGTCAATTTCAGCGTTGAGAACACAGGCTTTGCAAATCCGATACCTCCTGCGGCGGCTTCGGTTCTTCTGGAGCGTGACGGCGTGTACTATCAGTGTGAGCTTGATGATGTTTTTATGGCTAACAGCTGGCTTTCGCAGACTACCTCTGAGGAAGATCTCTCGTTCACCGTTCCGGGCGGAATCGAGCCGGGCGAGTGGAATGTGTACCTTAAAATAACTATGGGAAATAACGGCCTCGACCAGCTGAATATGCGGTCTGTACGCTTTGCGAATGAGGGCGTGTGGAACAGCTCTCTCGGTGCAAATCTGCTTGGAAAGGTAACGATAAATAAGTCGGATACGCCCTCCTCTGTATACCGCTTCACTGAAACAGGAAGCTCCTCAGGGCATTACGGTATAATGGACACAAGAGGGCATATAACCGTAGACGGAGAGATCTCGTCGGATACCGAGTGGACTGAGGATATGCTCATCGGTGAAAACGGCGATAATAAGGTCTATATGACAGCTGACGAAAGCAATATCTACATCATGGGACAGCTCCCCGACACTGCCGCAGCACCGGTATACAATCTGCGGCTGACCCGTGCTGACGGCGAAAGCTACTGGCTGTATTATCAGTCGAATGGCTTTGTATATTTCAACCATGACGGACGGAGCGGCGATTCGTGCCGGCATTCCGGCAATACTGTCGAATTTAAGATACCTCTTTCCATGATGGGGCTTGAAGCCGGGACGGAGCTTTCACTGGTAAGGCTTTTCCTCCAGGACAGTGCGAATGAATGGAAGCTGCTTGGCGAGGTAAACTCCGGAGAATGCACAGTTCCTGCGGGTATACAGGTATATTCCGCCTGCGACCGGGTGTGGCTCACAAAGGACGAGCCATACTATGCAAGGGTGCTGACGACGTCGAAAAATGCTTCATACCAGTGGTATCACGACGGCATTGAGTTACCCGGCGAGACGAGCCGTGACCTTACGATATCCGACGGCAGTGATGAGGCTGCCGGGCTGTATTCAGTTAGGATAACCTCATCGGGCGGTGCAGAGAAAATGGTCGATATGCTCGAAGCAGCGGAGTATCTGAGCTATGATCCGACAGTTCCTCCGGTGACGTTCTACGGCGACGCAAACGTGGATAAAAAGGTGAATATGGCTGACGCAGTAGCTGTACTGCAATGCCTTGCGAACGAGGAAAAATATCCTCTGACTGAACAGGGGCGGATAAACGCAGACTGCGACAAAACGGAGGGACTTACCGGAACAGACGCAATAACGATACAGATGGTCGATGCCGGAGTATATCAGCAGTCTGAGCTGCCGCTCAGGTAAAAAGAAAAGGGACGTGCGAACGTCCCTTTTTTATCATTCAGTTCCTTGCAAGCTCCTCAGCTCTTGCCTTCAGCTCAGCTGCCCTGTCGGTCTTCTCCCATGCAGCTCCGAGATCCTCACGTCCCATGTGTCCGTATGCCGCAAGCCGCCTGTACTGCGGCTTTTTCAGCCTGAGCATCTTTATTATAGCCGCCGGACGAAGGTCAAACAGCTCACTAACTGCCGCTGCTATCACCTCATCATCGACCGTACCCGTGCCGAATGTATCAACGAGTATAGAAACAGGCTCCGCAACACCGATAGCGTAGGAAAGCTGTACCTCTGCCTTTGACGCAAGACCCGCTGCAACGATGTTCTTTGCGATATACCTTGCTGCATAAGCTGCTGAGCGGTCAACCTTAGTCGGATCCTTACCCGAAAATGCACCGCCGCCGTGACGAGAATATCCTCCGTAGGTGTCAACGATTATCTTTCTTCCGGTAAGTCCGCTGTCTCCCTGAGGGCCTCCGACAACGAATCTTCCGGTCTGGTTTATGTATATCTTCGTGTCAACAAGAAGCTCCGCCGGAATTACAGGCTCGATAACGAAGTCCTTTATATCCTTTCTGAGCTGCTCAAGCGAAATATCCGCAGAATGCTGCGAGGAAACTACAACTGCGTCCACACGCACCGGCTTTCCGTCGTCATACTCAACCGTGACCTGAGTTTTTCCGTCGGGTCTGAGATAGCGGAGAGAGCCGTCCTTACGCACCTCGGTCAGCTTCAGTGCAAGCTTATGGGCAAGTGATATCGGCAGCGGCATAAGCTCCGGTGTCTCATCGCAGGCGTAGCCGAACATTATGCCCTGATCTCCTGCACCATTGGAAAGTCCGTCACTCTCCTGATTCTCCTCACGGTACTCAAAAGCCTCGTCAACGCCCATTGCTATATCAGGTGACTGTCCGTCGATCGAAGTAATGACCGAGCAGGTGTGTGCGTCAAAGCCGTACTTTGCCCTGTCGTAGCCGATATCAGCGACTACCTGACGAGCTATCTTCGGGATATCTATATCCGCCTTTGTGGATATCTCACCCATAATGAGTATCATTCCCGTCGTCACCGCTGTCTCGCAGGCGACCCGTCCGTTCTCGTCCTGCTCAAGTATCGCATCGAGCACAGCGTCCGATATCTGGTCGCATATCTTGTCGGGATGTCCCTCAGTTACAGATTCTGATGTAAAAAATTTTCTGCTCATTTTTATCCTCCTGAAATAAATTTGGTTATCCGGCTTGCAGACAAACAAAAAGACACCCGAAGGTGTCTGACAGTTCTTTTCAGCGAATACTGCTCAAACTCCTCATCTTCCGGAAATACCGCAGAATTTAGCACCTTTGAATAATCCGGTGTGCTTTTATATGCCGGAAATACTCAGGTTGCCGGGCTTCACAGGGTCTGTTCCCTCTGCCGCTCTTGATAAGGTATGGGTATATTATAACTCATTCGCAGCGGTTTGTCAATAGTTTTTTATTCTGTTTCATATGTGCAACGTACATCATCTCCGGGCTTACTGATTCTTATACATATCAGCGACCATGTATACAAAGTAGAACACCCAGATGACCCACGTTATCGCCCACCAGCCGGTGAATATGCTGACAAGGAGATACACAAGGACAGTACCGAGCGTTATAAATAGCTTTTTCATAGCTTTCACCTCAACTCATTTTACCACATGGCGGCTCAGATGTCAAGGATATCCGTGCTTTCTGCTTCTGAGGTTCATATGACCCTGAAAAGCGATTTGATAGTCGTGCCTATCAGTTCCGCAGAACGCATTGTAAAATTATTTTTCAAAAATACTTGACATATCTTACAATATGTGCTATACTTCAAGTCAGGGATCATTAAGGTAAGCCTTAGCACAATATTATTATTCTTGGGGGTTAAAAATGAAAACATTATTCCAGGTCTGGAGCATTCTGAAAATAGTGATATACGGCATTGCCGCTCTTATCGTTATTCTCGGAATTGCCGGCGTTTCTTCACTCTCTGTCGGTTCAGACGGCTACACAAGCGCTATAGGCGGTATGTACGTTCTCATGCTGCTGCTCTCGCTCGTCTCCCCGGCTATGGTCATAATAATGGCAGCCGCCGGGCTCAGGGGCAGCTATGATACCTGCTCAAAGCTCGCTATCGTCGTTATCGTTCTCGATGCACTCGATCTGTTCGCTTCTGATAACAGAGAGCTTGCATTCCTGAAGCTCGTGCTTGCGGTGCTGTATTTTGTGCTCATCAAAAAAATTGATAAAATGAGCTATTGACAAATCAGAAGCATTGTGATATAATTGTCTGGTAAATTAAATACTGAGATTGCAGGGGTGCTGCTATGCGGCTGAGAGGAGCCTGTCTCCGACCCTTTGAACCTGTCGGTCAATACCGTCGTAGGAAGCAAAAGCATTGAAGGCTTGAAGCAGCTCGAAGGCATGAAGCTGCACGATATCCCTGCGTACCCTGACCGGGTACGCTTTTTTTCTGCTTATTTCCTGCATCTCGGAGAAAGAGGTAAAAAATGAAAAACAGCAAGACAAGAATGATGGTCGAGGGTGCGATAATGGTCGCTCTCGCAACAGTGCTCAGCCTTATAAAGGTATTTGAGCTGCCGTGGGGCGGTGCTATCACACTGCTCTCCATGCTTCCGATATGTATGTTCAGCATAAAGTACGGCATCAAAAAGGGCTTTGCAGTGTCATTCATCTATTCACTCGTTCAGCTCTTCCTATCGCTCGGCAGCGTGCTCAGCTGGGGACTCACGGTCGGCGTGCTTATCGCTTGTATCGTCCTTGACTACATAGCTGCGTTCACTGTTCTGGGCATTGCCGGTATCCTCCGCAGCAAGGGTGCAGCAGGCTGGATATGCGGAACAGTTCTTGCGATATTCCTGCGTTTTGTATGCCACTTCATCAGCGGCTGCACTATCTGGTGGTACGGCTTCGGCGAGCTGTGGAGCGGATTCTCGACTGAGAATGCGTTCATATACAGCCTGCTCTACAACGGCTCATATATGCTCCCGGAAATGATAATCACCGGTATTGCAGCATTTATACTCTTCAAGGCACCTCAGACAAAGAGACTGCTGACAGAGAGCAGCAACTAAAAACGACAGCCTGCCCGGTATCTGACAATGCTCAGATACCGGGCAGGCTTTTTTCATGAAACGTCAATATTATCCGGTGTCAGCCGCAAGGCTCACAGTCTCGGATCGACCGGCTCACTCTCCATTGCAAGCACCCCGAAAACACACTCGTGTACCCGTGTGAGCGACTCATGACCGACAAAGCGGCTGAGTGCCTCTATACCAAGTGACAGCTCCTTCAGTGCAAGCTCCCTCTTTCTGGACAGCGAACGCTTCTTGAGCCTGCCAAGCCCGTATGGTGCAAGATACTCCGGCCCGTATATTATCCTCAGATACTCCCTTCCCCTGCACTTTACCGCAGGCTGGATAAGTCTCCCTCCGCTTCGTGCTATGTAGTCCTCCGGCTTTACGACCATTCCCTCGCCGCCGCTCTGGGTAAGCTCCGTCCACCACTGCACTGCGATACCGACCTCCTCCGGGTCGTTCACGTTCACGGTAATATACGGCGTTGCGGTGAATATCACGTCCCAGTCTGTTATATATCTTCGCAGCGTCTCCATGTGCCATACGTGCGGCTTATCTGTGAATACCGCCCCCTCACACGCAAGCAGGTGGAATGGTGCGATACGGATATCCTCCGGAGAGCCTACCCTGCCGCAGTAGCTGCTGTATGCCTTAACGTAATCCTCCATAGCACGGCGGCGGAACGATGTACGCTCAAGAAGAACGCTTATATCTGCATCGTGACCGCCGGAGCCGTCAGGGTCTGCGATATCATCTCTCGCTGCGGTCTGGTGCAGCAGCCTCTCAGCTGCCGAAAGCGAATGCACACCGGCATGACCGACCGGAGCGTAGTGCTCACGGATAAGTCCCTCCGCCTTTACCGACCATGGCAGAAGCTCAGTATCAAGGCATACCCAGTCCGTGCTGAAGCTATCCCAGAAGCCGCTCTTTTCAAGTGCAGTCCTGAGCCTGCCAAGAAGCACAGCCTCTGTGTCCCTGTCGTCAAAGAACCTCCTTCCGGTGCGGGTGTATATTATCCCGGCACTTCCGTCATCAACTCCGAAACGCTCCGCCGCACTCTCAGCACTCCGGCAGCATACAATTACAGCTCTTGAGCCCATGTGCTTCTTCTCGCAGACGACCCTCTCAACTCCATTCCGCTTATAGTAGTCAAACGCCTCATAGGGGTGCTCCAGATAGTCCGGAAGTCCGCTCGTCTCACACGGCGACATCGTCGGCGGAAGATATATCAGCCACCGGGGGTCTGCCGCAAAACGTGACATTATCTCAAAAGCCGCAGCTGAATTGTTCTCACGGATACGTATTCCCGGCGTGAGCTGTGTGTCAATGTGCAGCTCCCCGGTGAAATACTCCGCAGCAAGGGTGTCACTGTCCGGTGCAGACGGCTTTGCCATAGGCTTTCCCGGCTCTGCATATTTGCTGTGTGCCGGAACGCTTACAGTCTCGTTTTCAGGGTATCTCAGTGCCGTAAGACTTCCGCCGAATACGCAGCCGGTGTCGATACAGCAGGTGTTTCCTGCACGGTATACCTCCTCATACGGCGTATGCCCGTATACAACAAGTGCCTTTCCTGAATAGTCCGCAGCCCAGTCGAGCCGCACGGGGAATCCGTCGCTGTCAGTCTCACCGGTAATATCGCCGTAGAGACAAAATTTTCTGACCCTTGATGACGCACGCCCGATATACTCTGCCTTTATCCCGGCATGAGCGACTACAAGCTGTCCGCCGTCAAGGACATAGTGGCTTACGAGCGAATCAAGAAAATCCGCCGTCTCTGCCCTGAACTCCTCTGTCTCCCGGTCAAGCTCCGCCGCAGTTATCTCAAGTCCGTGCTTTACCTGAACGTTTCTCCTCCGGAGATACTTCACAAGCTTTACGTCGTGATTTCCCGGTACAGCAAGTGCATTCCCGGAGCGTACCATTGCCATGACGAGCCGCAGTACCTTCACATTCTCCGGGCCTCTGTCACAGAGATCTCCGATAAAAACTGCTTTTCTGCCGTCAGGGTGTACCGGTATCCCGTCCGGGTCATCTTTGTAGCCGAGCCTGCAAAGCAGCTCCCTCAGCTCAGCGTAGCAGCCGTGGATATCACCGATGATATCGAACGGGCCATGCTCCTCACGCTTGTCGTTCCACATTTTTGTCCGGACTATCTCCGCTGAATCTATCTCCTCCTGCGTTGTCAGGTGGTGAACGAAACGAAAGCCCTCGCCCCTCAGCTTGCTGACGGACTGTCTTACGCCGGAAAGCTGCCGCCTTACCGCTGATACCGGAACTCCCCCGCTGCCCCGGTCAGTTCTTGACTCTCTCCGCTCCATTACGATCTTCTCCGGCGGGTCGAGCACGATCACTGCGGCATGAAGGTCGTTCTGCTTTGCAATATCTATAAGTGCCGCCCGGTCACGCTTTTGTGCATTCGTAGCATCGATCACGGTCAGCCTCATACGCTTCAGTCTCCGGTCGGCAGTCTCATGCAGAAGCTCAAATGCATCCGCACTTGCCGACATATCATTCTCATCGCCGGAAACAAGCTCCCTGAACCGGTCGGAGGAAAGTATCTCGCCGGCGGAAAAATGCTTCCGTGCAAAGGTCGTTTTACCAGCCCCGCTCGCACCCATGAGAAGTACAAGGCACACCTCCGGCAGCTCTATCCTGTTTATCTGCATTTTGTGAACACTCCCATCTGTGACGGCATACCCAAGCCCTCTGACTCATCACCTATGCCGCTTATTTCTGCTGTGTATCCGTATTCGCTGCAAATCCTCTCTGCCCAGCTCAGAAATTCGCTGCGTGACCACTCGAATCTGTGGTCGCTGTGCCGAAGCTCTCCCCCGGACAGGAACTCATAGTTATCATTGTAATCCCGGTTCGGCGTAGTGATAATAACGACCGCCGGAGCTGCCGTGCCGAAGAGAACCTTCTCAAATGCACCGAGCCGTGAAAGGTCGATATGCTCGATGACCTCAGCACATACCGCACAGTCATAGCCCGAAAACCGCTTGTCAGTATAGGTCAGTGAGCCGTGCATAAGGGTCAGCTTGCTCTGCTGATATTCCGGAAGAGATGCAAAACGCTTCTTCGCCCGGTCAAGTGCAGATACAGATATATCCGCTGCACCGACACGCTTCAGCTGCTGCTCCCTCAGAAGAAGCTCCGTGAGCCGTCCCTCTCCGCAGCCGAGGTCAATAACGCTTGCCGAACCTGATGCGAGAACTGCCGCCCGGACAGCCTCATATCTCCGGGTATTGAGAGGGATATGCTTCGTGGAGCTATCCTCGTTCTCCGCTGTATTACTGTCGGTCGGAACACCGGTATCTTCTGTATCTGCTGCTGCCTCATCGAGCCGCTCAAGAGCCTCCCTTGCGTAGTCACGCTTCATCATGAAGCTGCGGTAAAGGATCTTATTCCGTGCAGGATGTGTACTGAGCCAGCTGCCGCCGTGTGAGATCATTTTATCTATCTCGCTCTCGTCTACATAGTAATGCTTTCGGCTGAACGCCGGTATAAGCACGTAGAGGTGTTCAAGCAGCTCTGAAAGACGGACGGAGCCTGAAATAGTCAGGTCTATGTACGGGCTTTTCCCCCACTCCGGAAAAGCATCGCTGACCTGCTCACGCTCAACAGTTACGCTGTAGCCGAGCGGTGCAAAGAAATCATGCGGAAGACTGTCATCAGTACATGGGAGCATATACACATGAGCGGTAAGGCAGAGCTGCGACTGTGCAAGCTCCGGCATTTTATCGCACCTGCCGCTCATTGCAGTGCCAAAAACCCTGTTCAGTGCCGTACACAGGAATGATGACGAGGTGTACGGCCGGTCATTAAGGTAATCAAACAGCCCCGGATTCTTTGCTGCAAGTCTGCCCTTTGAAAGCTCAGTCGGGTCGATATCGAGCAGAAGTGCTGCTGTAGTCCGTGTGTCGGAGACCTCCGGGTAAAAAACATAGGCAGTACCGAGGTTCAGCTCATATTTCTGGACTTTATATGGATTCTTATGCAGAAGATACCCAAGATCTTGCGTATCCCTGCCGTCATATGTTATAGTGAGCAGCATTTTCATAGCTCCTTTCTGGATTATGTTTTTATGATAGCATTATTTCCCGGCGAAATCACTTAAAAAAATTTGCGAGGATATGAGATCCTCACGGCAGGGTTGACTGCTTTATGTCAATGTGATATGATAATACTGTAGGAGAAACGATTGTACAAAAAGTAAACCCTGTGTGCGGAACGGAATGAGGCTGCACGCAGAAAAGCAGGAGGAGATAAAAATGATTCAATCCTATGATTTCTTAATACACGCATATCGTAACGAAATATTTCGTCAGGAAATAAACAAGCATATTCTTATGAATGAGGATAGTGAATTGACACATTATAGTGCTTTGCTTAAATTCGACAGCAAAAACAGAATTATAAGAGAATTTCCGCTTGAGGGAGCAACATTTGCTTGTAAGATAATCCCAATGGAAATCAGCTATGATGATTTTTTAGCTATGATGAACGGTGATGATACTTTACCTTTGCTTGAATCAGCTTGTAAGTTTCTTGAATAATACAAAAAGAGCTATCCGATTCATAACTTGAATCAGATAGCTCTAATCTTTTCAGACAATATTTATATCACTGTTGCCGATAATCGAGAATTGTTGCCAAATCGTTGCCATTCAGAGTATCTATACCACGAAAAGCACGATATTACGCTGTTTTAGCATTCTTTAAGATAAATACAATAAGGACGATGCCTTGCGCTCAAGCGTTAGGTATCGCCCTTATTAGGAAATTATAGCATTATATATACACCATAGCCGCATACGCAGGCTCTCTCGCACATAGGCGATCCATGTTCTCCAACCCCCTCGCCTTCGCAAGATCACCGACCGCCACAGCTCTGAGATACTCTGTATCATTTTCAAGCATCTTGCTGACCTGACGTTCCACCGCTTCAGTAACGGAACGGTCAAGGTCAGTCAAATAGCTGAGTATCGTACCCTCATTGACGAGCTTTCTCAGCCTTGCAGGACGGTACTCTGCCGAGTAGTGCAGATGATACTTGATATGCTCGGAGCTGAACGTAGTCACGCTCGGCTCGGCATCGGCGGTGTTGTAAGTGACGGTAAGTGCATCGGTGTCAAGCACCCATACGGGCTTGTTATTGCCATTCACCTGAACCTTATCTTTGCTTCTAATAATCATAACATTATCCTCCTTATTCCAAAGTCTTGTTTTTGGTAGTGCTGTTGTATCTGAACTGCTGATAGTCGGAACTCAATCCGCAGGCAGAAATGAAAGCCTTAGCCTTTCTCAACTCACGGGAAAGCTCGTCCTCACGGCTGATGCGTTTAGCTTCCTTTTTCATCTTCTCACGGGTGAACAGTCCTTTTTCTTCCTCTGCTTTTTTGTAGGCTGCAAGCTCCGAGGAAACTGCCGATAACTGCGTTTTCATTGCATCGCGCTCCTGCACCGCCGTGTCATGCTCCGCTTTGAGCTTTTTCGTGGACTTGACCATAGCCACATACTTTTTGGCGGTGTCGCTGAGCGTATCATAGTCCTCTTTTGCGAGTGTGACCTTTTTACCGAACATCGACTCCTTGGCTTCAATACCCTCGATCTCATCGAGCTTGACTTTCTTCTTTGCCGCCTTGTCAAGTTCAGCTTGGGCTTCATCACGCTCGGAAAGAGCCTGTGCCTTTTCCTCATTCAACCGCCTGATCTCATCCTCATGCTCACCATATTCCTCAACTGTGTAGCTGTAACCTCTGGACTTCTTCGGCTCGCTGATCTCAATGCCATGGGCGTTGCAAATATCCCTCAGAACTTCCCACTCACGGAGCCGCCAACGGTTGTTGGAGTGAGCGTCATTTTCAAAGCCCATTTCATCGAGCGCTTTGTTCTTTGCGTTGCGAACTTCAAGACCTCTGCTGTAATGTCCGAGAGGGATATAGTCTATGTGCAAATGCGGCGTGGCTTCATCGAGGTGCA
The DNA here is from genome assembly GCA_017475555.1 of Ruminococcus sp. GTDB lineage: Bacteria > Bacillota > Clostridia > Oscillospirales > Ruminococcaceae > Ruminococcus. The sequence continues at coordinate 94,421 of JAFVFL010000009.1, forward strand.
TCACGGCATTGAAGACATAGAGGTTAGGATTTCTCGCCTGAAAGCCCTCCATATATTCACGCAAACACTCAGCCGTGATCTCAGCATCGGGAGTGCCGACAGCCGAGTCATTTTTCGTGCCAATGTAGACGAGGTGTTCGTAGAAACTTTTCTGCTTGTTTGCACCCTCGATCACACTCTTACTCGGCGGACGGTTGAACAGGTGTTCAAAATAGTCGCTGATCTTGCGGTCATTTCTTTTCTGACGAGCGTTGTATCTCTCTACCGCTTCATCGAAAAGGTTGTGATACGTTTCACCCAAGTCCTGCTGAACAAAAATGATGTTATCAGGTGTCCTGAGTGGGTCGATATTCTTGGCAGTAAACTCTCGGTTGTTATGTGAAAGGCTGCCTTTGCCCTCGCACATCGAGATAGATTTTGTACTCATAAAATGTCTCCTTTTATATCTATATCTGAACCCTCTGACGAGGGATAATCATACGCATAAGGCTCACCGCCTATGCGATGATGAGCGCCCTTGATGGGCTTTGGAATTGGCTTGCAACGATAAGTATATCGGCAACCCAAACGGCTCGAAGAGCCGGAATTTACTTGCGGTGCGCCGCCAGTAACCCCTAAGCACTTTTGACAGCCTATTCGGACTATCAAAAATGCTTATGGGGCTCTGCGAGGCTGAAACGGCTGACGGAGCAGCCAAAATTGTGGACATAGTAATGCCAAAATCTGCACTACATTTTTCAAAAATCCGCATTACTTTTTTTGGAAAAACATCGCAGAAGTTTTACTCAAATTTGAGTAAAAGCCTACGCGGATTTTGATTAAATTAACCCACTCAAAAATGAGCAAGTTCACTTCTCTGAATCAGAACGGCGGCTCCTCCTCGACATCGAGAGTTTCGAGCAAATATTCTATCTCTTTTTCATAGAGATAGCTCTCATATCCGTCGATGTAG
>JAFVFL010000001.1 GCA_017475555.1 Ruminococcus sp.
ACAGTAAAGCTTTACGGAGCTGAAAGTTTTAGGAAAGGGGTACGGGGTGACTCCCCGCGGGGCGGGGAGATGTCGAACGTAGTGAGACAGAGGGGACCGCCTCAGTAAGAGGGAACCCTTTTTCAAAAGGGTTTGCCCCGGTGGTTTCCCCCTTTGACTTAGCGTAGGGATACACAGCATAGAAAATAATTTATGACCGGCGGTATCTGACATAGAAAAACGTCCGTAAATATCTGATATAGCCCAAAGGCAGAAAAAAACCCAGACCACTAACGGGTCTGGGTCGGTGTTCATATCTCTATCTGCTCGATAACGCTCCTGAGTGCCGCCGCACTCGCCTGAAGCTTCTCTACCTCCTCCTCAGTAAGCGAAGGAGAAAGCTCCTTTTCAATGCCGTTTCCGCCGATAACACACGGCAGGCTCAGACAAACGTCCTCGATACCGTACTTTCCGTTCAGCATCGTCGATACCGTAAGAGTATTGTTCGCATCACGCAGGATACTGTCGCATATCTTGTTCACGGAGAGCGATACAGCATAGAATGTCGCACCCTTCCGCTTTATTACCTCCGCACCTGCCTTGCGTACCTCGTCAACGATAGCGTCCTTGTCTATATCAGAATGCCCCTCAGAAGCACAGTAATCCTCCAGCGGAATGCCTGCAACATTCACCAGCGACCACGGGATAAACGACGTATCGCCGTGCTCACCGAAAACATATCCGTGAACGTTCTGCGGGTTAAGCTCAAGATGATCTGCAAGAGCCGAACGCAGACGAGAGGTATCCAGCGCCGTACCGGAGCCGATGACCTGCTGCGGCTTGAGGTCGGTGCATTTGAGTATCGTGTAGGTGATTATATCAACAGGGTTGCTCACAACAACATATATCGCATCAGGAGCGACCTTTGCCAGCTGCGGCATGACCTCCCTGATGATATTTACGTTCGTGCGTGCAAGGTCGATACGGGTCTGACCGGGCTTGCGTGCGATCCCCAGCGTAACAACGACTATAGCAGAGCCAGCTGCGTCATCGTAGCTGCCGTCAGTTATAGTCACATTGTGACCGAACGAAACGCCCTGACGGATATCCATAGCCTCGCCCTTTGCCTTTTCCTTGTTAATGTCTATAAGTACAACATCTGAGCAGGTGCCTGCGACTGCAAAGGTATATGCGATCGTAGCGCCAACATTTCCTGCTCCGAGAATGGTGATCTTCTTTTCGTTCTTATTATTATCTCCCATGTTAAGACCTCCTGCTAAAGCTTCCGGAAAAACCGGGTCTGTTAATATTATATCAAAGGTTCATGGAAATATCAAGGAAAAACATATAACACGGCTTTAAATTCGTAAACTTGCACAATACCTTGCATATTTCACGGGCATTTTTAGATGTTCTCAGTATGGCAGAGTGAACACACCGGCTCTCCAAACGCCGTCGCTGCCGATAACTGCGGAAAACGGATACTCCTCAGTGTAGGATTCCATTCCGAATTCCTCGCCGTTGTAGTAGTTTGTCACGGTGAAGAATATCTCATCGTCTGTGCGTGAATCAACAGACGTTATCTGCGAATATTCGTAGAAAATGTCTGAGCCTCTGCTGCCGTTGAGGGAATACGCCCTTCCGCCGCTCTCCATGAAGACCTCGCTGAGTGTGGTCGGGTACTTGTCGCTGAAAACCCTGTGGTAATCGGCTTCAATGTCCGCAAGGGAATTTATGCCCGGCTCGGTGATGAGGTAGAACTGCCAGCCGAGGTCGTTCTCAACATACTGTGTGTAGTCGAGCGGATATGGCGAGCCGACAGTGAAGCTCCATTCGGTGCTGCACGCCGACTCAAAGAGAGCCTGAGCCGCCGCAATGAGCGTACTGTCGGTCTGCTCCGCAGCGGGGTCGGAGAACTCCACCGCACCGTCAGAGTTATAGCTGAAGCCGCCGGAGGACTGGTCAGCCGGGGTATCGGTGCTGGTGTCCTGTGCGGCTGCGGTGTCCGTAGTGCCGGGGGCTGAGGCTTCAGCGGCTGTTGTGGAAGTGTCCGTGTCTTCGGAGGCTGTCTGCGGCGGTGCTGTAGTCTCCGCCGGGGTATCGTCTGCGGGAGCGTCGGTGGTATCCTCAGGAGTGTCGGTATCTGAGGTCACAGCCTGAGTGCCGGGGTCAGCCGGAGCGGAGGAGCTGTCGTTGTCCTTTTTCTTTCCGCAGCCTGACGCAGAGATGAGTGTCAGTGCTGCCGCAAGAGCGATGATCTTTCTGATATTCATAATTCTGTCTCCTTTTGTATATTACTCATTGAGATGATCTACTGCTGTAGAGCGACAAGGTATGAGGTACAAGGGGACGCCCTCACGTGCAGGGCGTCCCCTATAAAAAAACAGTCCACCGGACTGTTTTTTTATTCACCCCTTGCGGAGCGTTTTGTTATGTGGGGCACTGCCCCACACCCTGCCAGGAGCGCTGCCCCTGGACTCTGCCAAAGGACATTCGCCCTTTGGAATCCCAAGCTTTTGAATCAAAGCAATAGCTTTTCGTCAGATTTCAGCAGCAAGCCGCCGCTTACGTGAATTCCCTGAACCTTACGAACCGGAACACTGTATGCTTTCCCGTACCTGTATCAGTTGGTATCTCCTCAGTTATCCGCTCGCTGCACGTATAGACCACACGCACGCATTTTTCCTGCAAAAGCCTTACTACCTCGCTGCAAAGTCCCCATTCACCGGTACACATGACCGCAATGGGAGAATGCTGCATTATGATATCCACCTGCCGCTCTGCCTCAGCTGCGACCTGTGCCTCGTCCCAGTCAGCCGGGACTGCCGGAAATGCCACATCCTCTATCATGCCGCCGCTGCAAAGCTCCCTCGCCGCATTCTTCTGAGCCTCAGACCAGCCCGTCGAGGGGTGGTTCGAGAAATTTACGAACGTACCCTTTCTGGTGAGAAAATCGTTTAGCTTCTGCAAAGCCTCCTCGTCGGAAAGTATCTCGCCTCTGCGGCTGAGTATGTCCTCAAACATTGACCTTGCCATGCCAATGCACTCACGCAGTCCCTGAGTATCTATCCTTTTCACCCTGTCCTTGTTCATGCCGAAGTGGTTCATGGTATTCCGGGTCTTTGCCATAGAATCGACAAAGTGTATCTTTTCCGGGTCGATATGGCTCACAGCCCTGACGTAAACAGCAGCCTTATCCGGCTCGGATAAGAGCTGTGCAGCCTCACGCAGCCTGTCCTCATCAGTCGGTGCAGCTGCACCGTGCTGCTGGAACGCCATAACTATCCTGTCGCCGACCTCCTCACGGAATTTCCCGTCGCAGCAGTCAGCGTTCGGGGCGTATATCTCGCATACAAAGGTCGTCACAGTCTCACGGACAGCGGTGTAGCCCTGCTGCAAAAGTCCCCTGTCGCAGTACCACTCAGCCGCAGCGATACCAGTCTCCCATGCGGTATGAGTGTCGTTTATGCCAGAAAGCGAGCTCATAGCGTGCTCAACGAGTGCATTGAACGGAGCCTCCATGACCCCGCCGGTCTTGCTGCTGTTGAAGCCGATACTGAAGAGTAAATCCGTAAGCGGCTTTATGGAGCTTTTTGGATTATTTCCGCCCTGACAGTTGAGCAGGGCGGTGCTGACTCTTTCGAGGAAGTCCGAGGCGGTTTTAAGCGGTTTTATGACCCTCTTTATCTCGCCCGGCACGGAGAGGTAATGGCTTATGGCAGCGGCGGCTATCTCGGAGGAATTGCCGGAGCTTATGAAGTTGTGGGCGGCGTTGGCACAGTCGAGCAGCTCCTCATAGGGCTTGAGGTCGATTATCTGTGAGGGAGCCTCAAGCTTGCCGTAGTAGATATGCTCGATAGTGATATTTTTTTTCAGCTCCTTGGCATAGCTCATGACCGGGAAGAAGATGAAGGGTATCGTCCGGAATCCGTGGGTAACGTCAAAGGTTATCTCGTCGCCGTCGCTGATAGCGTTGTATATCTCCATGAAAAGGCTGAATATCTGCTCCTGCGATTCGCCGTAAACGATATCGACCGGCTCTATCTGGCTTTCATTGAAATATTGCAGCAGGAACGGGTGAAGCCCGTCCTCCTCAGTCTCAGTGAGGGAAAAGCTGCCGTCGGGAGCTCTTTTGCTGACGCAGTATTTCTCCCAGTTCTTGCTCATAGCCTCCTTAGTGAGGAAGAAAACGACCTTATCGAACCTCACTCCGCTTTTACTGAGCATAGAGATGAGGGCTTTCTGGACAAACCGGCTTTTGTAGTGGTCGTCACCGAGAATATAATCAGTCTCGGAGTAGTTGCCGAAGCCGAGGACTGACATGAATATCTTAGCCATATAGCTGCCTCCTTGTATTGCTCCGCCGATCAGACATTGCAAAAAATGCGAGGTCAGAAAGGTTTAGTCGGGGGAGTAATAGTATTTACTGAAATATTGTAGCATATTATGTACAAAATGTCAATATTTCCTCTGCTTTATTGACATTTTCACAGCTTTGTGGTATAATATACCTATGCCACACAGGGGACGGAAACTTGTTTGTCATAAAACTCCACCCCTTTCAAAGATTACCCCACAGGGGACGGAAACGTGGTTTTCATTTAAATCCCTCCTATAGCCTTCCTTAAGTAACCCCCACAGGGGACAAAAAAACCCTTTCACCAAGCCGGTGAAAGGGTTTCTCTTTATTCTATATATACATACCTCTCATCATCGCCGAGATACACGGCGTATATCTTATTATCGCCGAAATACAGCTCCGTGACGGGTCTGTCTGCACTGTAAAGCTCCGAAAAGCAAAGCCCGAAGCCGCCGCTCAGTGCCGGTATGACCGGATAGCCGCCGCTGCATACGAATGCGTACTGCGGATATGGCTCGTTCAGATCCGCATTCTCCGCAAGCTCATCAAGCTCAGCAATGCACGGATATCCGCCGTTTCTCCCGGAAATTATATCAAGTGCCACTTCCGCCACCTCCGCAGTCAAAGCCGATAGAACGCAGATATTCAGCGTCCTGACACTGCTCTGTAGTAAGGGACTTGAAGTTGTAAAACGTCAGCGTGCCGCTGCCCCTGACGCTCGAATCGAAGAAGCAGGGCGTGAGGAGCCTGTTGCTCGTAGTCGCTGTGATGTTTGCCGTGCCGTCAGAGGTGAAGACGAAATAGCTGTTGCACAGGGTACACACTGCAAGCATCACAAAGATCTTTGAGCTGGCTGATGTAGTAATTTTTCCCATAAAATAGGTATCTGTGATCGTTACGCTGCGGAAGCCTGACACAGCACTTCCGGTACTCGAATACAGTGTATCCGCCTGGAGATTCAGCCGGAGCTGACACCGGTCAAGGCTGCCGCCGAGCATGATGCCCTTCTGCTGCACCCATTTTATGTCGAATGCAAAGCTGCACAGCTCTGCATTGACCGTAACTCCGCCGAAAAAGTAAATGTCAGCCGTCGGAGTTGCAGCGAATACGGCCCTTACAGCAAACGAGCAGCTCCTCAGCGTCACGGCTGCTGTTCCGGAGAAGATATTGACATTCGAGGCTGTCAGCCGCACATTGTCAAGCCGCAGACCGCTTATCTCCACAGCCTCACAGTCCTCATGCACCGTGAAGATATACGCCGTGCCGCCTATGAGTTTTTTCACGATATTGCGTATGGTGTGACCCCTGCCGTCAAGACTTCCGCAGCGGAGCGTTATCGGCGTGAAGCTGTCAGCCATAGGAGTGCCGTTCAGGTCGATATCGCAGCCCAGAGCGAAGCAGGTATCCGCCGACCCTGTCTCGCCCATAGAGTACAGCTCTGCCGCCGTGGTTATGATATACGGGTCAGCAATAGTTCCGTTTCCGGTCATTCACAGTCCTCCTTATCCGATTATTACGTAGAGCGAATTTGCCTTGTGTACGGAAGCTGCATACTCTGCCGCCGTCATGGGTATGACCTCCGGGCGTGCGAGGAATACAGCGATATTCCCGTCCATAGCGTCGAGCCGTGCCGTCACCTCATCTATCGGGAAGCTGTCCATTTTCTCCGACAGTGCATCAAGTCCGGCGGCTGCGGCGGCATTTATCTCGCTCACAGCCTGCTCAGCAGTCTCCGGGAGCGGGCCGTTTGACCCGGACGGAGTAGGCTTTACGCTCACCGGCTGCATATTGTATTTCAGCACGAGCGTGTCGTTGTCATTCTCATCAGTCCTTGAGGCTCTCAGCTCAAGCATGAGCCTGCCGGAATTGAGCGTGAAGCTGTCCGAAACGCACCAGCTCAGGGTGATAGTATCCTCCCCTATGACCGGGATAAGCGTCTGCTGCACCTCATAGCCGTTTTCTGTCTGACCTCTTATGCAGAAGCTGCACTCCGAGAGGTCAGTGCCGTCGTGATAGCGGTCTATGCTTATAGCTATCGTATCTGCGAGCTTTTCGCCCTGTATGAACAGATTCCCGAACGCATAGGTCGCAATGTTCTTTCCGTCTGCTTTTACCTTCAAATCCATTCTCCTTTCCAAAGACTTTTAGTTCCGGATAACTATGTCTAAGCCACGGTATATCATCGGCTCCGGAAGACACAGTTTCCTACAATTGCACGAAAACAGCGGCTCATTCAACGGAAAGCCATTGAATGAGCCGCATTTTTATTTATTCAGTTTTTCAGCCTGTCAGTCGATTGTCCATACGTCCGGCTCCTCCGGCCTTGTGTACTCAACTGAATCAATGTAGAAATCAGTGTGAGGAGGCTGGTTGTAGCCGTTGTTCTGTGCCGCTACCTGTACTCTGTACTGTGCGTTGTGCATGAGAGTGTAGAGGTTGTACTCAGTCGTATATGTTGTGGTGAATACCCTCAGACCTGTTCCGTCGCTCTTGCGGAATATCATCTCCTCACGCCAGTCGCCGAGGATATCAGCTGTCAGGCACGCATTGGACTTTGAGTCGTTGTTCCATGTAACGCCGTCACCGGTGAAGAGCCTGCCGAGTGCCGCATCATCGACCATAGTTCTGTCGAGTGCCGACCTCTCAAGATTGCCGCTCCAGTAAACCAGTGAGTTCTGACCCCACTTTGTTATCCAGTTTCCGATATTTGCATGGTCGCCCGTGCAGGAGTAGAGAACGAGGTTGTGTGAGCCTGACATCTCTGCACCGCCGTTGCCTGCGATAAGGTTGTCAGCTATAGCTCTTCCTGTATCGCCGCCTGCCGTCTCACGGAAGAGGACCTTTGCGGTCGCAGCATCACGCAGGATTATACCGAAGTTTACAGCTGTTCCGTTCGGGTGAGTCTCGTCCTCAAGGCACTGGAATATCTCAAGTCCGGGATTAGCCGGGTCGAAATCGCCTATGTGGATAGCGTCGCCGTGTGCAAGGCTTGTGGTGTTGAGAACGGTTCCGTCGTCGTCAACTATAACAGAGCCGCATACTACCTCCTGCCTGCCGTCCTGGTCAACGTCCGCACCGAGGCAGTGGTGGTTTCCGTCGCCGTAGCCCTTTGCGGAAACGTTGTGACCTGTATCCCATGTCCACTTCTTGACGAGCTTGCCGCCGGACACGCCCCATGCCGCAACTGCCATACGTGTATAGTAGCCTCTGCCGAAGCAGGCGTAAGCATTCTTGCTGTCGCCGCCGTCAAGGTAAGCCACGCACGCTGTAAATCTGTCAACTCTGTTGCCGTAGGTATCGCCCCAGTCGCCTACAGTACCTCTGCCGGGGTCGTAGTCCTGGGTATCAAGAGCCTTGCCGGTGAGTCCGTCAAAGAGCGTGATATACTCCGGGCCTGTGAGGATACGTCCTGCACTGCTGCGGTAGTCCTTGCTCTTGTCGCCCACATAGTTGCCCTGTCCGTCCTGAGTTCCGTCAGCGGTCTTGCATATCAGCTCACACTTGCCGTCGCCGTCAAAGTCGTATACCATGAACTGAGTGTAGTGAGCGCCTGCACGGATATTGTTGCCGAGGTTTATCCTCCACAGCTGAGTGCCGTCGAGCCTGTAGCAGTCGATAATTACCGGGCCTGAGTAGCCGTCCTTTGAGTTATCGTGAGAGTTCGAGGGATCCCACTTGACGAATATCTCATACTGTCCATCGCCGTCAACGTCGCCTACGGAGCAGTCGTTCTCGGTGTAGGTGTATGCAACGCCGTCGGGTGAGGTGCCGCCGGGAGGAGTATTTGTCTTGATATCGAAGTAAGCACCGGTCTTTCCGTTGGAATTCTGGTTGTTCGGAGTTGTGAAGTTCACGGAAGCCTGTGCAAACTCTGTACGCTCATCGCCCACGTAGGTGTCGATAGTGTAGGAATCGGTCGCAAGACCCTCCTTGTCGAAGTAGTTTGAAGCGTCCTTTGTGGTGAATTCGCCGAGGAGGGTATTTCCGTCGGAGCGTATCCTCCAGAGCTTGAACGTTGTGTTCTCGTTATCGGTAGCAAGAAGTCTCCAGCTTACGAGGTTTCCGCTGCCGTTATATGCCATTGCAACGCCTCTGTTGAGTTTCTCGACACGAACGCCCTTTGTAGCCTTTGCATTCGGTGCAGCCGAGCCGGTCTGGGACAGCTCGATATAGTCCATATTCGGGCCGCCTGCCTTTGTGGTAGCGTAAGCCTTGAGCTTGTTCTCGCCCTTTGTGAGTGTAACGACAGCCGTTGTGTCGCTCCATGTAGTCCATGCACCGGTACCTGTGAAGTCAACATACTGACCGTGAGTTCTGTCGCCGTTGGTGATGAGCTTTATCTGACGGTTGTCAGCAGTGCCGTTTGCGAAGCGGAAGTCAACGAGGTAATTGCCGTCCTCAGGAGCGTTCACGGTCCACTCGATATAGCCGCCTATGCGGTTGTCGTAGTTGACGTAGGATTCACCCTCGAAGCCTGTGTTGGAGGTCTCAGTCCAGCCCTGGTGAATGCTTGCGAGCGAAGCGTAGTAGCGCTCTGTAGCGGACGGAGCAGCAGCCTCCTTGTCGGTCTTTATAACGTCGATATAGTCGATATTCGGGCCGCCGTTCTCAGTGGTGGAGACGAGCTTTATGGTGTTCGTTCCGGAATTGAGCGGAAGAACTATCGACTGGTCAGCCCATGTCGTCCACGCATCAGTGCCGTCGAAGCTGATATAATACTTATCGTCGGTGTTTCCGTTTGTGATGACCTGCATTGAACGGTCGTCGTTCTTGCCGTTTGAATAGCGGACGGTTATCTCATAGTTGCCGCTTTCGGGTACGTCAACGGTGAACTCCACGGAGCTGCCTACCTCATTGTTTACGTTTGCGTAGCCGTCAGGACACTCGAAGCCCTCGTTGGTCTTTTCATCTGCAACACCGTTTGTAACTGTTGCGTGTGCAGCGTAGTAGCGGGTATCGCTGGTGGTCGTGGTGGTAGTGGTCGTTGTAGCCGGAGCCTCTGTCGCAGCCGCTGTAGTTGTAGCCGGCTGCTCCTGTGATGTAGTGGTAACAGGGGGCTGCTCAGTAGTTACAGGTGCAGATGGTGTCCTGTCGTATGACGGGTCAGCAAAGAGGTTTGCCGGGCAGATATACACATCATTTATAGTCACATTGCTCGTCAGTGAATCGAAGCTGTCCGCAGACTCGATAACAACAGAGCTCATGCCCTCCGGGAGAGTTATGACAGCAGCAGCCAGAGCCTCGCCGTCAGCCGGGGGGAGCTTCAGCAGCCACAGCTTGTCGCCGTTTGCAGCATACACCTGAACATACTGATCCTCGCCGGTGGTGTTGGTGTAGCTGACCTTTACCTTGACGCTGCCCTTAACGAAATTGTCGAAATCAGCTGTAATGCTCGTTCCGGGAGCAGCGAAGCTTTTAGCGGCACCGGTTATGGCAGCGGGCACGTCGGGCGTATCAATATAGACATACTCTCCGACCGGGGAGAGGACATCTGTCTTAGCCAGCCATTGCAGTATCGCAACAGCGTCTGCGATATTATATTTTTTGTCTTTGTTTGCGTCACCTGTGACCTCCTGCACCTTGTCGTATGCCAGTACACCTGCGTCACGCTCAAGGGCAGCGATAGCGTCATTTCCGGTAATGCCGTCGTCGTCAACAATGTCACCGCGCAGACCGAACGGTCTTTCGCCCTCTGCATAGGCAGCCGGGGCAGCAATGGTCAGCGGGAGCGACGAGAGTGACATTGCGGCAGTGAGGGAAAGTGCCGCAGCTCTCGAAGCCTTGTTTTTACTCTTCATTGTGGATTCCTCCTTCTGTGCTTAATGATAAAAGTTAAAACGAAAATATTACAATTTACCTAATAATGTAATATTTTAATGTAAGTAACATTATATCAAAAAATTTCTGATATGTCAAGTGTTTCCGGGATAAAAAGGCAAATTGCAGTAAAAAAGGCGTGATACGCCGCATATCATTGTAAAAAGAGCGATAAAAGTCTTGACAACGCAGCGTATATGTGGTATAATATGAACGACCCCACAGGGGACGGAAATGTGATGGCTGCCATAGTTTTACCTCCTACGATAAGACCCCACAGGGGGACGGAACCAACATCTTCTTCATAATAGATATCTCCTTTCAAAAGCAGGAGACACCCCGCAGGGGACGGAAATCTTTTGATCACAGCCATATTAATTCCTTCTACGATAAGACCCCGCAGGGGACGGACAGACCCTGGCTGATTAATGGATTGTCAAGTTATTGATTCCCTACAGGGGACTGAAACCATCATGACTGTATATCATTGAAGCCCTTGGCAGCAGCTGCTATCCACCCCACAGGGGACGGAAAGGCATTTCCTTAATAGTCGTAATGACTCCTATTAAAACACCCCACGGGGGACGGAAGCTCTTTGTTCATATGATCTCACAACCTTTCAAAAATGAAAGATACCCCACAGGGGACTGAAACTATGTGCCATTTGATCAATTCCTTTCGTATGTACGTATCACACCCCATAGGGGACGGAAGCTCTTCAACCAGCACGATGTTAAATTCCTCGCTTTGGACAAACTACACCCCACAGGGGACTGAAATGTTTATCCATTCTAAATTTCTCCTTTAAAAATCAGGAGACACCCCACAGGGGACGGAAATATTTCCTTTTCATAAATTAACCTCCTAAAAACACCCCACAGGGGACAAAAAACCGCACAGATACCCTTATCTGTGCGGTTTTCTATAAAAATATGAAAAAAGCCGCCCTCACGGACGGCTTTTCCTGTTATCTGTCAAAATATATCCTCGGCACTCTCTTGGAAATGCCGCATACTACCTCGTACCCGATAGTACCGTATATGCCGGCAAGCTCATCAGCAGTAATGCACTCGCTGCCGTCGCTGCCGATAAGCGTCACTATATCCCCCGGTGCAGCCTGAGGTACGTCCGTTACGTCTATCATCAGCTGATCCATGCACACCCTGCCCGTTATCCGGCAGCGTTTCCCGTGTACAAGTATCTCTCCCCTGCCCGAAAGCAGCCGTGAATAGCCGTCTGCATAGCCGACAGTCACCGTTGCGATACGCATTTCCCTGTCCGCCGTGAACGTTCTTCCGTAGCTTATGCAGTCCCCCGGACGGACGTTCTTTACGTGCGATATCACAGCCTTTACCGCCATTACCGGTGCAAGCCCCTCCGGTATCGGCAGGCTGATATCCGGGTGCAGACCATACAGGATTATCCCGGCACGGCTCAGCGTGCTTTCCGGGCTGCACCTGTAGCACGTTGCGGCACTGTTCATGAAGTGGCAGTGCTCAAGCTCTATCCTGCGGACTTTAAGCTCGTCACGCACACCGATGATGAAGCTCTCCTGCTTCTCAGTGTACTCCATATTGTCCGGGTCGTCGCTGTCGGCAACGGCGAAGTGAGTGTATATCCCCTCGACTGAAAGCTTCTCCATTTTAACCATCTCTGCGATCTCGTCAGCACACTCCGCCGGGGTATCATGCCTCAGACCGATACGCCCCATTCCGGTGTCTATCTTTACGTGGCAGCGTACCGGTGAGGGGGAGTTGCGGGTCAGTGCTGCGGCGTATTCTGATGAGATAACGCCCTGGATTATGTTGTTTTCGGATATTTCATGTGCGTACTCCGGCGGAGTGTAGCCGAGGATAAGTATCTCTGCCTCCGGTGCAAGCTCACGGACGGCGAGTGCCTCGTCAAGGTTCGACACGGCAAAGTATCTCACGCCGCAGTCCTCTGTCAGCGTGCGGACGATACGCTCATAGCCGTGGCCGTATGCGTCAGCCTTCACGACCGCCATTATCTCAGTTTCCGGCTGTATGAGGCTGCGTATCACCTCTGCATTTTTTCTGAGCCGGCTCAGGTCGATCTCAGCCCACGCTCTTTTAAGATATGGTTTCATTCTATCATTTCCTTTCTTGTGATGAAGCCGCCGCAGCGGAGAAATATATATTAAAAAATAGTTACAGCTTGTGAAAACGGCTTGAAATAATATGGAAAGTGTGGTATAATATGTACGTCAGGTGTGTGCCCCTGCGGCACTGAAAAATATTCGTAATATCCCGAATGCACAGAAAAGAGGTCAATATGCCGGAAATACAGCGTTCACTTATCTCAGGAGAATGTCTTTATCCGAAAAGCGATATAATGCCCGACAAGAGGGTAACTGTATGTATCACAGGGCACCGTGAAAAGGGCGTTCCGGACAGTATATGGGGGCACGCTGCGGCAGTCGGTGCAGTAAAAAGACTGCTCGGCTTCTATCTGGATATGGCAGCGGATGCAGGCTATGAAAATTTCCTGTGCGGTATGGCTTCGGGAACTGACCTCTGGGCAGCGGAGCATATTGCAGAGATGAAGAGAGCCGGACGGCGTGTAAGGCTCATCGGAGCTGTTCCGTATCTGCGTCATGCCGAGCGTTTCAGCACACGTGACAAGGAGCTTCTCCGGTATGCCGAGAGGAATGCCGACCGCCTTGTGCTCGTGAACGAGAACCCCTATATAACCTATTCCTACGGCGGTGCCGGGAGCACGCTTTACCGGGACAGGAATTACTACATGGTGGACAATTCGTCCGCAGTCATTTCCTTTTTCACCGGCAATTCACACAGCGGCACCGGTCAGACTATAAGATATGCCCGGAATATGGGCAGGAGGATAATGAGCTTCGGCAATGCGGAGGTCATTTCCGCTCTTGACAGAGCCGGCGGAGTGCCGGAGCTGCTTGAAAGAGAGGAGCTTTTCCCGGAGAACATATTCAGCCGGGGCTGAGATACGCTCAATCTATATTATACCACAACCGCAGGATTTTGCAACTGTTTTTTTGAGCCTGACCGGTTTTTAACTCACTTTTCAACATTCTGTTGAATAACGGGTTTAAACATGGAATCGACATTCACAGATGTTGAGAATGTGGAAAACTTTGTTAAAAACCCGGCTCAGAGCCGACGATGACCCTGAAAAAATCAACATCATGTGTCGGAAAATGGGTTTTATCCACACCGGAATGAATATTATTCCCACGTTTTCCACGGCACAGAGGCGGCGAAAATATACGTCCTGTTATCGTTTTGTAACCATATTTCACAGGCTTGTTACTGTGAACGTCAAAAAGATCTTGTACTTTGACATATTACGCACCGAAAGGAGTTTCCCCAATGGCAAAAAAGAAGAAAAAAAGCGGCAGCATCGCAGTTCCGTTCCTTATAACGATATTCGTCGGACTGCTTATCATCGGAGGCATCGCCTTCTGGATATACAATCATTTCAACCTCGGCAACAACAAAGAGCTGTCCGAGCCGACTCCCCGGACTGTCGCAACGGCTACCTATGAGGACAGCCATACGATACTCCTTGTGCTCGACGAGCCGGACAAGAAGTGCTCCGCAACGTTCGTGCTGATGAGGTCTGTCCCGAAGGACAAGAAGCTCATGTTCATAGGTATCCCGACCAACACTATCGCTGTTATTGACGGCAGGCAGCAGAAGCTCCAGAGCCAGTACGACCGTGCAGGTGCGGCGGCTGCGGCGAATTTCGTCCAGGAGGTCTTTGATGTGCCTGTTGACAGGTACATCAAGCTCAATTCCGAGGCTCTTATCAAGCTGTGCGATATCTTCGGCGGAGTGACATACCCGGTGAATGTCGGCATTGCAGGCTTCAAGAGCGACGGCTCGAACCAGTACCTCAACGCCGAGCAGATAGAGACGCTGATAACATATTCCATGTTCCCGGACGGCGAGATACAGAGGGCGTACACCGCAAGCTCGATCGCTGCGGACATGATGAACCAGACCGACGGACGGCGTATCGCTGACAATTTCGACAACAATTTCTCAACGATAATCAACATGACCGAGTCGAACATAACCTCAGTCGATTACAAGAACCGCAAGGCTGCGATAAAGTCTATGTTCGAGAGGGGCACGACTATCGGCTCGTTCCTGATAGTTGACGGAACCGTTTCGTATGAGGACTTCATTCCGAGCCAGAATTTCATAAAGGACATGAAGCGTGACTATTTCACCGACCCGGAGGACTGAGCGTGGAGACGGAAAATATACGCAATATCTTCGATTCGCACTGTCATTACGCCGACCGTGCATTCGACGGAGACAGGGAGGAGCTGCTTGCGGCTCTGCCCGGAAAAGGGGTCAGATATGCGGCTCTGATCTCCTGCGATCTGCACGATATGGAGCTTAATTGTGCACTGTCGCAGAGGTATGACTGGCTTTATACCACAGTCGGCATACACCCGGAGAATGCCGGCTGCGTGAAGGACGGATATCTCGATATACTGCGGAGGGCTGCACTTGACAACCCGAAGGTCAGGGCTGTCGGGGAGATAGGTCTTGACTACCACTATCCGGGGTTCAGCAGGGAGAGGCAGATACAGGTCTTCCGGGAGCAGATAAGCCTTGCAGGTGAGCTTGGGCTGCCGGTCGTCATACACAGCAGAGACGCCGCAGAGGACACGTTAAGTATACTCCGGGAGCTTCGTCCGGCAGGAGTTATGCACTGCTTCAGCTACTCCGCTGAGACAGCTGCCGAGATAATAGATCTCGGTATGTATATCGGCTTTACGGGAGTGCTGACGTTCAAAAACGCAAGGAAGCCGCTCAGGGCACTTGAGAGAGTACCGGACGACAGGCTGCTGCTTGAGACGGACTGCCCGTATATGGCACCTGAGCCGTTCAGGGGAAAACGGTGCGACAGCTCGATGATAGCGTACACCGCACAGAGAGCGGCACAGCTCAGGGGCGTTGACGTTCAGGAGCTGCTCGATATGACCTGCGAAAATGCAATGAGATTCTACGGTATCAGGTGAAGACAGGCTCTTAAAATTACCGGAAAGAGGTGAGATGATGTATTACTGCTGTGCTGTTACAGATAAGGGCGTCCGCAGCCATAATGAGGATTCAGTGCTTGCGGCGGGGAGAGTGTTTTCCGAGGGAAGTGCTGAGGGTATCATCGGCGAGCCGTTCATTGCGGCTGTATCTGACGGAGTTTCGGGCGGAAATGCCGGTGAGACGGCGTCTGCTATGTGCCTTGAGGGAGTTGCGGCAATTGTCCCGGAGACCGGGGAGCTTACCCTTGACCAGAGCATTCTTGCGGACAGGCTGAACGATATACACAACGATATCCTTGAATACGGCAGCACTCACCCGGAATGCGAGAATATGCAGGCTACGCTGTGCGGAGCGGCATTTGCCGGGGGGAGGATATATTCCTTCAATGTCGGCGATTCAAGGCTTTACCGCTTCCGTGAGGGGGTACTGCGGCAGCTTACCCACGACCACACCTTCGCACAGGTGCTTGCCGACGAGGGAGCGATAGCACGCAACGAGAGAAAGACCAACGCTCACAGGAACATCATCACTTCGACTATCGGCGGCAGGTCGCTGTCGATAGATATACGTGACATCACTGAGAGGGTGTCTGACGGGGATATCCTGCTCGTCTGCTCTGACGGACTTTCGGACTATCTGCCTGTGATAGATATGCAGGAGATACTCGCTGAGCCGAAAGACCTTATGCAGCGGACGAGGCGGCTTTGTGAAGCGGCGATAGCCCGTGGGGGCAGGGACAATGTATCTGTCATAACACTTCTCAGGTCTGATGAGCGGCTGCTGCATAGTCTGTAAACAGCTCCGGGCATACCTCTGTCCGGGGCTGAATTTGTTGACAAAATCTCAGAGGCTGTATCAGGACAGCTTCTTAATGAAGGGAGTGTGGGGCAAGACCTCTCAAAAGGGTCTGAGCCATAAAAAATGTCAAGGATATATCCGCTGTTCAGCTCCAGTAAGGCAAATTCCGCATTTATCGGTACGGAGCAGGGCGGCATACTGATCGACTGCGGTGCGAGCTTTAAGCGGCTCAGAGCTGCACTCGATATCAATAACATTCCGCTTTCGGCGATACATGGCGTGTTTATCACGCATGAGCACAGCGATCATATCGCCGGGCTGAAAATGCTGACGAAAATGACCTCTGTGCCGGTATATGGCACCAAACGCACCCTGCAAAGGCTGTGCGATACCGATAAGCTCTCGCCCGGCTCAGTCCTCACGGCTATGGGCGGCAGGGAGATAGAGTGTGCAGGGTACGGCGTTTCGGCATTCCCGATATCCCACGACGCCATTGCACCCTGCGGCTACAGGATACATATGCCCGACGGGAGCTGCTGTGCCGTGTGCACCGATACCGGAATGGTCACCCCGGAGATAGAGGCTGCACTCTCCGGCTGCCGCATGGTGCTGCTCGAAGCCAATTACGACGAGGAAATGCTCCGTGGAGGTCATTATCCGCTGTATCTTAAAGAGCGTATCCTCTCGCCGCTCGGTCATCTCTCCAACAGAATGAGCGGAGAAACGGCGAGAAAGCTCGTAATGCAGGGAACTACGCATATTCTGCTCGGTCATCTGAGCCAGGACAACAACCGCCCGGACGCTGCATATAATACAGTAGCCGGGGCTATGCCGGAGCTTACCGCCGGGCGTGACTATCTTCTCGGCGTCGCACCGGTGGAAACAAGGGGAGGAGCTGTGATCTTCTGATGAATATTGTGCTTATCGCCGTCGGGAAGCTCAAGGAGGACTATCTGAGGAGCGCGTGCGGCGAGTATATCAAGCGGCTGGGCAGGTATTGCACGTTCGAGCTGCATGAGATAGACGAATGCAGGCTGAGCGAAAGCCCGTCCGAAAAGGAGATCGCCGCAGCACTGCAAAAGGAGGCGGTGCAGATAAAACGCTATATCCGGGGCACGGCAGTCCCTATGTGTATCGAGGGCAGGCAGCTGACAAGCCCGGAGCTTGCACAGTACATAAGCGATACCGGAGTCAGCGGCGGCAGCTGCCTTACATTTATAATAGGCAGCTCATTCGGACTTGCCCCGGAGATAAAGGCTATGGGGGGAATGAAGCTGTCGATGTCGAAAATGACCTTTCCGCACCAGCTTGCGAGGGTAATGCTGCTTGAGCAGATCTACCGGGCGTTCCAGATAAGCTCCGGCGGAAAGTATCACAAGTAGCGGCTGTACCGGATAAATGGCAGCTTGCAGGGATATTGATAGTACAAATTGCCCAAATGCAAGTTAAGAAATTTGCTGAAGTTTACAATTATATAAAATTTTCTCAAAATCCATGCTTTTATGTTGCAATTTGCGATGAGGTGTGTTATAATGTTTGTGTAAGTTTAACAATGTGCAGCATTGCGGCAAAAAAATATCGCCCGGTGCTGTGCTTTGCGCTGTCTCAGTGAATAATGATATGTCCGCATATCGTTTTGACAGCAGGGGCAATATTTATGATACCCGTGTTATACGGCAGGCTGAGAGCCGCAGAACGCTGCGGCAGTATCATGATTTATTACCCATAGTATATTTATTGGTGAATATTAATAAAAATACGGCTGTGATTTATGTCAAAAAAACGATTGAAAAATTATGACTTCGGTGCTATAATATTTATAATTGAAAGTATGGGGAGTCACAGGACGGTCATCAGGTATGACAGCACGGACTGATCCGGCTTATCAAATAACTATGGAGGTGGTTTCATGAAAAGTTTTTCCTATCAGGGAAGAGACGCTAACGGAAAGCAGTCAAAGGGAGTAATCCATGCTGAGAACGAAGCGGAATTCAGAGAAAAGGCCAAGGAAAGAGGCCTCTTCATTGAGAACTTCCAGGAAGAAGATTCAGACAACTCAAAATCAATCTACAAATTCAAGACCACGGAGCTTACGTTCTGCTGCCGTCAGCTCAGTGCCATGCTTACGTCAGGTCTGACGCTCGTTAAGGCGATCGACATCCTGACAAAGGAGCAGGAGAACGACAAGGCAAGAGCTATCTGGCAGGATATCTATGAGAACGTGCAGAAGGGTGAGTCCTTCTCCTCTACCCTCGAAATGCACGCAGGCTCGTTCCCGGATTTCCTTATCTCAATGGTCGGTGCGGGCGAGTCGTCCGGTTCGCTCGACGTTATCATGACACGTATGGCTGACCACTACGCTAAGGAGAACAAGCTCAAGAATACCGTAAAGGGTGCTATGACATACCCGATCATACTTGCGGTCCTCTGCGTTGTTATCGTTATATTCCTCTTTACATTCATCATGCCGACATTTATTGATATGTACGAGGACCCGGATACCATGCCGGCACTCACAAAGATAATGGCGGCTATATCCGACTTCCTCAAGACAAAGTGGTACATACTCGTTGCGATCGTTGTCGTTGCATTCTTCGGCTTCAGATACGCCTACAAGGTGCCGAGCTTCCGGCTGAAGGTAGACCGGCTGATACTGAAGGGACCCGGCTTCGGCCCGCTCGTCACAAAGATATACACAGGACGCTTCTCAAGAACGCTCTCCTCGCTCTATTCAAGCGGTATCCCTATGGTGGAATGTCTGGAAAGAGCATCAGCGGTACTCGGAAATGCCTATGTTGATGAGAAGTTCATCGACGTTGTCGATGAGGTAAAGCAGGGCGAGACACTCTCGGCTGCAATTACAAGAACAGAGCTGTTTGAGAATATGTTCTGCTCTATCATATACGTCGGCGAGGAGTCAGGTGCACTCGACTCTATCCTTGAAAAGACCTCAGATTACTATGAGGAGGAATCCGACGCTGCGGTACAGAGACTGGTAGGAATGGTAGAGCCTATCCTGCTTATCTTCATGGGTCTCATCATCGGACTCGTAGTTGTAGGTATATACCCCGCACTCTACGGCTCATTCGAGTCTATCGAGAACGAATAATAACGGAAATTTCCGGAAAGGTGGAAAAGTTAGATGCTTTCATTTGATATTACCGACAGAAACATACGAGTTGTCAAGGGAGTGGAGAGCAACGGAAAGATCAAGATCAGCTCCGCTGCATCACTTGTACTCGATGAGGATCTCATATCCAACGGACACGTAAAGGATATACCCAGTGTCGCAACTCTCATAAACGGACTTATCAAGAAGAACAGAATGCCTGACAAGGAGGCTATCGTCAGCATTTCCTCGAACCTCACGATCTTCAAGGAGCTGACTGTAACAAAGCCCAAGAATCAGGATATGCCGAAGCTCGTCAAGGCACAGATGGAGGCTGAGCTCAACCTCGACGACACCTACAGCGTTACATATGTAATAGTAGGTGAGGCTGAGGAGAAGAGCGACAGCGGCGACCCGGTCTACAAGGTGCTCGCTACTGCCTGCCCGTACCAGATCGTAAACAGCTACAGAGAGGTGTTCAAGCTCCTCGGTATCTCGCTCAGATCAGTTATGGTAGGCTGCAACTGTATCACTAAGGTGCTCCTTGCTGATACAAAGATAAAGTCGAAGATGCCGCTGCTCGCAGTGCAGATCGACAACAACTTCATCTCGCTCAACCTCTATGAGCAGGGTCAGCTCTCGTTCTCACGTTTCGCTTCTATCGATGCCGCAGACTACGGCGGATCAGCTGACTACGTTTACGAGGCTGTAACTGAGAATATCTTCCGTATGCTCCAGTTCCACAGAACAAGGAACACCGGCGAGACTATCGAGAACGTTATCCTCTACGGCGATACCCACGATTACGTAAGACTTACTGATGAGCTTGAAAAGTATGAGCTGAATACCAGCCTCATCAACGTTCCTCCGCAGATACACGGTCACGAGAACCTTGAATTCTCACTGTACGCCAACGCTATCGGTGCTATGTTCAAGCGTAACAAGGAGACTGAGAAGATCAACCTCCTTGAGACTGACCTCGGCTCTGCTATCAAGAACAGAGTAAAGGGCGGCAGCGACAGCTCAGGCGATGTTATCATGATAGGTCTTATCGCAGCAGCTGCTCTCATCGTAGGTGCAGTATGGGGCGTTATGGCTATAAGAGATCAGGCTCTCAAGAGCGAGATCAATGACATACAGGAATGGATCGACTCAGACGATACCCAGAATCAGCTCAAGCACCAGAAGAAGCTGCTTGAGATCAAGGATAAGGTCGATCAGTACAGCACAACTATCGACAATGCTCACGATGCGTTCTTCTCACAGCCTGTTATCGACGGCGATAAGTATGACGCAGTTGAGAACACCCTCGCAGCTACAGCTGAGGAGTTCGGCGTAGAGGACGCTAAGATACTCAGACCCGGCTACGCCTCCGGCGTATTCACATTCTCCGTTGAGTACGAGGGAGATGAGGAGAGCCTGACACAGGAGCTCCCTGCACAGTTCGTCCAGAACCTTCTCGATGAGAAGTTCGAGGAGAACGGCGGATATTTCGCAAATGCTACCTACTCAGGATACAACGTTTCCATAAAGGAGACAGAGAGAACAGTCGGAGCAGCTCCGTCATCGGACGATGAGGAAGAGGAGGCAGCTCCGGCAGCTACGATCACTGAGAGAAGCGAGACTGTCAGCTTCAACGTAGTTGTCGCTCTCAACGGCAGAGAGAGTGCTTACACACCTGAGGCTGAGGACAATGCGTCCGAAGAGGCAGCAGAATAAGGGAGGCTGATTGAAAATGAAACTGAATTACAGAGACAAGGTCATTCTTGGAGTTCTTATCGCTATAATCCTTCTCATTGCAGGCTTTGTAGGACTTGTCAAGCCTAAGAAGGTGGCTATAGAGACTGATAAGAAGACCCTTCAGGATAAGCAGGATGAGCGTGACGATATCCAGAAGAAGATAGATCAGATCGTTCCCCTCACAAACGAGATCAACGATACATATACTGCAACAAACAAGCTTGCAGGCGACTTCGTGGATTATGACAGCATTTACGACACCACATACCTTGACCAGTTCCTGAGAGAGTATGCAGACGAGTGTGAGTTAAAGGTCAGCACACTTAATGTCAGTGCTCTTGCGGAGGGTGCTCTCAATTACTACTACTTCACTCCTGTAGTCGTAGGCGAGAAGATGTTCACAGCATCCGACCTCAACGGTTCTCTGACAGAGGCATTCAACCAGGACAAGGCAGAGAGCGACGCACTCTCAGAGAGAAACGTGGAGACTGTTCTTACAGCTAAGTATGCGGTAACTGTTGAGGGTACAAGGGAAAACATCTGGAATTACATGAAGGCTATCGAGGAGCAGGACGAGGCTATCATAATCGACTCCGTAGCTATCAGCGATTACACCTTCGGCGAGACTACGGACGCAGACGGAAATGTCAGAGAGTCCGAGGACGGCACCTCAAAGGTAAGCTTCGTAGTATCCCTTTACTCAGTATACGATATGGCAAAGCCGAATACTGACGCAGACTAAGAGAATCCCCACACGTATCAGCTAATTGTTTCTGATGTTACTTGAAAGGGGTCAGAAAAAAATGAAAACTGAAAAGAATAGAAAATTGAACAGAGAAAAGCTCACAAGACGCAGGGGCTCGGTCCTGCTGACGGTCGTTTCAGTAATGGCGCTGCTGATAATATTCCTTTCGGCAACGCTCATACTGGCGAACGCTTCAAACAAGCGTGCTCACAGGTCGTATTCAAGCTCACAGGCTGAGTACACAGCGAGAACTGCAATAGAGAGCTTCACCACTGCTATGCAGAGAAACCCGGATATAGCCGGTGCGGTGCAGAACCTGAGCGGAACTATCTATCCGAGAGTAGTGCTCGGCGATACCTCGCTCGGTCATATCGGAACGTATGACGCAAGCGGAAGATTCCAGGATAACGGGCTTATCACAGTTGAGCCTGTTACCACGGACGCATGGGCTTACGGCGACAACGACAACGACGGCACGAATGAGTGGTATCAGGTCGATACCGTCAAGATCACCGCACTTGTCAGAGTCGGCAAGGAGGTTCAGAGCGTCTCCGCATACATCAACAAGCTCCCGGCAAATGCGAGCCAGGGCTCAAGCGGTGCTATCAGAGGACTTCAGACGGCTGGCGGAGCGGCAACGACCACTACCGGCGGTTCGTACTCAGGTGCTCTTGCTCTCGGACTTACTACGGGCGGCGGAGATACCTATTCGATAACCAACTCAGCAGGAGCAAGCGGATATGGTATCAGAACTGACTCCACATTCGTAAACGGAAACCTCACAACAGCTGGTCAGCTCGACTTCCTGATGAACTATGCACAGTCGTCAAGACAGGTCATGGACTACACACAGTCTCCGCCTGTACAGAGTACTGTAATGATACCCTCCGGTATCGTTATCACAGGAAATATGCTCGCAGCAAACCCGCTGACTATCGACGTTGAGTACAGCTCGGCTGCATTCAGCGGAAACTACACAGAGAAGGATGTTCCTTATATGTTCGTGAACGGTGCTTTCGTGAGCACCTCCACGGCAGACAGTCTTGTAAAGAACGGCAACGGCAATCCGTTCAATATGTTCCTCGGCACAATGTATGTTGAGAACGGCATGAACGCATATGCTGATATCTACATGATGGATAAGTATGAGCCGACTGAGACCTATACGCTCAGCGACGGTACAACTCTTACCCGCGGCGACAACCAGTTATCCAGACAGGGTGCTTCACGTCTTTATGAATGGACTAACAGCGTTGCAACACAGGCAGGTGACTATGGCTTTACAACATTTGGCGGCAACATCTTCTGCAACGGAAATCTTTCTATCACAAATAAGACAGAGGTCGATAAAGACGTATATGTTGCAGGCGACCTCATCATAAAGAACCCGAGTATCTACAATCTTGCGGTCACAGGCAAGCTCGTAGTCGGCGGAAAGATAGTTCTTGACGGCGGCTCAAATAAGGTACCGACGGCAGGCGGCGGTATCTACTGCGACAATGTTGTTGTATCCGGTGCAGGAAATGCCGGAAAGAGGGTAGATACGATAGTTCACCCGGCTTCGTATATCACCGGACTTATCGAGGTAAACAACGTTCAGCGTGAGTATTACGCTTACACTCCTACAGCCGACAGAAGAATACAGTATGACTGGGGTGCCGGAGAGTATCTCGACCTTTACGGAAATCCGTACGACTGGAGTCCGGCGACTGTATACTATCCGTGGAGAGAGGACTATGACGGACACTTCATCGAGCCGACCGACTTTGACGAGGCTCTGAACTGGGTAGAGCCGGGTGCAGGCTTCAGCCGTCAGTATCAGCTCCCGAATCAGTCTACTACCTATACAGCAGAGGTCGAGGTAGTTGACCTCGGTGGCGGCACATATACATTCAAAGAGACATCAAGGAGAACAGACCTTGCTACACGCTGGTATGACCTCAACACAGGCATTTACTACGACACACCCACTCCGGTGGATACCGGCGAATACAGAACTATCGCAGATTATGACGGAAACGACACTGGTATAGTGACAACAGACGAGTATGTTTACTGGTCTGAGGCAGACCATTCTCAGCGTATGTCAGAGTATGAGGCAACTCACGCATTTACAGCATACAACGGAATGACGAAGCACCCGCTTTCAGATCTCGGTCTGACAGCTGCTACAGTTTATCCGTCAACAATGACAAGAGAAGCGATCTGGTTCGACAAGAATACAAATACCGAGGCTCCGGCTGCTACAAAGATAGTCAAGACCCTTAAAGAGGCTCAGTCTGATATCGGATATACGCACGGCACAGGCTTCGGCACACAGTATTACACCTCACTCCCGGCTAACGACGACGGCTCTGCAAGAACAGAGACAACTCTCGGCAACGTTTCAAACCAGGCGATCGACCTTGCAAGCGACGGTGCAGTTGTAATAAACAGAGTTGACGGCGACGTAACACTCAAGCCTACAGGCGAGTGCTGGGTAGTTCTTGACAATACTACTATCAGCGGCGGAAGCAACCTTATAGTTGATTCAGCTCACGGCTCTGTAAACTTCCTCATCAAGGGACAGCTTTACATGGAGGGTAATGGCTCCGGAGCTACTATCTCGAACAAGACTATCTTTGACAGGCTTCAGTCCGGTACAAAGGAAGTTCACGAGAATGACCCGCTCGGTATCGCATTCTACAGCGAGGCTGCCGGTGCAAGCATAAAGTATTACAACAACGCAACTATAATGGGTACAGCTAACTGCCCGTACCTTGACATCTTAGGCGATACAGTCGGCGGACGCTGGTCAGGAGTATCCTACTACGACAAGTCAGGAAACCTCATATTCAGCAATATGGGCGTTCACTGGATAGGCGGTGCTCTTGTAAAGAGCGTATCCTCCGGATTCAACAACTTCGGTCTCGCATTCGTTGAGAGCGGCGGTGCCGGCGGCGGAAACAACGGTGTATTCAATACACAGCTCGGCTACTTCCAGTACTCTTACCTCGGTGCTAACTAAGGAGGGGATAGAATGAGAAGGTCTGATAAAAAGCGTAAAAAGCTCAGGGGCATGACCCTTATGGAAATGATAATCTCACTGGCTATCTTCGCTATCATGGGTGTTGTCCTTATCGGCGTGGGAATGCACGTTGACAGCACCACCAAGGCTACAACGGCTATGAAGGACAAAATAGCCGTTGAGACCCCCTATGCTGCGAACCGTATAAAGGAGTTCACCGACAGCAGCGGAAACACGGTCGATCTGACCTCCGCTACTGAGAATATCTCTGTTGAGCTGCCGAGCGTTTCGGGAAGCTATATACAGTTCGTGACAGAGGCTTCCGGTCAGGTCGCTACTGACGCTGCCGGAAATCCCCAATACAACACGATAACCTACTCCGACCCGACCTGCGATATGATCGGCGACAAGTACAGCACAAAGGAGATAGTGGATGACGCTATCCCGGGCAAGGACAGCGGCGAACTGAATTTCCAGTTCATCGAGATCGAGACCCTGCCCACTACATGACAGGAGGGCGGATATGGAAAATATGGACAACTTAAAAGAGCTGCGGCAGGAGAAAAAGTCCAGACTGAAGGGCTTTACGCTCATGGAGCTCATCATCGTCATGGCGGTGTTCTCAATACTGCTCGTGGGCGTTCTCCAGCTCGTTGACCCGGTTAATACTATCTTCCGCTCGGCTTCTGTCTCTGAAAAGACCTATTCAATGTCCAACAACATTGATGTCTACCTCAAGAGCAAGCTTGAGTATGCGGAGGGCTGCTGGATATACACCAGCGACCAGATGTCCGGAACGAGTGAGGCTGACCTTGCAGCTATTGCGGAAAGCTACCGCAATCATCTGTTTGCCAACATGGTGACCTACGATTCAAGCGTATCAGCGGCTACCGAGGCAAAGTTCAATATGTATATCATGCGGCTCGTGAATACACCGGGCGGCACTATCCCGCAGGGGCAGATAACGCTGAGGACTATCGCAGATCACGGTGCAAGCTCCGCTATCTCCGATACGGATATCCCGGCAGAGGTAGCCCAGCTCAACACTGCATACTTCGACCCGAACGTGTCTGATTCACAGTACAACATAAGCTACGCACTGGGCAATTCGTCTATCATGGTACCGAATACAGGAATGGCAGATGCCTACAGCTTCAAGGCTCTTCAGGCAGACTACGATGATTCAGCTATCTCCATGACCAGCTTCACCGATCTTACGGTGACAGTTGCGATAGAGAAGGCACTTACTTCATCTGAGATCTCTGCCGGTCTCCACACAAACGGTATCTATTCC
Organism: Ruminococcus sp.; assembly: GCA_017475555.1. Taxonomy (GTDB): domain Bacteria; phylum Bacillota; class Clostridia; order Oscillospirales; family Ruminococcaceae; genus Ruminococcus. Next base: position 25,901 of record JAFVFL010000001.1, read on the forward strand.
TACGTTGACGGCGGCGGAAACACCGTAAGCTACAGGGCGTTCAAGAACCCCTGCTCACTGTCAGTTTGCAGCATACCGCTCATGAACATCAGCTTCAACAACGGCTATGCGAACGCTCATTACTTCAATGAGGGCGGAACGATAAAGATAACCGACGGAATACAGAAGAGTGCGATATCTGCGTTTGATTTCTCAAACACCTACGCTACTCCCGATTTCACAAGCGATATCTATTTCTTCTTCTCCTATGCAGACGAGATAAGCTAAGCAATAAAAAACAGGCAGCAGTTATAGGCTGCTGCCTGTAAATTTTTTCGCATTATGGATTCAGACCTGAGTTTTATCGGCAAGCATTCCAAGATACCACTGTGCTATCTGATTGCCCCACAGTGCTCCGGCGGCAATGCCTACCGCAAGCCCAGGGCCGAACGGAAGGAGCGATCTTCCGGTAACTCTCTTGACGATCAGTCCCATAAGTGCGGCAATGATTATACCAAAGAATGCCGAAACGATAACAGCGTGTGTTCCGAGCAGAGCTCCGGCGGCAAGCATGAGTGCGGTGTCCCCCTGTTCAATTGCACGGAAGTCCTCGCCGAACTTCTTCCTTATGAAGATGCGGCTGACCTCTCCTATTATAAAGAACGGGACGCTTATGACAAGTGCTCCGATTATCCGGTGCTTCAGCTCAACAGTATCTGTGAAGATCGCAGCAGGGACGGCGAGCAGGAAGATGATACCCACGAGTATCATATCTATCTCCATTGTATCCCAGTCCATGAAGCCAATGATTATGAGCAGTGACATCAGAATGCAGGTTATTATGGCTCCGGCATTTATGTCGAGCACCATGAAGGTGATGACGTAGAGAATGCCATTGAGGCTCTCGACTATCGGGTAGCGGGGCGATATCTTAGCACCGCAGCTGTGACATTTTCCCCGGAGTGCGAGCCAGCTGAATACAGGTATCAGGTCTATCGGGCGTATTTTGGCACCGCAGGTCATGCAGTGCGAAGCCTTTTCCTTTTCCTCGTCACTCTTGCCGATACCGAGAATGGATTCCCCGGCAGGGAGGCGGAGTATCACGACATTGAGGAAGCTTCCGATACAGATACCGAAGATGAATACGATGGTCAGAAACATGATCTTGAATGGCAGCTCCATAAACGGGTCATGGAGCATATTTTCAAAGCCGGTCATGGTTTGAGCCCTCCTTTTTATTAGTTTTTGTACATAAATATATTATAACATATTTTATGGAAATTTCAAGTATAATTTGTGTAATGCAGGAAATTCCGCAGGAGTGATGATTATTTTCAGTAGTGGTCACTGCGGGGTATCAGGCAGAGGCACGGAAATAGCGGAGGTAATATATGAGAAACGAGAGAATCGGTGACTACTTAGTCAGTCAGGGACTTCTGACAGAGGATCAGTTAAGGATCGCTCTTGAAAAGCAGAAGGAGGCAGGCTCGGGAAAGAAGTTCGGCGACGTTGTTGCAGAGCTGGGCTTTATGAACGAGGTCAAGTTCACACAGGCTCTTTCAAACAAGCTGAACGTTCAGTACGTTGATCTGGACAACTATGAGATAGACTCGTCAGCTGTTGAAAAGATCCCGGAGGCACTTGCAAGAAAGCATACCGTTATAGCGATAGCGATAACCGGAAAGAGACTTACAGTCGCAACGAACGACCCGGTAAACTTCATCGTGCTTGAGGATATCAAGGTATCAACAGGTATGGATACCCGTCCGGTGCTTGCGACACTGTCCTCGATCAACAAGGCTATCAACAAGTATTACAATATGCAGTCCATCGACGATATCCAGGCTGGTCTGGAGCAGATGGGCGGCGACCTCGGCGGCCCGATGGAGGACGACGCTGAGTCCAAGGAGCGTGTTGAGAACGCACCTATCGTTAAGCTCGCTACCACTATCGTTGAGAACTCCTACAGAGCGGACGCAACCGATATCCATATAGAGCCGTTCGAGAAGTATACAAGAATACGTATCCGTGTAAACGGCGACCTTATCGAGCTTATGAACATCTCAAGTGCGGTGCACAGTGCACTTACGACACGTATGAAGCTCATCAGCGGAATGAACATCGCCGAGAAGAGAATACCGCAGGACGGCCGTTTCACACAGGTCGTTGACGGCACAACGCTCGACGTCCGTGTTTCCTCGCTTCCTATGGTACACGGCGAGAAAATAGTTATCCGTATCCTTTCCACAGGACAGATCGCACTGAGAAAGATAACCGACCTCGGAATGAGCGAGTACAACTACCAGCTCTTCGAGTCGATGCTCCGTGTTCCTCACGGCGTTATCCTCGTTACAGGCCCTACCGGTTCCGGTAAGACCACTACCCTTTACGCTGCACTCGGCGAGATAGCCAAGCCGCACGTAAACGTCGTTACTGTTGAGGACCCTGTCGAGAAGGCTATCGACGGTATCAATCAGTGTCAGGTAAACCAGAAAGCCGGCATGACCTTTGCCGCAGCTCTTCGTTCTATCCTCCGTCAGGACCCGGATATAGTCATGATAGGAGAGATGCGTGATACCGAGACTGCTGATATCGGTATCCGTGCCGCTATCACCGGACACCTTGTTCTTTCCACACTTCATACCAACGACGCAGCTTCGACTGTTGTACGTCTTGTTGATATGGGCGTTGCTCCGTACATGGTAGCGACCTCACTCATCGGCGTTATAGCACAGCGACTTGTCAAGAGACTCTGCCCGGAGTGCAAGAAGGCAAGGCTCTCAACTCCGGAGGAGGACGAGCTTATGGGAATTGCCGGTCAGGGCCCGATAGAGATATACGAGCCGGGCGGCTGCACTGCGTGCAACAACACAGGCTACAGAGGCAGAACTGCTATCCACGAGATAATCCACTGTACCGCAAAGGTATCGCAGATCATCGCTGCGGGCGGCGGCAAGGAGGATATCGAGAAGGCTGCGAAGGCAAATGGTACAAAGCTGCTTCGTGACAATGCGGCAGAGCTTGTAAAGCAGGGCATTTCCTCAATTGATGAGCTTGTAAGAACAACATTCACCGTATAAGAGATAGAGGGAGGAAACGAAAATGGGCATAATCAACATTCACCGCATTCTTGACGAGGTAAGACTGCTCGGCTGTTCTGACCTTCATTTCACAAACGCTATCGCACCGGTAGTCCGCCTCAACGGTACTCTCAGAACGATGAGAAGCCAGTATCCGGAGATGGACGAGGAGGAGATACTCGATATCGTCAACCAGATGACGAATGACGCACAGCAGACGAGCGTCAACAACCACCACGATACAGACTTTTCTTTCCAGACCAAGAGCGGCTACCGTCACCGTGTCAACGTGTACTTCCAGAAGGGCAAGCCGGCTATAGCTATCCGTCTGCTCAGAAACGATATCCCGACACTTGAGGATCTCGGACTTCCGCCGATACTTGCGGATTTTGCGATGAGACCCCGTGGACTTGTGCTTGTTACAGGCCCTACCGGTTCAGGTAAGTCAACAACGCTTGCGGGCATGATAGACTTCGTAAACCTCAACCGCTCGGCACACATCATCACAGTTGAGGACCCGATAGAGTACGTTCACGACCACAAGAGATGTATGGTGAACCAGAGAGAGATCGGCGATGACGTTCCGGACTTCGCACTCGCCCTCAGAGCAGCCCTCCGTGAGGACCCTGATGTAATCCTCGTAGGAGAGATGCGTGACTTTGAGACGATTCAGGCGGCAGTAACCGCAGCCGAGACCGGACACCTTGTTATGTCAACTCTGCATACGACCTCCGCAGCAGATACTATCAACCGTATCATCGACGTTTATCCTGAGCACCAGCAGCAGCAGATCAGAACACAGCTTGCGAACAACCTTGTCGGCGTAATCTCGCAGACCCTTATCCCGAAGAAGGACGGCACAGGACGAGTTGCGGTCATGGAGATACTTAACGTTACCGACGCTATTTCGGCAATGATACGTGATAACAAGATCCACCTTATCCAGTCGGCTATACAGACAGGAAAGCAGCAGGGCATGATGTCGCTCGACCAGGAGCTTGCAAGGCTCACAGCGAAGAACGTTATCAATGAGATCGACGCACTTGAAAAGTGCCAGGACAAGCAGGAATTCTATCGTTTCCTTGCACAGATGGGCGGCACACCTCAGGGCGGCATGAACTCCGGAGTAGTGCAGTAAGGGTTTATTGTTAAAAGAAACGTATTATTCACAGAATGTTGTGCAGTTTGACGAAAAAACCGACAAAAAAGTGCGGTTTTGATTACTGAATGTAAAATCGAAAAAAATCGTGAAAAATTTTTCGAGAAAGTATTGACAAATTGTGAATAGCGTGATATACTATAATCACGGAAAGGGAAAGGGAGAAGCCCAGAGAGAGTAAGCCGGGAGACAAAGACCCGGGCTGAAAATCTGGATCAACCAGAACCGAAATCAGTGCGAAAGCACAAAATTTATAAAGGAGGTTTTCTATCATGAAAACTACAAAGAAAGGTTTTACACTCATTGAGCTCATCGTTGTTATCGCTATCATCGGTGTTCTCGCAGCAATCCTCGTTCCTTCAATGCTCGGCTACGTAAGAAAGTCCAAGATCTCTTCTGCTAACAGCACAGCAAGCTCGATCTACAAGGCTATCAACTCAGCTATCACTGAGATCGATGAGGCTGGCGGAGATATCGGCGGTACTGTAACTATTAGCTACAGCAACGGTTCATGGACTGACTTCTCACCTTCAGCTAACAACTTCGGAAGCAAGGTTGAGAACTTCTTCAAGGATATATCCAAGGTTGACGGAGACATCAAGGCTCGTGTTGAGGACGGTTCTTGCATCGCAGTAGCTGTTGAGACAGATGCTACTTACACAGGCACATATCCTTCAGGCGTAGTTACTTCTGAGACATACACAACCTATAAGGGCAATGCAGACCTTGCTCTTGAGGCTGCTATCTCAGTTTACAACGCATAATTGAGCTTAGTAAAACCTAAGAACGATTGATCAAAACAGACCCTCTTTCCTCTCCGGAAGAAAGAGGGTCGAGTTTTCGGCAGAGGTCAGAATGGAAAAGAAGCAGAGGCAGAAAACGATACTCCTTATGATAATCTCGGCTGCCGGAGGTGCGGCTCTCACCTATGCCGGGCTGACACTCGGCGGCTACGGTGCGGCGGATAATTCCGGATTTTCGATAATGGAGGAGTGCCGGGAGATAATCGCTGAGAGCGGCGACCCGGATTTTGACGATATTGCGGCGGTGAATGGCTACCTGAAAGCCGGCGGCGATGATTATACGGTCTATATCGGTGATGATGAGCAGAGCGAAATAAATCAGCTCATCAATGAGATAAATAAGTCCGGAACGGCTGTTTCAAGCGGTTTTTCGGTCGGTATCAGCGATTCGGGAGCTATTCTTCTGACGGACGTTCAGGAGGATATGGCGGCGTACCGCTCCGGTCTGAGGGCTGGCGACGAGATAACGGCGATAAACGGCGGCGGCGTTGCTGATGATTTTCTTAACACGGCAAAGCTCATAATGGGCAAGCAGGACACGGCTGCGGAGCTGACCGTTCTCCGGGACGGCAGCACGCTCAATATCACGTTTACCCGTGATAACGAGCCGCAGCGTGGCATGACGTGGGAAATGCTCGGAAATGCCGGATATATCCATATCGAGAGCTTTTCGACGTTCACCGAGGGGTATTTTGATACGGCTCTGGAGGAGCTTTCCGCTGCGGAGGGCTTTGTCATCGACCTGCGGGGCAGCACCGGCGGTCAGACTGATATTGCTATAGCCTGTGCGGATAAATTTGTCGGCGACAATTACGTGACGCAGACGAGCTTCAAGGGCGAGGAGACAGTCCTCACGACCGAGACGGACGGCGAGGAGATAACAAAGCCGGTCGTTGTTCTGATGAACAGCGAAACATATAGCGCGTCGGAGATCGTGGCGGCACTTCTGAAACAGGGTACGGGGTGTACCCTGGTCGGCGAGAGGACGTTCGGCAAGGGTATCTATCAGGTCGAGAAGCACCTTGAAAAGCACGGAAACAGCGGTATACTGCACTATACTGCCGGTACGTACACCGTCGGCGACTGGGAGTGCTACAACGGGATCGGCATAGAGCCGGACGAGTATATCGAAATGGATCACGGACTTATCAGGACAGATGATGATGTGCAGCTGAGCCGTGCGTTGGAGCTGATTGGATAACTGCACATATATTCACGCCAATCTTTGTGCAAATGCACGAAATATTTTTGTTGACAAATTATGAATAAAGTGGTATAATAGTCTTGAATAAGGCTTAGGAGGCGTTTGCATGAACCGAAAGAAAAAAGGCTTCACGCTCATGGAGCTTATTATAGTTATTGCGATAATCGGCATTCTTCTTGCGATCCTCGTCCCGACGTGGGGGTATTTCCTCCGCCGTGCGAGAGTCCGCACTGCAAATAGTAAGGCGAAGATCATCTTCAATGCGGCACAGACCGCTGTTACGGAGTATTCTGCACTGGAGCGGAGTGCCCATAACGGCTTCACGGACTATGTAGGAAACGGTGCGTTCTATTTCTATTGGGATGGCAGCCGTGGATACAGGCTCAGCACCGCTGACGCCAACCCGGTGAATGAGGATACTGGTGCGGACGCTATACAGAATGGCAGGTTCGCTGACAAGATAAACAAGATGATAGACGATACTATTATATATAAGGTCTACGTCAGCAATTACAACGTTCAGTCGGTCGTTTGTGCAAGAAATACGAACGATTCGTACTACGGAGCGTTCCCGAAGAATACCGAGGACGCAGGTGTTGATCCGCCGAGCGTTATCGGTGCGGATATGAGCGATTTCGATCTTGTTTAAACGTTCGTCTGAAAGCACAGCCGTGAGGCTGTGCTTTATTTTTCTTATTTTTTCGTCAGACTGCATAAAAATCCGGCTGAATTTGAGCTGAAATTTTAGTTGACAAATTCTTCCGGACGTGTTATAATGATTAAGTCGCCTGAGGGTGACAGCAAGCACCTTGAAAATTGAACAATGTAAATAATGTACTGCTTGGATTTATTTAGCTTTATTCAGATAAAGCTGAATGGGTTCAAGAGACGACCCTTAAAATTCCGAAATTTGGCTGAAAAG
>JAFVFL010000010.1 GCA_017475555.1 Ruminococcus sp.
AGCTGAAACTCGATGGAATGTCGCCTGTTGAGTACCGCCTCTCCAACACTGCATAATGCAGCAAAGCGACCAAGCTCATCGCTTAGTCGCTTTGCACAATGTTTTCTATTATTCTTTGTCTAACTTTTTGGGGTCAGTTCATATGGGGCATTCTGCTATACAAATATAAAATCACTGCTCGAATATCCGGTGATATCCTCATAGGTAATGACATACCAGTTCCCGGTCTGACCGCTTATCATCACCGTACTTCCGTTCGGCACAGACCCGATTATCGCTCCTGACATACCCGGATAGCTGCGGATATTCAGCCCGGAGCCGTCCGTTATCACAGTCCCCCACATTACCGCAGAGGGCTGAATAAAGGGGATACCGAAATAATCGCACAGCGACCGTGCGAGAGATGCCGCAATAGTCTCAAGATTGTTTTTCAGCCACGCCTCATCAGCATAGTTATCGTGGTATCCAAGCTCACACAGCACCGCCGTCGCCTTTGTCCTCAGTACCTCACCGAGCGAGGTCGTCGGAACAGCCCTGACCTTGTCAGGCAGCGGGTATATCGCCTTTAAATCGTTGGCAATTATATTCGCCAGCCGCTCGCTCGACTGACTTCCGGGTGCAAAATAGACATCTATCCCCCTCAGCTTACCGGCAAGGCTCTCCGGTGCGGCATTGCTGTGAAGTGCAAGATGAACGTCATAATTTCCGGCATTTGAGTCTGCGATAGCACCCTGAACATTCCTTGCCGGGTCGTTCCGGACGTACCTTATACCGCTCGCACGGAGGTACGGCTCAAGCCGGTCGGCAAGAAGATTCATGTACTGCTCCTCGTTGCCGCTCGTTGCGTATTGATTCCACTCCTGAGTGGAGGGACTTAAAAATATAACAGGCATGATAAATTGTCCTTTCAGCTTCATATCAGTTTTTACACTTCATTATATTCGCCTGAAAGGAATAATGTTATCACAAAAAAAGCCCTGCAATGAATACTGCGGCAGCTGCGGCGGCTGCAACGGCAATGAGCGGCAGCCCGAAGTATGCAAGAATCAGAGCTGCGGCGGTACCGGCTGCGGCAGTCACAATGCTGCCCGTGCTGTAGAATATCGCCGGTATAGTCATTGCACTCAGCACCGCATAGGGGATATAGTAGAGAAAGCTGCGGACGAAGCGTGAACGTATCCTCCTCCGGAAAAACGCAAACGGTATCATACGGATAAGATACGTCGTCAGTGCCATTGCAGCAATATACACCGCAAGCCTCATGCTTCACCCTCCTCACGGGGGAAAAGCACAGCCCCGGCAGCAGCTGCGGCGGCGGAGCTGATTATCACCGCAAAGCCCTGTGACACCGATGTGAACACGTACCAGAAAAGCGTGCTCAGAGCGGCGGCGGATACTGCGACAACGAGGATACTGCGGTTCCTTCTTGCCGGCGGAACGACTATAGCTATGAACATACCGTAGAGGACTATGCCCATTGCGGACGAGACTGACGCCGGGAGTATCTCTCCTGCCGCACCGCCTGTAGCTGTACCTGCGACCCACCCGGCAACGGAAATAAGTATCACGCCGTACATATACCACGGTGTCAGCGGTACGGGCTGAGCGGCACAGACTGCGAATATCTCGTCGGTTATGCCATATGCTGCAAAAAGCCGGTGTGCCGGTGTAAAAGACGGGTCAAGCCTCTGGGAGAGCGACAGTGCCATGAGCGAATACCGCAGATTTATGGTGATCTGTACGAGTATCAGCTCTATGAGCGTACCTCCGGCGGCGATTATCCCGACTCCGGCAGCCTGACCGGCTGAGGTTACATTAGTAATTGATATGACCGAAGCGGCAAGGGCGGAAATACCTGAGCGTACAGCCATTATCCCGAAGCCGAACGACACCGAGAAATATCCGAGAGCTATCGGTATCCCCTGCCTTATGCCCTTAAAAAAATCCTGTTTTCTGCTGTTTTTCAAGCTATCCTGTTCTCTCCTTTTTACTGCCTGTTTTCAGAGCTTCATCTGTAGATATATCATGTCGGCAAGCTGCACACCGCTCTCATATATCGGGTGGTCATAGTTGTCTGTAAAGAAATTTTTTATCACATGATGCCGTCTGAATCCGCACTTTTCATAGAATGGTATGGTCAGCGGACTGTCGCCCGTCCCGACCTGCAATATATCATACTCTCCTGAATAACGCTCCCTCACGAAGTCTATCAGACTTTTACCGCAGCCCATGCCCTGAAACTCCGGGTAAACAGCGATATTTCTTATCTCAAGCACTCCGCTGCCCTCGTCAGTGACAACGCATTCAGCCCTGACCCCGTTATTGTCAAGCACATACATTGTACCTTTTTCAAGATATCTGTCTATCATGTCCTCCTGCTCATCAGCAAGCAGGAGAAGCCGGATATATTGCTTTTTATTGCTTTTTACCTCTCTTATCTCCATAGCTGCACCGCTCACGCCGGAACAAATTCCGGAGATACTCTGAGTTCGCCCGAATCAATCTTCTCACGCAGCTCACTGAGCGGTACGGGCTTGCTGAAAAGGTATCCCTGAGCCCTGTCGCAGCCTATATCACGCAGGAAATCGAACTGCTCCGGCGACTCCACTCCCTCAGTGAGCGATACCATGCTCAGCTGCTTTGTAAGCCCTACGATGTTCTGGAGTATCGTGCTTGTCTTGTCGTTGACGCCGAAGCCCGAAAGGAACTTCATATCTATCTTCATGACATCGAACTGATAGTCCTTGAGGACGTTCAGCGAGGAATAGCCGCTGCCAAAGTCGTCGAGCCATATCTTGAAGCCTGCGTCATGCAGCTTTTTCATTGCCGTCTGCAAAAAGCTCTGCTGGTCTGTCAGGGCACTTTCAGTTATCTCTATGTCAAGGTAATTTCTCGGTACTCTGTACTTATCGGACACCTCGCACAGGAATCCGACGATATCACACAGCTCAAAGTCGAGCCTTGAGAAATTGAGCGACACAGGAACGAACGGCTCATGCTCATCCGCCGCAGCCCTGTAATCCCTGCACACCTGCTCGATAATGCAGCGGTCGAGCTTGTGGATCTGCCTGTACTCCTCAAGTATCTCGATAAATGCACCCGGCGGCAGCAGCCCGTACTCAGGGTCCTCCCACCTTGCAAGTGCCTCAAGACCGCATATACAGCCGTTCGCCGTATTCATCACAGGCTGATAATACACCTTGATATAGCCGTTTTCTATGGCACTGTCGATATTGTTCACGATATGCTGCTTCTGCTGGAAACGCTGTTCGAGCGAGGCATCATACATACAAAAGCTCTTTCCGAAGTGCTTCTTTATATTGTTGCACGCAAATCTTGCCCTGTCGCACGCCTGGCTCGGATCACGCTCGCTGTCCTCCGGGCGGTAGGCACCGCATTTGAGCGAGAGCTGCACCTCGCCCTGTAAATGTCTTATCTCGTCAGAGAGCCTGTTTATCGTCTCCTGACAGCCCTCGATAGTGGTCAGCAGCACGAAATGGTCATCAGAGAAGCGTGAAACGAGAGAGCCTTCAAAATTCTTTTCGAGCAGCTCTGCAAAGGTCTTCAGCAGCTCGTTGCCTGCCTGAAAGCCGTACTTTTCGTTATACGACTTGAAATTCTCGATATCAAGGAACAGGAACACGGTATTTCTTCTGTCGGTAGTCACCATGCTCAATATCTTCTCCGCCTCAGTCCGGAAATACAGCATATTGTGTATGCCGGTCAAGTCATCAATGACGGAAATACGCCGCAGATAACTGTTCATCTTTTCAAGATTCTCGTCCTTCTGAGCCTGTGACAGCGTCTTGTTGTAGTTGCTGATAATGAACATCATCGTTGATATCCACATCGTAAACAGGTTTATCTGCGTAGCGACGGTAGTCCCCACCTCGCCGGTATTCACGGCGACCATGGAGTTTATGCGGATATAGAAATAGATATACGCCGAGGAGTGTATCAGGAACCCGACTATAGGCTTCCATATCAGCAGGCACACCACGAATATCTCCATAGTCAGGAAGGTGAGTATCTGCTCGCCCTTGGCGTAGTCGTTGATAGAGACTTTAATGCCGAAATACAGGCATATAAAGGAAAAGGCGTACAAGAGGAACAGCCCGACCGCTTTCTTGTCTGTCTTGCCCCGGAGGAACCTGACAGAGAATATGAACATGACTATACCGGCGGTCAGCAGGAGTATGTAGTTTATGTAATACTTTTCAAAATAGTGGCTGAAATTGCCCATGAGGTCGTTTACTATGAGCGTCCTTGTCATGCGTATCATCATCCATATCTCCAGCACTATGACGACAATGGACATATAGATGCTCGCTCTCATATTCGTTGCGTAGAAGTGATCTCTTACGGACTTGCTCTGCTTTTCAAGACCGAGATAGCTGAGTAATTTTTGCATAAGGCTCCTCTCCCTTCAGAACAGATATGCTGCGGTATAGCATTCAGCATATAAATGCTATAGGGCTATTATAACATTTCTGTGTAAATTTGTCAATAGTTTTAGTCAGTTTACTCAAAATAATTCCGATAAATTTCACAAATTTCTATAACAAGCAATATTTGGTTAGAAAACATTGAAAAAATGTAGTATAATAGTCACAAAACCGGATAAGAGGTGCCGACCTATGGAAAAATACAGGGACAAAACTTTATCAGCTCTGGAAAGAGCAATAGATATCACTGACAGAATGACGACCGAGGAACAGGCTTCACAGCTGAAATACGACGCACCGGCTATCGAACGGCTGGGTCTGCCGGCGTATAACTGGTGGAATGAGGGGCTGCACGGCTCTGCAAGGGCTGGCACGGCGACAATGTTCCCGCAGGCTATCGGGCTTGCCGCAGCCTTTGACGAGGAGGCTGTGCGGCTTGCCGGGGAGATGACCGCAGATGAGGCAAGAGCGAAATACAATGAATTTTCCGCAAGAGGTGACCGGGATATTTACAAGGGACTGACCATATGGTCGCCTAATATCAACATCTTCCGTGATCCGAGGTGGGGCAGAGGTCAGGAGACCTACGGCGAAGACCCGTTCCTGACTGCACGCCTTGGCTGTGCGTTCGTCAAGGGGCTTCAGGGCAGCGGCAGCGTGCTGAAAACTGCTGCCTGTGCGAAGCATTTAGCCGTACACAGCGGGCCGGAAGCCGGACGGCACAGCTTCAACGCAGAGGTCTGTCCTAAGGATCTTGAGGAGACATATCTCCCGGCATTTGAGGCACTTGTCCGTGAAGCCGGGGTCGGTGCGGTCATGGGTGCGTATAACTGCGTCAACGGTGAGCCGTCGTGTGCAAGCAGGCTTCTCATGGACAAGCTGCGGTCGTGGGGCTTCGACGGATACTTTGCCTCGGACTGCTGGGCGATACGTGATTTTCACACGGGTCACGGTGTCACCTCGTCTGCACCGGAATCCGCAGCAATGGCACTGAAGGCAGGCTGCGACCTAAACTGCGGCAGCACCTATCTCCATATCCTCATCGCACTCGAAGAGGGACTTATCACTCCGGAGGATATCCGCCGTGCGTGCATAAATGTCATGAAAACGAGGATAAGGCTTGGTATGCTCGACGGCGGGACGGAGTATGATGATATTGATTACAGCACAGTCTCATGTGAAAAGCACAAGGCTCACGCACTCCGCTGTGCTGAGGAATCAATGGTGCTGCTGAAAAATGACGGTATACTGCCGCTTGACCGGGATAGCCTGAAAACTATCGGCGTCATAGGGCCCGCCGCCGACAGCAGAGCCGTCCTTGAGGGGAATTACTGCGGCAGAGCTGACAGATACGTGACATTCCTTGAGGGCATACAGGACGCATTTCCCGGAAGGGTGATGTACTCCGAGGGCTGCCACCTCTACAAAGACCGGGTGTCCGGGCTTGCAATGGCTGACGACCGCATATCGGAGGCTGTGACAGTTGCAGACCATTCCGATGCCGTGATACTCTGTGTAGGACTTGACCCGACTATAGAGGGCGAGGAGGGCGATGCAGGGAACGAATACGCCTCAGGCGACAAACCTGACCTGCGTCTGCCGGAATCTCAGCGGCGGCTGGTGAGGGCTGTGATGAGCCGTGGAAAGCCGGTGATAATCGTAACAGCTGCCGGGAGTGCCATCAATACCAACGCTGACTGCAACGCACTTATCCATGCGTGGTATCCCGGACAGTTCGGAGGAAGAGCACTTGCAAATATACTTTTCGGAGATGTATCACCGTCCGGAAAGCTGCCGGTGACATTCTACAAAAAGGCGGAGCTGCTGCCGGATTTCACGGATTACAGCATGAAGAACAGGACGTACAGGTATATTGAGGGCGATGAGAACGTACTCTATCCCTTCGGCTACGGACTGACATACTCGCAGGTACGCTGCACCTCGATACGGTACTCTGACCGCACCGCCTATGTCACAGCTGAAAACACCGGCGGCAGGGATACGGGCGACGTTATACAGATATATATCTGGAGCGACAATGAATGTGCCGTACCAAATCACAGTCTCTGCGGATTCCGGAGGATATTCCTGAAAGCCGGAGAGTCCGCAGAATATGAGATACCAATATCGGATACAGCGTTCTCGACCGTCGGAGAAAACGGAGTGAGGGCGATAATGGAGGGCGAATTTATCCTCTATGCCGGTACCTCGCAGCCGGACAGACTGAGCACCTCGCTTACGGGAGTGCCGTGCGTGAATGTGTTTGCTGACCCGTTTGAGCAGGAGCTATAGATCTGCAATTGACAATCCTACGGAAATATGCTAAAATATATTCGTACAATCAAACGGAGGTGGATCGCATGACAGAGCGTGAAGCGGCAGAAATACCGGAAAAGGTAGCAAAAAAGCGGAAAAAGGGCTGTCTCATCTCTGTCCTGATCGCACTCGGTCTGCTCGTGCTGTTCGTTCTGATACTCAAGCACCTCATGCTGCCGGTCAATATCACCCGGTTCTCAGCCGAGCAGATAAAGGCTCTCGAAAGAGAGTACAATTTCGACCTGAGTACCGCTGAGCCGGAAAGATACTACGTACCTGCAATGGCTCAGGACACCCATGACTGCTTCAATTTCAGCGTTGATGACTGTCAGGATTTCATGGACAGCTGCTATTTCGGGGAATTTCTGATATATCCGTCATACCAGAACGCTGATGACTACCCGGTGCAGTACAGGTGCCGCCCTTACCCGGACAGTGAGGACAGCCGGGAACAGCGTTTCACCTTTCTCATCACCTTTGAAAAGGACGGTGAGAGATACTCCGCAAGGCTGGTAAGCTACTACGAATAGGGCTGAGGGAATATGGAGAAAATGAGGAGATAAGGAAATATGGGCAAAGCAAAGATCATCCTTGCTTCCGGCTCACCGAGACGGCGTGAGCTGATGAAGCTGATAACGGACGATTTCACGGCTGTGAGCGTGAACGCTGACGAGACGCTGCCGGAGGGGATACCCCCGGAAAATGCAGCGGAATTCCTCTCAGCTGTAAAGGCTGAGGCGGCGGCTCTGAGATACCCGGACTGCCTTGTGATAGGCTGCGACACTGTGGTGGTCGCTGAGGGCAGGATACTCGGAAAGCCTGCGGATAAGGCTCAGTGCCGGGAATTTATGGAGCTTCTGAGTGACAACGGTCATCAGGTATACACCGGCTGCACGATGATATACGGCGGTAAAAAGCACAGCTTCTCGTCGTGTACGCTTGTACGCTTCCGGGAGCTTTCCGATGAGGAAATTGAGGAGTATATCAGCACCGACGAGCCGTATGACAAAGCCGGAGGCTACGGTATACAGGGAAAAGCCGCACTTTTCACTGACTATATCACAGGAGACTTTTACAACGTTGTGGGACTTCCCGTCTCACGGCTCAGCACAGAGCTGAAAAGGTTCAGAAAGGAACAGGATATATGAGCAAAACAGCATTTCACCCGGCGGATATTCTTCTTCCGTCAGAGGGCACAGACCTCAGTAAATGGGCAGTTATCGCCTGCGACCAGTACACCAGCGAGCCGGAATACTGGAACGAGGTATACAGGCAGGTGGGGGACGCTCCGTCAACGCTCAGACTTATTCTCCCGGAGATCTATCTTGAGGACGAGGGGGCTGAGGAGCGTATAGACAGCATTCACAGCACTATGGAAAAATACCTCGCAGACGGCGTATTTTCGGAGTATAAGGACGCTATGATATACGTCGAGAGGGTGCAGTCTGACGGGATAGTGCGAAAGGGGATAATCGGTGCGATCGACCTTGAGGAGTACGATTTCACAAGGGGCAGCACCTCACAGGTAAGGGCGACCGAGGCAACTGTGATAGAGCGTATACCGCCAAGAATTAAGGTGCGTCAGGGTGCACAGCTTGAGCTGCCGCATATAATGATACTCATTGACGACCCGGAGAATACCGTAATAGAGCCGGTGGACAAGTCCAGGCTGAAAAAGCTGTACGAGACTGAGCTTATGCAGGGCGGCGGCAGTATTTCGGGCTATCTTCTTGACAAGGCAGAGCAGGAGAGAATAGATTCAGCCCTCGGAGCACTCGCTGATCCGGAGACGTTTTCGGCTAAATACAGTCTTTCTGACAAGCCGGTGCTGCTGTATGCTATGGGCGACGGAAACCATTCTCTTGCAACGGCAAAGCAGTTTTACGAGGAGCTGAAGCGTGAAAACCCCGGAAAGGATATGTCACATCACCCGGCAAGGTACGCACTCGCCGAGATAGTTGACCTGCACAGCGACGCACTACAGTTTGAGGCTATACACCGCCTTGTATATGACGTTGACTGTGAAAGGCTGCTCAGTGAGCTTGAAAGTGAGCTTGCCGCAGGTACGGCAGAAACAGGTCAGAGCTTCGTGGTCAGCTGCCCGTCAGCCGGTGTTGAGGATAAGACCATTGCTGTCGGAAAAACAGCATCAAATCTCACAGTCGGCACGCTTCAGAGCTTTCTTGACCGGTATATCGCTGAAAACGGCGGAAAGACCGACTATATCCACGGAGAGGAAAATGTCAGGGAGCTTGCGGAAAAGCATAACGGTATCGCATTTATCCTGCCGCCAATGCACAAGTCGCAGCTATTCCCGACGGTCATTATGGACGGGGCACTTCCGAGAAAGACGTTCTCAATGGGCCACGCAGACGATAAGAGATTCTACATCGAGGCAAGGCGGATAACTGAATAGATGAAGAACTCTGCCAGATAATTGAACTGTGTAATAGGAGTTCCTGATAATTACAGTGAAATTTCGATTCAAATCAGGCGTAACGGTCAGCGTTGAAAAGTGAATACAATGATATGATCCCCCTCATCAGGCAGGAAGCTGAGATATACTCCTGCTTGGTGAGGGGGATTTTTCATTTTCTGTAGTTAGTGTGAGGTCTCCCGATCATATATCTTCGTGACAGCATTTAGACGCACTCCCGAAGCCCTGCCTCTGTTTTCATTTTTCTATCTTTATTACAGCAAAACGGAGACTCCCTGAGAAGTCTCCGTTTGTTACTGTCTGTAAACCTTTTGGCTAATGAGAAAACAGCCAACTCATAACGTTCTCATTTTCTGCAAACCCCATACCGCTTTTCTGATTGCGTTGTTCATTCGCTTATTTCAGCTTCTGCAATACAGCCAACGCTCCAAAATGAAGTACATCAAATTCATCAGGAGCAATACGTTCAAGCAGCGATTTATGCTCATGTTCCCAAGCAGACAATTCAGCATCGTTCAGTGATGCTCCAACACCACGACACGCTTTCATTCTCCCATGCCAGCTTTCTCTTGTAAATGAAACATTAAGGTCATATTCTTCATGTTCAGTCAATTCAAAATATTGATCGGCAATTTCAGGGATCCATATCGGCTTTCTGGTTTCTCCTGCACCCGACCAGTCAGGATGATATTTCAGGACAAGCTGTTCACTTGCACCAGCGATTGTATCCTCAAACGGAAGCCAAGCCATATAGAGAATCAGTAACTTCCCATGATCTTTAAGCATTTTTGACAGTTTAGGCAACACTACATCATGCTTGAAATACCAGAAACACTGGCACGCTGTTATCACATCAAACGATTTGTCAGGGAAATCAATATCCTCTGCAGCAGAGGTGATAAAATCAATTTTCATGTTTTCCCGAGCGGCAAGTTTTTTTGCCTGTTTTATCTGATTTTCTGAAATATCCGTGCCTGTCCATTCAGCACCAAAATGATACATATTCCGGGGAAGCACACCTGTTCCTGTGCCCAGATCAAGCACACGCTGACCGTTAACGCAAAGTCCTCTGTCCACTATTTTCTGATAAAATACTGGTGGATAAATGTCACGATATTTTGCATAATCTTCCGATGTTCTGCCCCAATCGAACGGCTTTCCGCCGTCAATTCTATTATCAGTAATATTCATGATCGACTTCCTTTATGAATGTATTTATATGCTTCACCGCATTCAAAAACCGCTTCGCTGTCTGCGACAACAATGAATGTGTCGAGCTGGGGGGGTACATATAGCGGCTCCTTTCCCTGTAAAATCTGTAATCGCATATAAACTTTCACATCAAAATCAGATTATGAAATCTAACGGTTCTCTAAAAATGCCTTAAACGCTTTAAGTGCATTTATTACTGCACGATGAGATGTTTGACCTATGTTTTCATTTTTTCCACCAACATCATAATCTTTAACAAACCTATCTATATCTGAAGCAAGCATTTCCCATGAACTTCCTTCCTCTAAACAGATTTTCTCTATACGATAAATATAGTCATATACTGTACTTGGATTACCGCTTGGTGTATATTCACTATATCCTTTGGAAAGTAAATAGTCTTTAAATTGCTCTTTCATAAAGTGATTCTCCATATTATTATTTTTCTCACACATAATCTACCTAATCTAATTATACCACACCCAAACAGAAAAAGCAAGCATAAACCCGAAGGTTCACACTTGCTTTTGTTTTACCAGCTTTTCTTTTCCTTTTCGCTGCGGTTATTCTTCTTGCACTCCTCGACTATCTTCACGAACCACTGCACATAGTAATCTCTATAGGTGTATTAAGCCAGCCTGATAACGCTTCTGTAGATCCGCTCGTTCTGTGCAGCGGCTGCGTTCTCGTCCCCGTTGACGGCAGCTTCCTCATTCATATAGGCATTTGCAGTGTCGATCATGCGGTAGCCGAGCTTGATCGCAGAATAGACGGCGTTTTCTGTGTCCGCAGGTGTAATCATGAATGTACCGATACCGAGGACCGGTACCGCCACTCCGTTTGAAAGTCTGATGGTTTCCATAGCATTTCCTCCTTGATTTTATAATTGAAATATGATATAATGTTTCTGTTACTATGGTTCTATTATACACGATAAAAACGGAAAAGTACAATGCCAATATCGGATAGCAGTATATCTGAAGTGAATAGTGAGGAAATTATGATAGATATTTACATATTACAACAGCTTGTGGCATATGCCGACTGTGGGACACTTTCTGCCGCAGCAGAGAAGCTCCACACATCACAGCCTGCCATGACACGCTCCATGAAAAAACTGGAGGACGAGCTGGGAGTGATACTTTTTGAACGAAGCAAGAATCATCTGCGCCTGAACGAAACGGGACAGAAAGCCGCCGAATATGCAAGGCGTGTTCTGGAAGCAAATCAGGATTTCACCGATAAGGTGCGACAATTTGACCGCAGCCTGCACACACTGTCTGTCGGTTATTGCGCTCCTGTGCCGCAGGAGGTCTTTGCGCCAATCCTGAACAGTATATTCGCAGGGATGACCATTTCAGCCGATATGAAGGATGACAGCAGCTTCCTTGATTATCTGGAGCGTGGCATCTATCAACTTGCAGTCACCCATTACCACCCTGATGATGACCGATTCTATGCGAAAAAATGCGGAGAAGAAACACTTCTGGTGTCCGTCCTGCCCTCCGATCCGCTGACCTTTTATCCCGAGATACATCTGAAAGATCTGGACGGTCTTTCTGTTCTTCTGCTGACAAATATCGGTTTCTGGTCAAATATGCACCGTGCAAAGACGCCGAACACCAAGTACCTGCCGCAGATAGACCGCAGCAGTTTTGCGGAAATTGCGTCAAACTCTCCCTATCCGATCTTTGCCTCCGATTATTATATCCGCCGTGATATTCGTGTCCCCGGCAGAATTGATATTCCGCTGGTTGATCCGGAGTGCCATACTGAATACTATCTTGTCTGCCTAAAATCTGAGCAGCGGAAATACAAGAGACTGTTTGACAGCGTGCATGAAAGGACGATCTATTAAAATGCGACGAATCATATACGGGACGCTGACGGTGAAGCGGCAGGAAGGCATGACGGTCAACACGGAAAGGTAGAAAAGTGAATGTAATGATATGATCCCCCTCATCATGCAGGTAGTAATGCTTCTGCTTGGTGAGGGGGATTCTTTTTATTTGTTATCAGTATCTGTTGCATCTTGTTTGTGTTCAGATTCTGCATTTGTAAGCCTATCAAATATCAAATTATATCCCTTTATGATCGTACCGACAAGTACAGCTGCAATGATGCTGCCTTCGCGGACGCCCTCCAGCTTTCCGAGGAAGATCAGACAAACGATGGCAGACAGGGCGATATAAAGGATATCGAAGAATATCTTGATGTTCTCATAGCGATTTCCTGTGACCTTGCTGATCGCACGGTTCATTGCTTCTCCCGGCAGCATGCCGTGGATAATCCGCTTCAAAATCAAGCTGTCGCTGCCGCATACCGTGAATACGCAGTCGGTCAGACATTGATCTTCACGGCGACCGTCCAACACGCACACCACATTGCAGAGCTGATCGACGGCGCGGTTGTGGTAT
>JAFVFL010000002.1 GCA_017475555.1 Ruminococcus sp.
AGCGGTGCAAGCACTGTTATATTTTCGCTGAGGATAACTGCAAGGCACTCACGGAAATGCCGTGGGAGAAGATGAAACAGGTGGTCGAGAGCTGCGAGGCTATGTGCGACAAGCTCGGTAGGACTCCCTATTTTTACATCACGGGCGGTGATCCGATACTCCACCGTGATTTTTGGAAACTGGCGGAGCTTCTGAAAGAAAAAGGCATCACATGGGGCATACTTGGCAATCCGTTCCACCTGAATGATGAGGTCTGTCAAAGGCTTTACGACCACGGGTGTCGGAAATATCAGCTCTCCCTTGACGGTATGGAAGAAATGCATGACCTGTTCCGCAAGCCCGGTTCCTTTCAGACAACGCTCAAAGCGATAGACTACATCAAAAATGCGGGAATGTGGTGTGCGGTGATGTCCACCGTATCGAGCATCCAAGGTTTGCAGACGAAAAATCTGGATTTGATGCGCTTTTGGCAGCCTTTGAGGAGGTGAACGGGTAATGCAGAATAAAATCAGCGTTTGTGTGAGCTTGATGCAGGAAGTTGCAAAAAACAAGAATGCTGTAATAGAAAATGAGCGTGAGGCCTCCAGAAATAATGTTTTTTTTACTACGTATACAATATTTGCAGAAGCCGTAAAAAGCTATTTGACGGTACAGAAATACTTTGATTTTCATGCATCCGAAGGAACAGACCAGCTTTTACGCACCCTTATGTCAGAGACAGCACAGATATTTCAGGCTCAGAAGGTCATCAATCCCCAGAAGTACAGGGATCAGGTTCAAAAGTGTACCGATGCTCTTAAAAAGGAGTGGACAGAGATCAGCGCAAACTATGCATCACAACCCCGTGAAGATCTTGGAATCCTGAAGATGATCACGCCAAATAAAATGCTGATCTCGCAGCTGATTCAAAAGCTTACTGGGTGCCAATCATGGCCTGTCAGTGCAGAATCCGCTGCTGAGTATTTGCAGGCTCAGCAAAAAGCAGCAGAGCTTCTTGCTGAAATGCACTTTGATGCGAATATCTCTGCTTTTCTATCAAAGGTGAAAGCTGGAAATGCCGTACTAGCTGATCTTACTTCTGAAGTTACAACTTGGCTGACGGAGAATAGGTTAATGGACAAGATATTCCTGCGTATTCAAGTATAACTGTTGAAGGATATAATCGTGAAAGTGATTTTTTGCAGGATGTCTTGCAGATTCTATTCAAGCATTATAAGGAATTTGATGAAATTCAGTCTTTCACAGGTGAACTCTGATAGTATATTCATACCGGTCGGATTTCTTCCCTCCAACTACATAAGGTCGGGTGCTTTTAGTAAGTCAAAGCGCACTGTATCTCCGGGAGACACTGGACTTATTTCCAAGAACAGGAAAAATCCACTCCACGAAAATCTCATCATTTCTACATAAGAGAAAAAGTGCCGAATTTTCGGCACTTTTCTTATTCTCCTCACTTTTCTCGTGACATCAAAACTACGCACTCAACGTGCCTCGTTCTCGGAAACAGGTCTGCACCGCTTATCCTTTCAGTCTTATAGCCGAGTGTACCGAGAAAAGCAGCATCTCTTGCTGCGGTTGAGGGATTGCAGGAGATCATCACTATACGCTCCGGAGCTGCTGATACTACTGCTTTCAGGGTTTCCTCTGAGCAACCCTTTCTCGGCGGGTCAAGTACGATCACGTCCGGCTCACAGCCCTCTCTCCGCAGCTGCTCAAACACCTTTCCGGCGTCGCCGCACCGGAACTGTGCATTTGTGATACCGCTTGCCTGTGCATTTTCTATTGCGTTTCTGACTGCGTCAGGAATGATCTCCACTCCGATAAGCCTGCCGGCTGAGCGTGCCATTGAAAGCCCTATCGTTCCGGCTCCGCAATACAGGTCAGCTATAGTTTCTCCGCCGCTTAATGCAGCATATTCCGCCGCCCGTCCGTAAAGCCTTTCCGCCTGTACTGTATTGACCTGATAAAACGACAGCGGAGATATTTCTATCGTATTTCCGCACATTATATCCTTTATCGTATCACTGCCCCACAGCGTCACACATCTGCTGCCGAGTATCACATTTGTCCGCTCCGGGTTGATATTCAGCACTATGCTCCGTATCTCCGGAAAATCCTGCACAAGCTCACTGCAAAGCCCTGAAAGCTGCCGGGAGCAGTCCCCCGCCGCAACGATACAGACCATGACCTCACCGGAGTAATTGCCTCTTCTCAGATAAATATGCCGGAGAAGCCCTTTTCCCGTCGCTTCATCATATACTGTAAGTCCGCTATTGTTGATGTAGGCAAGTATATGCCGGACTATACGTGAAAAAAGCTCTGGCTGGAGAGGACAGTCATCTATCGGTATCACTCTGTGGCTCCTTGGTGCGAAAAAGCCGCATACCGCCCTGCCGTCATGCACCGCAAGGGGGTATTGTGCCTTATTGCGGTATCTTTCGGGTATCTCCGCAGCAATAAAATCGTCATATTCCGGAGAGAGCCCGCCTATACGTTCAAATGCGTCCCTTACGATACCCTCCTTTACCCGGCACTCCTCCCGGTAATCCATGTGCCGGAAAACACAGCCCCCGCACCTGTGATACGCCGGACAGGACTGCTCTGTCCTGTGAGCTGACGGCTTTATCAGCTCATCAATTATACCGTACGCGTAGCTTTTCAGCACCTTGACGATACGCACCCTCAGTACGTCCCCGACGGCAGTTTCCGGAACGAACACTGCCATTCCGTCTATCCGGCAGACTCCGCTGCCCTCCGAGGTTATACCGGTTATTTCAGCCTCGTAGAGCTTATTTTTCTCAGGCATTCTGCCGCCTCCTCCTTTTTATCCATAAGCTCACTGAACCGCCGGATATATTCGTATGGGTACTTGTAATTGTGTATACGCTTTATCCTCCCGTCCGGATAGACGAGCTTTGTTGACGCAGCACAGCCTGCACCGAGTATGGTCTGAGTTTCGTCCATTATGAATATATTGTAATAGCTCTCATATCCCGGCTTGGCATAGCCGATATTTTCAAGATTATCTACGGTATTTTTCTGGCGGTACATATAATACGGCTTATAGCCCATGCTCAGCAGTTTTTCTATGCTGTAGCGTACCATTTCAGCCGCAGGATTTGAGCTGTTCACGCTGCCGTCAGCAAAGAGTGCAGCTGAACGCTTTATCGTCAGGGTATGGACTGTTATGCTTTCCGGCGAAAGCTCTGTTATCCTGTCAAGGGTATTGCGGAAGCTGTCGGGCTGCTCGGTCGGAAGTCCGGCGATAAGGTCGGTATTGATATTGTCAAAGCCTGTTTTCCGGGCAAGCTCAAATGCACGTATCGCATCCTCACCGGAGTGCTGCCGTCCTATGACACGAAGTACATCATCATTGAGCGTCTGCGGATTCACTGAGATACGGCCCGCACCATATTCCTTTATGACCCTCAGCTTCTCCTCAGTGATAGTATCCGGTCTCCCGGCTTCTACGCTGTACTCCCGTATATTTGTCAGGTCGAACGACCGCTGCACCTGCTCCATGACTGTCCGCAGATCGTCCGCTGAGATAGCAGTCGGAGTGCCGCCGCCAAAGTATATCGTATCTATCCTTGTATCAGTCTCACGCACAAGCTCTCCGATGATCTCAAGCTCACGGCACAGGCAGCGGATATAGTCCGGCATAAGCTTTACAGCCGAATCCATTGAGTGCGACACGAATGAGCAGTAGCTGCACCTTGTCGGACAGAATGGTATTGATACATAAAGACTGACCGCTGAGGTGTCGATCTTTTCGAGTATCGGCAGCTGATTCACAGCCGTTTCGCAGGCAATGCGGAGCTTTTCCGGCGTAAGCTCAAAACGCCTTGTCAGTATCTCCCCGGCTTCCTCAAGGCTTCTCCCCTGCTGTAAAAGTTCCGTCACCTTTTTGACCGGGCGTATTCCTGTCATCAGCCCCCACGGCGGACGTATACCTGTAAGGTCTGCAAGGCTATGAAAGATCGAGCGGCATATCTCATGCTCAAGCTCCTCCGCCGGGACAGCTCTGCACTCATGTACCGGTATACCGCCGTCAAGCCTTACTGTGACCTCATATTCCGGCATACCTCCGTTATCCCTTACCGCCGCAAGCACATAGCTCTCTCCGCAGGCGTCCTCCGGGTCGGAGCTGAACGAGAACCGTGCAGTGCTGAAAAACAGCTTACAGGTAGCCTCTATCTCGTATTTAAAGGAATTGCCGACCAGAACGATCGGCATTTTATTATTTATAGTATTCATCTCTCTGATATTGCTCTTCTCATATATGGATTCATTTTTCTCTCTGTACTCAGCCTTGTGGCTGAGCCGTGGCCGGGATACACTGTGTAATCCCCGTCAAGTGCCGCAAGCTGCCGCATAGACCACATCATCGCATTCATACTGCTGCCCGGAAAATCCGTCCTTCCGACAGACAGCCTGAACAGCGTATCTCCGGAGAAGATCACATCTCCGCAGATAAAGCATACGCTTCCCGGAGAATGCCCCGGAGTATGGAGCACCCTGAACTCGCAGCCGCCGTCATTAAGGTAGCAGTCGCCGGTTATCGCAGTATACAGCGTCACCGGAATAAATCTGTTCATCGACATTCTGCTGTGCAGTGAAAGGTCTGTACTCGAAAGCATAGGTGCGTCAAGCTCGTGGATATATACCTCGCAGTCTGTTGCCTGACGTACCTGCTCCACACCGCCGATATGGTCGAAATGCCCGTGGGTTATCAGTATCTTTGTCAGGCGGAGTGCTTTTTCCTCCAGAAAGCTCAGGAGAACGCCGCTGTCGCCGCCGACATCGACAGCGATACAGCGTCCGGGAGCTGTCTCAGCGACATAGCAGTTGACGCCCAGCTCACCGAGGTTAAGTGTGTGTATACGCATAGCGAGCCTCCTTATGCTTTTGCTCTGTCTACGGAGATGACTCCCTTTATCCTGCGGAGCTTATCGAACAGATTGCCGAGCTGCTCCTTGTTTGCAACGATTATCGTACATTCAAACACTGCACTGCCGTCCTTTACCCGGCGTGAGTTAGAGTGCAGCATGGATATATGCGAATCGGCAAGTGCCTTTGTGATATCGTACACCAGCCCTACCCGGTCAGCAGCCCTGACCTCGATAGAGGTCTGGAGCTTTGTTACTCCGCCTGATGACCATACGATATCGAGCCAGCGGCTCATCTCCTCCGGGTCATTTCGCTTCAGTGCCGCCTGATAGTTGGTACAGGCGGTCGTGTGTACAGACAGACCGAAGCCCCTTGTAACGAAGCCGACTATATCATCGCCCGGTATAGGCGAACAGCACTGTGCGAACTTGACGCTCATGGAGGTTATCTCGTCAAGCACAATGCACTGCTTGCCCGTATTCTTTGAGACTATTACTGTCGGGAACTCCGGCTCATCGGAATGTGTACGCTCGTATTTCTCTTTCAAATGCGGCATTATCCGTGCGAGCGATATGCCGCCGTAGCCGATGGAGGCGTAGAAATCGTCTATCGTCTCGCAGCTGTGCCGTGCTAAGTCGTCCTTTAAAAAATCCTCGAACTGTGAGGGCGGAATGTGTATCTGATTGCGGCGGAACTCTCTTTCAAGAGCATTTTTTCCCTCCGTTATATTCTCCTCCCGCCGCTCCTTCTTGAACCATGAGCGTATCTTCGAGCGTGCCTCGCTTGTCTTGACTATATTGAGCCACCCTCTGTTCGGCCCCTTATTCGGGTCCTTTGAAGTGATTATCTCACATATCTGTCCGGTCTGGAGCTTATAGTCGAGCGGTACTATCCGTCCGTCAACCTTCGCTCCCATTGTCTTATGTCCTATCTCCGTGTGGATACGATAGGCGAAATCGAGCACTGTCGAATCTATCGGCAGCTCTATCGCCATGCCCTTGGGTGTCATTACTACGATATCGTCCGGTGTAAGGTCGTTCTTTATTACTCTTACGATCTCCTCCTTGTCGTTGGAGGTCTGCTGTGTTTCAAGGAGCTGTCTTATCCATGCAAGGCGGCTCTCCATATGATCTCTGCCCTGTATGCCCTCCTTGTACTTCCAGTGTGCGGCAATGCCGTACTCTGCATTCTGGTGCATATCCCATGTGCGTATCTGCACCTCAAACGGTATCTTCTCACTTCCGAGGACTGTCGTGTGGAGCGACTGGTAATTATTAGCCTTCGGAGTTGAGATATAGTCCTTGAAGCGGTTCGGCAGCGGACGGAACATATCATGTATAAGTCCGAGCACGCTGTAGCACTCAGCTATTGTCGTTACGATTATCCTTACGGCGTATCTGTCATACACCTCATCTATATCCTTGTGGTTTACGAATACCTTCTTGTAGATACTGTATACGCTCTTTACCCT
Source organism: Ruminococcus sp. (assembly GCA_017475555.1). GTDB lineage: Bacteria > Bacillota > Clostridia > Oscillospirales > Ruminococcaceae > Ruminococcus. Next base: position 6,362 of record JAFVFL010000002.1, read on the forward strand.
GCCATCGATCTGCGGGGGCTGTGAGAACATTTCCGAGCTGAACCGCTTTGCGATACGCTCCTTGATTATCTTTACGAACTCCTCACGCTCCTCCTTTTTGCTTTCGAGTATCTTCTCGATCTCAGCGTAGGCGAACGGGTCAAGATAGTGGAACGAAAGGTCCTCAAGCTCCTCCTTTATCGCCCTTATGCCGAGCCTGTGTGCGATAGGGGCGTAAATATTCATAGTTTCAAGTGCGGTCTTTCTCTGCTTGTCGTGCGGGCGGTATTTAAGGGTACGCATATTGTGCAGTCTGTCGGACAGCTTTATTATCATTACCCTGATATCCTGCGACATCGCAAGGAGTATCTTTCTTACATTCTCCGCCTGCTGCTCCTCCTTGGACTGCATCGGTATCTTGCTCAGCTTCGTGACACCGTCAACGAGAAGTGCAACGTCAAGTCCGAAGCGTTTTTTCAGGTCGTCAAGAGTTGCATCAGTATCCTCGACCACATCATGCAGAAGTGCCGCACAGATAGTATCCGTGTCCATTCCAAGCTCCAGGAGCGTATATGCCACGGCAAGCGGGTGGATTATATAGTCCTGTCCGGACGACCGCTTCTGCCCTGCATGAGCCTTTGCTGCGAAATCATACGCTGAAATGATCTTGTTAAGGTCATACTGCTTGTCATCAGTGAGGATCTTTTCAGTCAGCATGGTTATCGTGTAATTGTCATCAAAATCAGGGATACTTCTGAGAAGCTCCGCTGTTCTCTCGTCAACAGCGGCTTCCGGGATAGGTATTTCCAGCTTCTCGCTGTGTATATTTGATACAGTCATGTCATCATTCATATTGATCCTCCTTTAACAAGTTATTGCTATATTATATATGCTTTTTCAGCTCTATGAGCACCGGTGCTGCGTTAAGGTCTGCCCTTTTCGTCACCGGTATCCTCCTTATCCGTGAGTCCTCTGAGCTTATGCTGATAAGCCCGGACTGCCGGAGTGCCTCTGCTGCGACACAGAAGCGGCAGTAATTCAGCCTGTTATCCTTCAGCTTGAGATACAGCGTATCAAATGGTATCCCGCCTTCAGGTATATTCTTATATATTTTGACTGAATCGTCCCTTTCCGGAAGCATTGCCGGGTAATAATTTTTCGGCAGTGCCTCGCCGCGCATGAAGGCTTCAAATGACCTCAGCCCGGCAAAATATCTGCTCTGCTCAAAGCCGTGCAGCCGGATATCGGTTATGTATACGCTCGGACTGACATTTCCCCGGAACTCATTTACTCCGAGAGAGACTACCATATCGCAGAAGTCTCCCCTTGCGACTGTGAGCTCGCCCGGCGAGTGCCGGAAATAGATCGCCTCGGCGTTGGTATACCCCAGCTTGAACGAAAGCTTTGAATGAAGACCGCCGGAAAGCGGGAATATGTCGAGTATCTGGGCATTTTCAATATAAAACAGCGGCTTTTCGTTGTCCATGCCGAACGGCTCAAGTACGTCAAGCCCTCTGATATTTTCTACATTCAGCTCCGGAGCTGTTACCGGGCAGTCCGCAGAAAGCTCCGCCTCAGGCATATCCTTATGGTTCTCAAGGGCGTACTTTTCAAGCAGTGTGCGGAATTTCTCCTGCTGTCCGTGCTTTATGGAAAAACCGCCTGCACCGGGGTGTCCGCCGAATTTTGAAAGTGCATCTGAGGCAGCTGTAAGTGCGGCAAATATTGAAAAATCGCCGACTGTACGTGCCGACCCTCTTATCTCACCGTTTTCCTCGGAGGCGATAAAGCACGGCTTCCCGAATTTATCGACTATTTTCGAGGCGACTATGCCGATTATCCCGTGATTCCAGCCCTTTCCGCATACGAATATCACTCTGCCCCGGAGAATTGACGGGTCGCTGTCCGCCATTTCGTACACCTCAGCCATTATCTCTGCCTCTGCGTCCTTACGCCGGGTGTTGAGAACATCTATCTCCCTTGCGATATCAAGAGCCTCGTCGTAGTCCTCACACAGCAGCAGCTTCAACGCAGTTGACGGAGAGCCAAGCCTTCCGGCAACGTTTATCCGTGGTGCGAGCCCGAAGCCGATACCCTGTGAATCTATCGGCTTATCGGCGTATCCGCTGACCTCCTTGAGTGCCATAAGACCCGGACGGTCAGTATTGTTTATCCGCTCCATGCCATAGCTTACGATATACCTGTTTTCCCCGGTAAGGCTGACAATATCCGCCACCGTCGCAAGTGCAGCGAGGTCGCCGAACTGCTCAAGGGCAAAGGTATAATCGCCGCCGTCAAGGGCTGCGATGAGCTTCAGGGCAACTACTGCTCCGCAGGCATACTTAAAGGGCGAGAGATCGTCCTTCTGGTGGGGATCGACCACAGCCTCAGCCTTAGGTATCGTTTCGCCCGGCTGGTGGTGGTCGGTTATGATGAGCTTCATGCCGAGTATATAAATATAATCCGCCTCGGCGACTGCGGATATCCCGTTATCCACGGTGATTATAAGCTCCGTGCCCTTAGCCGAGATCTTGTCTATGGCATTCGTATTCAGACCATAGCCCTCACTTCGTTCCGGTATATAGCAGAACACATCAGCTCCGGCTTCTGTCAGATAGGAATACAGTATCGCTGTTGCGGTCACGCCGTCGCAGTCATAATCGCCGTAGATACAGATCTTTTTCCCTGTATCAAGGGCTTCGTTGATAATATCGGCAGCCTTCTGCATATCCTTTATCAGAAACGGATCAGACAGTCCGTCCGCCTGAAGCTTCTCCATTACCGAATCAGGAGAAGAATGCCCCCTTGCGGCAAGTGCTGCGGCAGCAAGGGTAGTAACGCCGCACCCTGTCGCCAGTCTTGAAACGACGTCTCTCTGCGGTGCGTTCAGCTTCCATTTTTTCATACAGCTCTCCAGTTTCTATAATTTGTTAGTATATATTATAGCATTTTACTCTGTTTTTTTCAATACCCCCGCTGAAAATCATCAGACTTCATAAAATGTTGATAACTATTTGTATACTTATTATAACTGTCACCCCATTACGCTGAATACCGGAACAGTGAGCACAGCCCTGCCCCAGAAACAGACATATTCTGCGGCGGACTTGCATTATAATAGATAAGGGGTGAAATGATGCAGACTATCTATGCGGACGTACTGATCGTCCTTAATACCTACATCAGCTTCTTCCTGCTCAGGATAACTGCACGGCTGACGCATACTCCGCTTCGCAGGGGAAGATGTGCCGCCGGGTCTGTCCTCGGCGGTATCTCGTCGCTGCTGATACTGCTGCCGCCGGTCGGAGTGCCTCTGCTTGCGGTGATTCGCCTTTCATCAGCGTGCTGTATCTGTCTTGCGGCGTTCGGCTTCATCAGTATCAGGCGGCTTATTGTGAACACAGCTGCGTTCCTCTGTGCCAATATCCTGCTTGCCGGGCTTGTCTATGCGGTGTACTCATGGCTCAGACCGGGGCTGATAGTCGTCGGCAGCGGATATTTCTATGTGCATTTCTCGCTGCTTGTGCTTATCCTCACTACTGCCGGGGCGTATCTCATCATCACAGCTGCGGGCAGGCTCGCAGACAGTAGCTCCCCCGGAGATTGGCAGGTCATCATAAGATACAAGACAAAGCTGATATCAGTCAGCGGACTTGCCGACACCGGCGATCTTCTGACGGATATATTCACGGGGCTTCCGGTGGTGATATGCGGAAAGGAGGTCTTCCGTGAGCTTACCGGCAGAGAGCCGGAGCTGTACGACCTGCCGCCGGGATTCAGGCTCATTCCGTACACCACAGCCTCAGACAGCAGCACAGCCGGACTTATACCGGTATTTCGCCCTGACGAGGTACTGATAAAGGATACGGCGACCGGAGAACGCAAGCCGGCAGATGTACTTGTGGGCTTTGGCAGCTGCGGCAGGAAAGCAATATTCAACCCACGCATAGTAAGGACGCTGAGATTCTAAGCGAAAGGAGAAATATGAATGAAGGAACTGCTTAAAGAGATAGTGGAGAGAGTGCGGAGGCTTATCGCCGGGGAGGTATACTACATAAACGGCTCGGACACTCTGCCTGCACCGCTGACGAGGGAGGAGGAAACGGAGGTCTTTGCACGGCTCGTCCGTAACGACAGGTCTGCGAGGAACACGCTCATAGAGCATAACCTGCGGCTCGTAGTGTACATTGCAAAGAAATTTGATTCAAGCGGCATCGGTATAGAGGATCTTGTATCTATCGGCACTATAGGACTGATAAAGGCGGTGAACACGTTCAGCCCGGATAAGAACATAAAGCTTGCGACGTATGCCTCAAGATGTATAGAGAATGAGATACTGATGTTTCTGAGAAAGGCATCGCAGTACCGGGGAGATCTTTCTATCGACGAGCCGCTGAACACCGATTATGACGGGAACGAGCTTCTGCTGTCGGACGTACTCGGCACGGACGAGGACATTGTCAGCAAGGGAATAGAGTCTGAGGCGGAGAGGGAGATACTCCGTGGTGCTGTGTCGGAGCTGTGCGACCGGGAGCGGGAGATAATGGAGCTGCGGTTCGGGCTTATTGACGGAAAGGAAAAAACTCAGAAGGAGACAGCTGAGCTGATAGGCATATCCCAGTCATACATATCACGGCTTGAGAAGAAGATAATCCAGAAGCTCAGGGTAAAGCTGAAAAGCATAACATAATGCCGTTTGTCACTATTGGCATAGGCATAAAAAGGCTGTGCAGAGAAGCCCTCTGCACAGCCTTAAATTTTGTCAGTCGAATTTCCGGTCGTTCTTTGCCGCAAGCTCACCCTCGTCCTGTAGAAGATCAGCAAGGACATCAAGCCTGAAATCCACATTATAGCTTTTCGCTGTCTGGTATATCCCGTCTGTCAACACCACTTCTGAGATAAGCGGTTCTGTGATATCCCCCGCACCCAGTATCTTCTTATATAGAAACGTATCGTCCTCTTCATTATACGTCCAGTACCTGCTCCACTCGTCAGCCAGTGTACACCTGACCCCGTTGGTAAAGATAATACTTGTCGCAGGTACGGCACTGTCAAAGGAGATATTGCCGAAATCGCTGAGAGCCCCCAGTGTGCCGACAACATTAACGACATCATTTCCCTGTGCGTCCTCCTCTGTTTCCACCCAGCATGGTACAAGCTTCACCCGGACATAAGCATCGTTTTTTCCGGTGTTTTTTACGGTCACCTTTTTTGCGGTGACCTGATATTTCTCACCGCCCGCCTCAGACGGCTCAGGTATCAGCTCTGTAGTTTGTGCTTCGGTCGGTTCGCTGTTGTTTTCCTTTATCTGTGCACTTACAGAGCCTTCGGTGAAATCGTTGAACCTTGTTGTGCTGCGGTAAAGGGAAAATGCAGCAGCAGTGATGGCAGACACAGCCAGAACAGCGGGAATGATGACCGCCGGACGAAGCAGCTTCTTTTTATTCATCATTCTCCCTCCTGTTCTGTATCCCTGATCCTGATAGTATTCTCTGCATATGCACTGCCGCTCTTGTAAGCATATATGCTCTCCACGTTAGAGAAGCTTGCCCTTGGTGTATGGCTTGTATCATACTCCTCAGCGATCGAGAAAATGACATGGTCCGTATTACCGGTATCCTTTGTGTGGTCTGTATACCCTCCGTCAATCATTTTACCGCCGCTGTACTTGTTGGTCCCCGGTACATATTCATGATCCGTGTACGACCAGTCTGTCACCTCAGATATGCGGTACCAGCCCTTTTTCTGCACAGCAACTGTCTGTATTCCCTGATAGATCGTTGTTTCGTAGTCGTATGTTTCCGAGCCGTCGTCGGTTATATTGTATGTTATCCGGGTCTTGTCTGTATCCACCGGATAGGCGATCCTTGTTTTTTCGCCGTTCCTGTACAGAAGCTCCCTCTCGCTGATAGTATAGTCAGCATCATCAGGTGCAGCATCATTTGCACACATATTGACGTAGAATGTTTCCAGCACGGTTTTCATTTCATCATCGTCCGGTGCGAACCGCTCGACCTTGAATACAAACCGCTGATAGGGATCCGGTCTGCCGAAGGTATCGTCCTTATACAGCAGCTTTTCGATCTCGAATCTGTATTTTACAGGCTTTACCGTGTTCGTAAATGCCGCATGATTATTCGTTGTATCCGGATCAATGCTGATATCGCCGGACACATAATTTCCGGAAGCGTCAGCCGCAGTGACCGGAGCGTTCTGAGCGGCGGAATTACCGGAAACTACCTCGGTATCAAAGAAGCTCACACCATCGGGTATCAGAGCATTCGGGTCGTTGAAGGGAAGTGTACCGGCTGTAAGCAGTGCCTTCAGCTCCGCAGTCATATCCGGAACGTTCTTATAGCTCTCCAGCGTGCGTGCATTCGGATGTACCTCCACCGCACGGTATGTCCCCGATACCAGCTTATCGAACTCTGCCCTGACGGGCGAACCAAACATATTCGGCTTCAGGATAAAATAGCCCTGACTGTCCGTCGTGTAGGTATTCTCCTTGCCATCGACCGCAGGATTCAGCGTTGTGCCGGAGTTTGCAGCAATGGTGAACTCCGCACCGTTTACGCCCTCGTAGCCGCTTGTCATCTTCCGTTCCAGCCGGAACAGATACAGTGCGTCGGGATTTGCCCTGTCATCATCGTCATACACTGTTTTAGAGATAATCAGCGAGCTCTTGGGCTGATACAGATTCTCAAATGTATTCTGATCCTGTCCGATAGTCCGTGACGCCCTTGTGTCACTGAGTGTACGGGTAGTAAACGGCATCTCAGGCGAAGTCACCACATAATTTGAAGTGATATCCGCACCCCCGCTGTCCGTTGCCTTAGTCTCCATGACCATATATTTTTCACCATACGGCAATCCCACGATAAGGCATCTCTCATTGTTTTTCAGGACAAATTCATCTTTCTGAATAAGGCTCTGCTTTACAGTACCCGAATTTGCATTGTATATATACGATTCAACATTCAGCAGCTCTGCCGCTGTGAGCGGTCTGATATAGGACTCTGTCACGACCTTTATCCAGCCCTGTGTGGAATCAAGGTGGTAGTATTCCGCCTCAGTGAGCGTCCGGGTATATCCGTTCGCATGATACGGGATACATTTTGCCTTTGCTTCTTCATCAAGCCCTGAATATTCGTCAGCGGTAAGATGTATGCGATACCGTGGCTCAGGCGTGATACCGCCGGGCAAGCTGCTGCTGTCAAGCGTTATATATTCCGTCCCCGACGCAAGCTCCAGTATGTAAAAATCCTGCTTCTGCTCATCGGTCAGAGTATCATACTGCTCCTGAGTGATCGGATATTCAGCTGTAAAGTCAGCTGCGTCTGCACCCTTTTCGATTTCCTCCTCAAGTGCCTGCGGCGTATAGGTTTTTGTATATCCAAGATAGATGTATTTATTGCCTGTCTGATCCTCCCATTCCAGTCGGTCTGCCATGGGCAGCTGTGACCAGCTCTCAGCGTTGATAGCTTTCGTATAAACAGGTGCGTTCTGATACCTGCTGTAAATACTCTGATCGGCAGCTGAATCATATTCCGCCTTTTCAGCATACCGCATGATCCTGTATGTAAACTCTGCACTGCTGCTGTTCTCATCATCTGCCGGGTTGCTGATCTGTTTCTTGATGACAAGTGCATTCGGTATATTGGTAAAGGTATAGCTTTTCAGATTCTGTACCACTGAACGGTGAACAGCCTTGACAGCAGCACCGTTTGTACCTTCCCATTCCGCCAGTGTATAATCACTGTCAAGAAGCGGGCTGTACTGCGGGTGATACAGCTTGCCATTATCATCGGTCAGCATTTCCCAGATATCGACCTGTGCGGTTTTCGGTATCAAGCCTTCAAACACGATGTACTGCCCTGCCTTCAGCGTAAAATCACTGGACAGAAGCGGTTTTGCCTGCTCATCAGCATTTCCGTCACTGTTGAATACCTGATATGTAAGGTCGGAAGGAACCTCCTCATTCACCTTTATCCTGAAATGGAATATATCATCGCTCATCGGATTCTGATCTGTTCCGAAATAGTTTATGCTCTTCCTTACAGTCAGATTCGTCGGCAGGCTGTCAAAATAATTGCTCACATCGTATTCCAGCACATTATCCTCAGTCAGCTGTGATTTAGACACCATGTCGCCGCCGGTATTGGTCACCTCATATTTCGTGCTTTCCGGGTCGTATTCACCTGTACGCTGGCTGCTGTGATCACGGTTATACATCGTCAGCAGGCTGATATCCTCCTTAACGTAGTAAAACCCCGGCTTCAGATCAAGTATTTTCACACGATCGCCGTCACACATATAGAATTTGCCTGCACTCTCACTGCTTTCAAGAGCAAACTGCTTTTCGATGACCAGTTCCGCAGCGGGGAACAACACCTTGAATTTGTCAATATAAGTGGCAGCTGCGTCGTATTCCGCCTTTCTTTCAGCGTCTGCACTGACAGCAGCCTCCGCAGCACTGACGACCTCTTTATCCTTTACAAGATTCCCCAGATCATCATAATGATACAGCTGAAATTCAGTCCTGCTTGTAGGCTTTATGGTATAGATATATTCAGAGCTGAGCCCATATCTCTCAATACTTGGCTGAAACGCATTTGTCACGAGGTAGGCACTGTAATAGAACTGCCAGCCGTCACCGCCGGTATTCGCTTCACGGGTGTAAAGTGCATTATCTGCGGCATTGGCAAGGCTCTCAGCATCGACCGTGCTGTATGTGAGAAGCATGGCGTACTCGTCCTCAGAGAGGAAATTCGTGCTGTAAAATGCAGGTGATTCCTCCCGCAGAGGCTGTGCTGCTGAGGGGTTTCGGTACACGTTCTTCTCAATGGTCAGACCATTGAATTTGGAGTTGCCGAAAAACAGCTCCGGTGTGGTGCTCTCGTCTGCCGAAGTGAAGCCGAACGGCAGTGTCAGCAGAACCATGACCGCCGCAATCAACAGTGCAGCCGCACGTTTCTTTTGTATATTTCAGCACCTCCTTTCTTGAATTCTGTCTGGTATCTGCCCAGGGAGCGGGCAGATATCAGTGTGCTTGAATAATTTTATGTCATTTCCGTTGATGTTTAAATTTCGTCGTCTTTGTGCTCCCGGTAGGCTACGAACAGCTCGCTCATCGGAGCTGTCTGATAAGGTGGTCTGGGAGAGTTATTTGTTGGCATCGTGCCGCCGAGGAGATCAATGACATCAGGGTGGATCGCTGTGTTTCCGCCTGCGGCATTAATGGCTTCATCAGCGGTTGCCTGGTTCAATGTGTCGCTGTAGAGCACATGGCTGAATCCGAATGTCGGCGGGTTGTCCGCTGAGCTCAGGTTGGTGTAGACGAGGTAGGCATCTGGGCTTACACTTCCCACACCATTATTACCAGTATTAAATGTTAATGTGCTTGCATTGGCATCATCAATTGAATCTGTTTGCATGATCACAATTCTAACAGCATTACATATGCAGCCTTCACCCATTGTAACCTTGCCTTTTGGAAGAATAAGTGCTCTCAGATTGTTACTTTTCCAGAAATCTCTGTAAGTAAATTCTATATCATTTTCACCATTAATATACATTGTATGGTATCCAGCATCATTTATAAATCCTTCCTCAAAAGCAAAATTTCCTATTTTTTTCGCACCTACTATTTTACCATAAGTAATATGGCTGTGTACAAAAGCATAATTTCCTATTGTTTCGATACCATTAAGATTAATAGTATTCACATTATAATCATGAAAGAACACACAGCCTGAGTTACTGCTACCTGAGCCATCAGCAATAGTTTTAATACTTGAAATATCAACAGTTTTCAAATAAGTACAATTAGAAAACGCCCCCTGATTTATAACAGAACCGATTGAATTATTACCTATAATTGTCAATGTATTATCAGTAGCATTACTGTTTTTATAACAATTTTCAAATACAAAATTGCCTATTGTGTTAACATTATTGATTGTGACATTTGAAAGATTGGTGCATTTCTGAAATGCAAAATCACCAATTGTATGTACATTAGTCAAACTAACAGTTTCAACATTTGGGCAATCTCTGAATACTCTACTCGTACCATTGTTAGTTCCAGATTTAAGGGCATTAATATTTGAAATATTGACAGATTTTAGGTTAGTACAATTATAAAACACATCAGTAGATATATATGAGTTTTCAAATGCATTTCCGGTAATTGTCAGTTGATTTGGAATGGTTGATCCACTACTTAATTTGAAGCAATTTTGGAATGCATTATTCTCTATCGTCTGCACATCCGAAATTGTAACATTATTTATATCATTACTTCCGTCAAAAGCATTATTCCCAATCTTTTCAATTCCAGAAACATTCACCTTCTGTAGCCTCGAGCAATACCGAAAAGCGTAATTGCCTATTGAAGATTCCTCTTCATCCCCAATTATTATTAGTTTATTCTCTGATGAAATACTTCCATGATAATTATTTTGAAAAGCGTATTGACCAATTGTATGTACTCCTGATATAACTATACTAGAAATGAAATAAGAACCATTAAAAGCATACGCCGCAATAGTAGCATTTTCTCCTGTCATGTCTATGGTTAACTTTGCATTAGTAGTATTGCTTTGTGTAGCTGAATTAAATGAATCTACTCCAACATAATTAACGCCTTTCAATTCAATTTCCGAAACGTTTTTTAGAAACGAAAAAGCATTTTTTTTTATATATGCATTTTTGCCATTTATCGTAATTTTGTCTATAGGTTGAGTATAATTGTTACTCGTTCCGTCTAGATAAAATGCTCTTTCACCTACATACTCCACTCCTAAAAGATTTATTTCGCAAAAACCAAAGCCTTGCGTAGCACCGGCACATGATTTATAGAACGCATCTCGCCCAATTGCTTTAATATTATTTGGAGCAATAAGTATTGTTTTTCGAAATTTTCCATCAGCATTACTATTACTACCATCATTACCATCTAAATCAGCAGCCGCAGATTTTGTGACGCCATTTACTTTATGCCATGTAACAGTATTATCTCCATGAAGAACCCTGATTTCACTAGGAAGGGTAAGCTCTCTCAATGTATCAGAATCTGTTATTTCTTCGTTAACCCATAAGTCAAAAGCAGTATTTGTATAGTGTCTGATAGAAGTATTACTAGCATTATAGAGTTGCATTGTGTTAGGCATACTAGTTTCATCTTTATGTTCAGAATAAAACGATTCACTACACCAGATTAAAACACCACTTTCATTCCATATAGCTTGTATATCAGCTTCACTTGTACCGCTTGATGTATATATTGGATATTTTGAATTGTTTCCGCCTCCAATTACTCCATAATTCGGCTTATATACAGACAGTACATCTGCAACTGCGTCATAATTCTGCGTTTGAAGGTCATAAAACTCCATTCCTGCTCTATTCGGAGACTGTCCACGCCATGAAGTTGTAAAATAATTGGTTCTTAATGCCAAATTCCTTATCGCCACATCATTACCATAGGTCTTATTGAGACTAAGTCCGGAATTAAGGATATAACCGCCGCCCTGTTCCTGTGCATTATTCTTATCCACTGCGGTCTGGTTAGCAGCCAGCGATTCGCCGTATCCGGCTGTACCGTCATCGCCCCTTGTAGAGATATCCAGCGAGTAGCCTGTTCCGACAGTACCGCTCTGATCGTCAATTACAAGCTCACCGTTATTCGTGTAGAGCCGGTATTCACCGTCCTCCACCTCATCAATACGCCAGAACTTATAGGACGGGAGCTGAAGTACCGCAGTCTGACCATGTCTGAGCTGCAGCTGACCGAGCTCATCTGTTGTATTGCCTCTGCTGACCAGGCTGCCGTCCTCATCATAAACGTTATAGCTGATCCCCGCAACAGGCTGTGCATTACTGTTGACAATATCCCTCACAGTAAACGTAAACACCATATCCCGCTCATTTTCTGTCAGTTCCTCGCCGTCCGCAGGGTGTACCTTCTTTGTCAGTCTGACAGGTGTTGTGTCTGTGCTGTTGACAAAGGTATCAGCATTCTTCTGCCACTGCATACCTTTATTCAGCTTGTCATAATCCAGTATATCGGAGTACCATGTCTCATATCCGACAAGATTGCCGAACGCAGCGTCATTCTCGCTTTCCAGCTCTGAAACGGACAATGCGTCAGATGTGCCCGCAGGGTTGATCCTGACATTCCGATCGAAGTACACCTTGAAATAATACTCCGCAGCCTTATCTCCGTTTTCCAGCCTCTCCTCCCATCTTTCAGCATTATCCGGTATCGTCACAGTAACACGCCCGTCACTGCCTGTAACGCCCTGACTGTTCATATCCAGAAATGCTCGTGTACTAAGTGTCTCATCCTTATCAGATGTATAGTCCGGATCATCCTCATGGAACTCCACAATGTATCCGACACCCTCTGCCGGCTCACCATTTGCATTCGTGAGCTGCATGGTAAAGGTCCTGCCGTACAATTCGCTCATATTCGGTGCGAAATTACCGGCGATACGCTTGTATATGTACGAGGAATACATACTTACCCTGTTCTTCACAATGGTACGTACACTGTCTGCCGTCAGCTGTGTCTCCTCCGGCGTAACTGTGTAGAAGCTGCTGCCGGATCGTATGCTTCCCGTATAATTTGTTTCCCTGACTGTGACAGGCTGTTCATCTGCGATACCTGCCGCTGTACGAAGCTTTGCAGCGTCAACGATAAGTGTATCCTGAGAAGTCATTCTTACAACTATCGTCCTGTTATCTCCTGCCTTGAGTGTGCAGTCAAATTCAGTGATCTTATCGCCGTTTTTATCGAGCAGGGTAAGATCAGACAGATCAGTATTTTTGAACTCCTCCGCTTCACTGCCCTCAAAGCTCAGCTCCAGCGTGACCTTCTCATCATCGAAGAGTGCCTGTATATCATCATCAAGTACAGAGTAGGCACCGGTATACTGCTTTTTAATTATTATCTTGCCCGGGTCGCCGTTGATAACATCAACAGCTGCAACGCTCTCAGTATCAGTCAGCACCACTCTCTGCGGATTCTGAGACAGTATCGTGAATCCTCCGCTTTTAGTGCTGTCCTCAGTATCCGGCACCTCATAAATATAGAACGTATCACCGACAGTACCGATCTTTTCAAGTGTCACCCTCTGACCGCTTTGCAGCTCGATCTCCCTGTAGTACCTGTAATCAGAAGCCACCTCCGCAGGCCGGGTCATCGCCGTTTCCGGTGCATTTGAATCCGCCGAACCGTCAAATTCCGCCTTTGACCACACCTGCACCCTGAATCTGAGCGATCCGTCTGGCTTTCTGTCAGAGGCTATTATCTTTTCAAGTGACAGATCACGCCGCTGATAATCGTTTATCAGGTTCACAGACTTATCCGTTACATTTCCGTCAAGTGAGATACTGGTTTTCTCACTATCCTTTACCGCCTTGAACATATCTGTAACTGCAAGCGTAAAGCTCTTTTCATACACCTCACCTGCATTGAACGTAACGGTATTCGACTCATGATCGTAATCAACACCTGCGATCTTATCAGCTGCCGGATCCATTTCCGTCCTGTCATCAAGAATCTCCTCGACCTTTAATGTCCTGTTGGCAGGAACATTTGTCAGCTTCACGACATATCCGGAATCCGCAACTCCGCACATCGGAACGACAAATTCGCCGTTTTCGTCAAGACCGCCCTCGATCACGATATCAGTGTCAGCCCATTTTGCCTGCTCGCTTGTATCTCCGTTTTCATCTGTGAGCCAGAGCTGCCACCTGATCTCATGCTCCGGATCCTGTACGACAGGCTCGTATTGCTTTGCAGCACCATTCTCAGCTGTCAGCCTGAAATGATACGCAAACCCATTCAGGTCAGTGCCGGCAGCATTTGTTACTGTCTTTTTCAGGAGCAGCGAACGGTACTTGTAATAGTTATTGTATGCCGCCTGGTAATCCACTATCGCCGTGCCGCCAAGCTTGCCGGTCATCAGGAATTTTTCCGGCTGCCATGAAGATGTACTGTTCTCGTCAGGCATGAGCTGGCTGCCGCCGCTTGTATCCTCATATGTTACCTTTTCCGAGAAATCATCATAAAATTCGTCTCCGTCAGCAAAATCCACATTGACCTCTTCAACGCTGAAATAATATTTAGGCTTGCCACGGTTATCGAGCATACCATCGTAGGCGCGGAGCGCACCGAGCGCATAAAGCATCATCTGCGGGTTGTGGTCGGCATCGACAAAGACACCCTTCCCATTTTTGTAGTCCACGATGTGCAGCAGTCCGCGCCCCTGCTCGTCCCTGCCGATCACGATCATATCACCGGTACCGAAACCGCTCGGTGCGATATGACTGTAGTCCAGCTTTTCCTCCACCAGCGACAGCGGCTCTGCGCCGTTCCGCTTCATCTCCTCGATGATGCCGATCACGAATTCTGCATAGACATCCGTTGCCTGCTCGATCTCCTCGGTGTAATACTCCGGCTGCGGGCGTTCCATGCGGTCATGCAGATACTTGCACACCTTATACTCACACAGTTCATGCGCCGCCGTTCCCTCCTCGGCGAACTCGCTCGTGGTATTCGGGAACTACTCGTTCAGCCGTGCGGACGGGGTACAGTTCAGCCACCGCTTTGCCGCCGATGCAGACAGCACCGCATGAGCGCGGCTTGCGTGATCAGGCGGCACCATATTTGGCGGGATACCGGTGTTTACGGTCTGCTTCTTTCTGGGCATGATACCTCACCTCCGAAATCAGATATCAAAGCTGTGCAACATCCGTCAGGAATGCCTCATACTTATCCTGCGGCAGTGCACTGACCTTCTCCACGCCGTAGCTCTTCAGCAGCGCACCGATCTTATCGCTGTTGGCGCGGTTTTGCTTGATCTTCTGCACGATGATCTTAGTCAGATCGTCCGCCGTGACAGTCGATGTAGGCTCAGACTTCTTCTTTGCGGCCTTCGGCTGTGTCTTTGCCGGGGTCTTTGCCGAAGTCTTAACCGGAGCATCCTGCTTGGGCGGCTCTGCGGGAGTCTCTGCTTTCTCCGCAGGGGCATCATCTGTATCCCACGGCAGATCGTCTGCGGAGATGATCTCCTCAAAATCCGCAAGATTCAGATTCTCCGGTGCCTTGTCCTTGCTGACACCGTTCAGCGCCATGTCTGCCAGCTCCTTTGCGATCGCAGGCTCTGCCGCGCTAAGGATCTGCACCACGCCGCCGAAGATCGTACCGATAGCATCGATCAGCTTTTTTGCATCGACCGGCACAGGCTCCGGCTGCGTGTTCTTCATATCAGTCGCCGTCATAAAGCAGTCCCTCCTCATCATAGTCATCCGAGTCGATGCCGTCAAAGCCGTCACAGCCGTCACAGTCATCGCAGACAGTGCGCTCTCTGGTCACCATACGCTCAAGGCTCACGGTACGCTCCGTGCGGTCAGCGTTCTTGCGGCTCTTCGGATAAACGATCTCGAAGAACACGCCGTCATCATCGACCTTCAGACGCATGATACCGACATCCAGCTCCATCTGCGGGAGCATCGAGGCGGACATCGACATGAACTTGAACATATCGGTGACGATCTGCGCGATCCCCGATGCATGCTCGTCCATAGCGTGCTCGATCATAGACAGAGCATCCTGCTCCTTGTCCGCGCCCTGCTGCGCCTTACGGCTTTCCGGCTTGCTGCCGCCGTTATAGCGGAACTTCGGGTCTCTTGTGTTTCTCATAGGCATAGGCATTTCCTTTCTGTTGCGGTCTCACGACCATGTAATGGTGAACAGCCACAGCATCCGCCGCAGCCGTTCTCTTGTGGGAGACATTTTCAAGTGCCTCTACTATATAGCGTTTCGAGGGGGTGTTTGGGTAGTTTTTTCAGGAAAGTTTTTTCAGCATTTTTTACGATGTGTCTGGTGCATCCGATACCATTGGCGTATCAGTACAGCTCCCATCAACATCCCCCTACTATATAGCGTTTCGATATACCGTTTGGGTAGTTTTTTCAGAAAATATTTTTTGCTGCCTGTTCTGCCTTTTCCAGTCTGAAGCCAACAGATCTGTGATTGACACCGAGCATTCTGCCGATCTCACGCTGTGTGTACCCATATCTGTGATAAAGAATAAACGCCTCTCTCTGCTTGCGTGTCATTTTCGCAAGCATTTCCTCTCTGTTTTCCTTACGAATCAGGATGTCCAGCGGATTAGCACCGATCTGCTCGTCCCATGCAAAACGGGCTCCCTCGGTATCAATGCTCGGCTGGCTCTCGACACCGTCATCCTGCTCCTCATCGTCATCATCGCTCTCTTCGGTATCGCAGTTTCCGAATCCGCGGGACATATTCTGTGTAATACGCTCCTCACCGAACAGCGCCACTACAACAGGCCACGCAGTCGAGAGCAACAGATCATCGGGCAACTCGTCCTTCTCCTTGAGATATTCCTTCTCCGCATCACGCAGCTTATTGAAGTGGTAGGTAAAGCTCACGCAGTACGGCAGCCAGAGGATGGTGTGACGACCGAGGCCGTTATCGTAGAGGGCAAAGCCGTTCTCGTAGATCTTGCAGCCGCTCTCCTGTGCGACCGGCACGCCGCCGGATACAGCAAGTGCCGCTCTCGTGGGGGTCTTGCCCGATCTCTTCTGACCCGCCGTCAGACCGAGGATGGTCAGCAGGTCGCTGAACGTGGTGTTGGCGCTGATCTCCGATGCAATGGCGGTGATGTTCTGAGCATTCTGCGCATTCTGAGCATCCAGTGTGATATTCATTATATCCATAATAAAGTCCTTTCCGCAGGACCTACACAGCGGCAGATGCTCACACCCCGGCACCAGACAAAAGGGCACGCAGGCAGACGATGTCCATGAGGGTACAGTTATCCATTGCACCAGACGTTCCGATTCGGAACTATCCGAAACTGCCCGGTGTATCTGTATTCCTCTGTGAGCATCTGTCCGCCAGTGCGCGCCCTGACTTACAAATGTTTTGATTGCTTAACTATTTGGCTGATCAACTGTTTCTTATCCGTTCTTATCGAATGGCTGTGAGTTTTACTTTCTCACATCGCCGGGATGCACAGACTTGCGAATCTTTTTCAGAGCCACTTCAAGTCTGTCGCTGACCGACTTTCTGCCGATTCCCAGCGTTCTGCCGACCTCATCCAGTGTGTACCCCTCGCGGTAGTAGAGGTCGAACACTTCTCTCTGCTTGTCCGTCAGTTTTTCGATCACCTCCTCCTGCATGATCCTGCCGATCACGATATCCTCTACAGATTCGCCGTACCTCCATTTGTTGTACTGCTTCACATCAGCGGCGATCTGAGGATGCTCAGACATTCTTCTCTGCTCTGCAGTATTGTTGTTCTCCTCCAGCCTGTCCTCTGCGGTCAGCATCACCCTCACCGTCCACGGCATATCAAGGAACTCCTCAAAACGGATATCCGGCTTTGTGGCACTGTTCTTCTGTCTTGCGGTATCCTCATGAGCTGTGTTGTAATGATAATCCTTGCAGCGATCCAAATGGAAAACCGTATGCCGCTTGGCATTATGTGCCACGACAAAGCCGTTCTCGTAAACGATCATGCTGAAATCATGCGTAGTATAAACAGCGACCGGCGAAACACTGAGCCGAAGGGCCTTAGGTGTCGGGAGCGGATGCCCCGCCGTAGTTGCCGTGATATCCAGCAGTTCACGGAGCGTAATCTTCTCGTTGAGCATAGCAGTATTCGCTGTATCCATAATGTTTGTATTCATGATCATGTACCTTCCTTTCAAATTATCAGTGGTTAGTCGATCACACCATCTGCGGTATCTGCGTAACAGTTATCGGTCATGTTCCCATTGCCTGTGTAAACCCTGAAACCTTCAGCGGTGAACACAAGTATGCGGATACCGCACTTCCGTGCTTCCTTGATCTCGGCGCTCATACCGCTGCTGATACGCGGAGAGATGATCCACAACTCATCACAGGCTCTCAGCAGCTCCAGGCCCAAGTCCATGCCGAGCTTCCGCTCGAATGCGATCTCATCGTTCAGGAACTGCGTGAAGTAAACGTGCGGTGCGACCGGCATGAGACCGCGATAAGCGGCGAGCGTACAGGCATCGCAGGCGAGCTTGATATTTGCCTTCAGCTCATCGGGATGGTCTGCCTCCACCGGAGATACCGGGCGGAGGGGCGAACAGATATATACAAGTTTCATGTGATTTCCTGCCTTTCTGAAATGGGGGGGTCTGAATGTTGCGTATGCACCGACCGCCGCGGCATAAAAATAGCCGGATGCATACAGAGGGAGAACCATACAGCGTGGCTCTACGGTTCCGCTTGTCCACAGGGCAGACCTGTAGACTCGTGTCTGGTAGTAGATCGCTGTATGAACTTCTATCTTGCCGTATGCATCCGGCGTGAAGAGAGTTATTGTGCAGTCTTTGGGAGCTGCCCCACTGCTTTCATTGATTTATTTACAAGCTAATGTGTCATTTTTGATACATTGCTCATAAATAAGGCTTGCTAAATGAACGCTTTTGTGGTAGAATAGAAGATAGCTAAGTAGCTCCACACCGCCTCCAGCCGTGGTTCTGACCTCTGCTGGACTCTACTGCGGTTGTCTCAAAGCTGTCTTCCCGTCTCTCACTGTGATAAGTATAACAGATTCCTACGATTTTGTCAGTGACACTTGGGGACGCTTGGGGACGCTCGGGGACAAAAAAACTGTCCCCAAACAGGCACACAAAATAGCCAAAAACCGCTTGTTTTTTGCCATGGGGACAAAAAGGGACGATTTTGACGAAATAATCTGTCCCCAACTGTCCCCGCAATACCCTCGATCCAAACACTCACTGACGGCCGCCACAAGCAGCCTATCATCCGTATCCAGAATAATGACGCATTGTGTACCGACACAAATGTATATACATAAAGGAGTACTGCATGGAGTTTAAGTTCTTTTCCAAAATACTGCGCACGAATATCGGCGGCGGCAAGAACGCCTCTGAATTTGCACGGGAGATGTTTTTCTATATCACTACACCGAATACCGAGACCACTGAGATACTTGATCTTGATGATGATACATACAAAAGATACGCAATTGGCAGTCGTACTCTCAAAAGTTTCTCTCAGAAGATACTGCCCTATGTTGATAAAGACCGGTTCGCAGATTATCTGATGGAAAAGTGTTCGATGGCAGTCAGTGCAAATATGATCGCCGCATTTGCAGCCGAGGGCTTTATTACTTGTCAGACAGATTTTATAGATGATGTGACTGATCTGTTTTGCGATATCCTTCGTACCGCCGCTATGAGCGGAAGATCGTCAGCTAAGACCGCCGAAGCTGTTGATGCTGCAAATATTAAGGCGTATTTGGTGCTTGTTCGTGAAAAGTTCTATTCGACCAAGACTCTGCTTTACACTGTCGCTCCGAAACCGATCAATGACTTCTATGTTCCAAACGATCTGTATGATCCGCAGTATGCGCATGGAAAGAAGCGCATTCCGGCGACCGATGTGCTGCTTGCATTCAAAAAGCGGTTTATTGTTATTACCGGCACCGGCGGTCTTGGAAAGACCATGCTGATCCGTCATCTTGTATTAACAATGGTGAAGGGCTATCAGACTTACAAAAAGCTCCCGATCGTTATTCAACTGAGGGATTTCACTGACTCATGCACAGATCTTGCCGATTTTATCGCCGACCATGTGCCGCTTGAAAATCTATGCAGCTATATGGAAAAGGGTGATTGTGTTTTCCTGCTGGACGGAATGGATGAGATCAAGTCGGACTATCTGAAGCTCTTTGAAAAGAGGCTCAGTGAAATGGCAGAAAAGTATCCCCAAAATACTTTTATTATGTCATCCAGACCGATCAGCAATTTTATCTCTCTGAATAAGTTCATCGTGTACGAGCTTGCACCGTTCACAAAGGAGCAGGCACTCCAAATGATCGACCGCGTAGAGTATTGTCCTGAAACACCGGAATTGAAAGCAAACTTCCGCGCTGCACTGGATGAAAAACTCTACGATCTACACACAGATTTCGTGGAGATCCCGCTCCTGCTGACGATCATGCTTATGACATATGAACGTCATGCCCGTATCCCTGCCAAGAGATACCTCTTCTATCGTGAAGCGTTTGACACGCTTGTTGAAAAGCACGATGCGACAAAAGTAGGATTTGAACGTATCTATCAGACAAAAATGTTTCCCGATGAATTCGTAAAGGTGCTGGAGGAATTCTGCACCGCCACCTATTTCAACGAACAATATGATCTGACAGAAGAGGAATTCGACCAGATCTTTGATGAACTCAGATGCATCCCTCGTATACCAAAACGATTCACCTGCAAGGATCTCAAGACCGACCTTACAGCGAATCTGTGTCTTATGTATTTCGAGGGCGGGAAGTATAAGTTTATTCACCGTTCCTTCCAAGAGTATTTCTGCGCACTGCTGCTGTCAAAGGGATTCGATGATGATTTTATAGACGTATGGTAGTTCTTCGACCGCAAAAAGCGTACTGTCAAAGAGGATTTCACTTTCGATATGCTCTACGATATGGCAGAGGAACGTGTGGAGCGGTTTATCTTCATTCCGTTTTTGGAGGATCTGTTTTCACGGTGCAGGGCTGACGACCCCACGGAAGAATACTGGAATTTCCTTGAAACCGTCTATCCTGAGATGCATTATACAGTCGGTGATGTTCATTACTCCTATACGAACGAGCCGTTTTCGTATATCTACGAGACGATCTTGAAAAAGCTGGGCTGCGAAAGAAAGCAGCTTATCAATGTTCTGCCTTATGTTGAGGAATATGAACGGGAACGTTATCTTAGGGTCGAGCAAGATGGGGAATCTGAGATCATCGCCTCCGAGGATTATGACGAGCGTGACGAATACGACGAAGTAGAGGAATGCGGTCACAACTGTACTTTCATGATCGAAGATGTGCGCGGTACGAAAAGCGCACTGAAACGGAAAATGGAAGAACGTCATTTTCCATACATGATCGAATATACTGAAGTAAAAAAGCTGTATTCAGAAATGAAGCAGCGCGATGCGATCACCGGCAAGCGCGGCTGGGTGAAGCGGAAAGTATGAATAAAAAAGGCTCTGCTTAGTTTTACCACCTGAATGGTAGAACGGCAGAGCCTTGAATTATTTGTTTAGATTTTTCCTGCTTACTGCTTGAGACGATGCGGAATCATACAAGCTATATGACCGCAGGGCAGCGTATAACGTTCTGAGCAAAACGTGCGTTTATATGATCTGTGCCTAATATAGAAACAGCGGCTGCTGACGAGGTTGTGATACCTGCGCAGCAGTCGCTGATGATTATTTGTCAAAGCTGTTTGATTATATTACTTGCACGCTTTGAATAATGTCAAGCAGTGTGAAGATCATTAGAATGCCTGTTGATAGGTGAGCATCGCTCCTTCACTGTCATTTGCATCGGCTGCTTCGGCATACACAAAAATATCGAATGAATTTGCATGCACGGTGCTGTCAGCGGGAAAGTCTATCTTTACCCATTGCAGCAGGTTCGTGGTCGATGCACCTATAGCAAGGGGCTCTGTATAGTAGTAAAATCCATCGCTATAGACCCATCCTGTCGGCAGATCTGTGATGTAGTTTTCTGCCTTCACATAATTGATGCCGTCAGCCGAATAATAAGCAAGATTTGCAAACTCATAATTTGATATTTCCAGCCGCACACGTACATAGCATATTTCCGTGCCGGTATTGGTGATCTTCACATCCTTGCGAAACGGCTCGTTTGTTTTTTCAGACGGCGGTTCAAATTCCTCTGTCACAGCGATCTGTACGACCGGTTCCGGCGGCGTGACAGCGCGGAAGCGATTGCTTGTGCTGTCGCTGCTCGTGAAGAACGCCATGATATTGCTAATGAAAATCAACAGAATGATTGCCGCCGCAATTGCAAAAAAAACGTTTCCGCTTAATCATGGCGTTCTCCTTTCACCGTTAATTCGTATATGTGATCTTATTGTCTGCAAACGTCTGATACGTTTTCTTTTCGCTGTCTGTATAATTGTTTTTGAATTCACACTGGGCGTGTGTCGCATTTTGAAGCGTCACTTCGTATTGCGTATTTGTTCCAGCTGCCGCCTCATAATTGATATGGGAAAGCTCCTCTACCTTATATTTTCCCGGCGGCAGATCGGTGAGGACCGCTGTCCGGGTACCGGCAGAATTGAAGGTGAGCGACACCACATACTGTACGGCATCCGATGCATCGACCGTGTTTCCGTCCGCATCTTCGATTTGCGTCACGCGGAACTGGAATGTCGGGATTCCCTTTTCATAGTTCATGGAGCTGAGTGTCTTTTTGATCGTCAGCTCGTTTGAACCTTTGTAGATAACATAGACCACCGGCGGGTCACTGCTGAACGCCTTCGGAACGTCTGTCTCGTGCAAACGGTATTGCAGAACACCGTCCTCAGCATCGAGCCAGAGCTGCTTGCTGGTGGAATAGCCCTGCAAATCGGAAAGCTTTGTGGTCGTTCCGTCCCCAACGCCAATGTATGTGTAGTCAATTGCAAGACTCTCTCCCTGATAATCCAGATTCGGCGGTACCCAATAGAGACTGGAATCGGACTGATCGAGCACAAACGAACCGTTTTTCTTATAATTCGTGCCGTCCACATAAAGCTTTGCATCCTGTGTGACGGTACCGCCGTTCAGTGTGACAGCGGTCTGATTTCGCGTGAGCGGCTCGATTTTTGTCAGGTTGCCTGCGCTGTCAGCATACCAATAGGTAATGGCAGGGCGCTTGTAATAAACATAGTACAGCTCATAGCCGTTCAGCTGCATTTCCCGATTATTGTTGAGATAGAGCTCATAGATCTGGTCATTTCCTTCCGCAGTTGTATAGTTCACTGTGCGGATATCCTTCCCCTGCACCTGCACAGTGACCCCGTCTGCGTCGGTTTTGCCGTAGAACACGCCGGCAAACACATAGTCATCCTTGTCTGCTCTGTCCAGCAGCGCATTTTCGTCAAACGCCTCCGCGAGATCAAGCGTATCGTCCAGCTCAATCATGTGCTGATAGACCTTGAGCCCTGTGTTACCCGTGCGGAATGCATCCGAGCGGTAGTTATCGTGCTTTTTCGCCTCGCCGCCGACCATCAGGGCAACGTGCACCTCAAGCGGAATGGGCGTGCGCTGGTTGATATAGGTGACCTTCTGCGTGGTGCTGTTCGGCGGGGAAATGTAGGTGTATTGGTATCCGCTGACTGTGCCGGCATTCGGTTCTTTTTCTATTTCGATAGAAAAATTATCGTCTTTCTCCTGCACAATCGTGATGGTTTGGGTGGTGATCTGTTTATTGATATCTTTGTAATAGATAGGATAATGATTGTTACTATTTCCGACACTAATTCTATAATAGAGCTGCCCGTAGTTTCCAACACCATAACCATTATAACCCGCAGAAGAATTATCTGTTTCTGTATAAAACAGCGTAAAGGATTCCTGTTCACCGTCAGAAAGTGCAATGCTGAGCGGTTCAGGTAATATGGAATAAGAATCCAAAGTATCATCGTTCAACTGTGGTACGTTTAATTGATAATTATATTTTTTATAAGAACCATTATTCTGTTGGTAATAAATATCATAGTTCCCAGGGTCTAATTTATGAAACTCTTGATTGCTATAGTAATAATACTCTCTGCCGGTGATCGTTTTTGTCTGTTCCGTAATATCCACAGAATACGTGAACTTCTTCGTCATATCCTCTTCAAAGCCAATGGTCTTTTCATGCAGGTTCACAACAGTCGGCTGGGTGTCATAGTAGACCACATAAAGCTCAATGTCGTAGCCCGCATTCACCCATGTGCTGCCGCCGTCAACGGAATACTGAAATCCGCGCCATGTATCCTTGACCTGCAGGGAAGGACGGCTTCCATTGCTGTCAGACGGGGCGGTGATGATGCGCAGATCTGCGCTGCTCGCCGCGTTCGGACTGCCAATGGCATAGGAATAGTATTGGTACGGTGTTGTCGGGTAAGTAAGCGGTGTTGTCAGGTGTTCCGCCATCTCATATGCGCTGTCAACAGCAGCCTCTGTGGGTGTACCACTCCTGATCTTACCGGCATCGCGAAGGTCTTCCAGAGCCCCGTTGGTCTCCATCTTGACATAGCCGATCGGCTCAACAGAAGGGTAGGTGTAGTACACCAGATAGACCTCCATATTCTCCGGAATCGGCTCTTTTCTGCCGTCCGCATAAGTCACATACACATGACGTGCAGACTGGTCATAATACACATCCAGAATGCTGTTTTCTTCTGCAACATTGTCAAGCGAATCGCTCACGCAAGCAAACGCAAATTTGTAGTTTTCCGCCTGCGGGTCAGCATATGTGCGTGCGATAGACTCCGTACCGATATCAATATCCGTGTCGCTGTTGATGATGAGATTCTCCTGAAGCCGCCATGTACTGTCCTTGTTTTCAAGTGTCTCATTGCTGGAATCAACAACGTGTACCGGGAGCTTGATCGGTGCATCGTAAATCGCATACAGCACCAGCTGACTGTTTCCTGTTTCCTCGATCAGCTCCTGCGTGATTGGCTGACTAAAATCAAACGGTGTATTGTCTGTCACCACAGTATAACGTGTCGTACTCCAGAACTGGAACATCTCTTCATTGGTATTGCTGGAAATCGGAATGAACTGCGGTTCGCTGAGCACAGAATTCAGATAGATCTCCTTATAATACCGATCAGCATCCGCATCATACAAATATCCGTCTGTTGTCCAATCTCCGCCCCATGTTGCATCGGAGTTGTTTTTGTCAAAATACACCCTGATCTTCCACTCGGCATAGAGCGTGATGGGGTTGTCATCCTCGGTATCAATATAATAGAGATCGCTCCCCATGTCGTAATGGTCGCCGCTGCCGTCTGGTTTTGTGTTCCATCCGGCAAATTCATAGGTCACACCGTTTTTTTCATAGGTAAAACCCTCGCCGCTGCTCAGTGTTACCTTGGTGTTGTTCATCAGATTAAATACTGTCAGCGTTCCGGCATCCTGGTTGTATTCATATTTCTCTGCATCGGAAAGCGGTGTGGTACCGGTAACCTTGCCGCCTGCATCATAGATCACGTTCTCAAGAAAATGACCGTCACCGGAATCAGCAGTCAGTGCAAGGCTGCCACCGTTTGCATTGTAGATGATAGACGGCGTATCAAGCGACTGATAGACAGCTTCCATCGTCATATACCGCTTGGTTTTTCCGTCATCCGTCGTTTCGATCTCGGCAAGTGAGCCGTTGAAGGCAAACGCATGCCCCGGGAAGTACAGCTTGCCGGTGGAATCGCCCTTGATGCGCCAGCCGATGAAGTTTTTGTCTTCAGGCGGGGCTGCGATCGTTCTGCCGACAACGACCCATGCATTGTCTGCATAATCGGCATCATCCAGTATCTTGAATTCCTGCTCATTGCTGTCATTTTCATCCATTACACCGCCATTAGGATCATAGCGGATATAATAGGTCATCAGTGCCTTCCAGTGCAGGCGCAGATAGAGATCGGACTGTACAGGCGCACTAAAATTATAGAGCGATTCTGTTCCGTCCGCATCCACTACATACCATCCGGCATAGCGATATGCGTTGGGGGAATACTCATACCGGACAGAAAGGTCGGTCGCCTTGGAAATATCCTGCGTATAGTACGCATCTCTTTCGCTGATTCCGTCCTCTACAGCAGACCACGTATTTCCAAGACCGTAGTAATCGCGGCTGGCATAGCGGTAGTAATAGTCGCCCCGCGGAGATTCGATATAATTTCGTGTCGTGCGGTCATATTCAAAGAAGGTCTGGTTATAAGTCTTATAGAACCATGTGGAATAATTATCCGATTCATATTCAAACTGACCGCCATTTGGGTCGATTTGGATGAGGTAGTAGATTGGTCTATAAACCGCATAAAGCTGCATCGGGCTTGCCGGCATGGTCATCTCGGAAAGGTTGACTAAAGGAACGTATTCATCCGGATCCATCGGATCCTCCTGCCTCTTGAGACTCCAGCCTTCAAAATAGCATCCTTCCGGAGCATCTGGTGCATTTGGCTGATATTTTGATAGATCATCCTCATATAACACAGAATGACTTGCGATTTCTGAATTGTCGGTGGGTTCCGAGAACGTAAGCTGGTATCTGTTGCGAGTGTGGTAAATATATAGAGAATTATACCCGCTTGGTGCTTGTGAAGCCACAATAATATTATTTGAATCTACTCTATTATTTGTATATCCATATACAGTAAAGCCTATAAATTTATGGCTCTACTCCCAAAGTAGTGGAAAGGTTTAAGAAAAAGCGGTATAATGGAAAGGAAGGAGCGTGAAAAACATGATAGATAATTTTGAGAAGATGATCGAGGGAAGCCTGCAACTGGAAGAGCCGTGGTATGTAAG
>JAFVFL010000011.1 GCA_017475555.1 Ruminococcus sp.
CACCCCAACCTAGTTTATAGCAGTTGTACCTACTATACCTACATAATAATTATATCATATCGGGGCGAAAAAGTCAAGAGAAAACCCGAAATTTCTGAAAAATTCTTGTGTCTAGTTTCTCTGTTAAGTGGCAAAGTCGAGATTTTCTGTGGAAAATGTCAGTTTTTGCGTTGACTTTTTTAATTTGATATGTTATAATAATGAAAAAGCTTCTGAACGGAGGGATATCTATGAGAATAATCAGAACGATACTTCTCACTATCATTACTGCTGCTGTCGCTGTGTACCTTGCGGCGTGCGTTGTCGGCAACACCTGGAATCCGAAGGTGACTGTCGATACTCTCGTTGCTGCCTCGACGAGCAATTCTGAAAAGCTTATCAAAGAGGCACAGGGGACAGGCGTTGAGTTTCTTTCACAGGGACTTAGTGAGCTGGACGGGTATGTGTACTTCAAGGACGCTGAGGTAAGCATGGATCAGGCACTTATGAGCCTCGGCTTCACCCCGCTTGAGAGCAACAGGTGGACGACCCCTGCCGGCAATATGGCTGAGATAAGGTCGGATACGTTCTGTCTTGGCGGAAGGATAGTGTATTACAGGGTCATTGGCTGAAATTTTTTTCTGCCAATGAATAGATCTGAAATTTCTGCCGATCATTTCTGTTGAGGTGATCGGCATGAGATTTTTTTCATTAAAAAAACACAGGGCAGCGGCTGCGGCGGCGATCGGACTTCTGCTTGCGGTCGTGATATCGGACACAGCTGCGGTGGTGAGGGACGGCAGACGGCTCGACGGACTGCGGGACAGCGTTCTGCGGCTGCATATCCTTGCGGACAGTGACGATGAAGAGGCACAGCGGCTGAAGCTCCTTGTGCGTGACGAGGTGCTGGAGCTTTCGGGGGATATATTCTCCGGGGCAGATTCCCGTGAGGAGGCTGAAATGGCTGCGGCGGAGCGACTCGGTGAGCTTGAAGCGGCGGCGGAGACTGTACTGCGTGAGAACGGCTGCGGACTCGGAGTAAGTGCGGCGATAGAGGACGTATATTTCGATGAGCGTACCTATGGGGATATCACTATGCCTGCCGGAAAATACCGGGCTGTGCGGCTTATCATAGGCTCCGGCAGCGGACATAACTGGTGGTGCGTGATGTACCCGGCTCTGTGCATACCGGCGGCTGTGAGCGGAAAGGATACGGGGGAGCTTTTCACCGAGGAGGAGCTTGATATACTCTATAAGCCGGAGAAATACCGGGTGAGATTTGTTGTATGGGACAAAATCAAGGAAATTACAGGCGGAGAATTTGTGAAAAGTGATGAAAATTACAGACCTGCCGCAGCTGCCCTTGACAAAATGAGGGAAAAGCTGTATAATATTCAGGTAAACAAAGAAGAGCTATATGCTCTCACCGTCGGGCTGAGCTGAAACGGTCAATATATCTGTCTGCATGACATCGCTTGTGTGCCGTGATACCGGGCTTTCCGGAGATCAGACGGCTCTTTGCAGGATAATGCCGGTGCAGCGGATAAAACGCTTTTCAGCCTTTCAGTCAGAGTGCGGTGGGATCCATCGGCACTCTTTATTTATATATTTTAGTCGGAGGTGCTTTCACATTAGCAAACAGGAACTGCAGATCAACGAAGAGATCAGGGATAAGGAGATCCTTGTCATCGACGCTGACGGAACGAAGCTCGGCGTTATGTCCGCCAGAGATGCCCAGAAAATAGCTTACGATAAGGAGCTTGACCTTGTAAAGATCGCTCCGAATGCTACGCCGCCGGTATGCCGGATACTCGACTACGGCAAGTACTGCTTCGAGCAGCAGAAGCGTGAGAAGGAAGCTAAGAAGAATCAGAAGGTCGTTTCGATAAAGGAGATCAGAATGTTCTCGAATATCGACACCCATGATTTTGAAACAAAGGTCAACCAGGCAATAAAGTTCCTGAAGGGCGGGGATAAGCTCAAGGTCTCAGTACGATTCCGCAAGAGAGCTATCGCACACCCGGAGCTGGGCAGCGAGCTGCTTGAGCGTTTCCGTGAAGCGATCTCGGAGGCAGGAGCTGTTGATAAGCCGGCTAAAATGGAGGGTCGGAGCATAGTTATGTTCGTTAATCCCAAGGCGGGAAAGTAAGGCTTTATGCCGCTATCGTGCCGTATCGCTTAGGTGCGGCACCGCTTTTACAAGCATTATAAGGAGGATAAAAATATGGCAAAGGTCAAGGTAAAAACTCATTCCGGAGCAAAGAAGCGCTTCAAGGTGACTGGCAGCGGCAAGGTCGTTTTCCAGCACACAAACAAGAGACACAGACTCACTCAGAAGGACACAAAGCGTAAGAGAATAGCAAGGAATGCCGGCGTTGCAGGCAGCACTAACGCTCCTACAGTAAAGAAGCTCGTTCCGTATCTCTGAGTCTGATACCGGCTGTTCCGGGTGTTCAGGGATAGTATCATATTTCAGGAATCTGTGCGGCAGATGTGCTGCTGCAAAATTTGTAACTTTGAAACTTTGTAACTTTGGAGGAATAATAAAATGGCAAGAGTAAAGGGCGCAATGATGACCCGTAAGAGAAGAAACAAGGTACTGAAGCTCGCTAAGGGCTACTGGGGTGCAAAGAGCAAGCATTTCAAGATGGCTAAGCAGGCCGTTATGAAGTCCGGCAACTATGCTTACATCGGAAGAAAGCAGAGAAAGAGACAGTTCAGACAGCTCTGGATCACAAGGATCTCCGCTGCTGCCAAGCTCAACGGCATGAACTACTCAACATTCATGAACGGCTGCAAGAAGGCTGGTATCTCTCTCAACAGAAAGATGCTCTCTGAGATAGCTATCAACGACGCTGCCGGCTTTACTGCAATCGCTGAGAAGGCAAAGGCTGCTCTCTGATCCAAGTACATCAGCACGCTCATCAGAGCGTGCTTTGTAATATCTCAGGAGGTGCTGTGCTGAAGATGAGCTGTGAACGCATTACCTCAAAATCGAATCCGTCTGTCAAGCTGTATCAGAAGCTGTCCTCCCAGAAAAAGGAGAGGCAGAGATACGGCTTGTTCGTGTTGGAGGGAGAACGTATAACCGAGGACGCTCTGAAGGCTGAGGCGGTAAGGACACTTCTGATGACGGAGAAGGCATATGAGGAGAGCAGGCTGAGGGAGCTTTATGACTGTCCGGAAACGCTGGTCATATCCGACGAGCTTGCACGGTATATCTCCCAGACCGAGACTCCGCAGGGAGTATTTGCGGTCTGCCGTATGTACGAAAGACCGCCTGTGATCTCGGACGGCGGCAGGTATATTGTGCTTTACGGCTTGCAGGATCCCGGAAATATGGGGACGATAATCCGTACTGCGGACGCTCTCGGCATCGACGGGATATATCTCTGCGGCTGCTGTGACCTGTACAATCCCAAGACGATACGTGCGACTATGGGCTCTGTGTTCCGCTGCCGGATAGGGACGGCTGCCGATGACGGAGAGCTGTTTTCAGTTCTTTCCGGCGGAAATATCCTCACGGCGGCTTCTGTTATCGACAGCGGGGCAGAGCCTGTTATGAGCCTTACGGAGCTTCCGGAGAATTGCAGGCTCGCAGTGTTCATCGGCAACGAGGGCAGGGGACTGCCGGAGGATATCCCGGTGCGGTGCGATATGCGGATAACGATACCCATGCACGGCAATATCAATTCCCTGAATGCGGCAATGGCGGCAGGGATAATAATGTGGGAAATGAAGAAATGAGCAGAGAAGGCGGGTGAGGATATGGACGAAACAAGATTCTGGCTGTGGCTGACGATGGTGTTCGGTACAGGCAGCAGAAGGATATGGGAGGCAATGTGCATCTACGAAACAGCCAAGGAGGCGTATGCCGCTCTTTCAGACCCGGACTGCTTCATGAAGCTCAGTGATCCGGAAAAACGGGGTGTGAGCCTTATACCGCTGTCCCGTGCGGAGCAGCTGATAAGGGAGTGCGAAAAGCTCGGGATAGGTGTTGTCGGCTACAGCAGCGGGTCATATCCGCCTCAGCTCAGGTATATAATGAACCCGCCGGCGGTGCTTTTTTACAAGGGCAATATCGGCTGCCTGAGCGGTACAAGGACTGTTACGGCTGTCGGTACAAGAAATGCGTCTGATTACGGAATGACTGCGGCTGCGAGGATATGCGGTGAGCTTGCTGCAAAGGGCTTCGTCATTGTCAGCGGCTTTGCTGTCGGCATAGATATCGCTTCGTCGCTTGCCGCAGCACAAAGAGGAAGACCTACAGCGTGTGTGCTCGGCTGCGGTGTGGATTACAACTACCCGAAGGAGAATTTCCGCCACAGGGATACTATCCTGAATGCAGGCGGCGTATTCGTCTCGGAATACCCTCCGGGGACATCTCCGGGCAGGGGGAATTTTCCGCAGAGAAACAGGATACTCGCCGGTCTTGGCAGGACTGCTGTGGTGTTTGAGGCTTCGGAGAAAAGCGGTTCGCTGATAACGGCTCATCTCGCACTTGAGCAGGGCAGGACGATATTCAGCCTTCCGCCGGCGGATATATTTTCAGAGTCGTGGACGGGCAACAGAAGGCTGCTCAGGGAGGGTGCTGAACCGCTTCTGGGTACAGAAAGCATACTCGATCTGTTCTATATCGGCGGCTCGGCAGATAAGGAGGTCAGGGCAGCTCCTGTTTATTACGGAGTAAGCCGCTTCACTGCCGGGTCAGATGTACCGGTATCTGAGGACAGCATCGTATTGCAGCTTGCGAGCCGTATGGTCAAAAAGGAGAAAAATGACAGGACTGCCGGGAAAAAGCGTGAAAAGAAGAGTGAGAAAAGACCCGTGACGGCTTTGCCCGCAAAGGACACCGATACCGGGGCAGAGGCTGCGGCAGATGACACGGTCAATGAGCCGGATCTCAGCAGTCTTGAGGGAGTGCAGCTGAGGATAGCAAGGGCACTCAGCTCCGGTACACTGCACGCAGATATTCTCGCTCAGAAGCTTGAAATGGATGCCGGAGAGCTTTTCATGGAGCTTACAGAAATGGAGCTGAGCGGCATTGTCCGTTCGCTTCCCGGAAAGCTCTATGAGCTGATATGATACACTATAATAAGGAGAAGCAGATAAGGAATGTCCGATCTTGTAATAGTTGAGTCGCCTGCAAAGGCTAAAACCATACAGAAATACTTAGGCCCCGGCTATGAGGTCGTGGCTTCGATGGGTCATATAAGGGATCTGCCGAAGTCAAAGCTGGGCGTTGATACGGATAACGACTTCAAGCCGCAGTATATGGACATGAAGGGCAAGGAGGACGTTATCAAGGACCTTAAAAAGCGTGCGAAGAAATGCTCCAAGGTGTGGCTCGCAACCGACCCTGACCGTGAGGGAGAGGCTATATCATGGCATATCGCACACCTTCTGAAGCTCGACATGAATGATGATAACCGGGTCGCCTTCAATGAGATAACAAAAACCGGCGTTCAGAACGGCATGAGCGACCCGCATAAAATAGATATCGACCTTGTGAATGCTCAGCAGGCACGGCGTATCCTCGACAGGCTCGTCGGCTATAAGCTCAGCCCGTTCCTCTGGAAAAAGGTAAAGAGGGGACTTTCTGCCGGAAGGGTGCAGTCGGTCGCTGTAAGGCTCGTTGTTGACCGGGAAAGGGAGATACGGGCATTCGTTCCGAAGGAATACTGGTCGATAGACGCAAAGTTCACTGCTCCGTCCTCACGCAGAGTATTCGATGCGGCACTTGTGAATGTTGACGGGAACAAGCTTGAAATACCAAATCAGACTGAGGCTGACGGACTGCTCGCACGGCTTGAGGGTGCGGAGTATACTGTAAAGTCCGTAAAGAAGCGTGTCACAAAAAAGCAGCCCGCTCCGCCGTTCATCACCTCAACAATGCAGCAGGAGGCTTCAAGAAAGCTGGGCTTCAGTGCGAAGCGTACCATGAAGGCGGCTCAGGAGCTTTATGAGGGAGTTGACGTTGAGGGTATCGGTGCGGTCGGTCTGATAACCTATATGCGTACCGATTCACTGCGTGTATCCGACGAGGCAAAGGCTGCGGCGGCGGAGTATATAACCAATGTGTACGGTAAGGATTATCTCCCGGATAAGCCGAGAACGTTCAAGTCAAAGGGCAATGCACAGGACGCTCACGAGGCGATACGTCCGTCAACTCCGGAGCTTTCCCCGGCAAGGGTGAAAAGCAGCCTTACAAGCGACCAGTTCAAGCTGTATAAGCTTATCTGGGAGCGTTTCATCGCAAGTCAGATGGCAAACGCCCTGCTCGATACTGTTTCGGCTGATATAGGGGCGAACGGCTGCATTTTCCGGGCTACAGGCTATTCTGTGAAGTTCGACGGATTCATGACCCTGTATGTCGAGTCCTCGGACAATGACGAGGGCAGCAAGAAAATGCTCCCGGAGCTTAAAGAGGGCGACAAGCTGAAGCTGAAGTCGATAAGCGGAAACCAGCATTTTACCCAGCCGCCGCCGAGATATACCGAGGCATCGCTCATAAAGGCGTTGGAGGAGAACGGTATCGGCAGACCAAGCACGTATGCTCCGACTATCACCACGATAACCTCACGGCAGTACGTTGAGCATGAGGGCAAGGCTCTGAAGCCGACAAACCTCGGCGAGACGATAACCGACCTGATGATTGAGCATTTTGAGAAGATAGTCGATGCGAAGTTCACTGCGGAAATGGAGAACCAGCTTGACGAGGTCGAGCACGGCACAAAGGACTGGGTGAGCACGCTCCATGACTTCTACGGCGATTTCTCGTCAACGCTTGAAAAGGCTGAGACGGCTATGGAGGGCAAGAGAGTCAAGGTGCCGGACGAGGAGACTGATGTCGTATGCGAGATGTGCGGCAGGAATATGGTCATAAAGTACGGCAGATACGGCAAATTCCTTGCGTGTCCGGGATTCCCGGAATGCTCCAACACGAAGAAGATAGTGACGGAGACGGACGGCAGCTGTCCGAGGTGCGGAAAGAAAATGCTGCTGAAAAAGTCCAAAAGGGGCAGGAGCTTCTATGGCTGTGAGGGCTATCCGGAGTGTACGTTCATGACATGGAACGTGCCGACTGCGGAGATATGTCCGCAGTGCGGGAAAACACTGTTCAACAAGGGCGGAAAGAGCGGCAGGCTCGTTTGTGAGAACGAGGGCTGCGGATATGAAAGAGAGCTGAAAAAATGAGCTTGAAAAATACCGGGCATATCATCAGTGTCATCGGGGCAGGGCTTGCGGGCTGCGAGGCGGCATGGAGTGCTGCAAGGTACGGCATAAGGGTAAGGCTTTACGAGATGAAGCCGGAGAGATTCTCCCCGGCACATAAATATGCCGGCTTTGCGGAGCTTGTCTGCTCCAATTCGCTGAAAGCCTCAAGGCTCGGCTCTGCGGCGGGACTGCTGAAAACGGAAATGGAGCTTCTTGGGTCGCTGACGGTACCCTGTGCGAAGGCAAATGCTGTCGAGGCAGGGGGAGCACTCGCAGTTGACAGGGAGCGGTTCTCAGATTCTGTGACAGCTGCGATAAAGGAAAATGAGCTTATCGAGGTCATACCGGGAGAGGTAAGGGATATCGGGGAGGCAAAAAGCGGAAGCGATATAGTCATTATCGCAACAGGGCCGCTTACTGACGGAGAGCTTGCACAGCAGATATCGCAGCTTTGCGGCGAGGGACTTAGCTTCTACGATGCGGCAGCTCCGATAGTTTCATACGATTCACTCGACAAGGATAAGGTTTTCTTCGCTTCACGCTATGGCAGGGGCGGCGACGATTATATAAACTGCCCGATGAGCAGGGAGGAGTATCAGGCGTTCAGGAATGCCCTTCTGACGGCGGAACGGGTGCAGCTGAAGGATTTCGAGACACACCCGTTCAGTGTATACGAGGGCTGTATGCCGATAGAGGTGCTTGCTTCAAGAGGTGAGGACGCAATGCGTTTCGGCCCGATGAAGCCGGTCGGGATAGATGACCCTAAGACCGGGAGAAGACCCTATGCGGTGGTGCAGCTGCGGCGTGAAAACAGGGAGGCTACTCTGTTCAATCTGGTCGGTTTCCAGACAAACCTGAAATTTACGGAGCAGAAAAGGGTATTTTCTATGATACCAGGGCTTGAAAATGCGGAATTTTTCCGGTACGGCGTAATGCACCGCAACACGTTCATAAACAGCCCGGAGCTGCTTAATGCTGATTTTTCAATGCGTGAAAGACCGGAGATATTCTTCGCCGGACAGATGACCGGGGTCGAGGGATATATGGAGTCAGCCGCAAGCGGCATAATCGCAGGTACTGTGGCGGCAAGGAGACTGCTCGGACTTGAACCGGTAAGACTTCCGGCTGAGACCATGACCGGGGCACTTTCGGCGTATATCAGCGACCCGTACAGGAGCGGAAGCTTCCAGCCGATGGGTGCGAATATGGGGATACTTCCGGATATCGGAGTGAGGATAAAGGACAAAAGGGAGAGATATGAGGCCTATGCTGAAAGGGCGGTCGGGGCACTGAGAAAGGAGCTTGACAGAGTTGGCTGAAAAGAAAACGATAGTGATAGTTGACGCTTTCGGCGGAGATAATGCTCCGCTGGAGGTGCTCAGGGGCTGTGAGAGAGCGGTCAGTGAGCTTGGGACAGAGATAATACTGACAGGCAGCAGGGACAAAATAAAGGAGTGTGCCGAAAAGAACGGCATAAGCCTTGACGGAATGACAATTGAGCATACAGATGATGTTTTTGATATACATGAGGAGCCGGGGGAGATAATCAAGTCCGGAAAGGGTACCTCTATGGCACTGGGGCTGCGGCTGCTCTCTGAGGGCAGGGGCGATGCGTTCGTTTCAGCCGGCAGCACCGG
This sequence comes from Ruminococcus sp., assembly GCA_017475555.1. Taxonomy (GTDB): domain Bacteria; phylum Bacillota; class Clostridia; order Oscillospirales; family Ruminococcaceae; genus Ruminococcus. Next base: position 8,835 of record JAFVFL010000011.1, read on the forward strand.
GGCACTCGTCATGGGGGCAACGTTCATCGTCAAGCGTATCAAAGGTATCAGGCGTGTAGCTCCGTCACCGGTAATGCCTGCGGACAAGGGCTGCTTTCTGCTGCTCGATGCAGGGGCAAATACAGAGTGCAGACCGGATATGCTGGTGCAGTTCGCCGTAATGGGAAGTGCGTACATGGAAAGGGTCATGGGGTACAAAAGCCCTGAGGTCGGACTTCTCAACATCGGTGCGGAGGAGACTAAGGGCAGAGAGCTGGAGCTTGAGGCGTACAGGCTGCTTGAAAGGTCAGGGCTGAATTTTGTCGGGAATATCGAGGCAAGGGAGCTTCCTGCCGGAGAGTGTCAGGTCGTTGTCACAGACGGCTTTACCGGAAATATCGTCCTGAAGCTTTATGAGGGAATGGGCAGCTTTTTCGGAAAAAAGCTCAAATGGATATTCTCAGGAGCCGGAAAGCTCGGAGCAGTGTTCTCGATGAACAGGATAAAGGCATTCAGAAAGCAGATGGATTACAGAGAGGTCGGCGGTTCGGCACTTCTCGGTGTACGCAGTCCGGTGATAAAGGCTCACGGCAGCTCAGACGGCAGGGCGTTCTTCAATGCGATAAGACAGGCAAAGCAGTGTGCTGAGGGCAACGTCTGCGGAGCGATAGCGGACTACGTTTCGGCAATGTCAGAGGATCGGGCAGGAGAGTAGAAATATGGGAATCAATGAAAATATAGCGGAATTAGAAAGCAGGATAGGTTATACCTTCCGCAGCAAAAAGCTGATAGAGACAGCACTTTCCCATTCGTCGTATGCGAATGAGAGAAAAAGGCACGACGGCAGCAACGAAAGACTTGAATTTCTCGGCGACAGTGTGCTTTCAATAGTGGTTTCAGAGTTTCTGTACACTCATCTGAGCGTGCAGGAGGGCGACCTCACAAAGCTGAGGGCGTCGCTTGTGTGCGAGAAATCGCTGCATATCTTCGCAAAGCAGATAGACCTCGGAAAGTATCTGCTTCTGGGCAAGGGCGAGGAGAATACCGGCGGCAGGGAGAGAGCCTCTATCCTTGCGGACGCATTTGAGGCAGTCATAGCGGCAGTGTACCTTGATGGGGGACTTGAAGCGGCAAGAAAGCATATCCTGCATTTCATACCAAAGGATATAACCACGAAGAAGACCCCGGTATTTGAGGATTTCAAGACTGTTTTGCAGGAGGTAGTGCAGAAAAACCCGGAGGAAAGGGTGGAGTATGTGCTTATCGGCGAGGAGGGCCCTGACCATAACAAGAGATTCGTGGTCGAGGTTTGCCTGAATGGTCAGGTCATCGGCAAGGGCAAGGGCAGGAGCAAGAAGGAGGCTGAGCAGCTTGCCGCTAAGGAAGCCTTAGAGCTTATGGGATATGAAACACTCTAATATATCAATATTCATACCGCACGTCGGCTGTCCGCATATGTGCAGCTTCTGCGACCAGAGGACTATCAGCGGAGAAAGCTCCGCTCCGTCTGTTGATGAGGTAAGGGATATATGCAGAAATGCCCTGGATAGCTCGTCAGCTCCGGAGAATACCGAGATAGCGTTCTTCGGCGGCAGCTTTACTGCGATACCGAGGGATTATATGACCGGACTGCTCAGAGCGGCGGCGGAGTTTGTCGGGGACGGAAAATTCCACGGGATAAGGATATCCACAAGACCGGACTATATCACCCCGGAGATACTGGATATACTGAAAATGTACGGTGTTACGGCTATAGAGCTTGGTGCTCAGTCGATGAACGATGAGGTGCTTGAGGCTAACGAAAGAGGACATACCGCACAGGACGTTGTTGATTCAGCAGAGCTGATACGGCAATATGGCTTCGAGCTTGGGCTTCAGATGATGACCGGGCTTTATAAAAGCAGTCCGCAGAGGGATATGGAAACTGCCCGGAAAATAGCGGATATACGCCCCGATACTGTAAGGATATACCCGGTCGTGGTGCTTGAGGGTACAAGGCTTGCACAGCTTTACAGACAGGGAATATATGAGATGATGCCGCTTGATGATATGGCACGGCTCTGTGCCCGGATGCTGCTGCTTTTCGGTGAAAACGGGATAAGGGTCATCAAATGCGGGCTTCATGCGAGTGAATTTGTCGAAAATGATATGGTCGCAGGCTACTACCACCCGGCATTCATGGAGCTTTGTGAAATGAGTATCTACAGGAAAGCCATTGAAGTGCTTCTTGCAGCAGAGCTGCCCTATGGCGGAAAAGCCGTTATCGAGGTAGGTGAAAGGTGTGTCAGCAAGGCTGTCGGACAGAAAAAAGCAAATAAGGAATATTTCAGGGAAAAGGGATATGACATATCCATCTGCGGCGTGAGCGGTATCCCGGAATATCAGTGCAGACTAAGGAAGTGAATGAATGTACCTTAAATCGCTGGAAATACAGGGCTTTAAGTCCTTTCCGGACAAGATAAGCCTCAACTTTGACAAGGGACTTACGGCTGTAGTAGGACCTAACGGCAGCGGAAAGAGCAACATCGGCGATTCGGTTCGCTGGGTACTCGGTGAGCAGTCCACAAAGACTCTCCGGGGAAACAAGATGGAGGACGTTATTTTTTCCGGTACCGTAGCAAGGAAGCCTATGGGCTTTGCAGCAGTTACCCTGAATATAGACAATACCGACCGTACCCTTGCGGATATGGACGATGAGGTGGCGGTCACAAGAAAGCTCTACCGCAGCGGTGAGAGCGAATATATGATAAACGGCAGACAGTGCCGCTTGAAGGACATCAACGAGCTGTTCATGGACACGGGTCTTGGAAGAGACGGCTATTCGATAATCGGTCAGGGAAGGATCGCAGAGATAGTCGGTGCAAAAAGCTCCGAAAGACGGGATATCTTTGAGGAGGCTGCCGGGATATCAAAATTCCGGTACAAAAAGAATGAGGCGGAGAGAAGGCTCTCGGCTGCTCAGGAAAACCTCGTGAGACTGACGGATATACTCTCAGAGCTGGAGAGCCGTGTCGGGCCGCTCAAGGAGCAGTCACGCAAGGCGGAAAGGTTCATACAGCTTTCAGAGCAGAGAAAGCGGCTCGAAATATCTGTGTGGGTAAGGCGGCTCGATGACCTGAAGGAAAAGCTTGATGAGCTGGAAAACAAGATACTCGTCAGCAAAAGCGAATATGAGAACCTCGAAAACGATATAGCCCGTGAGGAGCAGCGTTTGCAGGACGGCTACCGGAAAATGCAGGAGTGTACCATAAAGAGCGATGAGCTGAACAAGCGTATACTTGAGGAAGAGCAGGCTTCGTCGCAAAAGCGGTCGGATATAGCGGTGTTCCAGAACGATATAAAGCACTGTGAAGAGGCTATACTCTCGGCAAAGCGGAGTATTGAGGACTCTGAGGAGACAAGGATAGACCTGCTTGCACAAAGGCGTGATGCGGAGAAGAAGCTCGGTGAGCTTGAAAAGCAGCGTAAGGAGCTTGCCGGGGAGATAGAAAAGGCTGAGGAGCTTTTTAATACCGCTGAGAAGAATGCGGAGGCTCTTGGCAGCAGTGTTGACAAGACAAATAGTGAGCTGAACGAGCTGTATATACGCCGGAGCGGGCTCAGCTTTGCGGCGGAATCGGCTAAAAAGCTGATAGATGACGAGAATCAGCGGCTTGACAGTCTGCGTAAGAGCAGCAGCGGTGCGGAGAGCACGCTTGACGGGTACAGGAGAAAGCAGAAGGAGCTTGAGGGCGAGAATGAGTCTACAGGAAAAAGAATCGAACAGCTCCAGAACAAGCTCAGCGGACTGGAAAAGCTCGCCGCAGCAAGAAGCAGCAGCTTTGAAAAGGCAAAGGCTGACACGGAGGGCATCCTCTATGAGCTGAACGGAAAGACCCAGCGGCGGAAGATACTCACCGACCTTGAAAACAATATGGAGGGCTTTGCGGGGAGCGTAAAGAACGTGCTCCGTGCGGCAAAGCAGGGCAGGCTCGGCGGCGTATGCGGAACAGTCGGGCAGAATATAACCACAGACCCGAAGTACGCTGTGGCGATAGAGACTGCACTCGGCGGTGCAGTGCAGAATATCATAGTGGAAAATGAGGATATAGCAAAACGCTGTATCCGCTACCTGAAGGAGAACAAGGGCGGCCGTGCGACATTCCTGCCGATAACCTCCGTCAAGGGCAATATCCTGCGTGAGCAGGGGCTTGACAGGTATGAGGGATATATTGCCCTTGCGAGCGAGCTTGTCAGCTATGATGAAAAGTATTCAGGCATTGCCGCTTCACTTCTCGGAAGGATAGCCGTTGCGGAGGATATTGACTCTGCGGCTGTAATTGCAAAGAGCTGCGGCTACAGGTTCAGGATAGTTACTCTCGACGGACAGGTCGTCAACGCAGGAGGCTCGTTCACCGGCGGCTCGGCTCAGAAGTCCGCAGGAGTGATGACAAGGCGGCATGAGATAGAGGAACTCGACAAGGAGATAAAGGAGCTTGAGGGAAAGCGTGACAGGCTGAGTGCGGATACGGAAAGGCTCCGTGCAGAGGCGGGCAAGCTGAGGTTCGACACTGAGGCTGCACGCTCGGCTATCACTTCTGAAAGGAATAATGAGGTGCGTATCTCTGCGGAGCTTTCCACCCTTGCGTCTTTAATGGCTCAGCTTGAGGGACAGTCAGAAAGCTCAGGGAGGCAGGTCACTGAGTCAGAGCAGAAGATAAAGAATGCACAGAAAACGATAGCTGAGTCCGAAAAGGAGCTTGAAGAGGTCGATAAAAGGATAGCCGCCGCCGAGAGCCAGCTTTCAGGCGGTCAGGACGACAGAGAGAAGCTGCGGCTGGAGCGTGCAGAGCTTTCGGAAAATCTTTCGCAGCTGCGTATGCGTGACGTTGAGCTTGGAAAGGATATACAGGCACAGAATGCTGAAATAGAGCGGATAGATACGTCGGTGGGGTATATCCGTAGCGGCGGAAAGCGGTATACCGATGAGATCGCAAGACAGAACAGACTGATAAAGGAGAAGCAGGCTGATATCGAGAGACTGAATAAGGAGCTTGAAACGGCAAATACCGGTACTGCGGGATATCACCAGCAGATAGCACAGCTCCAGACTGAGCATACCGAGCAGAGCAGACTTGTGAACGAGATACAGAAGGGCATGAAGGAGCTCAATACCGCAAAGGAGAAGCTCTCAGGCGAGATGACAAGGCTTGAGGAGCGGAGCGGTACTCTCAGCCGGGAGTCTGATGATATCATAAAGCAGCTCATGGAGGTGTATCAGATGACACGCTCTGAGGCTGCACAGGAGGCTGAGGCTCTTGATGATCTCCCGGCGGCTCAGAAGGAGCTGAGTGAGGTCAGGAACAGGATACGTGGACTTGGCAGCGTAAACGTCGGAGCGATCGAGGAATATCGTGAGGTATCGGAGCGGTATGAGTTCATGTCGGAGCAGATAGCGGACGTACAGAAGTCCAAATCAGAGCTTGAAAGGATAATCAGCGACCTTACATCGGAGATGTGCAGGATATTCTCGGACAGCTTCAGAGTGATAAATTCCAACTTCAAGTCGATATTTACCGAGCTTTTCGGCGGAGGAAAGGCAGAGCTGATACTTACTGACCCGGATGACGTTCTCGGCTCGGGAATAGAGATAAGCGTTGCACCGCCCGGAAAGGTCATCAAGAATCTGATATCGCTCTCCGGCGGAGAACAGGCATTTGTGGCGATAGCGATATACTTTGCGATATTAAAGCTAAGACCGGCACCTTTCTGCATACTCGATGAGATAGATGCTGCACTCGATGAGGTAAATGTCAGAAAGTATGCACAGTATCTGAAAAAATTCACGGACACTACCCAGTTCGTCCTCGTAACGCACAGAAGAAGCGCTATGGAGGAGGCGAACGTGCTTTACGGTGTGACCATGCAGGAGGACGGCATATCAAAGCTCCTCAAAATGGAGCAGGTCGATTTCCAGGAGGATATCGCCGATATACAGGACGCAGAGTAGTTTCTTTATCTGCGGATAAATGGAGGTAATATGAGTATATTTTCTAAGCTCGCAGCTGGTCTGCGGAAAACTAAGGATTCATTCCTCGGCGGCTTGCAGAGGATATTCAATTCGTTCACAGCCATTGATGAGGAGCTTTTTGAGGAGCTTGAGGAGCAGATGATAATGAGCGATATCGGTGTTGATACGTCGGTGTATATCTGCGAGCAGCTCAGAAAAAAGGTCAGGGAGAGGGGCGAAACTGACCCGCAGAGGGTGCTTGAGCTGATACAGGAGGTCATCGCTGAGATAATGGGCGACGATACCGGGCTTGACCTTTCAGTCTCTCCGGCTGTCATCATGGTGATAGGTGTAAACGGTGCGGGAAAGACAACGACTATAGGCAAGCTCTGCCACCAGTTTAAGCAGGAGGGCAAAAAGGTCATTGTTGCGGCGGCTGATACGTTCAGGGCGGCGGCTATAGAACAGCTCCAGGTGTGGACTGAGCGTGCAGGGGTCGATATAGTCAAGCACGCAGAGGGCAGCGATCCCGGTGCGGTGGTGTATGATGCTATAGACGCAGCAAAGGCAAGGGGCTGCGATGTTGTCATAATCGACACGGCAGGACGGCTGCACAATAAGAAGAACCTCATGGACGAGCTTGCGAAAATAAACCGCATAATCGACAACCGGGCAGGTGACTGCTCCCGTGAGGTGCTGCTCGTGCTCGATGCAACTACCGGACAGAATGCCGTGAATCAGGCAAAGCTGTTCAGTGAGACTGCACCGATAACAGGTATAGTCCTGACAAAGCTTGACGGCACTGCTAAGGGCGGTATCGTGATCTCGATAAAGAATGAGCTTGGCATACCGGTGAAGCTGATAGGCGTAGGCGAAAAGATCGACGATCTTCAGCCGTTCGACAGCCATATGTTCGTTGACGCTCTGTTCGACCTTGACTACACTGAGGACGAGGAGACTGAGGAGAACGGGGAGACTGAGGAGAACGCAGCAGCTGAGAGCGGTACGGAGGAATATGAGCCTGCCGGGTACTATAATGAGTATGGTCTGTTTATCCCGTATGAGGATACAGACGAGGAGTATGACGAGTCTGAGGAATATGACGAGCCGGACGATACAGAGGCTGCTGAGGAGGACGAGGCGGCTGATGAGGATACAGCTGCGGAGAATGCGGAGTTCCCGGAGGATAACGGCGAGACAGAGGTGAATTCAGAGGAGGATACAGAGCCCGGAGACGCTGCTGAGGACGGGACAGAAGCAGAGCCTGATGACAGCGGGGAAGCAGATGAGACTGATGACGGGGATACTGAGCAGGCAGAAGATGAGCCTGTAAAGAAGAAGAAGGGATTCTTCAGCAGACTTTTCGGCAGAAAGGACGATGACGATGATAACTAAGCTCGTAATGGCGACAAATAATGCAAACAAGCTCCGTGAGGCGAGGGAGATACTCTCGCCGCTCGGAATAGAGGTGCTTTCTCAGCGTGAAGCCGGGGCAGACTGCGACCCGGAGGAGAATGGTGCGACATTTGAGGAAAATGCCGATATAAAGGCAAAAGCCGTCGCTGCACAGGTAAAGCTCCCGGTCATTGCGGACGACAGCGGACTGTGCGTTGAGGCACTCGGCGGAAGACCGGGAGTATTCTCCGCAAGGACTTACCCTGCCGGAGAGGAGTGCAGCGGACTTCTGAATGATATGCGTGATATCCCGGAAAATGACAGAGGTGCGTATTTTGAATGCGATATCGTCTTTCTGGACGGGGAGAGCTATGCCGCATTTTCGGGCAGGTGCAGCGGCAGCATAGGCTTTGAGAGCCGTGGTACAAACGGCTTCGGCTACGACCCGGTATTCATGGTCGGTGACAGGAGCCTTGCGGAGATGTCCGCTGATGAAAAGAACAGTATAAGCCACAGAGGGGCAGCACTCAGGGAGCTTTACAGGTTCCTTGAAGAAAGATATGGTGAATGATATGCTGACAAGCAAGCAGAGGGCGTACCTCAGAGGTATCGCTTCAAACTATGAGACAATATTCCAGATAGGAAAGGGCGGAGTTACCGAGGCGGTATGCCATGATGTGAGCGAGGCACTCCGCAAGAGAGAGCTTATCAAGCTCAGGGTGCTTGACAACTCCGGTTGGACTGCAAGAGAGGCGGCGGACGCCGTTGCAGAGAATGTAGGAGCTGATGTGGTGCAGGTGATAGGCAGCCGCTTCGTGCTGTTCAAAAGAAACGAAAAGGAACCCGTTATTGAGGGCATTCCTAAGAAGTAATGCGTATCGGTGTCTACGGCGGCAGCTTCAATCCGGTACACAACGGACATATCCACCTTGCTGAAACTGCCGCAGAGGAGCTTTCACTCGACAGGGTGTACCTCATGCCGTCAAGGATATCCCCGCACAGGTCGAGTGCAGAGTACGCCTCAGCCGGGGACAGGCTCGAAATGCTCAGGCTTGCGTGCAGGGGGAGCAGATACAGCGGTATCCTCAGGGTATCGGACTATGAGCTGAGGGCTGAGAGAGTGAGCTATACTATCTACACGGCTCAGGAATTCCGCAGGCGTTTCCCGGAGGACGAGCTTTTCCTGCTCATCGGGAGCGATATGCTCCTTTCGTTCGACAGGTGGTACAGATATACGGAGATAATGGAGATAATGACCCTTGCGGTCATATCCCGTGAGGACGGAGACGTCAGTGAGCTTGAGGAAAAAGCCGCTGAGCTTGGTCAGTATGGCAAAATTATTGTCAGCAAAGCCGCTCCTGTTGTGATATCTTCAACGGAATTGCGGAAAAAAATAGCCAAAAATGAGAATTGCTCTTGCTATCTTGATGAAAATGTAGTAAAATATATAGTGCAGAAAAATCTGTATCATACACAGCAGTAAAATACGGCGTGATACGATCATGATACGATATGGAGGTGCGGCAGTTGCTTTACAGTGTTGACGACAAGAAAAAATTCCTTAAAGAAAACCTTTCAGCGAAAAGATACCAGCACTCTCTCAACGTTGCTGATGAGTGCAGAAAGCTTGCTGTAAAGTACGGCGAAGACCCGGATAAGGCATATTTTGCCGGACTTCTCCACGATATCTGCAAGGAGCTCCCGGAGGACGAGCAGAGAGCACTTGTGCTCGAAAGCGGCTTCACTGTATGCCGGGAGGAGCTTGAGACACGCTCGCTCCTGCATGGTATCGCCGGTGCATACTTCATAAAGAAGAATTTCGGGGTCGAGGATATTGATATCCTCAATGCTGTCAGGTTCCATACTGTCGGAAGAGCCGGAATGTCAAGACTTGAGGAGATAGTGTACCTGGGTGACCTTGTCTCTGCTGAGCGTGATTATAAGGACGTTGACAGGATGAGAAGGCTTGTCTATACGAGCCTGAACGCTGCAATGCTTGAAGCGTTCGTTTTTTCGATAAAGGCGGTCATAAAAAAGGGCGGAGTAATACCTGCGTGTACGATAGAGGGGTATAACTTCTACACAAGACTTTTAAAGACTGATAAAAACAAGAAACAGACAAAATAATCCTGAAAAGAGGAACAGAGATGACACAGAACGAACTGAACGACGGCTTTTCCGGTGACAGCATTGCTGAAAGCACCGGCACAGAGCCTGCTGCTCCGCAGCCAAAGCCGCTGCGGAAACTGAAAAGGATAGAGCCTGTCAGTCCGGCTGAAAATGAGGTCAGACCGATTAGACGGCTCAGACCGCTCAGACCGGTCAGTGATGCGGCTCAGGCGGAGGTGCAGGATACAGCTCCGGAAAATACGGGAGCTGCTGAAAAGATCATCGGGGCTGAGGAGAATGCAGCCGGTGCGGAGAGTGCCGAAAAAACAGTGAAAATACCGTTAGTCCCGGAATACAGCGGAGCTGAGGATATACAGGCTCCGGAGGAGACTGATGATACACAGGCAGAGGACGATAACGATGAGCTGGAGGAGATAAGACGGATATCCGGCACGGGCTGGGTGAATGCCCTCGTCAAGGCTGGCTCTGTTCTGGTAAGTCTTGTGCTGATATTCGTTCTGGTGCTGAATATGCCTGTTCTCAGGCAGAATGGCAGCGATAAGAATGTTTCGCTGATGTATATGATAAAGCACTATCAGCCTCTTGATAAGGAAGGGCCGCTGCAGGAGAATACTATGGAGCTGAATATCAGCTCAGAAATGCTCGACAGCTTCAACGACGGGCTTGACCTTCCGCAGCTTATAGAGGGACAGTACAGTGTGCTGCTGCTCGGCTTTGATGAGGACGAGTTCAATACAGATGTGATGTGGGTGCTGGAATTCGATATCGGTCACGGAAAGCTGAATATATTGCAGATACCCCGTGACTGCTGCCTGCCGGACTATACCACAAGCCCGACGGGAAAGATAAACAGCGTATACACAATGGGCTCGTTCACGAACCTCACTCCGATACAGAGAGTAGTTAGTGCGGTCGAGGAGAACTTCGGCATACCCATAGATGCGTATGTCACTACAGCGTGCTTTGATATAGTCGATATGGTAGACCTTATCGGAGGGATACCGATACATCTTGATAATGAGATAGTCTATGAGGCTGACAAGATAATCCCGGCGGGGGATATCGTCCTTTCCGGTGAGCAGGCTGAATGGTTCATACGCTTCCGCCACGACTGGCTTGAGGGCGATATCGGACGTATGCAGAACCAGAGACGCTTCATGGCTGCGGCTATGAATAAGCTCCAGAGCATTGTGAACGATGAGGGACGGCTGAAGCTTTACAGCTATCTTAAAAAGATATATGACAATGAGTATCTTTACACGAACCTGAGCCTTGAGGATATGAGCATGGTGGCGGATTTTGCGTCAACTCTCAGCATGGACGATGTTATCGTGAATATGGTGCCGGGTGAGGGAGCACTTTACTATGCCCCGGACGAAAATACCTATAATGTGTATTCCGTTCACAAGCAGGCTACGCTCGATATGCTCAATCAATACTACAGACCGTATCAGAAGGATATGATAAAGTGGGATTCCTCGATACAGGAGCTTATAACGGATTATGAATATTACGGCTATGATGATACCTTAGAGACGCTCGACGATCTTGAAAATGCCACAGAGCCGAGGAGAAACTGAGGTAAAACCGAGAAGGAAAGGAAGCGGAAATGCTATGGAGAGGCTTGGCGAAAAGGAAAAGCTGGAGCTTATCGTCAAAACGCTTGACAACAGAAAGGCTGAGGATATACAGGCTATACGAATTGCTGACCTGACGATACTTGCGGATTATTTTGTCATTGCAAATGGTACGAGCAATACCCATGTCAGGGCACTTGCTGATGAGGTCGAATTTCAGCTGTCTCAGCGTGGGACAGAGCCTGACAGACGTGAGGCGGACACCGGGAATACGTGGATAGTGCTGGATTACGGCGATATTATAGTACATCTGTTCTACAGAGAGACGAGAGATTTCTATAAGCTTGAGGGACTCTGGGCTGACGGCGAGCAGATGGATATAAATTCTATCACCTCCGCCGGCAGCGGCACGGGAGACTGAGATATGAGGACGAATGACCCGAAGGGCAGGACAATGGTGCTTGCCATAGGCGGATATCTCATTGTGAAGCTGATAGTCAACGCCATCGCAGGCGGTGGGTTCAGTGTTGGCGGGTTGATACTCGATATCGTTCTTGCGGCGGCGATGTATACAGGGCTTCAATACGTCAATTACGGCGTATCTGTAGTCCTTGCAGCAGCTGTTCTTGTACACCTGAAATATAATCTGACGCATCTTCCTGAAAGTCTGCTCTACCTGATAGAGGCTGCACTCGATATCGGCTGCATACTGCTGCTCATTATGCACGGCAATATAAAGCAGCATTTCACAAATAAATGGTCAGAGCTGGGAGAGCTGTTCGGCGGCAGATAGGAATAAGCTACAAAAAACAGTGTTGATTTAGAGCAAAGTGACGAAATTAAACTAAATCCCAAAACTGCCTTGACAAGACAGCCAAAATATGTTAAAATACATTTATATTAATTTCTTTTGAGAGATATGATTTTCAGATTCAGATGACTGACGCAGTTACTGCGTTTGGCATATGCACCGGACGGCAAAAGCTCCGGGAAGCCTCTGAACAAGGGAGGGAAAGATAATGGCAGAAGTTCGTGTTGGCAAGAACGAGTCCCTGGACACTGCACTGAAGAGATTCAAGAGAAGCTGTGCAAAGGACGGCGTTATTGCTGAGGTTCGCAAGAGAGAGCACTATGAGAAGCCCTCTGTAAAGCGTAAGAAGAAGTCCGAAGCAGCTCGTAAGCGCAAGTATTGATCCCACAGGGCTGGATACGGGCGGACACAAGTTAAGGCAAACATGAAAGCGGACTTTTTGTCCGCTTTTTCATTTGCCGGTCTGTATTCACAGGCGTGTGATCCTGAGCAGGTGTTCAGGGAAAATACAAAAATCACAGACAAAGCTGTATCCTCAGATACGGGCAGATCTGAGACGGGTTTTTTATAGAATGGAGATCAAATGAGACTCAGAAACAGGATAACAGGAACGGGTGCGGATTTTTCGTTTCACAGAACTGTCCACATAACGCCCGGATTCCTGAAAAAGCATGGTATCAGGGGACTGATACTCGATATCGACAATACGCTCACGCTGCATGATGAGCCTGTTCCGGCTGAGGGGATAGCGGCGTGGGTGAACCGGCTCAGACGTAACGGGATAAAGCTCGTTATCGTCTCGAACAACAAGCCGGAGAGAGTACAGCCGTTTGCAGACAGCCTCGGTATCGAGTGCATTTGCGGCTGCACAAAGCCTCTCAGGAAGGGCTATACTGCGGCACTGGAGCTTCTGGAGCTTTCGCCTGGCGAGACTGCTGCTGTGGGCGATCAGCTTTTCACGGATATATGGGGGGCGAATTTTTCCGGCATTACCTCGATATTCGTTGACCCTATGGCTCAGGAGCCGGAAACAGAACGCTTTATCCGGCTGAAAAGAGTGCTGGAAAAACCATTCCTGCCACGGAAATATGCCGATGAGGGACTTACAGAAAGGGAGAGAGCGAAAAATGGATAAGATACTGGTCATAAACGGCCCGAACCTCAATCTTCTCGGAGAGCGTGAGCCGGGAGTGTACGGCGGCGAGGGGATAGACGTACTGACAAGGAATATCACAGAAAGAGCGGAAGGGCTCGGACTTGAATGCGAATTTTTCCAGTCGAATCACGAGGGTGCGATAATCGACAAGCTTCACGAGGCGAGGACGTACTGCGGCGGTGTGATACTCAACGCCGGGGCGTATACCCACTACAGCTATGCGATAAGGGACGCTATTTCGGCTATAAAGATTCCTGTGATAGAGGTGCATATCAGCAATGTTGACGCCCGTGAGGAGTTCCGGGCAAACAGCGTTATCGCTCCGGTGTGCAGGGGAAGCATATCAGGCTTCGGCTTCGGCAGCTACTACCTTGCAGTCGCTGCACTTGCCGAAATACTGGGAAAGTGAGGGAGTGCAATGACAAGAGCAGAGAGACTTTTTAAACACCTACCGGACAGCATCGACTGTGCGGTGATAACCTCTGATGTGAACCGCAGGTACTTTACAGGAATGAAGTCGTCAGACGGAACAGTCGTGATATTCCGTGATAAGTCGTACCTTATCATCGACTTCCGGTATATCGAAAAGGCAAGAGCGACTGTGGATTCAGCTGAGGTCATCGAGCAGAAGCGGCTGTATCAGCAGATATCTGAGCTTCTCGAAAAGCATGGTGCAGGGGTAGTGGCTGTGGAGTCGCAGACAATGACTGTAAGTCAGCTCAGCCGTATCACCAGGGCACTGAGCGGAGTGGAGATCAACAGCACGGATATACTCAGCAATGCTGTAAATACCCTGCGAAGCTATAAGGACAGCGGCGAGCTTGAATGTATCATAAAGGCTCAGAGAATTGCGGAAAAGGCTCTTGAGGAGCTTCTGCCGCAGATACGTCCGGGAGTTACTGAGCGTGAGCTTATGCTGGAGCTGAATCACCGGATGTTCCAGCTCGGCGCAGAGGAGCTTTCGTTCGATACGATAATCCTTTCCGGTGCAAATACCTCTATGCCGCATGGAGTTCCGTCAGATAAAAAGGTGGAGAGCGGCGATTTCGTACTCATGGATTTCGGTGCAGTGTGGAACGGATATCACAGCGACATGACAAGGACTGTCTGCGTCGGCGAGCCTACTGAGGAGATGAGGAGCGTTTACAATAAGGTGCTTGAGGCACAGAATACTGCGATAGAGGCGGCTCACGGCGGTATCACAGGTCAGGCACTTGACCGTGTGGCAAGGGATATTATCTCAGAGGCAGGCTACGGCGGAAATTTCGGTCACTCCCTCGGTCACGGAGTCGGACTTGAGATACATGAACGTCCCAACGCTTCACCCAACTATACTCAGCCGCTCAATACCGGAGCTGTAGTGACTGTGGAGCCGGGTATATATCTTCCCGGAAAATTCGGCGTGAGAATAGAGGATTTCGTCATTCTGACCGAAAACGGGTGCGAAAATCTGACAAAATTTGAAAAAAATCTCATAACTTTATAAAATCTTTCTCAGGGTATTGCAAAAAACCGAGGATTGTGGTAAAATAAAGCTATATAATTATAACGGAGGTATAACCAATGATTTCAGCAGGAGATTTCAGAAACGGCGTGACCTTCGAGCTTGACGGACAGGTTGTTCAGGTAATTGAGTTTCAGCACGTTAAGCCCGGAAAGGGAGCTGCTTTTGTAAGAACAAAGTATAAGAATGTTATAACCGGCTCAGTGGTCGAGACTTCATTCAACCCGACTGCAAAGTTCCCGACAGCTTTCGTCGAGAGAAAGGATATGCAGTACAGCTATAATGACGGCGATCTCTACTACTTCATGGACATGGAGAGCTATGAGCAGGTGCCGATCAGCAAGGATATCCTCGGCGACAGCTTCCGCTTCGTCAAGGAGGAGATGATCTGTAAGATACTCTCCTACAAGGGCACTGTTTTCGGTGTTGAGCCGCCGAACTTCGTGGAGCTCGTTGTGACCCAGACTGACCCCGGCTTCAAGGGCGATACTGCAACAAATGCTACAAAGCCTGCAACTGTTGAGACCGGTGCTGAGGTAAAGGTGCCGCTGTTCATCAACGAGGGCGAGAAGATCCAGATCGACACACGTACCGGAGAGTATATGTCAAGAGCATAAGGCTCTGAAATATAATTCTGAAAGGGGGAGCTGAATATGAAGCTTACCGAGAAAATGGCGTATTTACAGGGACTCATCGACGGACTGGATATTGATGAATCCACAAAGGAGGGCAAGGCTCTCGTGAAGATGGCTGATATACTCTCTGAGATGGTAGTATATATCGACGACCTCCAGTCTCAGGTGGACGAGCTGACTGAGCTCTGTGATATCCTTGATGAGGATCTCGGCACTGTAGAGGACGATCTCTATGAGTTCGATGAGGACGACTATGACTGTGAGAACTGTGACGGCTGTGATGAGTTCGACGAGGACGAGGATTTTGAGGAGTACGAGGACGAGTTCGGTGAGGACGATGACTTCGGCTTCGGTGACGACGATGACGAGCTTTATGAGGTTACATGTCCGTCATGCGGCGATACTATCCTTATTGACGAGGGTATGATAGAGGAAGGCTCTATAAACTGCCCCAACTGCAATGAGGTTCTGGAGTTCGACCTTGATGACCTCACTATCGAGGATATCGAGGAGCTGAACGAGGAGCCCGGAGATGATGAGGATAACGACTGATATCCTTAAAAACATATGATGAATATGAACGGGCAGCACGGCTGCCTGTTCTTTTTCTTTTCCGGCAGTGTACAGCCGTTTCCGTGCATTACCATGCCGGGCGGCTTGACATTGCAGATGAAAACGTGTATAATGTAGACAGATAGGAGGTGCTTTTGAAATGAAAAAGCATTTTATTGGGCTGTTCATCGGTGCGGCACTCATGAGTACGCTCCTTGCGGCAGCTTCTTTCAGTGCGAGTGCAGCAACTCCGGAGGAGGCAGAGGCTGTAGCACGGTCTATGGGCGTTTCTGAGGAGAATATACAGGCTGCATGGAACCGCTATTATGAAGACCCGGACGCATATCCGCCGGAGATAATTGATGATATGATAGAAGACCTCGTTGCAGCGAAGGATAAGATAGTTACCACAGCTGCCTATAATCCGGGAGCTGTTGTCCCGGCACTTACCCAGACTACTGCGGCGATACAGTCCGACGGCGGTCAGGAGACGAATGGCTCTGAAGCGGCTGTAACTACGGCAGCTGGTACAGCAGGCAGCGGGAATACAGGCTCCGGGAATACCGGCGGAAACACAGGCTCGGACAATTCCGGCGGAAATACGGACAACGGAGAGATAACTCTTACCGCAAGCGACGGCACTGCGTTTACGAGAGTCAGCCGTGCGGCGTTTATCGCACTTTCATACGATGATAAGATAACATATCTCAGCAGCTTCACACCGGTGCAGCAGGAGGCGTTCATAGCTGACCTTTCGCCGGAGGAGTACAAGAGCATGATGAAGCAGCTGCCGGTCGATCAGAAGGCAGATGTGCTTGATACACTTTCAGGTATAACGGACGGCCTCGGACTGAATATGACTGTGGATTCACTGACGGACAACGATGTGAAGATATCACTGCGTGACGAGAATGGTGAGCTGAAAGCGGTCGCAGAAGCCGGAAAGCTTGTCGAGGATACAGGCTACGACAGGAGAGGGCTGCTTGCAGTCTGCGGCGGACTTCTCATGCTTGCTTTCGGCGGACTCGCTGTTATGCTGACCAAGTGCTTCGGAGCGGAGGAAAATGCTGATGAGTAAAAAGAAGGGAAAAAACTACGCCTTTCTCCACATTGCGACTCCGTTCGTACTGCTTCTGCTCTGTGCGGCGGTGATAATATTTGTGTCTGTGAAGCCTGCGGATAAGCTCAAGGTATACGTGAACCTTGCATTCATGGACGGGCTGAAAACCGATATGGACGATACCGGGCTCGTCATAAGGGACAACGAGATAATCGAGGAATATACCGGCGAAACGAGTGATACCGGTGAGGTGATACGTCCGCAGTTCGGTGAGCTTTTCGGCATGATATCATCGGATAAGCTGAGCACGGACGTTCCGGTCTACTGGGGCAGCACAAGTGAGCTGCTGGAGCATGGTGCGTGTCAGTTCTTCGGCTCTGCAATTCCCGGTACAAGCGGAAATGCTGTCGTTTCGGCTCATGTTGATACGTACTTTGCCGATCTCGAAAAGCTCAGCGAGGGGGATATCGTCTCATTCAAGACGAATTACGGCGAATTTACCTACACTGTCAGCGAGCAGATAAGCTTCAGGAGCAGTGAGAACAAGTATGTCAAGCCGACTGAGGACGACCGCCTTACACTGTATACCTGCAAGCGTGATATCCTCGGAGCCTCTGATGAGCGTATCGGAGTTATCTGCACACTGACCGAAAGCAGGTTCTATACCACAGCCGGGGAGGGAGAGGAATGAAGAGGATAAGTACATTTCTTCCGTCACTGCTGCTGTCTGTAGTTCTTACTCTTGTGATACTCGGCGGCTCGCTGCTGGTCGTTTCGGATATAAATATCACGGGCGGCAAGGCTGTTGAGATAGTCAGGGAGAACAATGTCGGGGACAAAATATACTCGGAGCTTGAAAAACACTGGAAGAGCCGGTACTATACCACCGGTGTCCCGGCTGAGGTGTATCTGGACGCTGTCAGCCCTGAGTGGCTTGAGGAGCTTGCAGAGGACGGGATCTATCAGGGCTTTGGTATGCTTGATGGCACGAATCTGTCAAGTGAGATAAGTGTGACTATACCGAGCATACTGAATGCTTACGGGCTGAAAAGAAATCAGGAGCTGGAGGACAGCATATCCGGATTTTTCAGCAGCTATGCTGACGAAAACGGCATTGAAAAGGACGAGGCGTATGAGGACTCTGTGAACAGGGCGATATCATCGGCGTTCAATGTGATAAACAGCAATGTTGACGTATACAAATTCACTGCACTCAAGGAGCACGGGGTCATCAAAAAGGCTGCAAAGGCATACGGGCTGCTTTTCAAGGGGATGCTTGCTGCCGGAGCTGCTGCACTGGTGCTTGTGCTGCTGCTGATGCTCGTGAACCGGAAAAGCGTGTTTACGGTGCTCTACTGGTTCGGTATATCCTGCATAGTTTCCGGCGTACTTGGTGCAGCACCGTGCGTTTATCTGCTTGCGTCAGATTATTTCAGCTCGTTCTCGATAAAGCAGGCACAGATATACACCGCCTACACAGCCTCGATGAGTTCCTTTACGGCGGCATTCATGGCGACGATGATAGCGGTCACAGTGGTCGGGATAGCAATGGTGATACTCTATGGTGTGATATGGAGCATTAAGAAGCAGAAGGATAAAGCTGCTCCGCTGCCGGAGGAAAAAGTTAATTGATAAATATATATAAAATTTATTGACGTTTGTCTCTTTAAATGGTATAATATAGTCAGTCGAAAAGACTATAAAATGAAAGGAGGCAAAAACATGACATCAGCAAAAAAGTATGTGGCTGAGTGTGTGGGTACATTCGTGCTCGTTCTTCTCGGCTGCGGAACCGCAATGCTCGTAGGCTGTGATGCAGAGAACGGAGGGGGATATATCCTCACGGCTCTCGCATTCGGTCTTGTTATCGTGGGAATGGCTTACTGTATCGGAAACGTTTCCGGCTGCCATATCAATCCTGCGGTATCTCTCGGCGTGCTTATCAGCGGAGGTATGAGCATCACGGACTTCATCGGCTACGTTATCTCACAGTGTATCGGTGCTATACTCGGTGCAGCTGTGCTCAAGGGTATCTTCTCCCTCGGCAACGTAACTGATATGACCGGCGGTCTTGGCTCAAACGGACTTGCGGGCGTGAACGGAAGCATTGGTGCAGGACTTCTCGTTGAGATCCTTCTGACCTTCATCTTCGTTCTTACTATCCTTGGCGTTACATCGAGCAAGTTCAGACACGGCTCATTCGGCGGACTTATCATCGGTCTTACTCTGACACTGGTACATATCTTTGGTATCGGTCTGACCGGAACATCCGTAAACCCTGCAAGAAGCTTCGGCCCTGCACTCTTCGCAGGCGGAGATGCACTCAAGGATCTGTGGGTATTCATCGTAGGCCCGCTTATAGGTGCAGCACTTGCAGCTTGTCTTTACAAGTGGTTCGAGGCTGGCTACAAGCCGGCAGCTCCTGAGGCTGTTCCGGTAAAGAAGCCTGCTGGAAAGAATGTTCCTAAGAAGAAGTAATGATCATTATGGAATGCACCTCTCCGGAGGTGCATTTTTCTTGCAATTTTCCCCGTAAGGTGGTATAATAGATACTGTCAATCGTTGAAAGGGGATGGGGAGTCAGGCTCCCCGAAAACAGAATGAAATACCTGAAAAAATACAGTATCGGCGAGCTTCTGAGCATTGCGGCGTTCATATTTTCCGCATTATTTTTCTTTATCCGGATATATCCGATCATTTTTGCTGTACATGACGATATGAGGACATATACCCTCGTCCGGAATCATGAGCTGCTGCAAAATGCTGTAGATTCGGCGAAAAACGGACGTATCTCACATCTTTGGAATCATATACTGCTGGGGATACCCTTCATTCCCGGAAAGGTGTGGTTCTACAAGCTGTTTGCGTATGGAACGTGCCTGTTCGATGTGTGGGCAATGTGGCTTCTCGTTTCACGCCACATCGACCGCAGTCTTGCGTGGCTCTCGGCTGCGGCGGTAATGTCGTTTGCGACAATATCGGCAAGCCATAATCTGTTCATATCATACGCCCTCTGCCACCAGCTGCCGATCGGACTTGCACTGCTGTCGCTTCATTTGTTCCTGAAAGGACTTGATAAGCCCAAAAAAACACGGACAGCGGCAAGCTGTGTGCTGTTCTTGGCTGCCTGCATGATATATGAGGCGTTTATCCCGTTTGTGATAGTTTTTGCGGCAGCTGCTGCGGTGAAGTGCCGGGACGGAAAAAGCTTTCCGGCATATATCCTTGCTGTCCTCAGAAAAATTCTCCCTCAGCTTATAACTGCCCTTGCCTATGCTGCGGTGTACTTTACGTGGCAGCATTTTTATCCGCCAAGCTATGCCGGTACGTCGCTTTATCTGCACGAGCCGTTCCTGAGCCTCGAAGCTGTCGGGACTTATTCGCTGTCGATGTTTCCGCTTGCTCAGCTGTACTATCTTGCTGAGAGGACAGAGGTGACGGCGGGGATATTTGTCCGCAGCATCACTGCTCCGGGCATCATCAAGGCTGTCCTTATTGCAGCTGCGGCAGCCGCAGTTATTGTACAGAGCAGCCGAAAGGTACGCTTCAAAGGGCTTATGCCGGTGCTGCTTCTTGGGATATTCGTACCGAACCTCCTTATCGGGTTCAGTGAAAAGTACGTTTCAAGCCTGAAAAAAGGCGTTATTTCGTATCTTTCGTCCTTCTACAGCTACCTGTTCCTCATGGCAGTGCTGTGCGGACTGTGCATGATAGTCTACCGCAGCTTAAACTCCAAAGGACTGCGGATTCTCGGTGTTTCCGTGATATCGTGCGTTGTGGTGTTCCTTAGCCTTTCCTCTGACTACGTTGTGAAATACTGGGGCGATTACTACATTGAGGCTGACAGACGCTACAAGAATTTCGACCGGGCTGTGTCATCTGAAACTATCGTTTCCTGCGACAGCGGCTGGCAGATATATGCTCCGGATAATGCCGGAATACACGCATTAGAGAGCTATACGCTCGATTATATCGGCATTTACGATGACACTCCTGCCGGTGGATATACTGACAAGGCGGGGCAGCTGAGTGAGGGCAAGGAGACAATGTGTATGCGTTCGGACGAGGATTATCTGCTCATGGCGGTCGGTGAGGTCGATGAGGAGCTTCATGCGGACGAGGTGACGATAGTTACAGTCCTGCCGGGGACGTTTGATGTTATCATGCACACCGGGTCAGGCGAGGAAATAATGTATGAGGACGCAGCGGATTCGTATATTCTCACTGCACCGGAGGGCGACAGCTTTGATATGAGCGTGAGAATTGAAGTAAAATGAATTTAATAAATAAGTTTCGGGGATAATTTCTTCAAAAATGCTTGACAAATCCAGACAGGTGTGGTATAATATATATCGTTGATTGCGATGGATAAGCTGTCTGGGTGTGGCGCAGTTGGTAGCGCGCTACCTTGGGGTGGTAGAGGCCGTGGGTTCAAGTCCCGTCACTCAGACCATATCACGCCGAAAGATGTGCTCAGTGCTGTATGCAGTCCGGATGACCCCGATCTCTCCGGTTCTGCGGCACAGGCTCATCGGCGTACCGATCAGCAGATAAGCGGTTCAGATGTACTCTGAGCCGCTTTTTTCTTGATTTTCAAACAAAATTGAAAGGAGAGATATGATATTCCTATCATATCGTGCAAATATGGAAAATAACACTGGTGTTCTGTATATCGTATCTGTCCCGATAGGGAACTATGGAGATATGACGTTCCGTGCAAGGGAAATACTCGAAAATGCGGATTATATTGCCTCTGAGGACACAAGGCGTTCGGCACTTCTGCTCAGAAACCTGAACATTGAGATAAACAATCGTCTCATCTCAAATCACAAGTTCAATGAGCACGCAAAGACCCGGTACTTCATCAACGACCTTATGGACGGAAAGAACGTCGCCCTTATCACTGATGCCGGCACTCCGTGTATTTCCGATCCGGGAAATGAGCTGATAAAAGAAGCCGTGCGGCAGGGGATACGTGTCAGCCCGGTTCCCGGCTGCTGTGCGGCAATTGCTGCACTATCTGTCTGCGGCTTTGACCTGAGAAGCTTTTCGTTCTACGGCTTCTTTCCGAGGGACAATGCCGGAAAGTCCCGCCTTATCCGTGATATCCTGCGTGATTCCGGCGTGAATACCTGCGTGTTCTATGAATCTCCGAAGAGGATAATCGAGGCGGTGACGTTCTTTGTTGACGAGGGGATAAACTGTCGTATGTGTCTTTGCAACGATCTTACGAAGTTTTACGAATATTGCTACAGAGGAACTCCGGCAGAGGTGCTTGAGGAGCTTGAGCTGCGGGGAACCTATGAAAAGGGCGAGTATGTCATGGTCGTGGAGTTCACGAGGGACAAGGAAAGCGGCGGCGATAAGGAGTCGCTCACGCCTGAGGCATTGCTGACAGAGACAATGGTCAGCAGCGGCTGTACGCTCAAAGAGGCGATAAAGCAGCTCACTGCGGAGAAATGCAGGTACAGCAAGAATGAGCTGTATGACGCTGGGCTGAGACTAAAGGAGCTGTTCTGATGAGGGTGCTTACTGAAAAGGGGCTGACAGAGATGGACCGGGCGGAGCTTGAGGAGCTTGCTGCCGGATTCAGCAGCGTATGTGTGGATATCGGTACGGGTGACGGAAAAAGGATATACCGGATTGCTGCAAAGTCCCCGGAACGGCTGTATATCGGCATTGACCCGGTCAGGGAGAATATGCAGGAGACAGCCCGGAAAAAGAGCCGTAAGCCGGCAAAGGGCGGTATCGCAAATCTTCTGCTTGTTGTGGGAGCGGTAGAGGAGCTTCCGGAGGAGCTTTACGGGGTCGCCGGTGAGGTGACTGTATTTTTCCCGTGGGGTTCGCTGCTGGAGTGTATCGTCAAGCCTGTAGGTGAGTCTATGGAGCAGATACGCCGTATTGCCCGGAACGATGCGGATTTTACATTTGTCACGACCTACAGCACATCCTATGAATCGGCTGAAATTGACCGGCGGCAGCTTCCGGATATCAGTATTGAATACCTCCGCACTGAGTACAGTCAGCGGCTGAGCGGGCTTGGATTTGAAGTAAGCAGCGTCAGACAGCTGACGCAGAGCGAGGTCATGGATATCGGCTCTCAGTGGGCGAAAAGGCTTGCCGGAGGCAGAAAACGTGACTATTTCATTATAACCGGAAAGATCAGCTCCGGTATCTGATGTTATTGCTCTTGAAAAGGCTGTCGGGTGGCAGAGCTTTCAAAAAAAGGGTTCCGCCGCTGCTGGCAGAACCCTTAAAAATTTCCATGAATAAAGCGTGAAAGAGTGAAAATCACTATATTATCACGATCTGGCTGTCGTTTATGGTGATCAGCTCCGGGTCGGTACCGATGAAGCTGCGGCAGAGCTTTATCTCGTTGATTCCACGCTGGTCGTAGTGGCAGAGGACGTACTTATCTGTCAGACCGAGTGCGGTGAAATCATTGTCGGTGATATCATTATTATCGTCAAAGTTTTTAACGTACTCAATATCCGGACAGGCGAGGTAGGCACCAGCCGATGAGCCAAAGTACACCGCACCGTTTGCCGTCTGCTCCTTTATAAAGGAGTCAAGGCGGTATTTTTTTACCTTGTACAGCAGCCGGAACGTATTTCCGCCCGGAACATTGATGATATCGTAGCTGTTTTTGAGCAGCCTTTCGCACATATCCGGGTCGCTCTCGTCATAGATATCCACATTTTCGTCACGGAATCCGCTGAGGACTGCACTGTTTTTCTCCCTTACTGCAAAATCTGTACCGAATGAGCTTGCAAGCGGGATTATGAGCATTTTGCCGGAGATATTGATACCGGCGGCAAGCACCTGCTCACGCACAGGTATGGAGTACATACTGTACGAAGAAAGGATGATCATACTGTCACCTCATTTTTTGGACTTACCCGGAAATTAACGCGCGGCACATGGCAAAGGATCTTGGCGGGGATCGTGCTTAGTTTCCGGGGAAGTCTATTGATCTGATAGGTCACATATCGAACTGTGTATCAAGGTAGCTGCCCTCAAAGTCAGTCACCTTCATCGGCTTTGCGAAGTAATAGCCCTGGAAGATATCGCAGCCGTATTCCGTCAGGAAATCGACCTGCTCCCTGTCCTCGACGCCCTCGGTGATGACCTCCATTTTAAGATTTTTGGCGAGGGTGATGATGACCTGCAATATCATCTTGCTCTTCTCCATATTAGCGGTCTTGCTCAGGAAGCCCATGTCTATCTTGAGCACATCCGCAGTCATGTCCTTGAGGGTATTCAGCGACGAATAGCCGCTGCCGAAATCATCTATCTCGATGATGAAGCCAAGCTGCCGCAGTCTCTCCATGAGCTTCAGCTGTGACTTCGGGTTGTTCATAATGGCTGTCTCCGTCATCTCAAGGTGCAGACACCTCGGATTCAGGCAGTATTTCTTGCACAGCGAGGTTATGACCTCGTATACATCGAGCAGGTAGAAGTCATTCTGGGAGATATTAACAGAGAGATACGCCTCGTAGTAGCCCTCCTCCTGCCACTTTTGCAGCTGTATGCAAGCCTGCTCCCACATATACATATCGAGCTTTGCGATAAGCCCGGTATGCTCAAGGATAGGAATGAAGCCGTCCGGGCGGATAAGTCCCTTTTTCGGGTGTATCCAGCGGACAAGTGCCTCGCCGCCCTTTATCCTTCCGTTTGCGAATATCTGCGGCTGTATGTACATATGGAACTGTCCGTCAGCAAGGGCGTCATCAAATTCGCTGATGACCTTCTGCTCGTTCATGAATTTATCGCGCATATGGTCATCATAGTATGCCGCAACGTTTTCGTAGCTGTCCTTAATGCTGCGTATCGCAAGATTTGCTCTGTCGCACATTACGGATATCCTGAGCGAGCGGTCAGTGACCTCGTAAATGCCTATATGTATATGCACCTTGAAGGTCTCGCTCTTGAGGAATCCGCTGACTGATGAGAAATCGGAGAGCAGCTTTTCCTCGTTGAATTTCTCTGTCGGCAGGCAGAGTGCGAATTTATCGCCGGACAGCCGCCCGTAGACGCATTCAGAGCTGGAGTATGATCTCGTTATCCCGGCGAGGGTCTTCAGCAGCTTGTCACCTGTTTCAATGCCGAAAACGTCGTTGATTATCTTGAAATTCTTTACATCGGTGGTAACTATGTAGTATATCCTGTCGGGGTCGGAGTCGATCGCCTCACGGGAGGCTTCGTAGAAATATTCTCTGTTGTAGATACCGGTCAGGCTGTCGTGTGTAGCACGGTATTTCTCAGCCAGCAGCCGGTTGACGTCCTCAGTCCTGTCGTGTATCAGGAAGAAGCTGCCGAGGTATTTCATATGGTTGTCATATATCTTCTGGAAGACGATATTGTAATACTGCGGCTTGCCGTCGCTGCGTATAACAGTGTCCCACTGGTCGATATCGTTCGATTCGCCGATATTTTCCCTGAGCCACCTCTCGACCTGCTCCTCGATCGCCTTCATGCCTATCCCGGCATCGCAGAACTGCCGTGCAGTCTTGTTTGCATAGACGCAGCGTCCCTCGATGTCGATACATATGATACCGTCCTTCATGTTGGCGATAGTGAAGAACAGCAGCCGCTCCATCAGTCCTCTTGGGATATAGACGAGGGAGAAGAAGCAGATAAGGAATGCTATTATGCTGTAGTGGATAATGCTGTAGTCAAATAGCAGGTTGAAGCGCATATAGATGATATGGCATATCATGACCACTACTGTGATAAGGAGTATACCGGCATATTTGACCTTGTATATCCTCGGTGTGCTTATCATTTTCCTCAGAAGCACGGAGAATGACGCAAGTGCCATAGAATAGATTATGACGAGATGTATGTAATAGAGCAGACCGAAGCTGGATATCCGGTAGAAGAGGTGTCCGAAGGTGTCATAGACCGGGGCACAGCGGAAATATATCTTTGTGAAGACATTAACGATGTTCAGCACAGCATCGGCGAGTATAGCGAAGAAAAAAACCTTCTTTTCAAGCTCAAGTCCGCTCGTTATCCCGGTATACCGCCGGGCAAAGATAAGCAGGAATATCAGCATGATATCCGCAGTTGTCGTGAACAAGCCGTAGGCTATCAGGGCGGAAAGCTCCGTTTTAGTGAACATAGCCACGCCATAGCCGGCAACATTGATAACAGAGAACAGAAACAGCCGGCGGATAGGCTTTTCGATAGCAGAGCCGGTGGAGATGCGAATGGTATATATATAGCAGCCTGCAATAAAGGCAGCTGCGAGAAAGACTACACAAGCGTAGACCAGAATCATCAGTATCACCTCAGTCATTCGTGTTATGGCTGGCAGAATATCTCTGCACTTTAATTCTACCATAATATGCCGTAAATGTCAACAGATTGTGAATAAAAAACGGCAGGAACATAGCTCCTGCCGTCAGAGTTGACTGAAGATCAGACTGAGAAAAGAAGTGTGGTATAGGACGGGAGCGGCCAGAAATCCTCACTGACGCTGGTCTCTGTCTCGTCAACTATAGCACGGAGGGTCTGCATCTGTGCGAATACTACATCACGATAGTAGCGTGACATTTCAAGTCCTGCCGCCTTATCCTGTGCAGCAATGACCTTCTCCTCAAGCACAGCTGTCTCACGGTATATCCCCTCGCTCAGTGCCGAGAGCTTTGAGGCAAGCTCCTTCTCAACAACAGGGTCTATGCCGAGAGCACTCTTTGAAGCACCGGTGTCGCACACCGTCTTGGTGTAGGAAAGAACAGCCGGGAGTATCTTCTTCCTGACCATATCTATCATGGTAAGAGCCTCGATATTCAGCACCTTGCTGTAGTTTTCAAGCAGCACCTCAGTCCTTGCACGCAGCTCAGCCTCGGTGTATACATGGAACTTCTCGAACAGCCTTACGCTTTCGGGGGTGATGTATTCCGGAAGTGCATCGGGGGTCGATACGAGATTCGGCAGGTGTCTTACGTTCACAGCCTCCTCAAGCCATTCATCAGAATAGCCGTTGCCGTTGTAGATTATCGCCTTGTGCTCACGTATGATCTTAGCAAGCAGCCTCTTCAGATCTCCCACGAAATTCTCCGAGCCCTCAAGCTCGTCTGCTATCTGGCAAAGCTCCTCAGCAACGATAGTGTTGATTATCGTGTTGGTGCAGGATATGGAATCAGCCGAGCCGAGCATACGGAACTCGAATTTATTTCCTGTGAAGGCAAACGGAGATGTGCGGTTCCTGTCGGTGGTGTCCTTAGGGAAGTCCGGGAGCACATCAACGCCTATCTCGAAGGTCTTGTTGTCGCCGGAGCTGTACTTCGTACCGTTTTCAAGTGCCTCGATGACAGCCTCAAGCTCGCTGCCGATGAATACTGAAACTATAGCCGGAGGAGCTTCATTCGCACCGAGTCTGTGGTCGTTTCCGGCAGAGGCTGCGGACAGCCTCAGCAGGGGAGCGTACTCATGAACGCCCTTGACTATCGCACAGAGGAAGGTCAGGAACTGTAGATTATCCTGCGGACAGTCGCCGGGGTCGAGCAGATTCTGCCCGTCATTCGAGGACATCGACCAGTTAGTGTGCTTACCCGAGCCGTTTACCCCGGCAAAGGGCTTCTCATGCAGCAGGCAGTAAAGTCCGTGCTTTATAGCTACCTTCTTCATTATCTCCATTGTCAGCTGATTGTGGTCGGCTGCAATGTTGGAATCGGTGAATACCGGAGCAAGCTCATGCTGTGACGGAGCGACCTCGTTGTGCTTGGTCTTAGCGTAGATACCGAGCTTCCACAGCTCCTCATCAAGCTCCTTCATGTAGTCGGAAACTCTCTGCTTTATGTTTCCGTAGTAATGATCCTCAAGCTCCTGACCCTTAGGCGGCTTTGCACCGAAAAGAGTTCTTCCGGTAATGACGAGATCCTCACGCATATCGAAATACTTCTTGTCGATCAGGAAATACTCCTGCTCAGGGCCGACTGTAGTTGTAACTCTTGTAGCGGTAGTATTGCCGAAGAGCCGCAGTATCCTGAGAGCCTGCTGACTGAGGACGTCCATAGAACGCAGCAGGGGAGTTTTCTTGTCGAGTATCTCGCCTGTGTAGGAGCAGAATGCAGTCGGGATATACAGTGAGCCGTCCTTGATGAATGCTGAGGACGTAGGATCCCATGCTGTATAGCCTCTTGCCTCAAAGGTCGAGCGAAGTCCGCCGGACGGGAACGATGAAGCGTCAGGCTCGCCCTTTACAAGCTCCTTGCCGGAAAATTCGAGGAGTATGCTGCCTCTTTCAGCCGGATTGAGGAACGCATCGTGCTTCTCAGCGGTAACGCCGGTCATAGGCTGGAACCAGTGTGTGTAGTGTGTGGCACCCTTCTCAACAGCCCAGTCCTTCATCGCATTTGCGACAACATTTGCGATAGCCGGGTCGAGGGGACATCCGAGCTTCTTGGTGCGGCGTACTGATCTGTAGATATCCTTCGGCAGTCTCTCACGCATTACTGAGTCGCTGAAAACGTTGCAGCCGAATATCTCAGACATATTTTTGTTTTTGGTTTCATCTGACATAGCAAATCCTCCTGAAAATAAAAGGGCGTTCCGGTGCATAGAAACAAAAGACAAAACTGTCTTTTCTGTGCAGCCGGAACGCCGTTGTTCCAACGCCGAGCCGGAAATGATCCGGCTCTTATTCTTTTTCTCCCATATAAATATTATAGTCCCATACCGGGTTTTTGTCAATAGAAATTTGACCGATAAATCCTAATACAAACGGATATTTTTCAGCAGAAATGCTCCATGTACGCAGCGTACACGGAGCATTTCATATTCAGATCATAATAAATGCTTATGCTTTTGCGAGCGGCAGGGCAGACTGTGATATCTCTCCTGACTCAACACGGAGGATAGTTATAGCGTCTGAACCGGTGAGTCCTGAATCTCCGTCACAGTCAGCGTTTATCTCGCCCTGAGGAGTGAGCGGATACTTTGTGCTGTTGGCAAGATTCTGGAGAACTGCGACAGCATCTGCCATATTTATCTTGGTGTCCTCATTGGCGTCGCCGTAATATGTTACAGCAGTACCAGTCTCTACAGCTGTAGTAGTGGTCGTAGTTGTCTCAGTGTCCTGAATGTACGCACCGACGATCTTCACGCCGCTTGATGAAGCCTGCTTGCCGGAAGCGTCCTGTGCATACCATACCTGTCCCTCGAATGAGGTCTTGTCTGCAAGTGCCTCCTTTACTGCTGCGATTATATCCTCGTCCTCGATAGTCTCTGTTTCGAGTGAGCAGTTGAGGAAGTTCTTCTGGAGGTCAACAGCAACAGCACCGCTCTTTGAAGCCTCCCACTGGATATTAGCCCAGTAATACCTTCCGCCGACCTCTACAGTAACGCCGAGACCGCCGTTTGCGTAGCCGATATCGTCCGTAAGCTCAACGAGGAGGAAGAAGTTGTTTGCAGGCTCAGGGAGAACTACAGTGTAGTTTCCGGTAGCAGCGTCAGGCTTTACTGTTCCCCAGTTTTTCGTTGGGTCATCATCAGTAGTAGTAACAGTAGTAGTAGTACTGGCAGTAGTTGTGGTAACTCTTGTGGTAGTTGAAGCGGGATCCTCAGTAACTACCTCTCTGTTGTAGAGGTTAGCCGGAAGCTCATCAAGAGTGATGCAGTAGTCGCTCTGATACATCTCGATAGTGTCTTCCTTGGTATTGAAGAGCGGGTCAGAGAGGAAATCTGTCTGTCCGCCGCCGTCGTACCATGTGCAGAAGTAGAGCCAGCCAGCCTGATCCTCTGTGAGATTGGAAACAGTCGAGAAGCTGTCGTTCTCAGCGAGTGCTACCATCTTCGCACTGTTATATTTGTTCATGATGCTGTAGAATGTAGAAGCGTATGAGCCGTCATCGTGAACATATGAAGCCTGCCAGTTGTTCTCGGCAAGGTACTTTACGCAGCTGTACTTGTCGTAGCCGATGATGTCAACGTACTCGTCGCCCGGATACCAATCTGCTGATGTGGAGAAGTTGTAGCTGTTCCACTCCCAGATGATGTTGTGCAGACCGTAGTCCTCTGTGAGGGTCTTGTATGTGAGCTGCCATATCTGCCTGTATACAGATGAGCCTGCTGCACCCCACCAGAACCATGAGCCGGTCTCTCCGCCGCCGCCCTCAGCCTCGTGGAGAGGTCTGAATATGAGCGGTACTCCTGCGTCCTGGAGCTTTGTGAGATAGCCTGCGAGCTCCTCAAGGGCTGCGAGATAATACTCATTCTCCTTTGTGCCGTCAACTATAACATTTGCCGTGTCGAAATCAGTTGCAGTATTCTTGGTATGTGCATCGTCCCATGTACACTGATATGTTGCATTATCATAGCTCACGCTGTCGCCGACATTGTAATTTGCGAAGTTCTTGGGAACTGTGAGGTGCCATGAAGCGGTCGCAATACCGTTCTTGTTGTTTACCCAGTCGATGATACGGTCTGTAGTTCCGTCCTCAGTGCCGTAGCCGAGGATATTAGCCTCGTTGAGGTAATCAAAGCCTCTTACAGCCGGGAGCTTTCCGGTAAGATCCTCAAGATAGTCGAACTCCTGCTCGAAATTGCCGCCGTGACCGTACATATATATCTCCTGCTGACCGGAGAGGATATGGCTGCCGTAGACCTCGGCGAGATAGTCCATAAGAGCACGTGTCTCAGCAGTTGCGGAGTAGTCACACGGAGCTGTCTGGGTAGCCTTTATTTCGGGCAGTACGGTTGACGAAACGGTGAAGTAGTCAAAATTCGACCAGCCCCATGACTTTGAGATAGCGAGCGTATGCTCACCTGCTGTGAGCTTTACGCCCTGAATAGTTACAGCCTCAAAGCTGTCGCTTGCCGGGATAGAAAGATCTCCGGCGGATGCTCCGTCGATAGTGAGCGACTGCTGCTTTGAGCCGCCTATTCCGCCTGCGTATATGACGATATCGTATGTTCCGGCGGTATCAATGCTGAAGCTTGATGTGATCGTGCCGGACTCAGTCATCTTGAGATAAGAGCCGCCGCTTGCAGAGGAATCGGATTCCTTTGTAACGTCACCGGTTATCTCAGCTGACTCGAACTCGACCTTGACAGTGTCAGCAGCAATGCCGTTCAGAGCGAATGCTCCGGCAGCAGCACCGTTGAGTGCGAGAGCAGCTGACATTACAGCAGCTCCTGCCTTTCTTAAAAATTTTGTGTACATAGAAGTACCCCTCCCTGAATATTATTGTACTTTAATTATAATGCTTTTTAATTGAAAAATCAAGATACCTATAATAATTTTTCGGTATGTGAAGAAAAGTTTGGGCATATAAACAAAATTATGAATATTGTTTTGGCTGTTTCGCTGTCAGCTGTTGATTATTTAATTGAAATTTAAGTGAGATTTAATTAGAGATGATATCGAAAAAAACTCTTTATTTTTTTTGGCGGATATGTTATAATGAAATCATAATATCATTGTTCTGGAGGAGATCATGGCTTTTGGAAATAAAAGATCGGACAGCAGGGTAAAACGGCTCAGACCTGCCGCCCTGCCGCACTATTCACGGGAAAGGTACCTCACTGCGTTCCTGCTTGGATTTTTTGTCCTTCTGGTATGCCTTGTACCTGTCACATTCTTTGAAAAGGGATATTTCATCTACTACGGCGACTATGTTGCTCAGCAGATACCATTCTACAACACCGTGAATGACGCTGTACGGAGCGGTGCGTTCGGCTGGCACTGGTTCACCGACCTCGGAAGCGACCTGCTTACGTCCTATTCGTTCTACCTGATAGGCAGCCCGTTCTTCTGGCTGTCAGTGCTTCTGCCGAGAGCACTTGTCACCTACGCTATGCCTGTGCTGCTGGCGTTAAAGCACGGCTTTGCGTCACTGACGGCGTACATCTATATAAGGCGGTTCGTCAGGAGCAAGAGTGCCTCGCTCATCGGCGGTCTGCTCTATGCCTTTTCCGGCTTTCAGATATACAATATCTTCTTCAACCACTTTTCTGATGTGACGGCGTTCTTCCCCCTTATGCTCATTGCAATGGAGGAGAATATCAACAACCGCCGCCGGGGTTGGTTCGCTGCGATAGTTGCTGTCATGGCAGTGATAAATTACTATTTCTTCTGCGGACAGGCTGTTTTCCTTATGATCTACTACCTGATACGCATGAGGTGCAGCGATTTCCGTACATCATGGAAGAAATTCTGGGCACTTCTTCTTGAGGCAGTCCTCGGAACAGCACTTGCTGCGTTCATACTTCTGCCGTCGTTCCTGTCACTTCTCGGAAATTACCGTATCACTGAGCATTACTACGGACTTGAAAACGTTATCTATTCCGATGATACACTTATCCCGCGCATAATACAGACCTTCTTCATGCCGTCCGACCCGCCTGCGGTGCCGAATCTTTTCCAGTCAGACTACGAGAAATGGGCTTCGATCGGCGGATATTTCCCGCTCTTTGGTATGCTCGGAGTTATCACGTTCATGCGTACCCACAGAAAGCACTGGGCGGTCAGGCTGTCGGCGGTCTGCATATTCATGGCGTTTATACCGATACTGAACAGCCTCTTCCAGATGGCGAACAGCTATTACTATGCACGCTGGTTCTATATGCCGATACTGATATTCGCAATGATGACCGCACGCAGTCTCGATGAGCCGGAGCCTGACTACAAGCCGGCTGTATGGATATCGGTCATTGCTCTTGCAGTATTCGCTGTGACCTCAGTTCTCCCGTCGCAGCTTGCTACAGAGGATAATATCGTCTATTTCAATGTTCCGGACGATTTTGAATACTTCCTGCTGACCATCGGTGTTGCAGCAATCAGCCTCATAGCTGCGGTATATGTTTTCGATGCACGGCGGAGAGGGATACGTCCCGGCTGGGGAGCTGTTGCGGCAACAGCCCTGTTCAGTGCAGGCTGTGTGCTGACTATGGTACTGTACTCGGCAAGCACTCCGCAGAGTGCGAATGAGTATATCGACGAGGCGATAAACGGAAAGAAGCTGGTGTACGAGGAGGTATCTGAGGACAACTTCTTCCGCATAGATATCTCTGAAAACTGCGACAACTACTCGATGATATGGGGACTTCCGAACATGAGGGCATTCCAGAGCGTGGTTTCGCCGTCTGTCATGAATTTCTACAGCAGCATCGACGTACAGCGTGACGTCGCTTCAAGGGCTGATGTATCGCATTATACGCTGAGGGGACTGTTCTCTGTCAAGTATTTTTACAGAGAGATAACCGACAGCAACCGTGATGAGGAGTTTTCCGGAGGGAGCGAAGGCTCAAGCAGCATAAATCCTGTTGCAGAAGCTCTTAACTCAGGAAAATCCACCTCAAAGACCATAAAAGCCACGGAGGTGAATATCCCGGAGTATCTGCCGGGCTTCGAGCTTGTCGGGCAGAATGAGTATTTCAGGATATACGAGAACACTCTCTATGTCCCTATGGGCTTTGAGTACGATACCTACATCACCGAGGAGGAGGCTGAGGAGCTGAAAAAATCCACACGGGAGCGTATCCTCATGAAGGCACTTGTGCTGACAGATGAGCAGGTGAAGAAGTATGGGGATATACTGAAGCCTGTATCAGCTGCCGACAAGGGTGCTCCTGAGAAGAGTGACTACATAAAATGGTGTGCCGAAAAGCAGGCGGTCAGTGCAGACAGCTTTACATGGGATTCTCACGGCTTTGAGGCGGAGATAACTCTTGATGAGCCGGGACTTGTGTTTTTCAGCGTGCCCTACAGCGACGGCTGGACAGCAAAGGTCAACGGAGCCGACACAGATGTTGAAAAGGTGTCCTATGGATTTATGGCTGTTCCGGTAAAGAGCGGCACAAGCACCATAGCATTCAGCTATGAAACACCGGGATTCAGGCTCGGAATGCTTATTTCTGCCGGAGGTCTGCTGCTTCTTATCGCATGGCTGATACTGTGCAAAATAGTTGCCGGGGAGCGTGAGGACTACAATATCTCGCACTGCTACGACTATGACATCGAGCCGGCTGTTGCAGCGTCTGAGATCTACAGCAGGGCAGCGGCAGGGACAGCTGACAGGAAACGCAGGAAAAAGCCGGAGCCTGAGCGGATACCTGAGCCGGACAGCGGCAGCAAGCCTGAAATTGAAGAAAATAATACAGAAAAAACGGAGGAATGAACTATGCACCTTGAGGAAAAGCAGATAAGCAGCGAGCTTATGTATGAGGGCCCGATATTCACTATAACCCATGATACTGTGGAGCTTGAAAACGGAAAGACAGCGGTACGTGATGTTCTTCATCACCACGGCGGCGTGTGCGTCATACCGGTCACGGACGATAATGAGATATTCCTTGTGAAGCAGCTGAGATATCCGTTCCAGCTCGTTACTGTTGAAGTTCCAGCCGGAAAGCTCGAAAAGGGCGAGGATCACGCAGAATGCGGCAGGAGAGAGCTGCTTGAGGAAACGGGCTGTACCTGCTCGGAGTATATCTATCTGGGAAAAATGCTGCCGACACCGGCGTACAACACCGAGATAACCTATATGTATCTTGCGAGAGGACTGAGCTTTGACAAGCAGAGCCTTGATGAGGACGAGTTTCTTGATGTTGAGAGAGTACCGCTGAAGGCTGCGGTGGAGCAGGTCATGAGCGGCGAGATAACGGACGGAAAAACTCAGATAGCGATACTCAAGGCAGCAAGAATGCTCGGTATATGACGGAGAACGGCTATGGAAAGCAATGAAAAGCAGAAGCTGTACGCACTCCGCAAGGCACAGCTGAAGAGAGCTATGGTCAGCAAATTCTATTTTGAAGCAGTTTTCATAGAGTATGCGATGCTTGAGGACAGAACAGAGTCTCTGCTCCGGCACGCCGGAGGTATAAAGCTGACTGACAGGAAAGGCGATCCGCTCGGACTTCATGCAAAGATCAACAAGATAAAGTCGTGTGCTCCGTTTGCAGAAAAAAAGGTGAGAAAAAGGCTGCCCTACGACCTGCTCGACGAAGTTATCGAGTGGAAGGACAAGAGAAATTCTATGGTACACGCTCTTATGAAGAACCGGGCAGACGGCAATGAGCTGAAGGCGGTCGCAGAGCAGGGCAGGGAGCTTGTGAGGCTTGTGGAAAATGCAGCCAGGACTGTGAACAGGTATTTTGACGAAAGAGCGTCACAGAATACCGCAGCTGCGGAATAGAGCTGTTGTATTCTTAAAAATATCATTGACAACAGCAGAAAAATCAGCTATAATGATATTATGCGGTAATGTCCGCATAAATATCAAAGGAAGAAGTTAAAATGGACAAAATAAAAACCAGATATATTTCCGCCGCACTTGCATTCTCTCTTTTTGCCTGCTCAGCATCATGCGGTGAGGTAGTCAATAAATCAAGCGATTCCGGCAGTCAGTCTGCTCAGGAGGCACAGGAGGCTCTTAGTCCGGCTGTAGCTGACGGCGAAGATATCGACAGCCCTGAGGGCTCGTCCGCAGAGGTGCAGGAAGCTGTCACGACCGCCGTCACCACGACCGCTGAGACGACTACAGTCACTACCACGACTACTCAGCCTGCCGTCATGAAGGGCAATGTATATGATGCCGACGGCGACCTGCTGATGTACAGCACCCGTGACGGGAACGGCAAGGAGATACGCTCGTTCAATCAGGATTACAAGATCTCATGTGCAAATCTGCTAAGCGAGATGTCAGAGGGCTACGACCTTATCTTTGAGGAAAAGCTAAGGACTCCGAATCCCTCACCGGTCGGCGGTGAAAGGGCTGTCGGTCAGTCGATACAGCTCACGATCGACGCTGACGTTCAGAATGCTGTGTATAATTACATGGAGCAGATGAACATTGTGGGGTCGGTCGTTGTAATGCGTGCAGACGGCTCGATAATGTCACAGGTCAGCTGTCCGTCTTATAATCCGGATTACTTCTACGGTACTGACTATGAGGAGGATCTGGCGTGGGGTACATACGGAAATAAGGCTTTCCAGAATGCCGAGCCCGGCTCGACCTTCAAGATGATGTCGGAGGTCATTGCGGATAAGCACGGGATATATTCCCTCTGGGACGAGGGCGAGTGGACTGACGACGGTGCTACGATAGTAAACTGGGATCATGACCGGAACACGAGCTATCCGTTTGAGCGTTCGCTTTATTCAGCATTTGTCAATTCCAGCAACATCTACTTTGCGAAGACCTTCCAGCAGGTCGGCAAGGAGGCTGTACTCGCTGATCTTGACAGCATTTTCCACTTTATAACGCCGATAGACTGCGATTTCGGGGAGATACACAACAATGTCGAGATATACTGCAACGACGACCTGAGACGTACAGCGTTCGGTCAGTCCTATGTCCTGACTTGCCCGATATATCTTGCTGCATTGTGCCATGAGGCTGTTCTCGGAGATATGGTCACTCCGTTCGTGCTGAAAAACAGCGTCGATACGAACGATTTTGGCAGTATCACAAAGGCAGGCAGCGAGCCGTTCGATGTTATAGCTTCGATACCGGCTGAGTACAGACAGAATCTTCTGGACGGAATGTCCGGAGTTGCAAGCGGTCTTGGGGTATACGTTCCCTACGGCTACACTCTCTACGCTAAGACAGGTACAGCTGAAACGTGGGTTGGAGATTTTCTCTATATAACCGGCTGTCTGAGGACTGAGAGCGGAAATGATGTAGTTTCGGCAGATTACAGCGATTACAGCGGCTCCTATGTAGTTGTTATGCAGGTGCAGAATCCGGGGTATTTCAGCTTTGATTTTGCAAGCGAATCCGCACAGCTCTATCAGGGACTTATAAATATCGTTGCGGGTCAGCAATAAGAACAGCAATAAAAATGGGGAGAACGCCGGGCAACGGCTTCTCCCCTGTATCATAATTACGGAAAAACTCCGGCGGAGCTGAGTTACACAGCACTGCCGGAGTTTTGCATTACTTCAGCTGCGGCTCTAAGCCGATCTGATCGCAGAAGGTCTGATAGGTAGAGAGCGGTGATTCTCTGCCGGTCATGAACGCCGTATCTGCGATGATACCGGTATACTCACCGTCAATGATGATGTACGCATTGTTCTCTCCGGGAGCCTGTACCAGCTCAAGCGTCCTGTCTGCCTGCTCCTCAAAGTGGTATGTCACTGAAAGAAGTCTCTCTGCGTCAGGCTCAGGCTCACTGTCAACATCAACATCCTTTACACGGTGATATGTGATGGTTGTGTAGAATGCTGAGAAAAGTCCCGAATATACCGCATTTGCAAGATCCAGCTCAGTTCCTCTGCACTCTCCCTTTCCGCCGGTCATATCGACTGTAAATGAGTCGGAGAAATCCTCGGCGGAGACATCGAAGCCGGATATCGAGTACAGACCCGCACCCTCTACACTGTCCGGAAGGAAGCTCTTTACAGAGTAATACACAAAGTCGAAATCACCCGCAAGGTACAGCTCTGCAAGATTGGTGCTTTCAAGGAGCACGATCACATATTCTCCGCTGCCGCCGTATTCACTGATAAGCACACTTTCGGAGCTGCCGTCGCTGCCGTACAGGGTAAGCTCTCCGAGCGGATCGTCAAAGCCGTATGCGGCTATGTCCTCTATATGGTCATCAAGCAGACTTTCTGCTGTGACCTTCGTCAGGACTGTCAGCACTGTGTCTACAGCTGTCTGATCGACCTCAAGCCGTGAATACTTCTCCGGAAGCTCCCACGGACTTGTGCTGCTGCTGCGGCTCAGGTCGTAGACTGTCTCTCCGTCCCTTTTGAATGTCATACGCACGGCGTCAGAGCTTGAATATGAGAAAAGCTCGCTTGAATGCAGCGTTGAAAAATCATTGAGCAGCGAAACTCCTGAGACATACGGTATAGCGTAGATATTTTTCTTACCCTCCGCCATTGCATAGTAATAGTCCTCGGTCGGACTGATGTCGCCGATGTACAGGGTATATTCATTATCCGGCTCTTCCGTGCGGACGGTTACGGAATATGGGTCGTCAAGAAGTCCGTATTTCGCCTTTTTCTCATCAGTTATCTCACCATAGTTATTGTCAGCGGTGAGGTCTGAGAAATAAGTGCATATACCCACCATAACGCTCTGGTTCAGCGGAAAGCTCTCGCCGTCAGTTTCTGTCATGACCCATTGCCCGTCCTCATAGCCTGCGGTGAATTTAAGGTCATTGCCGTCGATCGTTATTTCTGATATGGTTTCGGAATCAAACGAGAAAAGTACGTTGTCCGCAAGCTTTTCCTGTACCTGACGGTTCTCGTTGTCTTTTTTGTTCTTGACGATAAGAAAGGCACCAGTAGATATCGCAGCTGCGGCTGCAAGTGCGATGAGTGCGATAACCGGCTTTTTCATCACGCATATCTCCTTTTCAGCCATACTGCAACTCCGCAGAGGGCAAGAGCTATCGGGACGACAGTGAATATCCTCAGTGCGGAGGTAGCCTCGTCGGAGTCTGCGAACTGCATGGTGTCATAGCTGTTGGATTTGTTGCCGATACCCACGCTCACATCGCTGTCAAAGAGCCATGTGTTCGAGAAGAGCACGAGCATTCTTGTGCCGTATGTCGGGATAGTTATATCATAGTCGCTTATGATCTCGTCCGTGCCGACGAGTATAAGCTTTGAGCCGTTCTGTTTGTTGTAGGCATACCAGCCCATAGTGACCGGCTGTGCTGTAAGTGCCTCAGCAGCCTCGGCTGTATCTGAGTCGCCGCCGGTAGGGGTGCTGAGGGTAGTGTATTCATATGAATCCTGTGCGGTCGGAAGGTTCTCGATTATAGACGCCTTCTCTATCATCTCGCTGTTTGATGAGAGTGCAGCGAACGATCTCGGGTGCGAGATACCGGCTGTGTATACGCCGTTCGTTATGAGCGTATTGATATCGGTCGTCAGATCCTCGCTGTAATCCTCGTTCCTTGTGGGGTAGGAGACTCTGAAATAACCGGGATTCTGGACTGAATCGTTATCGAGCAGCTGATTGACGCTGTTCTGCTCAGAAAGCTCGTTGTAGTCCATGCCAAGCTCGAATTTCGCGAGGAGGTACTCTATATTCGTGAACCTGCCCTCAGTCCCGCTCGGAGGAAGAAGCATGGATATCGAGCCGCCGTTGTCGATGTAATCGCTGAGCTTTTCACGGTCTGCGGCTGAGATATCCCTGTCGGGCCCGGCAAGGTAGATTATCGCAGTATCGTCCGGTACTGAATCGACTGATGACAGGTCAAGTCCCTCGACTGTGTAGTTATCAGTCTCGATCTCCTCAGCGAATCCGGAGTAGGTATTCTCTATGGTCTTGTCACTGTAGCCTGTGAGGAAGTAAACCTTAGGCAGAGAACCTGAGGTACATATGCTGATAGCTCCGGCTATCAGCTCTTCACCGGCATACTCCTGAATGCCGTTTGAGTCCACCTGAAACAGCTTGTCACGTGATATATGCTTCGTTATGCCGTTTGCCTTAACGATAATGTCAGAGCTTTGCAGGGTATATACTCCGTTCGGGTCAAGCTCCTGAGCAAGGTCAGCGTCCTCATCAGGGTCGAAGGTGGTAAGCGTTATGTTGTCACGCTTATCAAGCTCCGTAAGCGTATGATAGAGCGGAAGGATCGCAGGATAGCTCGAAATGGATTCCTCAAGCTCACTCATCTTCGACAGGAAGTAAACGTCGATATGTGTATCAGAGCTTTCGTCGAGCAGCTCAGTGGTCTTTTCACTGAGGGTATACTTGCCCGCCGGGGTCATATCCTTGACTGTGTCGTAGTAATTGACGATAAGGTTTATCGGAACGAAAACTGCAAGCACCAGCAGAGCGATAAGGAATGCAGCCGGTCCGGAGAGATTGAATTTCTTTTTCTGCATGGCTTATCACCCCCTGTTCCAGCGTCTTTTTTCGATGACGATGTAGTTCCATGCAAGGAATACGATAATTGCGGAAATGAAGAATACGATATCCGAAAGCCTGATGAAGCCCTGTGAGAAGTAGGAGAATTTGGGCTGTGCGGCGAATGCGTACAGGATATCCTGCAAAAGCGGGAACTGCGATATGAAGCCGGTCTGTGAGAAATCGTCGATGAACATGAACGCAAACATGACTATTTCGCCGACTATCGCAGCGATTATGGAATTTTCGGTAAAGGAGGATATCAGCATACCGAGGGCGATGAACATCGCACCCCAGAGGAAGAATCCGATATAGGCACATATCAGCTGCCCGACGATGACCTCTCCGTGTATTGCCGTAACTATCGGGAAAAGTGCCGAGCCGGCGAGCATAAAGAGGAAAACAGTGATGTTTGCAAGGAATTTGCCGAGAACTATCTGCAATACGCTGACCGGTGAGGTCATGAGCAGTATCTCAGTGCCGAATTTACGCTCATCAGCGAACGTCCTCATGGTCATTATCGGTACGAGGAAGATGAAATAGAACGTAACGTCGTAGAATATCTCGGTGAAGCTGAATGACAGTGTGCTCTGCGTGAGGTCGCCTATCGCAACGTTGAATATGTACGTGAAAAGGAACATGAACAGAGCGGTGATGGCATAGGCAAAGGGAGTGAAGAAGAAGGACTGAAGCTCCTTTTTATAAATAGAAAGCATTATTCTGCACTCTCCTTTCCGCCGTCAGAGTCCCCCTCCGGGGGAGCATCATCTGTAGTCTCAGGAGCATTTTCCGGCAGCTCCGGGGCTGGCTCACCGCTGTTTTCTGTAAGCTCGGCAAGGAGATCCTCGGCTGTAGATTTTTTGCTGGTTTGGTTGATAAGTTTAACGAAAACGCTCTCCAGATCAGGCTTTTCAGAGAAAATTTCAACGATCTGTATATTATTTTTAAGAAGCTCCGCCATGAGAGTGCTCCTTACAGCGTCTGCATCACCCTCGACTGCGACTGTGAACGAATAGAAATCGCTGCCCTCAGCCTCGATCGACGATATCTCCTTAACGCCGTCAGTAAGCCCGATAATGCTGTTTGCACCCGTTCTGTCGCCCTTTATCTTGATGTGCAGGATAATGCTTCCGTCAAAGGAGCGTTCGAGATTTTCTATAGTGTCTATCGCCTTGATGTCGCCCTTGTTGATGATAACGACCCTGTCGCATACCGCACTTACCTCTGAAAGGATATGTGAGCTGAAAATTACGGAATGATCTTTTTTTAGGTCGGTGATTATCTGTCTGACCTCAAGCACCTGATTCGGGTCAAGTCCGACTGTAGGCTCGTCCAGGATAAGGAATTTCGGATCTCCGAGGAGAGCCTGAGCAAAGCCGACACGCTGCTTATAGCCCTTTGAGAGATTCTTTATCAGCTTGCTGCGGACGTCTGTTATCCTCAGCAGCTCCTCGACCCGGTGTACCTCCTTTGACCTCTGAGCGATCGGTACACGCTTTAGTCCGGCACAGAATGAGAGATATTCTCTCACTCTCATATCCGGATATACCGGCGGTATTTCGGGAAGATATCCGATATTTTTCTTAGCCTTTACCGGCTCCTTTGAAATGTCGATACCGTTTATCGTCACAGCACCGGCGGACATCGGAAGGTAGCCGGCGATCATGTTCATGGTCGTGGATTTTCCTGCACCGTTCGGCCCGAGGAATCCGAGAACTTCATTATCATTTATAGTGAAGCTGATGTTGT
Organism: Ruminococcus sp.; assembly: GCA_017475555.1. GTDB lineage: Bacteria > Bacillota > Clostridia > Oscillospirales > Ruminococcaceae > Ruminococcus. The sequence continues at coordinate 50,192 of JAFVFL010000011.1, forward strand.
TCACAGCTCTGTTGCTGCCGTAGAACTTAGTCAGTTTTTCGATCGTAACCATTGAAAAACAAATGCTCCTTTCAGAAAGATTCGTGCAAAAGAAATACGTATAGACACAATATCTCATTTTACCAATATACTATTATCGCAGATATATATTAATGCAATATGAATAAAATGTGACATAATTGTTAAAACGAGATATCCGACATTATTTTTCAGGATTTCTTTGACGGATATGCTAAAATATTACGCCGCAATAATGTGAGGAATGTGAAAGAATAGCGTGAATGAGATGAATTATGAGGAGAAAAGATTAAAAATCAGAAAATATTAATCATTAATTCATATTCAACGATTTGGAATAATGCACCCGCTGGACAAACTGCACAAAAAAAGCGTTGAGATTGTGTGCATTGCAACAAAAATGATTTTGCGAAAAAATGAAAATTCTCTAAACTGTTGACATTGAAGAAAATGTGGAATATAATTAATATGAAAATAGTTTGAGGATTGTGTGTCGGTGCGGTGAAGCACATTAATACTATTTTTAATACTGCAATACCGTCGCTTCACTTCTGCACGCACCTGCATACAATATACGAAGTATTTTCGTATCCGTCAGGCGTGATCATACTATTTAATATATGATTAAATATTATACCGCCTGCAAGTGCTTAAACAAATTTTATGAGAGGGGTTAAAAAACACATGATAAGCAAGAAGACTAAGGCTATCACAGCCGGCATTCTCACAGCTGCTATGTCAGCTACAGCTGTACTTCCGTCTCTCGGTGCTTCTGCTGCTGAGAACACGTTCGCTACTGAGAATGGTGCTAATGAGAGCTATGCTAAGATGTTCGAGTCTCTGTATGCTGATGTTATCACAAACGGAGAGGACAACGGATATCTCAGCAGCAACAAGAACGGCGACTCTTTCGGTATCCCTTACCACAGCGTTGAGACTCTCTGCGTAGAGGCTCCTGACTATGGTCATGAGACTACTTCTGAGGCTATGTCCTATATCGCCTGGATCTGTGCTATGCACGATGTTCTCGCAGATCAGGGACTTATCACATCTTCAGGCAAGGATCTGACTAAGGCTTGGAACACAGTTGAGGCTCTTATCCCTGGCTGGTCAAAGGAGTCCTATGAGGGCGAGGATAAGGTCGTTTCAGGCAATAAGTACAAGACCTTCTGGACAATTGCCAAGAGAGATCCGGGCGGCCCGAGAGGAATCAAGGCTGACGCACTCGGTGAGAAGCACACACCTGATCAGTATCCTTCACAGGATGCCGGCGGAGATGCTTACAACCCGATCGCTGAGGATTTCGCTAACGCTTACGGTTCAGATAATGGTTACTATCTGCTCCACTGGCTCGCAGACGTTGATGACTGGTATGGCTTCGGCGGCGGCAATGGACAGTTTACATTCATCAATACCTTCCAGAGAGGCGAGCAGGAGTCATGCTTTGAGACTGTTCCGCAGCCTTGTCTTGAGGAGCTCAAGTATGGTATGGCTACACCGGCTGGCAAGGACGACGGAAATGGTATAAAGGCTATCTTCAACGGTGAGAACGCAGTTCCGAAGCAGTATGCCTTCACCAACGCTCCTGACGCTGAGGATCGTGCTATCCAGGCTATATTCTTCGCAAATCAGTGGGGCTCAGGCAACGCTACACTTTCAGCTAATGCTGGTAAGATGGGCGACCAGTGCCGTAACGATATGTTTGATAAGTTCTACAGAAAGATCGGTGTCGGCGATCCTTCAAGCGATAATTATGACTCCAAGGGCATCAGTTCGCCGTCAGCTTCCAAGGCTCTGTCACAGCACTACCTCATGGCATGGTATACTTCATGGGGCGGACAGCTCACTGCAAGCTGGGGTGAGTTCGACTGGGCTTGGCAGATCGGCTGCTCGCACTCACATCAGTTCTACCAGAACCCGCTCGCTGCTTACGCTCTCGTTTACGACAGTGCTATCAACGGCGGCATGAAGGCTACAAGTGCTACAGAGGATTATAAGAAGTCTCTCAAGAGACAGATAGAGATGTATCTCTGGCTCCAGTCTGCTAATGGTCCGTTCGCAGGCGGCTGCTCGAACAACTACATCGACGCTTCTAACAACAACTACTCCAAGTATCCGGACGGCTCTTCGACCTTCTATGATATGATCTACGTTGAGCACCCTGTATATGCTGACCCGGGTTCAAACCACTGGATCGGTAACCAGGTATGGTCACTCCAGCGTCTTGCTGAGCTTTACTACTATGTAAAGACTAACAACTCCAAGATCGCTGTAACCGGCGATAAGTCCGATGGTGAGCTCACATACGGCGGCCTTTCACTTGAGGAGGCTCTTGAGAAGCTCGTTGGCAAGCAGATCGACTGGTGGCTTGAGAATATCAAGTTTGACTACACAGCTGAGGACGGCACAGAGATGGCATATGCTATCCCGTCAAGCCTCGACTGGTCAGGTCAGCCTGCTACATGGACTGGTACGTACAATGAGAACGCTAACAGCGGTCTTACCTGCGTTATCACTGGCTACGGTCAGGGAGATATCGGATGCGTATCCTCTATCTGCAACACTCTCATCTACTATGCTGCTGCTAACGGTGCAAGCATTGATGCTGCTAACGGCAAGGTTGCTCCTTCTACAACAGCTGATAAGGCTCTCTACACAGCTAACAAGCTCATGAGTGCTCAGTGGAACACAGCTCGTGACGAGATCGGTATCGCTTATGACGATCACAACCCGAGCCTCAAGAGAATATTCGAGGAGGAGGTTTACATTCCTTCATTCTACAGCGGCACTATGCCTGACGGCTCACCGCTTAACGGTTCCGGAAAGAACACATTCAGCTCTATCCGTAAGAGCTATGAGGATGATGAGATGTATCAGGACTGCAAGGCTGTATATGAAAAGACTGGTGAGACCGACGAATATTACTACAAGCTCCACAGATTCTGGCACATGGGCGATGCCCTCATGACAACTGGTACAATGGCACTTCTCTTCCCTGAGGTTAAGCCTCTCAACGATGAGGAGCCTACATCTGAGAATGATCTTAAGGTTACTCTCTGGGGCGATGCTAACGTTGACGGAAAGGTAAATATGGCGGACGCAGTTGCAGTTCTCCAGAACCTTGCAAACAGCGAGAAGTATCCGATAAGCGATCAGGGTGCTGTTAATGCTGACGTTGTTGACAACGGCGGTTCTCTCACAGGACTTGATGGTATCGCTATCCAGAAGCTCGATGCAGGTTCTATCACACAGGCTGACTGCCCTGTAACAGCTGATACACTCGACAGCTTCAAGTAATATGATCCGGCTTGTCTGCTGAGGTGGACTAAAGTCAGATAAATAAGATGATCTCAAGGCGGCTATAGAGCGATCTGTAGCCGCTTTTCTTATATCTGGTATCTGACCATGACGCAGAAATTTGTTATGCTGCACAAAATTATCCATAAAATTTAGTGACATTGCCAAAACAGGCTATTCTCTTTGCAAAAATCAGAAAATGATTTCTGTGTAATATTTTTGAAACCACTTGACAAATTGCCGAAAATAACATACCATTATATTATAAGATAATAAGGAGGATCTGAATGAAGTATATTTTTTTTGCAAGACACGGCGAGACAACATGGAACGTTCAGAACAAAATATGTGGGGCGACTGATGCACCGCTGACAGAAAAAGGCGTAGCACAGGCAAAAAAGCTCGGTCAGCGTATTGCAGCCGGAGATTTCAATATTGATGTGATACTGACCTCTCCCCTGATACGTGCAGCCGATACAGCTGCTGAGGTGTCCAAAATAACCGGTATCCCGATGAGGATAGAGGAGAGGCTTCGTGAGCAGTGCTTCGGTAAATGGGAGGGTACCTCGCCGAGAAACAGTCCGGGCTTTACTGCGGCTAAGTCAGGTTTTCTCGACAGCTTCGGCGGCGGTGAGTCAATGATGAGAGTTGGTCAGCGTGTCTACAATCTCCTCGACGAGCTGAAAGACTCCGACAAGACCTACCTGCTCGTTGCACATAACGGTATCGCAAGGTTCGTCCGGTCATATTTCGGCGATATGTCCAATGATGAGTTCGCACGTTTTTGCATTAAAAACTGCGAGATCAGGCGTTTTGATTATAAGGAGTAGGCTATGGGACTGAACAGTAAGCAGCTTGAAGCTGTAAGATACTACATAGGTGATGTAAGCGGCAATGACCCGTTCTGGGGCAGCGGAAAGGCATATCTCGTCCTTAATTCGCTGTTCTATCCCGGTATTTCCACGGAATCCGCCCGTGCTGCCGAAAAAAAGTACCTTGAGCCGGAGATACTTGCGGATACTGAAAGACTTGTCGGACTGTTGACTGACCTGCTTTCTGCATTTACACCAGCTGGCAGGGAGATCATGTGCTGCCGGGTCGAGCGTGCCGCAGACTACGCACAGATGAAAAGTGCCGGGAGGACGCTTTCTTTCACATCTACCTCAACTGCGGGATTCCTGAGTGCCTATCAGGACAGGCTCGGCATAGCTCTTATGGAGTTTGAGATAACTCCTGACTGTCCGTGCATTGATATGGCACAGGCACTCGAAAGCTACGCAAAGCCGGACGAGCAGGAGGTTCTTCTGCCGCCGTTTCTCGGATTGAATATCACGGAGCTGCCGCTTACACAGGAGCATATGAGGATAACTGATGCGGCTGGTCAGCCCCCGGAGCTTTTCTGCCATGCGATCCCGTATGTGATGCCGTGCAATGCAGAGCCGGAGACTTTACCGGTTGGCGGAAATGAAGCCGGAATGCGTGTGCTGAAGGCACTGAACAGCGGCACGGCTCCGGAAAAAGACGATGTTGAGCTGTATGTGAAGTGGAAATCCGCACTTGTTTCAATTCTGTGCAGCACAGCTGCTGCTTTTACACTTGATTTTTCTGCCGGAATATAGTATAATTATCAGAGAAAAAGCGAAAGGCAGAAGAAAATGACAGGTTACAGCAAAACAGTTAAAAAAATGAATCAGCTTACCGCTGAGCTGAGTATGAAAAGCATGGACGAGCAGCGGAGCGTTCACAGAGAGCTGCTCATTCGCTCGCTCCGCAGGCTCCGTGAGGATATACCGGGAACTGAGCAGTTTTTCGCACCAATGGTCAAGGATATGCTCCACAGTGTCCGCAGACCAGACAAAAAGGGCGACCGGGAGAACGGCAGGGGACTGCATTATTACTGTGCGGTCAGACCCTCCGGAAAGCAGATACGGCAGATATCGGGCTACTTTCTGAGTGGAACAGGGGACTTTCGCAGTGCGAGGACTATGCTTGAGGAGGACTATACTACGGCTCTTTCTCTGCACCATGCCGGATATATCGTGGAGAGTGCGGACTACCTCGGTCGTGCCGTGCATATGCTTAGTGATATATGCTGTCCGCCCCATGCAGCCGGAATGACCTATTTTTCGGTATATTCCGGATTTCACAGGGCTTATGAGAGACTTGCGGCGGCGATATACCCGGAGTTCATGCCGGATTCTCAGCAGACGGACGACAGCTTTTTCAGCCGGTCGTATTTTACCGGAGCTGCCGGATTTGCAGGCGACCTGAACCGGATAGCCCGCAGCACAGCTGCCGAGCTTGAGGCAGTAAAAATAGACCCCGCTGAGGAGGTCGCTTCACGCCTTGTTTATACCGAAAAGGTCACGGCACAGCTGCTGCGGAGATTCTTCGAGGACAGCACGGCAGACCCTGAGACGGCGTGTTATCCGGCAGGCGGCGAGGAGGTCACGATAGTTCCGGGAACTCAGCCGATGTCAGTCCGCATTACAAGTGACGGGATAAAGCTGCACGGCGTCAATCCGTCACAGGAATCGAGGATAAGTCTTCCCCACCTCACTTTGAGGGCTGCACACCGGCACGGAGGGTACTTCACGTTCTCGCCGGTCAGCGACAAGAGCGGGAGAGTCCTTGAGGTTCGGGGCAAAAAGCTTGTGCTCAGGGATTTTGACCCGAGGAGAAAAAGTCAGCAATTCAGGCTGAAATAATATCATGCCGCCGGGCATGGAATGCAATGGCATTCGCTGTGAGTGTTTAGGTCTTGTATGCTCATAGTGAGTGCCATTTTTGTTGGAGGAATTATGATAAACAGATTATTCAGAGGCTCATTCAGCCGCCTTACACGCTTTGAGGTCGCATTATGGCTCAGCTCGGCAGCGGTCGTCATCATATCCGGTATAGCTTCCGGCTTTATCTCCGGCAGGTGGGATATGTTTTCTCTTTCTGCATCTCTCGTCGGGGTCACGGCACTGATATTCGTGGCAAAGGGGCACGCTCTCGGACAGCTGCTGACAGTTGTTTTCGGGCTGCTATACGGGTTTATCTCGCTGAAGCAAAGGTACTACGGTGAGATGATAACATACCTCGGAATGACCTCGCCTATGGCTGTGTTCAGCCTTATAAGCTGGCTCAGGCACCCATATGGCGATACGGCTGAGGCTGAGGTGAGCCGGCTGTCGTCCCGGCAGAAGCTGCTGCTTCCGGCAGCAGCAGCAGCGGTCACGGCGGTGTTTTACTTCATACTCCGGGCAATGGGGAATGCAAGCCTTGCCGTCAGCACAGTTTCTATAACCACGAGCTTTGCCGCTTCAATGCTGACGTTCTGGCGGAGTCCGTACTATGCACTTGCCTACGCCGGAAATGATGTGGTGCTGATAATTCTCTGGACTATCGCCGCATTTCATGACCCGTCAGCCTGTATCCCGGTCATAGCGTGCTTTCTGATGTTTTTGCTGAACGACATCTACGGCTTCATCAGCTGGCGGAGACGGCAGACTGAGCAGGCGGGGTAAATCCTACCGGTCGGGACTGTGTTCTGGGCAAAACACACGGGCTGACGATATCATCAGCCCGTAAATTGGTAATATTAAGGCAACACCGGTAGTCCGGATTCAGCTTTCATAGGTCGAAAGTATCCGTATCGCCACCTCACGCTTGGTCTGCCGGGTGTTCATAGCCTGCTTTTCGATATATTTATGTGCCTGCTGCTCGGTGAATTTCAGGTATTTCATCAGTGTCGATTTCGCCCTGTTTATCAGCCGCATATCGTCAATTTTCGTCATCAGCTCCGAATTTTCCCGGTATATCCCAAGCATACGGCTCCTGTCAGCCGTCACAAGACGGACTGTTCTGCTCAGCAGCTGGCGGCTTATCGGCTTGGAGACTACGCTTATACCGCTCTGTGACACCTTGTCTGCGATATCGTCTGCAATATCACTCAGACAGACTATTATTATCGCCGCTGAAGTCTCTGCCGCAGCCGATTCAGCAAGCTCCTGACCGAACTCGTCCGGCAGCGGTGCATTTATGACTATAAGCTCCGGCTCAGATCCGTTTTTCAACAGTCTCCGGGCTTCGCTGCCGGAGGAAATGACCGAAATTCTCGTAAAGCCCTCAGCCCGTATTATCTGCTCGATAAGTGCAGTATTTCCGGCGGGCGGCGAGATTATCATGGCTCTGCTCATTTATTTCGCCTCTTTTTGGAGTATCATAGATATTCAAAGTAATTTGTCCGGTCTGCCGCTTCACTCTGCTGCGGAGTGAGCCCTGTATATCCGGCAGCAGTGCTGCTTAGTCTTGAAAGCACAAGCTCAGTCACGATATCAGGAAGATTTTCACGGATAAAGCTGCTCTGTGTACTGAGCTGTACCGCAGTAAGCGGATCATCAGGCAGCCGCTCGAATATTTTGCCGGAGCTGCCGACAGCTCCTGAGCTTACCCGCCCGCCGTCGTTATACAGCGAGGAATCGCCCGATCTTATGCCCTCCATACCGGCTGCAAGGAGCAGCTTGAAGGCGATGTACGGGTCACACGCCGGGTCTGCGGAGCGTATCTCTATTCTCGGCTCAGTTCCGGCGATATGGGGAATGCGTATCAGCGGAGAGTCCGCCGAGCAGGTTATTTTTCCGGGGGCATAGCCTGTTCCGAAGCGTCTGTAGGAATTAACAGTCGGGTTGAGGAACGCCGTCATTTCGGGTATCCTCCGCAGTATGCCGGAGATGAAGCACTTCCCAGTTTCCGGAAGCTCACCGTCCGTTCGGCTGAAAATATTTTCGCCGCTTTTTTTCACGCTCAGAGAGATAGTGAGGGCACTGCCGTGGGTACATCCGGGCGGCAGCGGCATGAACGAGGCGAAAAGCCCGCTCTGTGCGGCGATGGATTTGACGACGGATTTATAATGAGCCATGTCGTCAGCAGCGGTCACCGGCTCATTCTCCCGGAATTCTATCTCATTCTGCCCCGGGCCATGCTTGTGGCAGGAGCTTCTTGGGCTGAATCCCATTTCCTCAAGGGAAAGGCAGATCTCACGCCGTGGATTCTCGCACCTGTCGAGCGGAGCTACATCGAGGTAGCCGCCGGTATCGTGGGGGATAGCAGTTGGTCTGCCGTGCTCATCAGTCTCGAACAGGTAAAACTCGCATCTTGTACCCATTTCGCAGCTGTAGCCCTGGAGACGAAGCTGGTTGATATATTCAGTAAGGGAGGTTCTCATATCGCCGCTGTAGGCAGTTCCGTCCGGATTTTTCAGTGTACAGAAGAACCGCACGACTCTGCCGGATGCAGGTCGCCACGGAAGTACAGAAAGGGTTGAAAAATCGGGAAAAAGCAGCAGGTCTGTGCTGCCGTAGCCGAGGCTTGAGGCATCAAAGGGAATGCCGCTCTCGAAGGCTCTTTCAAGCTCGCCGGGCATAACAGCGATGTTTTTCAGCGTTCCGTAAACGTCGCAGAAGGTCAGTCTGATGAATTTAACGTCATTATCCTTGACGAATCTGAGTATCTCAAGGGGTGTGCTGCTCATTTTCAATACCTCCGCATGAATGATCCATATACAATTATAACACATTGTTACTGATAAATCAACAGACGAGTGGAAAATTTTCTTCCCCGAAAATAAAACCTGCGGACGCAGTGTCCGCAGGTATCGTATCAGTAATTGTAGTAGCCCGTATCCGCAGCAGCCTCAGCTGTTGTGTAGCTCTCATACGAAGCAGAGCTGTCTGCTTCAGTAGTCTGCGGCTCGGTGTACTCCTCTGTCGGAGGCTCTGTTGCCGGCTCGGTGTACTCAGTCGGCTGCTGCCAGTTCGTCTCCTCCTGCCACTCGCCGAAATCCGGGTACTGCTCCTCGGCAGGCTCCTCAATAAGCTCCTCGTCCTCAGGATCAGTTTCCTCCATAAGCTCAGGCGGGATATAATAATTTCCGTCAAGATTATAGTTCGGGTAGATATAGTACGGTGTTCCTGCGTGCTCCGGGTCAACTACAGTCGGATTTGAGGCTCTGTCCGGTATCTCCTCACCCTCCGGTCTCGGAGTGTAGTACACGTTGAATTTGGAGGATTTCAGTCCCATTGCCATTTTGAAGTCATAGCCTCTCACGGTCAGCTGATCGTCGATATTCACAGTTGTAACGTAGCCGGTCTCCTCGGAGTAGCTCGGCTGGATCCAGCGTGACGGGTCATCAGAGAGCTTGATGCCGTATACTCCCTGTATCATGTTCCTTATCTGGAAGTCGTCTATATATGTAACGGTACCGTAGTGCGGGTCGAAAACTGCGTCATAATCCGCAGAAACGCTCCTCAGGTACGGCAGGTCAGCGTAGAATACCTCATAGCAGTTTGCCGTAATACCGCCGCTTGAGGCGGAGAACATAGTCAGTGCAAAGCTGTCGTTGTAGTAAAGAGCCTGACCGAGTACCTCACGTACTGCGTCAATAACGATCGACGGAGGATTTGCCTTTCCTCTCAGGTCAGCAGAATCGCCGCCGTGGTACTTGCAGTAGGTATATACCGCAACAGCCTGTGCCTTGATCGCCTCGTAATGCATAGAAGCACCGATCTCGTTGTAGACTATGCGTGATATCTGTGTCACAACATCTCCGGAAACTCCGTTGATCGTGATCCTCTCGTCCTCAGCCGTACCGGTGTCCATAAGGTATGTGCCGGGGTAGTAGTGGAACAGTATATCCTGATACGTCCAGCCGCTGTACTCAGCATAGAAATTCGCACCATTCTGGCTCAGACCGACTCCGTGTCCCCAGCCGTAGGTGACTACAGCGAACTTTCCGGGTATCTCGTCGATCTGCACCTCGCTCTCAAGCCACGGTATATCTCCGACATATCCGCCGGTGACATTCAGCTCGACCGGAGTAGGGCCGCCCTTCTTTCCGCTCTTGTCAGTTACCTCTCCGGATTCCGGCGAGGTCTCATAGCTTGTGAGATACAGGCTGTCATCATACTCTGAAAGCTCTGCCTTGTACCAGTCCTCCGCCTCAGGGGAGGTATCTGTTCCGGCTGCATCGCCCTGAGCAGCAGTGCTTTCGCCGGCAGGCTCAGTATTCCCGGCAGCCATAGGCACACCGGAAAATGACACAGTACCGGAAAAAACCAGTATCCCGGCAAGCATTGCCGCCGTTCGCTTTATCAGCTTTTCATAATGCATTATTATCAGACTCCTTCAAAGATCTATTCCTCTTCATCGGTGTTATCTGTAGTATCCGTATCAGGTGTCGGAGGCTCTGTATACTCCTCCGGGTGGGCAGCTCTGTAGGCTGACGAGCCCTTTATAGTTGAAAGGTCACCGCCGACCTCGCCCTCACGCAGCCGTCTTGCGATAACAAGGAAGCGTGAGTTGTCCTCATCGGAATAGCAGGTAGAGAGGGTCATCAGCTTGTCGCCGTACTCCACATCTATCCCGGTGCTGAACAGCTGCTTTTCGTAGACGCTGTCTATGTAATAATCAAATTCCTCCTGAGAATCAAGCTCCTCCATATCCCAGTAAACGAAATCGGAGTACCAGTTCCCGCCGGTTATTATCACTGCAAAAATAACGTAATCGTAATGGGTATACAGCGTATCGAGGTCAACGAAAGCATGGGTGTCCCAGTAGCTATAGTCCTGACGATAACGCCTGAGTGAGCCGAACATGGTATTATTTGCCATATTGTGCCCGTATATCACAAGATTTTCAGACTGACTGCCCTCAGGAGCTTCAAGATTGCACCGCCAGTCGCTGAACAGTGTACCGCTTCTTTTGTAGCTGCGGTCGATGTCGTGGCTGAGGTAATACTCATTGTACGGGTAATCCTGACCGCCGTAATATGTATCCGCTGCTTTTATCTCACCCGGGTCTCTGACAAACGGATAATCAACGTCAGTGCCGTGTATCGTGAGCCAGCCGTTCATGTCCGGATTCATGTGCAGAAGTGCCTTGCCAAGCCCTGTCATACCGACCGGCTCAGGGTTATAGTCCACGACCGGCAGAGTTGCAGGCTCAGTCGGCAGCTCAGTAGGAGCCTCTGTTATGACCTCCGGTATCACCTCCGGCTCAGGCTCATCGCCGCCCCGGCTGAGTATGTATGCTGCTATACCTCCGCCTGCTGCGATAACGGCAGCAGCACAGGCTGAAATTATCTTTGCTTTCTTTTTCATGCTTTGCTATCTCCTGTTGTTATGCTCAGTATCCTGAAAAGCCGGATCATCCGGCATTTTCTTCGTTTCCGTCACCATATGGCTCGAATTCTGCATTCGGGTCATATCTCTGAGCACCTGAATTGTACTCGTAATAGAGCGAGGGCCACTTGATGTTCGGATTTGCCCAGCTGTTCTGTGTACCCTCATATGGGTCTTCTCCGTCCCTGACGAGCCTTGCCATTACGATGAGCCTGCCCCGCTTATCGAGTATGGTATTACAGGTCGAAAGGGTGAGAAGCTTGTCGCCGTACTGCACATCAACATCATTGAGCCGCAGCGACCGTCTCTTTGCCTCATTGACAAAGCGATAGAACTCTGTCGAGCCGTTGAAATCGAGTGTGTTCCAGCAGTCGTACTTAGTATCGGTATCGTCCGCTGCGTCAACGATGAAGAACGAAAATATCTTGTAGGTGTAGTTCTTATAGTTCGAGGAGAACTCGATTATGGGGTGGTTGCTGTAGTAATCTGCATTTCTCTGGTAGTATTTCAGGCAGCCGAACATACTGTCGTTCGCCATGTTATGCCCGTATACTATGATATTGTCGGAATTATCGACATAGCGGAAATTGTCCACTACCTTGTCGTAGGCGTTTCTCCAGTCAAGGAACAGCGTCCCGGCAATGGATTCGTCGCCGTAGAAGCTGGTATTCAGATATTTTGAGTTGTCAGTCGCCTGCACCACAGGAAGCTGGACGATAGGGTTGCTGCCATCGACCGAGGGAATAGTCATATACCCCACGACCTCCGGGTTTATGTCCTTCAGTGTCACCGCACCGGCAAGCATAGTGAGAAATTCTCTTTCTCCGGGCTGCGATGTCACAGAGGGAGTACGTATATCGTCCTCCTGATTCTGCCAGTATATATTATTTATAATAGTATTCTCACGGCTGTTCTTAAAAAGTGCATAGTAGTAATCCCCGACGAGGTAGCCGCAGACCACGATAGCCGCAAGTGAGCCGAGGAACAGCAGCTTTCTGAGCCTTTCGAGGATACTGTCGCCCCTTTCGGGGAAAAGTCCTCTGATACGCTGTCCGAGGGTCTTTTTCTTCTTCTTTTTCTTTTTCTTCTTTTTACGCTGCACCGGTGCCTGCCCGGACACGGGAGGCTCCTGACGGAGCGGAGCGAGCTTCTTCGGGGCTTGTCTGCTCTGCCTTTCAGCGTCCTCAAGCTTCTCCTGCTCCTGTACAGCTCTTTTTATCGCATTTATCTTATCCTCACGGCTGATATCGCTGCCGGGGGAGGTATTGTTCATATTCTCATCGCTCATCTATTCACACCTCTGTATCTGTATGAGTTATTTCTGTCTATCTATATATTTTACAACATTTTTATACTGCTTGTCAAGCCACTTCACCTAATATTCACAAAGTTTCACAAAATATCTATACAGGAGTTGAAGCGAAGGCGTTTCCAAATAAAAAAGAACGCCCTCAGTGAGAGCGTTCCTGTGTAATTATCCGATCAAGCCTTGTTTATGCTGCCGAACAGCTCCATCTTCTCCTTGACCTTAGCCTTGATAGCCTCAAATCCGGGGTTGAGAAGCTTTCTCGGATCAAAGCCCTTGCCCTGCTGATCCTTGCCTGCCTCGATATATCCTCTTGTTGCCTCAGCGAATACGAGCTGGCACTCAGTATTAACGTTTATCTTAGCAACGCCGAGAGAGATAGCCTTTGATATCATATCGTCCGGGATACCTGTACCGCCGTGGAGAACGAGAGGCATATCGCCTACAGTCTTCTTTATAGCGTCAAGAGTCTCAAAGCTGAGTCCCTCCCAGTTATCGGGGTATACGCCGTGGATGTTGCCGATACCTGCTGCGAGGAAGTCGATACCAAGATCAGCTATTGCCTTGCACTCTGCCGGGTCTGCACACTCGCCCTTGCCTATAACGCCGTCCTCTTCACCGCCGATAGCACCTACCTCAGCCTCGATAGACATACCGAGCTGATGAGCTACGTGTACAAGCTCAGTTGTCTTTGCGATATTCTCCTCGATAGGAAGTGAAGAGCCGTCGAACATTATAGAAGTGAAGCCAGCCTTGATACACTTGTAGCAGCCGTCATATGTACCGTGATCGAGGTGGAGAGCCACCGGTACTGTGATGCCGAGAGACTTGTCCATAGCCTTTACCATCTGTGTAACTGTCTCAAAGCCTGTCATGTACTTGCCTGCACCCTCAGATACTCCGAGTATAACAGGTGAGTTGAGCTCCTGTGCTGTGAGAAGTATAGCCTTTGTCCACTCAAGGTTGTTGATGTTGAAGTGACCTACGGCGTACTTGCCCTCCATTGCCTTTTTGAGCATTTCTGCAGCGTTGACTAACATAAATTATTCCTCCTGGTGATGTATTGTCGGGAATCCTGTTGTCTATTCCCATCCTCTTTATTCTACCATATCCGCAGAAAAAAAGCAATACCTAACAGAAATTTTTTGCTGGAACGGAGCAAAAAAATCTATTTACGGATAATGTTAAATATAAAAAGTTACAGGTTTTGCTTGACTTTGCTGTGCTGCGGTGATATAATAAAGGATACGTAAGCACCGGCATGAAATGCTTTAAAGCAAAAAATCAAATTCTCAGCCGGAATCTGTAGAAAGGAGTAGGCTTGCTATGAGTAATCAGATGAATAGTCAGAGAGATCTGATGAATCCCGAATTTAAGATAAGAGAGGTCGCTGAGCGAATTAGACTCACAAGAGAGTCGGTAGGTCTGTCTCCCGAGGAGATGGCTGAGAGATGCGGAGTGTCCACATACGAGTATTTAGCGTATGAGGGCGGTGCGAAGGACTTCAATTTCACATTTATCTATAAATTCGCAAACGAGACTGGTATCGAGATCGCTGATCTTATGGAGGGTGAATCCCCCCGTATCAACAGCTTCGATATCACGAGAAGCGGCGAGGGTCTGCCTATCGCACGCCGCAAGGGGCTGAGCTATCTGCGTCTTGCACCTAAGTTCCGTAACAAGATAGGCGAACCGTTCCTTGTAACGATACCATATGTTGACGAAAAGTACAGAGTTGCCCGTCCCCATACACATGAGGGACAGGAGCTTGATATCATAATCAGCGGTCAGCTCAAGATAATGATAGGCGATAATATCGAGGTGCTCAACCCCGGAGATTCCATCTACTATGACAGCGGCGAGCTGCATGATGAGTGGGCTGTGGGAGGTACTGAGTGCCGGTTCTATGCGATAGTTTTCGGTCAGAACAACCACCCGACCCATGCTATATCCAATCTTGAGCCTGTTACCCTCCCCGGTGTGACCAACTTCGATCTTGCGAATATCGAAGACCCGGTAGCAGACAGGTTCGTTGAGTGTGAGACTGACGAGCAGGGGGCACTGACGGCTATCCGCTTCAAAAATGACGATACCTTCAACTTCGGCTTCGATGTCGTTGATGCTCTTGCTGAGAAATGTCCCGATAAGGAGGCTCTTATCTACGTTTCCAATTCGCTTGAGGAGAGACGCTTCACCTTCGCCGATATGAAGAAGTATTCAAATATGACGGCGAATTATTTCCGTTCTATGGGCATAAAGAAGGGCGATAAGGTAATGCTCGTCCTCAAGAGACACTATCAGTTCTGGTTCTCGATAATCGCTCTGCACAAGATAGGTGCTGTTGTTATCCCGGCTACGAATCAGCTTGTTCAGCACGATTTCACCTACCGCTTCAAGGCTGCCGAGGTAAAGGCTATAGTCTGCACCGGCGACGGCGATGTTGCTCATCAGGTGGATCTTGCTATCGAGGAATGCGGCATGAATATCATGCGTATGATGGCAAACGGTGAGCGTGAGGGGTGGAAGTCCTTCGATGAGGGTATCCGCTGCTGCTCAGATGTATTCGTGCGTCCGACAGACCCGGCAGAGCTTTCCTGCGGAAGCGACCCGAATCTGATGTTCTTCACCTCCGGTACTACAGGCTATCCGAAAATAGCTATGCACAGCCATAAGTACGCCCTCGGACACTTTATGACCGCCCGCTACTGGCACAACGTTGACCCGAACGGCATACACTTCACTATATCCGACACAGGCTGGGGCAAGGCTCTCTGGGGCAAGCTCTATGGTCAGTGGCTCAGCGAGACGTGCGTATTCGTATACGACTTTGACCGCTTTGATGCCTCTAAGATACTTTCGATGTTCGCAAAGTACAATATAACGACATTCTGTGCTCCGCCGACTATGTACCGCTTCTTTATCAAGGAGGATCTGTCAAAGTACGACCTCAGCAGCATAAAGTATGCTACAGTTGCCGGCGAGGCTCTGAATCCGGAGGTCTACAACCAGTTCCTCAATGCCACGGGAATAAAGCTCATGGAGGGCTTCGGACAGACTGAAACTACACTTTCGATAGGAAACTTCGTCGGCATGACTGCACGCCCCGGTTCAATGGGCAAGCCGAGCGTCATGTACGATGTTGATATAGTTGACCCTGAGGGCAAGCCGTGCAAGACCGGTGAGACCGGTGAAATAGTCATAAGGACAGGTAACGGTGCTCCTGCCGGACTGTTCCTCGGCTACTACAAGGACAAGGCAAAGACTCAGGAGGTATGGTACGATGATATCTACCACACCGGTGATACCGCATGGAAGGATGAGGACGGCTATTTCTGGTATGTCGGCAGAGTTGACGATGTTATCAAATCCTCCGGCTACCGCATAGGGCCGTTCGAGATCGAGAGCGTTATCATGGAGCTGCCGTATGTACTTGAGTGCGGAGTAAGTGCTGCCCCCGACCCGATAAGAGGTCAGGTCGTAAAGGCGTCTATCGTGCTCGTGAAGGGAACTGAGGGTACTGACGAGCTGAAGAAGGAGATACAGGATTACGTAAAGAAGCATACCGCTCCGTACAAGTACCCCCGTATCGTGGAGTTCCGTGACGAGCTGCCGAAGACTATAAGCGGAAAGATAAGACGAGTTGAGCTGAAGGGATAAGAGCTATGGGACTTTTTAAGAACAAAACAGTAAAATGTGCAAAGTGCGGCAAGGAATTTGAAAAGGGTGCGTTCTCCGGTGCAAAGCTGTGCGTTGAGTGCCGCATGAGCGAGCTGAAGGACAAGCAGGATAGCTTCAGCCGTGAGCTTGCTGAAAAGGCTTTTGCTGAGTATTACAAGAATCTGCCTAAAAAATTCCAGAAGATGCCGGCGGATGTCTCTGTGATGATCGCCGACCGTGACCGTATCCTTGAAAAGTACCGCTCGGATGATATAGTCACCGCTGAGGAGTTCATGGAGGCTTATGCAAATACCGAGGTCTGGGACGATGACAAGTGCATGGAGTTCGTCCGCAGGGTCAGGAAGGCTCTGATGATAACCAACAACCGCGGCTCCTTTATTCAGGGCGGGTTCATCGTTTCGCATGAATATGACGGGATAGTGGCTGATTTCGATGAGGTGTTCTGCGTTGCACTTGTGAAGGGAGCAAAGCTGTTCACGGATTCGCTCAATGACGCATATCTGTGTGCTATGTTTACAAGAAATCCCTATGTTCCGGCTATCGGGCTCGCTTTCAGACCCGTTGTATCGTCCGGTCTGCTCACCTTCGAGTCTAAGAAGAATGCGGAGAAAATGGAGATAATCACCAAGGCTATGAACGTATGGTGCAGGAATCTTGAATACCCCGTCATGGAGGTAAAGGAGCTTAAAAAGCTCGTCAAGAAGGAGGGCAGCGTAAGAGGCGGTGCTATGGACATTGATCTTATGAAGGCACTCATTGACGCTGCTGAGGGCTGCGGTTCACCGTTCTACGGCATAGATTCCACCATGCCTGAGGCAATGCCTTATGGTATAGCGTACACCATAACAAAGTATGGCTACAGGAGCATCGGAAATCTCAGAGATGATTTGTTCGTTGATAAAAAGGGTGAGAAGATCTGGCTGTCGTATTTCGACCGTGCAGATAAGGAAGCTGAGAATTACGGGCTTTATTAAAACAGGACTGCCGGACACTTTCGTGCCCGGCAGTATTTTTTATCTTCTTGTGTTCTGCTGAGGTGCGGAGTAGAAGGTTCCGGTGATAACGAGTGTGCTCGTTCCGGGCTGTACGCTCCATGCACCTGTTGCCGGGTCCTGCGTATATTCAGCTGCCGGGACAGTTATCTGTCCCTCAAGCGAGGTGAATATACCGTCAGCCGTGCTGTAGGTGTAGCCTGTTCCGGCAGTAATCGGCTCGCCGTTGAACGTTACCTCGGTAATATCAAGCACCGGGTCGAATACGTCACGGAAGATGACTGAATCGTCCTCTGTGACCGCACTGCTGCCGAAGTTCTGGATTATAAAGGTGTAGGTCAGCTCACCGTTCTCCGGGACTGTGCTCGGTGTCAGGGACTTGCTTATCGCAAGATCGGCTGTGCTGTCGTGTACAGCCTCAGCGGAAGCGGTGAGCGGTGTTCCGATACCATTTCCGGATACCTCTGCGGTGTTCGTTATCGAGGCATTCTCTCCGAGCGGTGCAAAGGTGTTGGCTCTTGCTGCGTAGAGTATCACAGCATTTCCCTCAGCCGGGATATCTATTCCTGTGATAGTCAGCGGCTCAGTCGAGGTAACGACCGGTGCAGCCTGCCTTACTCCGTTGATATAAAGGCTTACAGTGCCCTCCTCAAAGGTAAGCGGCACAACATCAAGCTCCGGCTCACCCTCCGGCTGCTCAACGGCATAGCTGCCTAAGTCGTCAGTCAGCGTGAGGTCGGTATATGCCGTGTTTCCGCTGTTTACTATGCTTACGGCGTAGACGATGCTGCTGCCGGGAGTGTAGCTCTCCATGACAGCGTTCTTCGATACCGAGAGTACCTCCTCGATCTCGCCGGTAATGATATTTGAACCGGTAACGACTCCGTTGAGGGATATCGTTGCCTGGTTATAAAAGATAGCCATATTTATTCCTCCTTTTTGAGCAGAATGTTTTCTGCCCTGTTTTATAATATGCCGCAGGGGAGATAGTGTGAATAAATGTGGAGAAATATACAAATTCGCTTGACTTCTGAGCGGTTTTATGGTATAATCTTCCTGTAGTTTGTATTATCAATGGTGCAGATTATTATGTAAAAAAATATATCTAAGGAGCATTGCCATGTCAACAGAAAAAATACCATATAAGATCTATCTCTCAGAGGAGGAGCTGCCGAAGCAGTGGTATAACGTAAGGGCTGATATGAAGAAGAAGCCTGCACCTATGCTGAATCCGGGCACGGGAAAGCCGGTCACATTCGATGACCTTACACCGGTTTTCTGCGACGAGCTGGTAAAGCAGGAGCTTGACGAGACTACGCCGTATATCGACATTCCCGACGAGATCCTGACATTTTACAAGATGTACCGCCCGTCTTCGCTCGTTCGTGCTTATTGTCTTGAAAAGGCACTCGGCACTCCGGCGAAGATATACTACAAGTTCGAGGGTAACAACACCAGCGGCAGCCACAAGCTCAACTCCGCTATCGCTCAGGCTTACTATGCAAAGAAGCAGGGGCTGAAGGGCGTTACGACTGAGACAGGTGCCGGTCAGTGGGGTACAGCTCTTTCGATGGCTTGCTCGTATTTCGGACTCGACTGCCGTGTGTACATGGTAAAGGTCTCCTACGAGCAGAAGCCGTTCCGCCGTGAGGTAATGCGTACCTATGGTGCGTCTGTAACTCCTTCGCCGTCGAACACAACAGAGGTCGGCAGGAAGATACTCGCTGAGTTTCCGGATACCAACGGCAGCCTCGGCTGTGCGATATCTGAGGCTGTTGAGGCAGCTGTTTCAACTGAGGGCTACCGCTACGTTCTCGGCAGCGTTCTCTCTCAGGTGCTTCTCCACCAGTCGGTCATCGGACTTGAAAGCAAGGCGGCTATGGACAAATACGGCATAAAGCCGGATGTGATAATCGGCTGTGCAGGCGGCGGCTCCAACCTCGGCGGACTCATTTCTCCGTTCATGGGCGAGAAGCTTCGTGGTGAGGCAGATTACAGGATAGTTGCGGTCGAGCCGGCATCGTGTCCGAGCTTTACAAGAGGAAAGTACGCATACGACTTCTGCGACACCGGAAAGGTTTGCCCGCTTCAGAAGATGTATACCCTCGGCAGCAGCTTTATGCCGTCGCCGAACCATGCAGGCGGACTTCGTTATCACGGCATGAGCGGGATACTTTCAGAGCTGTACGATCAGGGGCTTATGGAGGCGATCTCATACGAGCAGACGCAGGTATTTGAGGCTGCACAGCAGTTCGCAAGAGTTGAGGGCATACTCCCCGCACCGGAGAGCAGCCATGCTATAAAGGCAGCGATAGACGAGGCAGTCAGATGCAGGGAGACCGGCGAGGAGAAGACCATACTCTTCGGTCTGACCGGTACCGGGTACTTTGATATGTACGCGTATGCAGCATACAATGACGGCACTATGACCGATTATATCCCGACAGATGAGGAGATAGCACAGTCATTTGCTGAGCTTCCGAAGCTTTGATCTGTCTGTTTCCGTTTCGGGTATTTGTATGAAAAAACGGGCAGTCCGCCGGGCTGTCCGTTTCTGGTTTATTCCGGGTAAAAAAATAACGTCCTTCACTGATGCCCTCTCAACTTCACCAGTGAAGAACGTTATTCATTCTGCATTCCGCACACCCTCTATATGCGGTCTGCAATTCCGGTACACACAGCATTTCAAGCAGCTTGTCTCTGCCGTATTTTCACTCTTTTTCCAACATTTTCACTGATTCGCAGCTGATTTAGGCGTTCAAACATATTATAGGCATTAATGTTCGATAACAGCTGAGTTTGTAACTATCTTGCTGTGACTTAGTTCTGAGACGTTACCCGGCGGAGTTTAGACCGGGTGCAGAATAGTGCTATTTCAATAAATTGCTGTCCGGTGTACAACGGACTGTCAGGACACAATATGATATGCTAATGTGGTACCCAGCCTATCCGGGGCTGAAAGGTATCCGGAGCACATGACATCGTGCTTTGTGTCAGGTTCCCTCGGAAAGCTCCGGAGCTTTTCGTCCCTCTCTCCGGTGCTTTTCCCTCCCGACAATTGTATTATAGAATAAATCCGGAAGATATTCAATTGAATATATTGCCCGGAATTAGCACTATATTGCTCTAATTTGGTGAATAATTTCTGTTAAAGAAATATTAATATATTATAAGAAATATATAATAAATATTTCGTTCACTTCATAAAATAGCGGAATATTATGTATAAGTTGGTTCTGGAAACAAATTATAAAACTCCCGAAAAACAGGCAAAATCAAAGCTGCGAGTGCTTTGCGTTCATTAATGATAGACAGTCTATTCAAAATTTCGCAAAAATTGAAATGGCTTCTCAGATTTAAAAATCAAATATATTAATAATTGAAATATTCTGCCATTTCCAAAATCTCTGAAAAGTCAGCACAATAATGCAAATTCACGGAGAAATAAAAACGCAGGAGATAAAGACCTCCTGCGTTAAAGCCTGTTTCATCATAGCAAGCCGTTTGCTGCGTCCTCGATACGGTCAACAAGATAATCCTTGCTCCACGGATGCTCAAAGCTCGTGAAAAGATTCAGACAAGCCTGTGCATTGCCGATAGCCGCCCTGAGACTTTCCACGTCGCCGGACTTAGCCGAAATGTAAACAGCCGTTATCATCATCTCAAGCAGCGTTGCATCATTGCTGCCCTGCGGCTTGTACCCGAATGCAGTCAGCAGGCGTCCTGCCTTGCTGTAATTTTTTGCAGCACAGTCGGCAAGTGCGAGCGATATGTACATCTCCGCAAGCTGCGTCATATCCACCTTTTCTGAGTATTTCTGCATAAAGCTGATGTTCTCCGTCCGGAAATCCTCAGCATCACGCCAGTGACCGAGCTTGCTCTTGTTCTTGATACACTCGATACAGTACCTCAGCCTCTCGTCTCCGGTCAGCTTCTTATCACTGAGCATATCAAGATAAAACTGTGCATTTTTCAGCTCATGTATCCTGTCATAAAGTCTTGCTATCTGGACAATATCCTCGACAGCCGGCTTCTTCTGAGCATCAATGAACGCATCAGCATACGCCTCGCAAAGCTCCTTAGTATAGCCCTCTCTGTTGAATTGCAGGTACAGCTCCTCGTACTTCTTCATTTCTGCGGTGTACATCGGAAGCAGTGCCTTTGCACCGATATGCTTTTTATGCTCCTGTGGCGTAAGCATTATCCGCACTCCCCCTTGTTCTGCTATTCTATTACTAATGGTATTTTATCACATATCTTATACTAAGTCAACAGGTTCTTAACGATTTGCTGCAAAACTGTTGAAATGCACAAAAAACTGATGCTTTTTTCTCCTAATCAATATTTTAAACTTATCAGAATATTTAAGACTATTTAAAGCTTATGTGCTATAATAGTATCAAGGGATAGTGCGTCAGTGTCATGTTTTTGACGCTGCTATAGAACGCCTGTCCGGAAAGGGGAATAATTATGAAACTGCTTGTGGTTGAAGACGAAATGCAGCTTGCGGATGCACTTACAGAGATATTAAAGCGCAATATGTACTCCGTCGATACTGTGTACGACGGCATCGAGGGGCTTGACAACGCTCTGACCGGAGTTTACGACGGCATAATCCTTGACATAAACCTGCCGGGAATGAACGGCATAGATATCCTTAAAAACCTCCGCAGGGAGAAGATAAACACACCTGTGCTCCTCCTGACAGCCCGGAGCGAGATAGAGGACAAGATAAACGGGCTCGACTGCGGTGCGGACGACTACCTGACAAAGCCGTTCGTTACCGGTGAGCTGCTTGCAAGAGTACGTGCTCTGACCCGGAGAAAGGGCGAGCTTGTAGACGATAATAAGCTTGATTTCAATGGTCTGGAGCTGAAAAAGAATACCTGCTCGCTGTGCTGGCAGGGAAATGATGTTAAGCTCAGCCTGAAGGAGTATCAGATAATGGAGCTTCTTATCAGCAATCCGAAGCAGATAATGCCGAAGGAGCGTATAATCGAGAAGATATGGGGATACGAGAGCGACGTTGAGTACAATAATATTGAGGTCTATATCTCCTTCCTGCGGAAAAAGCTGCTGGTCATTTCAGCTCCGGTGCAGATAAAGACTGTAAGAGGCATTGGATATTCACTTGTCTGAGGGGTGACAGATATTGTTCAGAAAGGTACAGCTTAAATTTTTTGGCATGATAACCGGCATACTTGTCGCTATTTTTGCGGCAGTCCTCATTTCTATCAATCTCATCATGAACACTGTCATGGAGCGGCAGTCTAAGGTCGTGCTGAAGGAGATAGCAGAGGGCGTTGAGTATGACAGCGATACCGGGTCATTTATCTACTTCCGTGGCGGCGACAGACCGAGAGAGGAAAACGACCAGGCACCAAGGGTCGAGCGTGACGATCAGGCTCCGATATCCACCGGAACAAAAACCACGGCTTCTACGACCTCTGCTTCCACTGTGACCACGACGACTGTGGTAACTACAGAGGCTGAAACAGAACCGGAGGATATCACCGAGGAGCAGGTCGAGCAGCCGGAGGATACCGAGGTATTTGTCGAGGACGAGCCTGAGGCGGAGCAGCCTGCCGAGAATACCGGGCAGGAGCCGCAGCAGCCGCAGGAGAATACAGCTGCAACGCAGAAGCCGGACAATGACGACGACGACGATGAGCCGGACGATGACGACGAGCCGGACGATGATGATGATGACCCTGAGCCGACTGAGCCGTGGTGGCAGCCTCCGCAGGAGGGCCCTGGTGAGGGCGGTGAAAGACCTGACCCGGACAATGGCGGAAGAGGTCAGGGCAGAGGCAATGGCGGCTGGGGCGGCTGGAACGATCCGGGCGGCTGGGGCGGCTTTATGCAGACCTATGCGGCAGAGAACGAATACGGCGGTATCGTTCAGCTTTCGGAAACTGCACTTGTCCAGACTACAGCAGGTACGACAGCTTCAGCAGCTGAAACGAAAACAGAGCCTGTTCCGCCTGACGGCGGGCAGAATCCCCCAGATGGGCAGAATCCCCCTGACGGGCAGAATCCTCCTGACGGGCAGGAGCCGCCGGACGGCAGGGATTTCCGGCGTGACGATACAAGAGGCAGCGAGCCTGTACCAAGATCGCTCGGCACGATAGATTTCTTCATTCTCATGGCTGACACGGACGGTACGTACCTTGCAACGCTCAACAATGATGAATTTGACGAGGAGACGGGTCAGAAGTACATAACGGCTATACTGAGCGAAAATGCGGTAAGCGGTATGGCGGATTCCTATCAGTTCTGTGCGGAGCAGAAGTCCAACGGAACACTGATAGCCCTGACTGATAAAAAATCCGAGATAGATATGCTCGGAAAGCTCACAAGGACGACTATACTGATAGGTGCGATAAGTGTCGTGCTGCTGTCTGTTCTTGCGTTTTTCCTCAGCGGACTGATAGTTAAGCCTATCAAGGAAGCCTTCGACAAGCAGAAGCAGTTCATTTCCGATGCGAGCCATGAGCTGAAAACTCCGCTTACTGTCATATCCACTAATGCTGATGTGCTTGAGGGTGAGATCGGCGAGAATAAGTGGCTGAAATATATCCAGTCGCAGGCGGAGAGAATGAATGTCCTCGTCAACGACCTGCTGAGCCTTACAAGGCTTGAAAACAAGAATAATCAGTTCGTCCTGACGGAATTTGACCTGAGCAATGCGATAGCAAATACCGCACTTCCGTTTGAGTGCAGGGCGTTTGAAAGCAACAAGAATTTTGCCCTGAATATCGAGGAGGGAATAAGGATAACCGGCAGCGAGCAGCATATCAAGCAAATGGCTGCGATATTCATTGACAATGCACTGAAATACTCCAAGGACGGCGGTACTGTGCGTGTTTCGCTGACTATGGACGACGGAAAGCCGGTATTTTCGGTATACAACACCGGCACTGGCGTCAAGGAGGAGGAAAAGGACAAGATATTCGAGAGGTTTTACCGAAGCGACAGCTCACGCTCACGTGCCACGGGCGGCTACGGTCTCGGACTTGCGATAGCTAAATCTATCATCGACAAGCACAAGTTCAAGATATATGTTGACAACGCTGAGGGCAAGAGTATCTGCTTCATCGTTACAATGCAGTAGGTACGGCTGAAAAGCGGTATATAAGCGGACTCCTTTTATGAGAGGCGTCCGCTTTTTTCTGCGGCTGCATGATATATGTAAAATAATACTGCTCCGCCAATTAAGCATTGCCGGGCATTGGCTGGCAAGGTTAAGTTGGGGGGGCAATAGTAAAAAATGGTGTAATTAAAGCACAAAAATTCATTGACAAGATTAAAAAAAGATGTTAGAATTAAGTTATAAGATAACTTTTAACGAATATAGAAATGCTGTTAATAAGTTATAAATTTTGGGAGGGAATGCAATGGAGTTTATCAAAAGAACGATCTCCGGTATCTGTGCCGCTGTCTTTATCGCAGGTGCGGCTCTTAATACCGGAATGCTCAATGACAGGAAAGAGGACGCTTTTGCGGCAGCGACCTCAAGTATCGAGTCACAGATGAAATGGGGTACGCTTAAAATAGGCGGAGGCGGCTTCGTTTCGGCAGTTGTGACCGGTCAGAGCAATATGTACGCAAGGACTGATGTCGGCGGTGCGTACAGGTACAACTATGACACGCAAAGCTGGGAGCAGCTTTTCGGATTTCTTACTGATGAGGACAGAGGACTTCTTTCAGTAAGCGGTATCGCTATCGACCCGACAGATGATGATACTGCGTATTTCCTGTGCGGCTGTGCGTATTTCTCCGGTGCAAGGACTGAGATAATCAAGACCACTGACGGCGGAAAGACCTTCACACGCACGGACGTTACCGATATGATACAGGTACACGGAAACGGCGACGGGAGAGAGTGCAGCGAGCCTATAGCTATCGACCCTGACGACCCGGACACTATCTATGCCGGCGGAGACGTTACATTCGGCGATTCGTGCCTTATCAAGTCCACTGACGGCGGAAAGACATGGAACCCTGTCAAGGGCTATGACGACCTCGGACTGTATAAAAACAATATAAAATGGCCTGCATGGAACGACAGCCACATTGTAAGAGCCTGTGAGGACGGTGCTTACAACACCCAGAACGGCGTTGCGGTAATAAGGATACTCGACGGCAAGGTATACGTCGGAACATCTATAAAGGGCAGCACGAATATCCACGTTGCAAGCGTAAAGGACGACAAGTTCACGGCTCTCTCGAAGGATCTCCCGACTGCGAATTACCCGGTGAGCATATCCTACGACGGTGCAGGGAACCTGTTCTTCACCTATATTCAGGGTCTTGCCTTTGCAGGCGGTGCAGGCGGCATATTCAAGTACAATATCGCTTCCGGAAAGGTAACTGATGTCTCACCCTCAGGGAATGCTTTCGGTACTGTGTCAGCTGACAAAAATGACCCGAATAAGCTCGTTACCCGTACCTGCGGCGTATGGTCGGCTCAGTGGTACTCGGAGAAGTGGACTGATGAGTCGGTCGCATGGGGCGACTGGTTCTACCGTTCGGAGGACGGCGGTGCAACATGGGAGAATATCACTCCCGGCACTAAGGCTGGTGAGTATACAGATGATGAGCATTTTGTCTCACTGCCGATGAGTACAGGCGGATATGACTGGATCTATAAAAAGGCGTGCCACTGGGGCAGCTCGATAGTCCTCGACCCGAATGACCCGGACAAGATAATCATGACGAGCGGAAACGGTGTGTTCGCCTGTGATAACGTGTGGGACGAGAGGGGAGTGCAGTTCTACTTCCACCCGGACGGCATAGAGGAGGTCGTTGCACTTGATTTCGTCAGCACAGCCGACGGACTTGACCTTTCGGCTATCGGCGACTATGACGGCTATCAGCATCTTTCTCCGGACGAGATCGGCATACAGTACAAGCCGAATATGGGCAGCACCTCTGCAATTGCTGTATGCCCGCAGAATACTGATGTATGGGTAAGGCTTGCGGAGGGCGACAATGACGTTGCCTCAGCATTCTATACAACTGACAGAGGCAAGACCTGGAATAAGATGGACGCCGCTGTAAAGGGCGGAAAGCTCGCTGTCTCAGAGACAGGCAGCGGAAAGTACCGTATATTCAATACCGGCAACAATGACGGAAACGTATCGTACAGCGACGACTGGGGCAAGACATGGAGCAAGTGTGAGGGAATACCCTCACAGTACGGCTCAAAGCCCACAATG
This sequence comes from Ruminococcus sp., assembly GCA_017475555.1. GTDB lineage: Bacteria > Bacillota > Clostridia > Oscillospirales > Ruminococcaceae > Ruminococcus. The sequence goes on from JAFVFL010000011.1 coordinate 76,869, forward strand.
CTCCTCGTTGAGCCTGATGACCCGGATACAGTATATGCCTATGCAACGTACTACAACTCCTCGTGGGGCTACTCAAAGCCTGCACCGACTGCTGATGATGCACAGTATAAATTCTGTGTCAGCACTGACGGCGGTAAGACATTTACCTCGACAGATATCTGTATGTACGACCAGTGCGACAGTGCCGGACGTATCGGCTATCTCGGCAAGGGAGAGCTTATGCTCGGCGGCGGCTGGTATGGTATGTACCATGTGACCGTGAGCGGCGGCAAGCCTGCTGTTGAGAAGCTCGACAATGTTTACTACTGCAAGACCTTAGGCTACGGAGCACCTGAAAAGGAAGGCGGAGTGAATACCATTTACTTCTACGGCAAGCCTGATGAGAGTGACCCGGAGGGTATCTACCGCTCGACAGATGCCGGAAAGACATGGGTATGTATAAACACAGAGCATATCTACGGCGGTACGGGCAACGGTAACTTCCTTGTGGGAGACATGAACGAGTTCGGAAAGGTTTATATGTCAACTGTCGGCTGCGGTATCGTTTATGGTATGCTTTCTGATTCAACAGAGCCGCCGGTAACGACAACAGGGGCGTCCGGAAAAACCATGTACGGCGATGCGAATGAGGATACGAAGGTCAATATGGCTGACGCAGTAGCTGTGCTTCAGAGTCTTGCCAACAGCACGAAGTATCCGCTCACCGCACAGGGTGCGATAAACGCTGACTGTGACGGAAGTGTGGGACTTACAGGTACAGATGCAATAACGATACTGCGTGTGGAGTCCGGTGAGATAAAGCAGACGGAGCTTCCTTTAAAGTGATAATGAAAAGGGCTGACGATAAGTCAGCCCTTTAAATTATTCAAAATAATTGTACGTGACAACGGTAATGCCCGTTATCCTCAGAAATCCTTATCCGCCTTGAAAGGTCATCAGAGGGAGCTGTGGAAGGTACGTGAGATAACGTCGTCCTGCTGCTCCTTTGTGAGCTTGACGAAGTTTACCGCATAGCCGGAAACCCTTACAGTGAGCTGCGGATACTTCTCAGGGTGTGCCTGAGCGTCAAGAAGTGTCTCACGGGTGAATACGTTTACGTTGAGGTGATGACCGCCCTTCTCGGTGTAGCCGTCGATCAGCTCAATAAGATTGTCGATCTGCTTGTCGCTTGCCATAAATAATTCCTCCTTGGTATATTTTAATCCTCGTCCGGATCTATTTCGTCCTCAGTCGGCTGACAGCACGCCCCCTGCTTACCGGTGCAGTCGGTGCTTTTCACTGTCTCAACCCTGAGTGCATCTGACTCATCGGTGCTGCTGTCAATATTCACATGACCGCTGCCCTCCGCCATGAGCCTGTCTATCAGCTCTGCCAGCTCGTCCGGCGAAACGCTGCCGGGATTCTTTATCGTGTCAGTCCTGTCATTCATTGTTCCGTATTACCTCAGTCGCTCTCACCGCTTGCCTGTTCAGCAAGTGCATCTATATCAATATCTCCGACAAATACCTGCATATCCTTTCCGAGTGCGTCCGGAACTATAGAGAACGTGTTTGAGATCCCGTCCTGAGCGTGGCGGAACGGGAGCTTTGCAACTGAGGAGAGTGAAGCCGCAGCACCGTGAGTATCCCTGCCGTGCATAGGATTAGCACCGGGAGCGAGCGGTACGCCAGCCTTTCTTCCGTCAGGTGTATTGCCGGTCTTCTTGCCGTATACGACATTTGATGTGATGGTGAGTATGCTCATAGTCGGAACGCCGTCCCTGTAGGTGTGGTGCTTGCGTATCATATCCATGAACTGACGAACGACTGTAACTGCGATCTGGTCAACTCTGTCATCGTTGTTTCCGTACTTCGGGAAGTCGCCCTCGACCTCATAGTCAACAACAACGTCCTTTGTAACGCTTATAACGTTTCCTGCTCTGTCCTTTACCTCGATATCCTTGCGGACAGGAGTTACCTTTGCATACTTTATAGCCGAGAGCGAATCCGCAACGACTGAAAGTCCTGCGATACCAGTAGCGAAGTAACGCTTTACGTCCCTGTCGTGGAGAGCCATCTGTATCTTCTCGTAGTTGTACTTGTCGTGCATATAGTGGATAACGTTGAGAGTGTTGACATAGAGCTTTGCAAGCCACTCCATCATGTCGAGGTACTTATCCCAGACGTCATCATAGTTCAGTACATCGCCGGCTACAGGTCTGTACTTAGGGCCTACCTGCTCGCCGGACTTCTCGTCAACGCCGCCGTTTATAGCGTAGAGCAGGCATTTTGCAAGGTTAGCTCTTGCACCGAAGAACTGCATCTCCTTGCCGACACGCATTGAGGAAACACAGCAGGCGATAGCGTAGTCGTCGCCGTGGATAACTCTCATCATATCGTCATTCTCATACTGGATCGACGATGTAGCGATAGACATTTTAGCACAGTATCTCTTGAAGTTTATCGGGAGCTTCTGTGACCAGAGAACTGTCATATTCGGCTCAGGTGCAGTGCCGAGGTTTTCGAGAGTATGCAGATAGCGGAAGCTGTTCTTGGTAACAAGGTGGTGTCCGTCAACGTCAACGCCGCCGATAGACTCAGTTACCCATGTCGGGTCGCCGGAGAAGAGCGAATTATACTCAGGAGTACGGGCGAACTTGACGATACGCAGCTTCATGATGAAGTGGTCGATAAGCTCCTGAGCCTGCGACTCGGTGATAAGACCCTTTTCGAGGTCACGCTGGATATAGATATCGAGGAAGGTCGATGTTCTTCCGAGGGACATAGCCGCACCATTCTGCTCCTTGACAGCTGCGAGGTAGCCGAAGTACAGCCACTGAACAGCCTCCTTGGCAGTTGCGGCAGGTCTTGAGATATCGAAGCCGTATATCCTGCCGAGCTCCTTCAGCTCCTGGAGAGCTCTGACCTGCTCAGCAAGCTCCTCACGCAGACGGATATTCTTTGAGGTCATACGCACGAGAGAGGTCTCGATCTGGTGCTTCTTGTCGGCGATGAGGATATCGATTCCGTAGAGTGCAACTCTTCTGTAGTCGCCGATTATGCGTCCTCTGCCGTAAGCGTCCGGAAGTCCGGTGATTATGGCATTGTGGCGAGCCTTTCTCATTTCGGGAGTGTAAGCATCGAAAACGCCCTGATTGTGGGTCTTTCTGTACTTTGTGAATATCTCTATGACCTCAGGGTCTACCTCATAGCCGTTGGTCTTGCAGGCATTTACAGCCATTTTGATACCGCCGAACGGCTGGAGCGAACGCTTGAACGGCTTGTCAGTCTGAAGACCGACTATCTGCTCAAGGTCTTTATTGAGATAACCGGCACCATGCGAGGTGATAGTAGAGATCACCTTTGTGTCCATATCGAGCACACCGCCTGCCTCACGCTCCTGACGTGAAAGCTCCATTATCTGTGCCCAGAGCTGATTTGTAGCGTCAGTCGGGGGAGCGAGAAAGCTCTCATCTCCGTCATAGGGGGTGTAGTTCTTCTTGATGAAGTCACGGACATTGACAGAGGTATTACACCAGCGTCCGTGCTCGAAGCCCTCCCACTCCTTTGGAAATTCTGAAATATAGTGCAGCATAGAACCGACTCCTTTAAATGAATTTTGCTTATTAGATCATTCAGCATATCTGCCGGGGAGGGATATGAGCCTCCGGGCAGCACTGATATCTGTTTCTTTAATTCTAACACATTGTTTGATAATTGTCAACCAGAAAGTTAGCCATAGTTACCCTTGAAAATAAAATTTTTTGTTATGAATGTTATTTTTTTAACATGGTGCAGACGAAATGAACGCCCATTTATGCAGGGGCGTCCATTACAGATGAAAAATTGCTCTTACCTTATCTCCCAGATGTTCTGTGCATAGTCAGCGATAGTGCGGTCTGAGCTGAACTTTCCGGCTCTGGACATATTCAGCCACTGCTTTGAAGCAAACGCCGCTCTGTCGGCAGTGTAGTCACTGAGGGCATTCAGCTTTGTCTCTACATAGCTTTCAAGGTCGCCGAGCAGATAGTAGTTATCCGGCTTGTGCCAGCTTGCACCGTCGAGCAGGGACATATAAAGCTCACGGAAATCACCGCTGCCGCCGTCGGAGACCGTGCCGTCTATCAGTGACGAAACAACACGGCGTATCCTCGGATTTTCAGCGAAAACACGGCGGCTGTCGTAGGTCGGGAATATCTCCTCAAGCTCCTCTACTCTTGCACCGAAGATATAATTGTTCTCCTCACCGGCTTCCTCTGCGATCTCAATATTCGCCCCGTCATACGTACCGAGGGTCACTGCACCGTTGAGCATGAGCTTCATATTTCCTGTACCCGAAGCCTCAGTGCCGGCGGTCGATATCTGCTCTGAGATATCCGCAGCCGCAACGAGCTTTTCAGCGTAGGAAACGTTGTAATTCTGCACGAAAATTACCTTTATCAGATCCTTTGTCTCCGGGTCTGAGGAAACTATGCGGCCGATCTCGTTGATATATTTGATTATAGCCTTTGCACGCCTGTAGCCCGGAGCGGACTTTGCACCGAAGATGAATGCGGTCGGCGTGAGGTTCTTTATGCTGCCGTCCTTTATGCCGTAATACAGCCACAGGATAGAGAACGCATTGAGCAGCTGACGCTTGTACTCATGAAGCCGCTTGATCTGTATATCGAACACGAACGCCGGGTCAAGCTCTATTCCCTCACGCTCACGGATAAAGTCCGCAAGCTGCTGCTTTTTCTGCTGCTTTATAGCGATAAACCGGTCTATGATATCCTTATCGCCTGCATATTTGTCAAGCTCACGAAGTCTGCCGAGGTCGGTTATCCAGCCGCTGTCACCCAGAAGCTCAGTGATAAGTGACGAAAGCTCCGTGTTGCACAGTGCCAGCCAGCGACGCTGAGTGATACCATTCGTCTCGTTGCGGAAGGTCTCCGGCTTTATGCTGTACCAATCTGCAAGCACGCTGTCCTTGAGTATCTCAGTATGGATAGCTGCAACGCCGTTGATATGCGACGAGCAGTAGCACGCCATGTCAGCCATGTGTACAAGGTCGCCCTTGATTATCTTCATGCGGTCTATCTTCTCACGGCTCTCGCCCTTTGCGTAAAGCCCTGCGATAAGAGCCTCGTTTATCTGTATGATAATGGCGTATATCCGGGGCAGAGTCTCCTCAACAAGCCCTGTCCACCACTTTTCAAGTGCCTCCTGCATTACCGTGTGATTGGTGTAGTTGAATATTCTTTTTGCTGTATCGAGTGCCTTGTCAAACGTCCAGCCCTCGTTGTCAACGAGCTGACGGATAAGCTCCGGAACGGAAATTACAGGGTGGGTGTCGTTGAGCTGTACAGAAATGCAGTCAGCGATATTTTCAAGCGTGCCATACCGTGCCCTGTGCTTGCGGAGGATATCCGTGAGCGACGCTGCACTGAAGAAATACTGCTGCTTCAGGCGGAGCTTCTTGCCCTCATTCGTGTCATCGTTAGGATAAAGCACACGGGAAATATCCTCAGCGAATATCTTTTCCTTTGAGGCTTCGAGGTAATTCTGGGCGTTGAAGGTTTCAAAATCGAACTCCCTTACCGGCTCTGACTGCCACAGCCTCAGAGTACCGATATTCTCCGTATTGAAGCCGAAAACCGGCATATCATACGGTACTGCCTTAACAGTCTGGTCATTGAAGCTGATGAGAACAGTGTCCTCCTCACAGCGTACTGACCACGGGTCGCCGTATCTTGTCCAGTCGTCGATATCCTCCTTCTGGAAGCCGTCCTCGATAGTCTGCCTGAAAAGCCCGTACTTGTAGCGTATGCCATATCCGTCAAGCGGCAGAGAGAGGGCGGCGGCAGAGTCAAGGAAGCACGCTGCGAGCCGTCCGAGACCGCCGTTTCCGAGTGCAGCGTCCTCGATCTCCTCAAGGTCAGCGAGGTTCAGTCCAAGCTCGCTGAATACCCTCTGAACATCATCATAAATGCCGAGACACAGCAGATTATTGAATACGAGCCTGCCCACGAGGAACTCCATTGAGAGGTACGCAGCCCTGCGTTTTCCGAGGTGCTCCTGTCTTGCCGCCGTCCATTGGTCAGCGTAAAGCTCGATTATCGTGTCGCCGAGTGCATTGTGCAGCTGCTGCGGTGTTGCCGACCTTATATCCTTTGGCAGCCTGCCGGTAAATTTGTCCTTAAATACCTGTATATCCATTTTTTAACTCCTTTTCGGGAAAACTATTTTGAAAAGCATTGAGCCTTACTGATGTCAGTCAGTATCAGCCTTTGGGGTATCACTGAGCCGGTTATACAGCTTATTCAGCTTATATATCTTCCTTGCAAGCTCCGGTGTAAGCTCGTCCTCAGAGGCACGGAACTGCCAGTTGCCGCCGAGGGTAGAGGGAGTGTTCATTCTGCCCTCCTTCGGAGAATCAAGGAAATCCTGCATCTGAGCTGCTGCCGTCTGAGCAACGCTGCCCCACGCCGCCCGCACTACAGCCCACGGGATATCACGCTTTTTGCTTACTCCGAGATACTTTTTCGTGAATTTCAGCGACTTTTTATCAAGAGTACCCACCCAGCCGTTGAGTGTTTCGTTGTCGTGTGTACCGGTGTAGGCGAAGCAGTTGGTCGTTGTGAAATTGTGCGGCAGGTGCTCATTTTCTCCGTCAGAGAAGCCGAATTGCAGCACCTTCATGCCCGGATAGCCGCAGTTGTCGAGCAGGCTGCGTACCTCCGGGGTAATGAATCCAAGATCCTCAGCAATGATACTCAGTCTGCCGAGCTTGTCCTCAATGGTGCGGAAAAGCTCATAGTCCGGGCCCTTTTTCCACTCACCGACAGTTGCGTCCTCATTGCCGGACGGTATAGTGTAATAGCTCTCAAAGCCCCGGAAATGGTCGATACGCACGATATCGTAGGTCTGTGAAGCATTGCGTATCCGCTCAGTCCACCACTCAAAGCCGGTCTTTTTGTGGTAGTCCCAGTCGTACAGAGGATTGCCCCACAGCTGACCGGTCGGGGAGAAATCGTCCGGCGGACAGCCTGCAACGCATACCGGTCTGCGTTTTTTGTCGAGCCAGAAGAGCTTAGGCTGCGACCATACCTCAACGCTGTCGAGGGCACAGTATATCGGCGTATCCCCGACTATTTCGATACCGCTTGCATTGGCGTATTTTTTCAGCTCACGCCACTGCCTGAAGAATTCGTACTGAGTGAATTTGAAGAAGCCTATATCCTTTTTCAGGTCTTTTTTTGCAGCAGCGACAGCCTTTGCCTTATGCATGGAAATATCGCTGTCCCACTCGTACCATGCCTTTCCGCCGTTTTTGAATTTAAGAGCCATGAACAGGGCATATTCATCGAGCCACGACTTGTTATCCTCACAGAATTGCCTGTAATCCTTGAAGCGTGAGGGCTTGAAGCGGTCGTATGCCATTCTCAGGACACCGAAGCAGTTTTCGTAGATGATACTATAGTCCACCTTATCCGGGCTGCTCTCCCATGTAAGCGAGGCGAACTCATGCCGCTCCAGCAGTCCCTCGTCCTCAAGCAGCTCAAAGTCGATAAAGTACGGATTACCGGCATTTACCGAAAACGACTGATACGGCGAATCTCCATAGCTTGTCGGCGACAGCGGCAGCAGCTGCCAGCAGCCTACTCCGGCGGCTTTCAGAAAGTCCGCAAATCTGTAGGCGTGCCGCCCCATTTTGCCTATCCCGTACTCTGACGGCAGGCTCGAAATGTGCATGATTATACAGCTTTTTCTCATTTTGACTCCTTTTGTGCGTGGCTCTCTCCGGATAGCAGCTCAGGAAATGACCCTCCGCACCCTTAATAAAACTTCTGGTCTGAAAAGCTATCCGTGTCACAGACCGTCATGCAGCTGCACCTGTACGGCTGAATAAATGACGGATAAACTCACATACTTGTAAAAACAGATATGGCGGTGGATACATGAAGCTTTCAGAATATATGTTTACTTTTCTTATGGGATATTTTATCTACAGTATGTTTGAGATAGTCAGCCGGGGCTATACCCACTGGACTATGGCACTCACCGGCGGTACTGTACTGACCCTCATATATGCTGTGAACCGGAAATATGCCCTCAGTCTCGTCCGCAGCTGCATTGCCGGGACGCTGATGATACTTTCGGTCGAGTTTACGGTCGGCGTGTTCGATAATATAATAATGGGCTGGCAGGTATGGGATTATTCAGACGTTCCGCTGAATGTCATGGGTCAGATATGCCTGCCCTATGCCGGAGTATGGTTCATCATGTGCATTCCGGCGTACTATCTCTGCCGTGCAGTGAGAAGGCGGTTCAGAAGCCCTGCTCACGCAGCTCACTGACCATAGAAACGTAAAACTCCCTTACGTCGAAGCCCTCGATATTCTCACGCATGAGGTCGATGATATCGCCGTGGCTCAGCCCACGCTTCTTTTTGGTGGTGATGAGCCTGTGGCTGCCGTGAACGGCTGAATCCTCCCACACAAGCCCGTCATTTGCACCGTTGAGCTTTTTGATAAGGAGATAGCCTATATTCAGCGGCAGTCCGGCAGAGCCTGCACTGCTCATTATTGACATTACGCTCCGGTAGCTGACGGCAGGGGAGTCCGGCATTTCTTCATCATAGGACTTTGCCCTCTCCGCACTCAGGTCATGCACTCCTGCGAGGAAATCCGGGGTCGTATCGCCGAGCCTCGTGAATATGCTCCCGTACTTTCTGTGAAGGAAGCTCTGAAATCCCTCAGAGGTCCTGTCAAGCAGGTAATCCACCATATCGCAGCCCTTATGCGGCGTATTTATCGTGGTCAGCGTTGCAACGTACCTGTCCATGCCCAGACAGCTTATCGCATAGCGTGAATCAAGTCCGCCCTTTGAATGTGCGATAATGTTGACCTTTTCCGCACCGGTCTCAGCGATTATTTTTTCGATAGTCTTTTTCAGCTCCGCTGCACTGTCGCACACGTGCATTGCCGACTGCTGACCGCCGTAATAGACCTTTGCACCGTTGCGGATAAGTGCCGCCGGTATACGTCCCCAGTAGTTGACGAGCTGCCAGTCACGGAAGAAGATACCATGCACCAGAAGTATCGGGTACTTCGTTTTGCATATCTGCGATTCTGCCCGGATATTGTCAAGCTCCTCCTTGTCGGACTCGAATACATACTCACGCCTTGCGGTCTTGTAGAATTTCCGGATAATGAAGATATTGACGACCGGACACCACCACAGGCACAGCAAAAGCACATGGTCCCTGAGCTTTATCTGCTTTGCACCGGCGGTTATCCTGATGACGCCGGTGAAGAGGATAAGTGCTGCCGTCAGCACCGGAATAACGACCGAGAGTATTTTCACAGCTGCCCCGGCGTCCGATACAATGAAGAATATGATGAGTATTACAGTCTCGGCAGCAGCAGCCCAGCCGCCGAGCCATACAAGGTCAGCACCCTTTTTCAGCCGCCTCAGTCTCTTGCTTTCCGGGTCAGAGGTGCTGCCGGGGAGTATATGTGCAAGCAGGGCGGCACAGACAAGCGGCAGGAGTATCGCTGCGGTCACTATGAGCGGCTTCACAGCTCCGGCAAGAGGCATTATATTCATGATGAGCAGCATTGCTGCCAGATAAAGTATAAGTACCGGTGATGTTTTTTTCATAGCTTTTCACCTTTTAACAGTGTATTGAATATACGCCACGGCGTATGGGATACGCCGCCAGGATACGCCGTTTTTCCCGGAATACAGAGGTTTATACGCCTATACGCCATTTTTCTGAGTTGCTGTATATTATATATACACCTCACGCTGTCAGCTTTGTCCGTTCAGTGATTATTTTATATGGCTCTGTCCCAACAAATGGCTGATATTTGTATTACACTTAATGTGCCTATAATATGCCTGTAAATAGGCAATTTTGGAGGTTCGCCTTGTATGTGGACACATGAAAGCGGTTTGTGGTTACTGCCTTTTAAAAGAAAATCAACCACGTGTCGGAACAAAGCAATTTATATTATATAAAAGAAGTATAATATAAGGCGTATAGGCGTATACAGGGCTATATACAGGCATTTAAGACGTATTTTCATGGCGTATGGTATACGCCGGCGGCGTATGGCTGTACGCCGTATATCCCGTATACCCCGGTCTGTCCCGGTAATAAAAGGCGGCTGTTGAGAATTATTCAGAACAGCCGCTTTTTTCGATTAATAGTTCTGGTTTGAATCTGCGTTGAAGAAGTTTCCGCTGCTCTCTGTGTAGTAGTCGTTGGGCTCAAGTGACATGAAGTCGTCGTCCTCAACGTCAGGCAGTCTTGCACCGCAGCGTCCGCAGAACTGGAATCTCTCGTTTACCTCTGCATTGCACTTCGGGCAGATCTTATAGCCTCTGATACCATTAAGCTCGAACCTCATCTTCTTTATCCTTCTGCGGCGGGTGTCGATATCATCGCACAGCTCCTTGAGTGCAGCAGGATCCTCGTTGGGGTTCTTGTAATACTTCTTGCCGATATCGGTGAAGATCTCAACGATCCTCTCCTCCTCGTACAGTATCTTACGCTTTAAATTATTAGCCTCTGAAATGTTCTTAGCCTTATCGGAAACGCCCTTGGAGGCATCGCCGATCTTATCAAGAATTCCCATTTCTATCGCTCCTTTACAAAATAATCTATAGTATATTATACATTATTCAGTATTATTTGTCAAGCGTTTTCAAAAAATATATTAATTTCAGCTCCGTTTTTGTGCGATACTCACATTTCTGAGATATCATTTTCGGTAAGCTGAATAATACCGCCCTTGTTCAGTGACTCAGAAGCCGCTGCGATATCGTCAACACGGATTACGAAGGATACTGACCTGTCTGAGGCACCTGTAAAGGCATAGAGATACTCAAGGTTCACTCCGTCGCCGCCGAGTATATCGAGCACACGGCTGAGCTGACCGGGCGAATCAGGTATGGATATCGCAATGACCGGTGTTACGGCAGCTGCGTAGCCTGCACTCTTGACAGTCTCGCACGCCCTGTCGGTGTCGTTTACGATAATGCGGAGGATACCGAAATCCTTTGTGTCTGCAAGGCTGAGTGCCCTGATGTTGACGCCGCTCTCCTTGAGTATGCTCATAACTCCGGCGAGCTGGTTCGGCTTATTGTCCATGAATACGGATATCTGTCTGACTGGTGAATTTGATGGCATTTTCGTTCTCCTTTCTGTCGGTCACTCTGTCGGCTCGTCAGCGGTCTTCTTAGCCGCAGACTTCCTTGCTGTGGTTCTGGCAGCTGTCTTCTTTGCAGCCGGCTTCTTCGCAGGCTCGATATCCTCATAGAGCACAAGTGCCGAAAAATCGAGCATACTCTCATTTACGTGGGTCTGTGCGTCGTGGCACATACCCGCAGCCGAGCTGTACTTTATGTCGATGACGTTTACTGTAGCGATAAACTCGTTAAGCTCGTTCTCGAATGTAAAGAACTTGTCATATTTTTCCTGAGCGGGGAGAAATGATGAAGAAAAAAGTTTAACTTTCATAATACACCTCGAAATAATGTTATTTTATCAGTCGTGCAGCTTTCTCTTGTCGATGACCCTTACAGCCTTGCCCTCGCTCCTTGTGATAGACTTGGGTGAAACAAGATGTACCTTCGGATTGATACCGAGCATGGTCTTTATAGCACCCGCAAGGCTCTTCTCAAGATCCTGGATATCGCCCACCTTATCGGAGAACTGGTCAGGATTCATCTCAACACTGATGTCGAGAGTGTCGGTATTGTTCATTCTGTCCACCTCGATGAGGTAGTTCGGGCTGTAGCCCTGCTCGATAAGGACAGTCTCTATCTGTGACGGGAATACGTTTACTCCACGGATTATGAGCATATCATCGCTTCTGCCCATAGGCTTTGTCATCTTGATGAGAGTCCTGCCGCATGAGCACTTCTTCCTCGAAAGCACGCAGAGATCTCTTGTACGGTAGCGGAGGAGCGGGAACGCCTCCTTTGTAATGCTGGTGAAAACAAGCTCACCGACTGAGCCCTCCGGGAGGACTTCACCGGTCTCAGGGTCGATTATCTCAGGGATAAAGTGATCCTCATTTATGTGCATTCCGGTCTGCTCGCTGCACTCGAACGATACGCCGGGGCCGCTTGTTTCAGTAAGTCCATAGATGTCGTAGGCTTTGATACCGAGGGACTTCTCGATAGAATGCCTCATCTCCTCAGTCCACGGCTCTGCACCGAAGATACCAGCCCTGAGCTTTATATCGTCAGTCGTGTAGCCCATATCGTGCAGAGTTTCGCCGATATACGCAGCATATGACGGAGTGCAGCAGAGTATGGTCGAGCCGAGGTCACGCATGAACTGTATCTGTCTCTCGGTATTTCCGCTCGACATAGGCAGCGTGAGACAGCCTACCTTGTGTGAGCCGCCGTTGAGTCCGGGGCCGCCTGTGAACAGTCCGTAGCCGTAGCACACCTGACAAACGTCCTCATTCGTGCCGCCGGCAGCAGTTATAGCTCTCGCACAGCAGTCCTCCCACAGGTCGATATCGTGCTGGGTGTAGAATGCAACGACTCTTCTTCCGGTGGTACCGCTTGTGGACTGTATCCTTACGCACTCAGAGAGGGGCTTTGCGAGCAGCCCGTAGGGGTAAGCGTCCCTGAGGTCAGCCTTTGAGAGGAACGGCAGCTTGTGCAGGTCGTCGGTGGACTTGATATCCTCCGGCTTCACGCCCTTTTCGTCCATAAGGTCACGGTAATACTTCACGTTCTCATAAACGTGCTTTACCTGTGCCGCAAGACGCTCGTCCTGTAGCTTTTTCATGTCCTCCCGTGAGGCACATTCGATCTCTTCATTCCAGTATCTTTCCATTGGTATCAGACTCCTTTTTCCTTATATTTGGTTTTCTTGTATTTGGTTTTCTTGTATTTGGTTTTCTTGTATTTGCCAATGCCGGATAAGGTATTTTTTATACCGATCCTCATTTCAGTCTTATGCTGAAGCCTGTTGTCGCAGCACCTGTCATTATATCTGTCATTCAGCTGCCTCAGGGGGCAGATCATCTGCATATACAACGCCTGTTTCAAGGACATTGCTTACGATAAGGGTATCCCCGCCCTCGCCGTACAGAAGGCATATCTGGTACACGGAGGTATCCGGTATATCGTCCGAGGACATTATCGCCCTGAGCAGGGAAAGCTCCGGATATTCCACCGGAGAAAGCCGTCCGATCTCCACGGAATCAGCAAAAACTCCCCATTGCAGCTCGTCGGCGGAATAGTCCCCGATATCTGCGATATACGCCTTATGCCGCTCGTTTTCAGTGATCTCCGCCTGAGCAAAAAGATAGCTGTACGGCATTTCTGTCCGTCCGGTGACTGAAAATCCCACGATATCGCTGGCTGTAGCCGGTTCGTCCATCTGGTCGTCCTTCCATTCGAGCCATACCTCATATTTCCCCGGCGGAAATTCACCAGGATAAAGCGGCTCGGACAATTTTGCAGGATACCTTTTCTCCTCGCCGGTGTCAGTCTTGGCGGCGACCCAGCTCAGCACACCCTCAGTAACGGCTGCCTCATATCCGCTCCTCACGCTGAATGTCAGCTTTGCAGCATTTTCGTCAAGCTCAATGCTGAGTGGAAGCGTCGTTATATCGTCAGGCGGCTCCGTTTCCTCCGTGTCAGTGCTGTAGTCAGCTCCCGTCTCAGACGATTCCGGCTGAACGGGTACCTTTTCCGGGGTGTACGGCACAGTCGGCACCTGTTCATCATCTGAGCGTTCTCCCTCTGCCCAGTCGAAAAGAGCACCGAGGATACCGCCGTTCAGGTGTCCCGAAATACGCAGCAGGAAAATATCCAGCACGCCGAAGCAGGCTATGATGATCGTCACAAGGACAGCGATCCTCCGCCGCATAGCTTAGTGAGCGGCGTTCTTTCCAAGCTCGAACGCCTTTTTGTTCAGGTCTAAGAATTTCGGCGGCACACACTGCTCCAGAGCCTTCTGCCACAGCTCCTCCGGGAAGCCGGTCAGTGAAGCGAAAACGCCCATGAGGACTACGTTTGAAGCCTTTGACGTACCAGCCTGCTCTGCGAGCGAGAGTGCATCGACAGCCGTCAGGTCAGCACCTGCCGCAGCCAGCTTTTCTGCAAGAGCCTCAGGATATTCCGCCGCACCGGTAATTACCGGCATGGGGTCTATCTGCTGGGTTGAGGTTATGAGATGACCGCCCTTTTTGAGGTAAGGCAGACACCTTGCAGCCTCCAGAAGCTCAAACGAGATAACAGCGTCAGCCTCGCCCTTTTCAACTACCGGGGAGTACACCTTGTCGCCGTATTTTACGTATGTAACAACGCTGCCGCCTCTCTGCGACATACCGTGTACCTCGCTCACCTTTACGTCATATCCCTGAGCGAGAAGTACGTTTCCGAGGAGCCTTGAGGCAAGGAGCGAGCCCTGTCCTCCGACTCCGACTATCATGATAGCTTTAGTTTCCATTTTTTCCTCCGAATCAGATTTTTTCCTGCTGTGCAGCTCTGCCGGGCATTGCAGCAACGCCTGACAGTGCGGATACATAGCTTTTCACGAGCGGTGATACGAAATCCTTTTTCACCTCAAAGGCTTCAGGGCACTCCTTGAAATGAGAGAAGCAGTCCGGGAATGTACCCTTAGTGAAGCCGAATTCCTCCATAGGTATTCTCCCTTCAGGCTTTGAAAAGTATTTCAAGCTCTCCGTCCACAAATCCGGCAGCCGCCGCCGCAGAGGAGAGGAGTATACTGCGATATTTCCCGTTATCGAGGTATTCCCTCAGCATTTCGGAAATGAGCCTCTGTGCATTTTCCGGACTTGTGTCAGGCTCGTCGGAGATGTCCACAAGGAAAATATCCTCTCCGCTCGTCCATATCTCATCACACGCCCAGTCTCCGCCGTCATTCTCGTCAAATGCCCCGGCAGCGATGAGCTGCACTCCGAAAAGGTGCTCGCTGCTGTCCTCGCTCTCCTCGTAGAGATTGAAGCAGAATGCAGCCGCATTTTCCGGTATTTCCGCATTTTCGAGCAGCCCGTCTATCCAGCTGCACAGGCTCTCATATATTTCCGGTTGTAGCATTTCTCAGTTCCTTTCGTCTCTTTTGAATCGTATCGAATTGAATTTTTTGCACCAGCTGCACATAAAGTACATAATGACTCTTTCCTCAGACGCACCGTTCTTATGCAGCACGAACCTGTATTTTCCCAGATAATCCATATATATCCCGCAGAATATACATTTCATGCGGGCTGTACGCCCAATATCTATGCACTCGGTAAGCTCGATATATGGTTCATCAGTATTGAGCTGCATATCAGTTTATCGCTCCGAATCTGCACTGCTCCTGGCATATTCCGCAGCCTACGCACTGGGTATGGTCGATAACAGCCTTCCTGTCACGTATAGAGATAGCCGGACATCCGAGCTTCATGCACGCCTTGCAGCCTACGCACTTATCCTGAGAAACAGCAAGCGGAGGATTGTGCTTTACGTACTTCAGAAGAGCACACGGACGGCGTGAGATGATGACTGACGCTTCGTCTGCGGCAAGCTCCTCCTTTATGACCGCCTCTGTCTCAGCAAGGTGGTACGGGTCAGTCACCCTGACACGCTTTATACCGATCGCACGGCACAGCTCCTCAAGGTTCACAGCCGCAGCCGGGTCGCCCTTGAGATTCTTTCCTGTGGTCGGATTCTGCTGATGACCGGTCATTCCGGTTATCGAGTTGTCGAGTATGATAACAGTGGAATTTGAATTGTTGTAGGCGATGTTCACAAGTCCGGTCATACCGCTGTGCATGAACGTAGAATCGCCTATAACTGCGACTGTCCTATGCTCCGACTCGCTGCCGAGCACCTTGTTGAAGCCATGAAGTCCGGAAATGGAGGCTCCCATACATATCGTTGTATCGACAGCATTGAGCGGTGCAGCTGCACCGAGGGTATAGCAGCCGATATCGCCTGAGACGGTAACTCCGAGCTTTTTCAGGCAATAGAACAGACCTCTGTGCGGACAGCCTGCACACATTACCGGAGGACGGACGGGGATATTCTCGTCAAGTGCGGTGAAGTCGTTCTTCTTTCCGAGCAGCTTTTCGGCAATAATTGCCTGATTTATCTCGCCTATGTAGCCGAAAATGTTCTTTCCCTCAACGTTCGTCACGCCGATATTCCGGCAATGCTCCTCGATTATGCCGTCAAGCTCCTCGATAACGATTATCCTGTCATATTTTGCGGCGAAATCCTGTATCAGCTTTACCGGCATAGGGTTCACCATTCCGAGCTTGAGCACGGAAGCCCTGCTGCCGAGTGCCTCCTTTACGTACTGATAAGCCGCACCGTTTGTTATCACGCCGAATTCAGCGGTATCGGATATCTCCGTCCGGTTCAGCGGAGAGCTTTCAGCGTATCCGATAAGCTTTCTTGTACGCTCCTCCACGACAACGTGTCTGCCCTTTGCAAAAGCCGGCATCATGACATATTTCTGCGGATTCTTCTCATACGGCTTCAAAGCCCTTTCATCACGCTCAGAAAGCTCCACAATGCTCTGTGAATGGGCAACTCTCGTTGACATACGGACTATGAACGGAGTATCGTACTCCTCGGAAAGCTCAAATGCGAGCTTTACAAATTCAAGACATTCGCCGGAATCTGACGGCTCAAGCATAGGCACCTTGGAGGCGATAGCATGGTGACGGCTGTCCTGCTCGTTCTGGGACGAGTGCATACCCTGGTCGTCTGCAACGGCAATGACCATACCGCCGTTCACTCCTGTATAGGAGGCGGTGTAGAGCGGGTCTGCCGCAACGTTCAGACCGACGTGCTTCATTCCGCAGAAGCTCCTCGCTCCGGCGATAGACGCACCGAGGGCGGTCTCCATAGCGACCTTCTCGTTGGGTGCCCACTCAGCATATATCTCATCATATTTCGCAGCCTCCTCCGTTATTTCAGTGGAGGGAGTACCTGGGTAGCTTGAGACTACCCGGCAGCCTGCTTCGTACAGTCCTCTTGCGAAGGCTGCGTTTCCTAACATAAGCTTCTTCATCTTTTTTTTCCTTTCTGTATTATGCTGCACATCATGCTGTCAGCTTATCACATGATATCATTATAGCATACTTGTGGATAAAAATAAAGAGTTATTTTTTTGTCAGGGATATTTTGTGCATTTTGCCAAATTTGGATACTCTTTCATGTGCAACTTTACAGTGAAGCCAAAGGCAGACCGAAAAATATTTTTCGGGAAATTTCAGGAATCAGTTGAAAAGCACGGATTTATGTGATATAATGTACTTGTTGATATTTTTTATTCAGGAGGAGTATAAATGAAAAAGCTCAGAAAGCTCCTGTCCATCGCCTGTTCCCTCTCTCTTCTGACAGGCATGGCGGCAGGAATGTCCGGGTGCAGCTCAGGCAGTCAGGAGGGCTCAGGAGACTCAGGCAGCTCCGGAGCCTCAGATACAGCTAAGAAGTCAGATGATGTGATATCCCTTGCTTCTATCGCCGATACCCTCGGTGCAGGCTGGAACTACGGAAACACTATGGAGGCTAATTCCGGCGGTACGCCTGATGAGACTGTCTGGGGCAATCCGGCTGTCTCTCAGGAGATGATGAACGCTGTAGCCGGGGCAGGCTTTAAGACGGTCAGAGTGCCGGTCTCGTACCTTGACAGGATAGACGACGCAAACGGCTACAAGGTCGATGAGGAATGGCTCAGCCGTGTCGAGGAGGTAGTCGGATATGCCTATAACGCCGGGCTGAACGTTATCATCAATGTCCACGGCGACGGCTACAATTCCATTTACGGCGGCTGGCTTCTCTGCAACGGCAGCGACCAGGACTATATCAAGGAAAAATACGCAGCACTCTGGAAGCAGATAGCTGAAAGATTCTCGGACTACGACGAGCACCTCATCTTCGAGAGCATGAATGAGGAGTTTGACGGCGAGTACCACGACCCGGTCAGGGAGTATTACGAGAACATAAACGCCTATAATCAGATATTCGTGGACACTGTCAGAGCGGCAGGAGGAGATAATACTCACCGCTGGCTGATGATGCCCGGCTGGAATACCGATATAAACTACACTGTCGGCGATTACGGCTTTGAAATGCCGGAGGATAATGACAACACTGCCGGAGAGGGCAGAATGATACTTTCAGTCCACTGCTACGACCCGTGGGATTACTGCGGCGAGGAGGGCAAAAAGACCTTCCTCTGGGGCAAAAAGGGCGAGGAGATAGTTGAGGTCAACAAGGCTTCGCCGAAGTGGTGTGCTTCCTGGGGCAAGGAGGATCACATCGAGGGGCAGATGAAGAAGCTGAAGGACAATTTCGTTGATAAGGGCATACCGGTCATCATCGGCGAGTACGGCTGTATCGACAAGACCGACGCAAATGCAGGCATACCCAACCAGATAGCGGAGAACCGTGTCTATTATGACGCATTCCTCGCCGGAACTGCCGCAAAGAACGGGATAACTCCCGTGTACTGGGACAACGGCTACAACGGACAGTACGGCTTCGGACTTTTCAACAGGAACACTGTCGAGCAGACCCAGCCGGAGATAATCGAGGGCATAGTCAAGGCTGTAGCCGACAAAAACCCCGAAGCCGGGCTTGACATAAAGGTGAAGCGGTACACCTCCTCCAGCTCAAAGCGTACCTCCGGAAATATGTACATAGGTATCCAGACAAAGGTGTATACGTTCAGGAACGCCTGCAACGACGGCACATACGGCGTAAATTCGGACTATTTCAACACCCTGATAAAGTGGGAGGACACTGACGGCGACGGAAGTGACGACATAACGGACGCAGGTGCGGTGTTCACGGACGCTGAGGTAAAGGAGGACGGAACGTACACGGTGGGCGTTTCCGGTTACGACTTCTCGGCAGACAGCGAGGGGCTGAATATGCTCTTTGTCAGCACTGATTTCGAGTACAGCACCGCACTCAGGGTATATGATGTGAAGCTCATCTGCGACGGCACGGAGATACCGGTAGACAGACCTGTTGTCTCTGAGGACAGCGACGGAAATCTCTACATCGAGCTTGTGAATATCTACAACACAGAGGCTCCCGACATCGAATACACGATGCCGAAGGACAGCTTCGAGATAACCATGACGCTTGAGGGCGTTAAAAACGTTATCAAATAATTATCCGGCAGCCGGGCGGTTTTTACCGTCTGGCTGTTTTTTTGAAAATTAACAAAATAACTGTTGACTAATTTCATTTTTTAGGGTATTATATATAGAGGGATCAGTTTTACTTTCGATAGGGGGTCAGTGATGATTCACAGAAAATGCTTTGCAGTCATGACGGCAGCACTTATGCTTACGGCTGCGTCCGGCTGCGGCTCAGGAAATAAGAACAGCTCCGGTATTCTCGATTATGAGTGGAGCAATGTCGCTATCGGCGGCGGCGGTTATATAACAGGTATAGTCTACAGCCCGGCGGAGGAGGGACTTGCCTATGTCCGGACTGATATCAGCGGTGCGTACAGATTTGACAGGAATAAGGATAAGTGGGTCGCAATAACCGACTTTTTCGGCGGCGATGAGTGGAATCTCATCGGTATCGAGAGCATTGCCGCTGACCCGGTCGAGCCGAACAGGGTCTATGCTGCCTGCGGTACCTATATGGGCGACAACGGGGCGATCATCGCCTCGGACGATTACGGCGAGACATGGAAAAGGTTCGACCTCAGCTTCGGCTGCGGAGGAAACTGCTCCGGCAGAGGTACGGGCGAGCGGCTGTGCGTTGACCCGGTAAACAACAATATCGTGTACTTCGGCTCACGCAACAGGGGACTGTGGAGGTCTGAGGACTACGGCGAAACATGGAGCGAGGTCAGCTCGTTCCCGGTAAAGGGCGATTACAGTCAGGAGAGCAATTATATCGGCATTATGTGGGTGAAATTCGCCCCGGAAAGCAACGATATCTACGCAGGAGTTGCAATGACGGGCGGCGAGAGCATTTACAGATCGTCAGACGGCGGCAGCACATGGTCGGCACTTCCGGCAGTACCGGGCGGATATATCCCGGTATCGGCTGAGATATCGCAGAACGGCTGTATGTATATCGCCTGCTCTGATACGGCGGGGCCTAATGTTGACCCGCACAACGGTGCTGTGTATTCCCTTGACCTTTCGACACAGGAGTACACCGACATAACCCCGGAGCTGGACGACGGAAGGTACGGCGGATTCGGCGGCATTGCCATGAATTCCCTCGACCCGGATACAGTAGTTGTCACGACACTCGGCTTCTGGGACGACAGAGGACATAATATCTACCGCACCACGGACGGCGGAAATACATGGAACGCACTTTACACCAGGGACGAGAAGAACTACACTATGGACGTTTCCGAGGCTGACTGGCTCACATGGGGGCGTGAGGAGGCTTCTGTCGGCTGGTGGACTTCCGCTGTGGCTATGGACCCGTTCGATTCGGACGAGGTAAGCTACGGCACAGGTGCGACACTGTACACGACCGAGAATATGACCGACCTCGGCAGCGGAACGCCGGTAACTATAAGATTCGGGGCATACGGTATCGAGGAAACAGCCGTGTTCGACATGGTCTCTCCCCCGACAGACGGCTCAACTCCGCAGCTTTACTCGATAATGGGCGATCTGACGGGCTTTTCGCATATGGACGTCACCAAGTGCCCGGACGATGACCATTTCATGAAGAACGGCAATCCCACCTCGATAGACTGCGGCTGGCTCGACGGAAACTGTGCAGTGTACACGAGCGAGAGCAAAAAGGGACTGAACTATACCACTGACGGCGGAAAAACGTGGGAGGTCATCAAGATACTCCCGGAGAAGTCCCAGGGCGGTCATGCGACTATATCGACCGACGGCAAGACTATCATCTGGAGACCGGCGACCCTCAGCGGAAAGCCCTATATCACGCCGGACTACGGGAAAACGTGGTACGAGTGCAGCGGTCTGAGCTATGGTGCAAAGGTCATTGCCGACAGGGTGAATCCGGATAAATTCTACGCAGTCAGCGGCGGCTCGTTCTGCGTTTCAACTGACGGCGGATATCACTTTAAGCAGACCGGTGCGGTGCTTCCGGACAGCTGCGAGCTTGTCGCTGTGGGCGACAGGGAGGGTCATGTGTGGGCTTACAACGGCTCGTATCCGATGTACACCGAGGACGGCGGCGAGACGTTCAGTGTGCTCAAGACCTGCAACGCAAGGTGCTTAGGCTTCGGTGCGGCGGCTGACGGCTCTGACTACCAGACAATATATATCATGGGAAACAATAACGTTGAGGGCGTCAGCGACCCGCAGGGCGACGGCATATACCGCTCGACCGACAAGGGTCAGACGTGGCAGCGGCTCAATGACGAGCAGCACCTCTTCGGCAACCTCACCGCCTCTATCACAGGGGACAGCGAGGTATTCGGCAGGGTGTACTTTGCCACCAACGGCAGAGGCATAGTAATGGGAGATGCAGCGGATTAAATGAAGAAAAAACGTATAGCTCCGGTGCTTATCATCGCTGCCGGACTGCTGCTGACATTCATCGCATGGGCGTGGTCGTGTCTGTTCGCAAGGGCAGATGTGAACAGGTCGAAATACCCGGTATTCGGGGTAGATGTGTCCAATTATCAGGGCGATATCGACTGGGATACGCTTGAAGCTCAGGGAGTGCAGTTCGCCTTCATAAAGGCGACCGAGGGCAGCGGACATACAGATGAATCCGTGCGGAGAAATCTTGAAAGAGCCGCACAGACCGGGATAAAGGTCTCGTGCTATCACTTTTTCAGCTTCGACAGTGCCGGTGAGACACAGGCGGAAAACTATATCGGATCAGTCAGCCCGGACGAGATACAGCTGCCGCCGGTAGTGGATATAGAATACTACGGCGACAAAAGGCACAGCAAGCCCTCGCTGAGCGAAACGGAGGAAATACTCCGTCCTCTGCTTGAACGGCTTGAGGAATACTACGGCGTCAAGCCGATTATCTACACGACTATCCCGGTGTATTACAGATATGTCAGGAAGAGCTTCCCGGACTATCCGCTGTGGATACGCTGTACGCAGGCAGAGCCGGATATGCTCGTTGACTGGACGTTCTGGCAGTACACGGACAAGGGCAGGCTTGAGGGCTACTTCGGCGAGGAGGAATACATTGATTACAATGTATTCTGCGGAAGTGAGGAGGAGTTCTTTTCATTATACAAATAACAGGGCTATGCAAAGCTGACAGCCCTGGGAAAGGAGAGGGGAGGAGCCGGATATCCAGAGGGCTTTCCCCTGTGAAAATGGCAGACAGCAGGATTTTTCAGCCGTTCCGGCTCAGACCGGCGATAAAGGACTACATCTGGGGCGGAACGAGATTAAGAGATGAATACGGGAAAAAAAGCAGCCTTGAAAGGCTTGCGGAGAGCTGGGAGCTTTCGTGCCACCCGGACGGTATGAGCGTGATAGATTCCGGCATTTGTGAGGGTATGACGCTCGGTGAGTACATTGAGAGATATCCGGCTCAGGCAGGGAGCGTGTGCAGGGATATGCCGTTCTTTCCGGTACTGGTCAAGCTTATCGACGCAAGGAATGACCTCTCTGTACAGGTACACCCTGATGATGAGTATGCACTTGAGCATGAGAACAGCTACGGAAAGACCGAAATGTGGTACGTTATCGACTGTGAGCCGGGTGCGGAGCTGGTGTACGGCTTTAAGGAAAGGCTGACACGGGAGCAGTTCAGAGAGGCGATAGATAACGGCACGCTCATGGAGCTTGTCAACAGAGTGCCGGTGAAAAAGGGAGATACGTTCTTCATTCCCTCAGGTACTCTCCACGCTATCGGCAGAGGTATGCTTATTGCCGAAATACAGCAGAATTCCAACATAACCTACCGGGTGTACGACTACGGCAGGCTCGGTGCTGACGGAAAGCCGAGGGAGCTTCACACGGAAAAGGCGATCGAGGTAACGTGCCTTGCACCGCCGCCGGAGCAGCCTGAGCAGAGCATACATGAGTCTGAGACGGGTGCGGCAGTCCGTGAGCTTGCACAGTGCAGATACTTCAGGGTCACGGAGCATGATATAAACGGCAGCACGCAGATATCCACCGGTGATACGAGCTTCGGGCATATACTTGTTATTGAGGGGAGTGCCGTCCTGAGCGGACATGACTTCTCCCTTGATATAAAAAAGGGCGACAGCATTTTTCTTCCTGCCGGGTGCGGAATGAGCAGCATTTCAGGTCGTTGCAGGATAATTCACACAGCTGTCCCGGAAGATACTAAACAGCTCTAAGGAGGAAGAAATGAAATACTACGTAGGAATTGATCTGGGCGGAACAAACATCGTTGCAGGAGTAGTTGACGGCAACTACAACATCATCGCAAAGGCTTCAACAAAGACCAACTGCCCCCGTCCCGACAGGGAGATAGCAGCTGATATGGCGAGAATGGCTGAGGAGGCAGTAAAGAATGCAGGGCTTGATATGGGTGATATCGAGTGGATAGGCATAGGCTCTCCCGGTATCGCAAACAGCTCTACAGGAGTGCTTGAATACTCCAATAACCTCGGCTTCAGGGATACTCCGCTCGTGGACTATATCAAGGAGTTCATAGGCAGGGACGATACACCGGTGTTCATTGAGAATGATGCGAATGCTGCGGCTTACGGCGAGTATGTTGCAGGTGCGGCAAAGGGTGCAAGGAATGCTGTGTGCATAACTCTCGGAACGGGTGTCGGCAGCGGAATAGTTATTGACGGGAAGATCTATTCCGGCTCCAACTTTGCGGGAGCTGAGATAGGCCATACTGTCATAGAGGTCGGCGGAGCACAGTGCTCGTGCGGAAGAAAGGGCTGCTTTGAGGCGTATTCCTCGGCTACAGGTCTTATCCGCATGACAAAGGAGGCTATCGAGCTGCACCCGGACAGTGCAATGGCTGGTATGGCTAAGGAGAGGGGCAAGGTAACTGCACGCACCTCGTTCGACTGCATGAGAGCAGGTGACAAGTACGCAAAGGACGTTGTGGATAAGTACATAAAGTATCTTGCAGCGGGCGTGACCAACGTTATCAACATCTTCCAGCCGGATATCCTCTGTATCGGCGGCGGCGTGTGCAATGAGGGCGACCCTCTGCTTCTGCCGATGAAGAAGATAGTCGCAGAGGAGGTCTACACCAGGGATTCCGACAAGAACTGCGAGATCGTTATTGCAAAGCTCGGAAATGATGCAGGAATAATCGGTGCGGCATTCCTCGGCAAGGCTAATTCGTAAAAATTTTTGTATAAAGCACGTTCAGCCATATGCACAGTTTGGGCAATATATTTTTGTGCATATGGCTGATTTTTTCTCTTTTGTGCAGCAATTGCACCCCGAAATTACACTATATTATTGAATCGATTCAAGGGAGGGATTCATATGACAGATTTCTCCGCCGACGTAAGGCTTGCCGCAGAGGGCGATACCTCGGCTTTTGCAAGACTTTACGAGCTTGTATACAAGGACCTTTATCATATCGCACTGTACAGCCTGAGAAGCACTCACGATGCCTGCGACGCAGTGAGCGATACCGTGCTCGATGCGTTTGAAGCTATAGGCAGTCTCAGACAGCCGGAGGCGTTCAGAAGCTGGATAATGCGGATACTTTCAGCGAAGATAAAGCAGAGGCAGAGAGAGTATTTCACCGAAACACAGGATATTGACGGGCTTCCCCCAGAGGACGCTCCGGAGACGGATTTCAGCTTTGAGGATATCGAGCTGCGTGACGCAGTTGACCGGCTCGACCCGCAGTCACGGCTGATCCTTTCAATGTCCGTTCTCGGAGGGTATACCAGCAGCGAGATAGCCGAAGTATGCGGATCAAGTCCAAGCACTGTAAGGTCACGGCTCACACGGATACGGAGGACACTCAGACTTGAGCTTTCAGAGAAAAGGAGAGATGATACATGAACGAGAATGAGAAAAGGATAAAGGAGCTTCTTGAGAGCGAGGATATCCCGGAGCAGCTCAGTCCGGAGAATATAAAGAAGCTTCTCGATGACAGGGCAGCAGGGGAGACACCTCAGGTCACGGAGGTCACTTCTCCTGAGACCGGAAAGAACAGCAGAAAAAATATTGCAATGCGTACCGGGGCTATCGCCGCAGCGGTTGCAGTACTTGCAGGCGGAGGGGCTTTGTACAGGAGCAGCGTGCTCAGAAAGGACACCGGAGAGCAGCAGTCTGCGGTGGTACAGGACGAGAGCCATGTGAATGAGAGTGTGACCGGGTACGGAAGTGAAGTTAGTGATGATGAGGAGACGGCCGGCACAGACACAGCAGATACTGAGGAGACGGTCACAGAGAGCGTGAGTGAGGCTCCGTATATGTCCGGTGCAGGGAGCTACGGAGAGATATATTCTCTGCTGAAAAGGAGCAATGAGAGCAGATATCAGATAATGAAGACAGATGAGGAGGCAGCATACGAGAGCAGTGCGGAGGCTCCTGCGACTGGCGGCGATGTGTATCTCAGCAGTGCAGATGCGGATTATTCGTATGAAGATAACTCAGATGATGCAGCAGTCTATGACGAAGCTGTTCCCCGGGCCGAGGAGAGTGACATGATCGGAGAGGGAGACAGCGGCATGGGCGGAGGAGACGACACCAGCTACTACGATACCTACAATCAGGAGGAGGGTGTTCTTGAAGCCGATATCGTCAAGACCGACGGAAAGAATATCTACTATGTCGGCAACAGGTTCAGCGAGACAGGAGGCTATACAGCTGCCCTGAATATCGCCTCCGCAGACGACGGCACCTTCACATCTCAGCAGATGATCGACATTTCCGAGGGGCTTGACCTCAATCACGGCGAGGATTATACCGTAAGGGTATCAGCGGATGATATGTACCTCTACAATGGCATGATAGCTGTGGTCGGAGGGTATGATTCGTTCCATGATTTCTGGATATCACACAGTCTTGACGAGAAGTCAGACTGGGACGAATATGACAGCTGGGACTGGGACAGCAGCTACGGCACGTTCGTGAGCTTTTACACAGCTGACGAGGACGGGAATATCAGCCGCACGGGCACTTATTATCAGGACGGCTATTACAACGATGTACGCATTTCACCGGACGGATATATGTACCTTGTCACGACCTACAGCTCCGACACATTCTTCCTTGCAGAGAATGAGGAGGATATAGAGGACTATATCCCGATGAGGGGTATCGACGGCGGTATCGAATGTCTTGACTGCTCCTGCGTGCTCATGCCTGCCGGCGAGCTGCAAACTCCGATATCGAGCTACACCGTGATAGGAAGTCTTGACCTGACCGCTGAGGGACAGTTCTCAGAGGCGGACTGCAAGGCTCTGCTCGGCTATACAGGTACTGTCTACAGCTCCGCTGACAATCTTTACACCGCTGTGGGCTGGGACAATACAGATATCACCCGTATATCCATTGGCGGCGGAAATATCGAGCCTGCGGCAAGCGGCAGCATTACCGGATATGTGCTGGATCAGTTCTCGATGAGCGAATACGGCGGCTATTTCCGTGTTGCGGCAACTGAGGAAAGCTGGAACGAGGTGTATACTGACGATACCGGGCTTATCGGCGATATCTGGATCGACTGGACTGGGGACAGGATAGACAGGCATAACTATGTTTATGTTCTCGATATGGATATGAATATAGTCGGCAGTATCACGGATTTCGGCGAGGACGAGATGATAAAGTCGGTCAATTTCCAGGGCGATACGGCGTATGTTGTGACCTATGAGCAGACTGACCCGCTGTTTGCGATAGACCTTTCAGACCCGACAGCACCGGCAATGCTCGATGATTTCCAGATACTCGGCTACAGCACCTATATGCAGAAATGGGGAGACGGACTTCTTCTCGGCTTTGGTGCGGACGCTGACGAGGACGGTATAGAGCATGGCGTAAAGGCGGTCATGTTCGACAACTCCGACCCGACTGAGCTTCAGGAGGTCGGGATATATTCCGTTACCGCACAGGACGAGAATGAGTGGATATACTCCCCGGCGGTGTACGAGAGAAAGGCTCTGCTCATCGCACCGGAGAAGAATTTATTCGGCTTCCCGATAGAGCGGCACAGCTTCGGATTTTCGGACGGTGAATACTGGAACGCCTCTGTCTCCGGGTACATCTTCCTCTCCTACGGGGACGGACAGTTCAACTACCTCGGCGAGCTTATGGAGGACAACGTGGATTACTATTCCATGAACAACAGAGCGATCTATATCGGCGGATATATCTATATATGCTCACCCTCAAGGTTCACGGCACTGGATATGGAGACGATGAATGTTACGGATACGGCGTATTTCGGATTTGGCTGATATCCGAGGATCTTATGCAGACAAAGAATATGGGCTGACAAAGCGTCAGCCCATAGGATAAAGGACAGATAAAGCAAACCAAAAAATGATTTGCATTCTTTTGCGGCTGCTGATAACAGTCAGTTCAGGACCGCAGCTGCAGCGGCAAGACAGGCGGCGAAAACAGCCCAGAGCAGATATGGTATATTCAGTGCGGCTGCACGGCGGTCTGCCCTTGAAAAAGCCCACACCATGAACGCTGTGAGCATTGCGAGCAGCACAGCTGTTACCGCTGCCGCCGGGAGAAGTCTGAACCGGAAGAAAATAATGCTCCACGCAAAATTCACCGCAAGCTGTGCAGCATATACGCTCAGAGCGGTGTGACGGAGCGTATCGTCCCTGTCAGAGCTGTACACAAGGTATGCACCTATGCCCATGAGTGCGTAGAGTATCGCCCATACTACCGGGAAAACAGCTCCCGGCGGTGCGAACGGCGGCTTGACAAGCTCGTTGTAAAAGCCGGTATATCCCCTTGTTATCAGTGCGGATAATGCACCGACAAGCTCCGCTGATACTATTGCTCCCCCAACTAAACCTTGCCAGCCAATGCTCGGCATAAAGAAAATTTCTCTGCGTCAGGAAAACTTGAAATACGACAGTATTCCTGCGTTTCCCTTCCTTGATAAATTCCCTTTCTGCCTTCGCCTTTTTGGCAATGTTTAATTGGTGGAGCAATATAAATATCACAAGCTCAGTCTTGTCAATGCCCCGTGAACAGGTCTTTGATGTAGTTTTTATCATTTCTGCACCTCCGTGTGATTTTCGGTATAATTATATGCAATATTGCAGAAATTATTATCAGGGGTGCAGTTTTTGTCACAAAAGAATTTCCGGAGGTGAAGGATATGAAAAAGAAAAAGTTGCTGCTTATATCAGCATTGGTGTATACGCTTTCTGCATTTTCCTGCGGTGTGACAGGCAGCTATCCGGCAGATGATACCGGAGCTGAGGGCGATATCCCGGCGGCTGAGACAGATCCTGCGTCTGCTCAGATAAGCGATGACGACGGCTTTTCCGACGGTGGCACGGTGCTGAAGATAAATGGCGGAGAAATGCTGATAGACCTTGAAAATGCCGGGCTGTGCTATGTTTCCGGAGAGGAGCTGACACTTCCGGAGGGACTGAGCTGCGGCGATATCGTGCATATGACCTATGACGGCAATATCGCAGAGAGCTACCCCGGACAGATAACGAGTGCGTACAGCGTTGACATAACAGTGCAGGCGGACAGGGAGCTTGAAGGCGTGAGCTTTGCGACTGACGGCGGCGAGGAGATAGTGCTTCTTCTGCCGGAGGAGTGGAGCTGCACCGATGAGAGTATCTCTGATGATGAGCAGCTCCGGCTGCACCTTTCCGCTCCCGGCTGCGGCGGATTGAATATCGTGTGCGGAAGCCTTCCGGGTCTGTGCGGCACGGGTATACACCCGGAAAAATGCAGCATAGGCGGACTTCCGGCGACGATATATGTTCAGGATTACGGCAGGGTCTATTCGTGGGATAATGAAGATATTCCCGTATGGAGCGGAAAAAGCTTCTGGGAGACGATAATTCCCGATGAGCCGTATGACCGCTGGTATATACTTTCATGCCTGGAGAAAACAGAGTGGGAGCGGTACAGCGATGATGTTGGCTGTATACTGCGGAATATCTGGTTTATCTGAGATGTGTGCCGCCTGCTGCTCATATGGATAGCGTCTTTATAACATCATGGAGTATCGCACTCACCGGGCGGATAGCATTGTTTTCGCAGCACTCGATGATATGCCAGCCAAACAGCTCTGCACAGCGGTCGGCACTTGCTGCTGAACGTTTCAGATATCCGATATTCTTCTCGTGGATATCCTTTTTACCCTCATCATTCCTGTATCTTTCGCTCATCAGCCTCTGGCTCACGTCCGGGTCAACACGCAGATAAATCACCTCGTCCGGCCCAGGTATCCCGATATACCGGTATTCGTACTGAAACAGCCAGTCAAGGAAATCCTTCTGCTCGTTATCCGGCAGCTTTGAGCACTGATGTACAGCGTTGGAGGTGGTGTATCTGTCCGCTATCACTATACCGCCGTTGTTGTAGAAATTTCCCCATACGGTCTTATACGACGCATACCGGTCAACGGCGTAAAAGCTCGAAGCGGCATATGGATTTACAGAATCCGCCGTATCTCCGAATTCCCCGTCAAGGTACATCTTTATAAGTGCAGAGGACGGACTTTTGTAGTCAGGGAAGGAGACCTTCATCTGCTTTATTCCCCGGTTTTTAAGATATTCCGAGTACAGCTGCGACTGTGTAGCCTTTCCGCTGCCGTCGATCCCCTCAAAAACTATCAGCTTTCCATTCATAGTCTTACCTCCCTGTATTAATGCTCCGCCGGCAGACCTCCTGCCGGCGGTTTTTTCATACCTTATTCTACCATAACAGCCCCTGATTGTCAAGCATTACGGTTTTTCCGGAAATAGTGGGGAAAACTATCGGCACACTATGACTGTGGATCTTGTTGCAATTTTCCGAAAAATGCTGTATAATATATCTTGTTTCAGAAATAAGGAGGAATAGTCATGGAGGAGAAAAAGACCTCGCCGCTGGGCACTGAGCCTGTCGGCAGATTGATGGTGAAATTTGCAGTTCCGAGTATAATCGGAATGCTCGTGAGTGCTTTGTACAATATCGTTGACCAGCTGTTTATCGGACACGCTGTAGGCACAAACGGAAACGCTGCAACGAACGTTGCATTCCCGTTCACCACAGCCTGTATGGCGGTTGCACTGCTGCTCGGTATAGGCGGTGCGTCATGCTTCAATCTGACTATGGGCAGAGGCGACAGGAAGCGTGCGGGATATTTCGCAGGAAACGCTGTGTCCATGCTCATAATCAGCGGTGTTGTGATCTCAGCGGTAACTCTGCTGTTTCTTACGCCCCTGCTCAGGCTCTTCGGAGCACCTGACGAGGTAATGCCGTATGCAAAGGAATATGTCAGGGTCACGGCACTGGGCTTTCCGTTTCTTATACTTACGACCGGCGGAGGACATATCATACGTGCTGACGGAAGTCCCGGAATGACAATGGCGTGCAACCTTACGGGTGCTGTGGTGAATACTGTGCTTGACGCACTTTTTGTAATGGTGCTTGACTGGAAAATGGCAGGTGCTGCGGCTGCAACGGTCATAGGACAGGTAGTCTCTGCGGCTATGGTCATAGTGTATATGCGTAAATTCAGAACGGTACAGCTCACCCGTCAGCACTACATACCTGACCTCACGACGGTAAAGAGGATAGCCTCGATAGGAATGGCTTCGTGTGTAAATCAGCTTGCCATAGCTATCGTGCAGATAGTGCTCAACAATTCTCTGACCCACTACGGAGCACTTTCTGAGTACGGTGAGAACGACCCGCTTGCCTGTGCCGGGATAGTCATGAAGGTCAACATGATAGTTTTTTCGGTAGTCATAGGTCTTTCACAGGGAAGTCAGCCGATAGAGAGCTTCAATTATGGTGCGGAGAATTATTCAAGGGTACGGAAGGCGTATATCCTTGCGGTATCTGTTGCAGCGTCGATCTCTCTCGCAGCCTTTGCGTGCTTTCAGATATTTCCCCGGCAGATATTGTCGCTTTTCGGAAACGGCAGCGATTCGTACTTTAAATTCGGAGTAAGGTTCTTCCGTATCTTCCTTTTCTTTACGTGGCTCAACTGCATACAGCCGGTAAGCTCGACATTCTTCACCTCGATCGGCAAGCCGGTAAAGGGAGTTTTTCTCTCCCTCACAAGACAGATACTGTTCTTTATACCGCTGCTTCTGATACTTCCGTTATTCATGGGCATAGACGGGATACTCTGGACAGGCACGACAGCAGACCTCCTGTCGGGTATCGCTGCCATTATCATGACGCTTGCTGAGTTCCGGGATATGAGGAGGCTCGAAAGCGAGGCAATGCAGAAAAAGTCCGGGAGGTAGCCTGCCGCCTTGAAAACGGACTTACGGGCTGTCTCCCGGACACGTTATCATCAGAGTTATCAGCAGTCCCAGAATTTATACATCTGGAAGTATGCTATCGAGATCACGGCTACTGCGTTCCCGGCGATACAGAACAGATACCTTATGATATCGCTCCTTGTGCATTTTTTCCTGATAAGGAAATATACAGCCGCAAGTGCCGCAATGATACAGAGAACGGCGACTGCTATATGCGTGATACCGACAGCTGTTCCGGCAGCAGTGCTGAGTCCGAAGGCGTCCTCCTTTACCGTCAAGGCGAACAGGAATATGAGCAGTGCGGCTGATAATATCTTTCCTGCCTGAGCTGCGGCAATGAGGCGTGAGCCGGGGAAATGTCCCAGCCTGCCGGCTTTCCTCAGCTTTCGCCTGATGAGGAGCAGAAATACGCACGCAGCTGCCGTCATGAAAAATGCCGTGAGCAGGCACAGCTTTGCAAGAAATGCCCTCTCCTGCATATACTCGATCGTGCCGGAGGCAATGCCTGTCCGTCCGTCGGAGTATACCTTTTTCTCAAAAAGGTGGTCTGAGATCAGGTACAGCCCGTCGCTCCGCCTTTCGACGCTGTCAAGCTCCTTTCCGTTCAACGCTCCGAAATATGATGTATAGTTCAGTATTCCGGCTGCATTCCGGCGTGAATCAAGATAATATCCGGTGAGCTTTTCCGGTACTGTATCTTCTTCCGTAATCCCGTCAGCGTGTGCCGAGCCGAATGTCCAGTCATTTATTATGCCTGTGAGAGCATTTCCGTCAGCCTCGCTTGTCAGCGTAACAACGCCTGTTTTTGACTCAGGGTCGAACAGCATTGAGGAGATACACGAGGTCGTGCCTCCGTCATGTCCGTACACCCTTACCTTATACTCCTCCTCCGGGAAGAATCCGTAGCTGACCAAAGGGATATCCGTATCCCCGTAAAAATCGGAGCCTGAGAACAGCTTATCCTGTGTCTCCTTGTTCTGGAAAAGCGGTGCAGTGTCGTCAACAAATGCCTGTGCATAGCGGGCAAGGTCAAGCAGAGTACCAGCTGCCGAGCCAGACGGATAGAGGTATATAAACTGAAGCTGATCGTCCTTTTGTTCGTATATCCCGGTAAATGCGACCACCTTCGTTTTGTAGGTCTGCAATTTCTCACGCTGCTCACGCACCCACTCGTTGTCACGGAAATCAGACGTTACCGAGGTGTGCTCCATGCCAAGCGGCTCAAGGATATTCCTGTGTACATACTCTGAATACTCCATTCCGCTTATCTGCTCCACGATATACGCCGCAAGAGCCGCACCCCAGTTGGAATACGAAAATACCTCGCCCGGTCTGTAGGTCTGGTCAGGCTCAAGCCTTTGCAGAGATTCACCGAGCGTAGTGAGCCTGCTCTCGTCATCAGTCTGCATCTCATACGTTGTCTCGCACCAGCCGCCCTTATGGTTCATAAGCTCCAGCATGGTTACCGGGTCATCATACGACAGGTGCTTCAGGAATCCGTCCGGAAGATAAGTCCTTATATCTGCGTCAAGGTCTATCTTCCCCTGCTCCCACAGCTGCATTACGCTGACCCATATCATGGTTTTTGAGATACTGCCCCATTCGTACACGGTCGTATCGGGAGCAATGCTCTCGCCCTGGGAGCTGAGGCTTTCTGTCAGGAGTATCCTGTCACCCTGAAATACTGCCGCCTGAAAATTGGCATAGAACGGGAAGTCGGCGTCATCTGATACGTAAAACTTGTCTATCCTTTCCTCTATGGTGCTTACAGGCAGACCGGAGGGCAATATAACATCATCGCCGCTGCTCACGCTCTCAGCTGCTGCGTCAGCAAAGCCGGCGGAAAATATGATCGCTGCCGAAAGCAGTGCGGCTGCGGCTCTGTAAAAAATATTCCTTGCTTTCATATCGCTCAAAGCTCCCTTTCCTCATATTCTATAGCCGAACAAACAGCATTGTAAGCCATTACGCCGAAGCCGATAACAAGAAGCACAAGACACAGCAGCATTCCGTTTGCCGGTTCAGCCAGCTGACTTGCCATTGAAAGCAGCATTATCATGACCGTGCCGATGATAGGAGCATTCAGAAGATACATAAGCAGTGTGAGCGACGCAAATACTATTATCCAGATGAGCACTATCCTTACAAGTCCTCTGAGCAGTCCGCTTTTCTTATCCTTTGCTCCGTATCTGAAATATTTACGCAGCCGTGAGGCGTTTATCATCAGTCCTACAGCGAAAAACAGAGCGAAGAATACGTTGTAGTAGCCGAGGATAGTGCCTCCTGCGTCAAATACTGCTGCAAGCTCGGCGAATATATCACCGTTCTCCTCAACATACAGCCCTGAGCCTATTGCAAGGAGCATGAGAAGATACAGCACCAGGCATACGGCAGTGAAGCCGCCGCAAATGAGCGTGAACCGTGCTGTGACGATGCTTTTTCTGTCAGCCGGAACGACGAACAGTGACCTCTCTGAGCCGGACCTTGTCTCCAGACTGATTATAAGCGGAGCGATGACCAGTGCAAGGACAAGTTCAGAAATTATAAACATCAGCGGCGAAAAAAGGAAGCCTAAGATCATCCCTGCTGCGAGCACGATGACCAGTGCGGCAAGTCCGCCGGACTTTTTTGCCCGCAGTGATACGATGTCAAGGTTTATCAGATTGCGTATTGTTTCCATTTGTCTCTCCTTAAAGCTCGTAGTCAGAGGTTTTTGCGAGAGTATACCTGTGCGAGAGCAGGAATACTGCGGCGGAGATGATATTGACAGCTATGCACAGCAGCCATTTTCCGCCCGATGAATCCGGGATAAGAAGGCTTTTGACAGATGTGATGATACCCCTTTTTGAGAGGATAATGACAGCTGCTGCGGCAGCTGCTAAAGCTGATAAGGCTGATATCATGTACCTCACAGATGTGTCAGCCCCGTGTATCTCGGTCATCATTTTCAGGTAAGCCGTCAGCAGGCACAGCAGTGCAAATACCTCGACCATGAGAACGCTGTAGTCCGCCGCACTGAATCCGGCATTATTGTACTGTGGGTCAACGAGTGACCGTGAAATATCTCTGATATACTCCGGCAGGAGCCTGTACAGCGTAGTAACGCTGCATACGAGATACATCAGAAGCGACAGCACCTCACCGATAAAAAGAGATACTCCCATTTCAGCAAACGACGCAGTAAGAGCCGCAGTCCTGCTTACCGGCAGAACTCCGTAGATACGCTTCAGTGTGGGCTTCGACATAAGGTCAGCAGGTGCAAACAGGCACAGCGGAGCGATAAGGCACAGCATACAGAGCGGTATCCCGAAAACTGCAAGCACGGCGCTGAGTACGATAAACCCTGCAACATACGGAAGTGTGAGCGTGCTGACATTGCCAATATCAAAGCGTACCATTTTCAGTATTTCGCTCATTCTTATCCTCCTTTGCAATATACACAAGTATCTCGTCGATAGATGCCTTTTCTGTTTCCACAGAACGTGGGATACCGGAAATATCCTTCGCACTGATAAGTGCGTCAAAGCCGTTGCGGTAGGAATGGAAGCCTATCAGCTTACCCTTCAGCTCCGGGGACAGCTCACTCTCGCTGCCCTTGATTATGGAATAATTCTCGATAAGCTCGTCCTTTGTGCCGGTGAACCAGACCCTTCCGGCATGGAGAATAGTAACATAGTCGGCGATACGCTCAACATCGGCTGTGATATGAGTTGAAAACAGCACTCCTCTGTTCTCGTCCTCGATGTACTCAGCGAGTATATCGAGCAGCTCATCACGGGCTACAGGGTCAAGTCCACTCGTAGGCTCGTCAAGGATTATAAGCTCCGCATCATGCGAAAGGGCAGCCGCTACCATGAGCTTCATCTTCATACCCTTTGAAAAGGTGCCGACACGCTTGTTTTCCGGCAGCTCAAAGCTCTTTATCCTGCGTGAGAATTCCTCGCTGTTCCATTTTTTGTAGAACGGTCTGAGCTGCTTTTCTATCTGCTTTACATTGAGGTGGTCAGCGAAATACAGGCTGTCGAAAACGATACCGAGCCGCTCCTTTATCGCTATTGTGTCCTTTATGCTGTCAAGCCCGAATATGCTTATCCTTCCACTGTCGATATTTGCCATATTCAGTATCGAGCGGATAGTGGTCGTCTTGCCGGAGCCGTTCTGTCCGACAAATCCCATGATATAGCCCTTAGGCAGAGAAAATGTCACATCTCTGAGTGAGAAGCCCTCGTAGCTCTTGCTTAGCCCGGTAATTTCCAGAATATTTTCCATGCTCATTCCTCCATGAATTTTCTTACAAAGCTGATTATCTCCTCATCGCTGAGTCCTGCGTTACGTCCGTTTTCCACGACTTTGTCAATAGCCGCCTCCATTTCATAGAGCATCCGCTCACGCAGAAGTTCGTTATTCTTCGGAGCAACGAAATAGCCCTTACCTGCCACAGAGATTATGAATCCGTCCTCCGCAAGGTCGTTATACACTCTTGTTGTCGTGATAACGCTTATTTTCAGGTCACGGGCGAGCTGTCTGATAGACGGGAGCTGTTCATTCTCCTCAGCCCTGCCGGTGAGTATCTGAGATCTTATCTGCTCCTCTATCTGCTCATAGATAGGTACATCGGAACGATTTTTAATGACTATGTTGATCATCGGATCGTTTACTCCTCGTCATACTGTATACATCATGATATGTACAGTATAACATCAAATATAACGCTTGTCAATAGTTTTGAAGAAATTTATACGGGAATTTTTGCAAAGCCCTTCAATTCATCAGATCAGAGTTGTATTTCAGCCATTCAGCGAGTGAAGCAATGAACATGGAATTGGTCGGAATATCGGAGTTTCCCTGGAGTGTGCTGCGGAATACCTCCTCCGCCCTTGACTTGTCCCGTGCATTCCAGCTTTTGTTTATCGTAAGCCGGATCGCTCTCTCCGCCGCAAAAACGGATATTGAATACTTCTGTGAGATATGCGGATACACCGCAGTTGTGATGTTCATGGCATAATACTCGTCATCGACTGCGAGCATGATAGCCTCCTTGAGATAGTGAAATCCCTTTAAAGCCGGAACTGCACCCATTTCCATGAGAAGTGCAGATATCCTTCCCTGCATTGTTTTGTTGTTTTCCATTTCTTCTTCCTTACTGATCCGGACGCTGTGGTTATTGACAAGTCTGCAAAAAAGCTGTATAATATAATCGGATAAGTACGGAGCTGCTTTGCTGCGTGCGGATCTTGTTTTTTTTCAGGGACAGCTCTGATATCCGTACATTAGTCTGAGATGTCCCTGTTTATATTATATCTCAGTTTTCTTAGAAAATCAACAAGATTTCTGAGGTTATTTGATTTTTGGAAGTTTATATAGATTTCAACTTTGCTTTTTGTCAGAAAATGATAATATAGATCATGAATTTAACAAACATACTCAGGAAGGCAGGTAGTATGACATTCTGGGAAAAATTCTATGAACTGTGTGTTTCAAAAAACACTAAACCAAACGCTGTCGCAAAACAGCTCGGATTCAGCTCGGCTGTCTGCACGCAATGGAAGAAGGGGCTGCAAAACCCTTCGTATGACAAGTTATCCAAGATCGCAGGATATTTCGGAGTTTCCGTCGGATACCTGCTCGGCACAGAGTCTGATGACGCAGACCAGACTGATAAGGACATAAAGCTTGCTCTGTTCGGCAGCTATGAGGATATAACCGATGAGATGCTTGAGGAGGTAAAGGACTTCGCACAATTCATCAGAGCCCGCAGGGCTGGAAGGAGCGAAACACACGTATCTCCGAAAATGTGGGCAATTCCGACTGAGGAGCAGCTCAATTCTACGACAAAGGCTATTGCAAGAGATGATTCTGACACAAAAAATTTAAAGGACATACCTGAGCTTGACGATGCAGTTGATATCAGTGGATGTGATGAAATTTGAATTACAATATTTACAAGGACAGCCGGAACGCTTCGTGGCATTTTCTTCTTGAAAACGGGATATGCACCCTGCCGGTCACCTTTGCCGGGCTGTGCAGGATCAATAATATCGGGCTTTATCGTGCTGTGGATACGGGTCATTTCAATGATGATGAGCGTGGAGTGACGTTCATAAAGGACGGCAGGTTCAATATTCTTGTAAACGGCAGCGATTCTATCGAGATACAGCGGTATACTATCGCTCATGAATTAGGGCATATCTATATGCGTCACCCGATGACTGACGATAAGTACGGGCGTAATTTCGGCGTCCACCACCACCCTGTCTCTAAGGTGGAGTATCAGGCAGAGCGGTTCGCAATGGGTGTGCTTGCTCCGGCGTGTGTTTTGTGGGGACTTGGTGTCCGTTCAGCCGGGGATATCGCAAGGCTGTGCTGTATCTCCCCGGAGGACGCAAGGGTTCGTGCAAACCGTATGAGAGAGCTTTATAAGCGTGACGCTTTCCTGAAAAGTGACCTCGAAAAGCAGGTCTATGAGCAGTTCAAACCATTTATCCTCCATACCCTCTCCCAAAAAAGTTCTGACTTATGATCCCCCACTCGCCTGGGCTTCTTTTTACGGAAGCTCACACGTAATATTGAGGGAAACCCTTTTGAAAAAGGGTTGTCCCTCAAACTCCTTTCCTAAAACTTTCAGCTAAAATCCCCAGATAGGGCACTCCGATACATTCAGACCGGAAATCACTTGTGTGCCCTATCTGGGGATTTTAATTAAAAGTCTTTGGAAGGGGGTCTGGGGGAGAACCTTTCTTCAGAAAGGTGTCCCCCAGTATCATGTATAACTTCCGTAAAAAGAAGCCCAGGCGAGTGGGGGATACATGAAAAAAACTGAGCCTGCCCGGTATTCTAATAAACTCCTGAATACCAGACAGACTCGAAAGGGGAATTGTGGATAGCTTATTGACCGGCAGGTGTGAGCGGAAGTGTTACCATTCCTGCGTCGCACATCTGGATAGCAATTGCGTCATTTCCGGTAAGTCCGACTGAGCCGTCGCAGTCTGCATTCTCTTTGCCCTTGTCTGTAAGCGGGTACTTCGACTCGTTTGCGAGGCACTGGAGAACTGCTACCGCATCTGCCATATTTACCTTAGTATCAACGTTCGCATCGCCGTAGAGAGTTTCAGCTGTGTCAGTTGTGACGGGTGCTGTAGTCACGGCAGCTGTCGCAGTAGTTTCAGCTGCTGTTGCTGACTCGGTCGCAGCTGTGGTCGCTGCCGGTGTTGTTGTTGTTGTTGTTGTTGTCACTGTAGTTGTTGTGGTAGTCTCAGGCTCCTTCGCCTGTACTACAGCAAGGACTGTATAATTCACAACGTTGTAGCTCTGTCCGTTTCCGCTGATAGTAACTGTCTGACCAGCCGGAACATCGAGCTTGTAGAGATCGAACTTTACATCATTGGAGCTTACAGCCTGCTGACCGGTCTTGGTATAGCTGCTCAGGAATGCCGGGATATTCTCCAGTCTCTCATCAGCAGCAACATATACTGAGATATCCTCAGCCGCAGTAAATGTGATGACCTCACCTGTCTCAGCCTTGTCGTTGCAGGAAGTGAGTATCTGCTCAGCACCGGTAAGCTCGTCAGGAAGAACCGTGAACGTAAAGTCTCTGTCGGCAAAGAGCTTTGAGCCGACTGCTGCGTTCTCAGCCATGAGGTATGAAGCCGAGTTAGCAGTTGCAGCGATAGAAACGTTGGTCATGAGCTTGCCGTTCATAGTGGTGCCAAATACGAAATTGTCGATATTCATAAGGTATCCCTCTCCGCCCCTGAATACGAGGTAGAGCTTGTGCTTGCCTGTGACGAGCGGGATATTTGCACTCAGGTCAGTCCAGCTGCTCCAGCCGCCGGTACCCTCGAAGTCAACGACTGCGATCGGGTCGCCGTTCATATTATCAGTATAGAGAGCGATCTGTGAAGCATTTCCTGTGACCTTTGCGGAGAAGCTTCTTGCACCGGCCCCGAAATCAACGTTGCCGAAGCAGATGTAGTCGCCGTTCTCGATATATGCGACGTGAGTTTCATCTGTACCGTCCTCATTCCTTGTACCGGACTCAGTTGTATACTCCTCAGCCTCGATAGTCTCGAATGCGGATACAGGCTCAGCTATCGGGCCGCCGTTGAACTCAACAGGGTCGCCTGCGAGCTCGTTGAGGTACATTTCAAGATTGGTGTAATCGTCGCCTGAGAGGGAAACTATAGCTCCGTCAGCCTTGTTATTCGGGTCAAGACCGTGCTCATTCTCCCATGTATCGGGCATTCCGTCACCGTCTGAATCCTTTGCAGCAGTGCCGCCCTTGAAGTTGGAGCTTGTCGGATAGCCGCCGACGTCCTTCTGGCTGTCGATGATACCCTTTAATCCCTGCTTGCTGCCTGTATATGTGTAGGTACCTGTTGTGATCTCCTTGTAATAGCGGCTGTCGATGTAGTCGAGCGAGGGGACGTTCGCACCTGCACCGGAGGCGGTATTAGTCACCTTTTTGTATGCGTCCTCAGCTGAATCAGTATTTATATACGACTCGCAGAAGGGAGATGTGAGCTTTACATCGTTTATCGTGCAGTTGTAGAGATTTGAGGTAGCTTTTCCATTGCTCCATGCGTCGTCAGAAGCCTTGAGGATATAGCTGCCGTCGGTCTTTGTCATAACGTTTCCGGAAACGTACATTTTCTGGCAGTCGCCGGTATTCAGCTCATTTCCGTCGATGGATACGACGTGCAGACCTGTATTGGATACCGCACCAGCCTTATAGTAGTTGTTTACGAAGTTCAGTCTGCGTACACCGCCGTCGGTGGTACGGTCACGCCAGTTGTAGACAACATTGTTTCTTATGTCAACAGCACCGCCGTAGGTAACGCCGTCCTGCTCCATACCGCCTGCGAGAGACCAGTTTCTGCCGGTGCAGTTGATGAGGAGATTGTGGTGGAAGCTGCCTATGTTACCGCTTATCGAGCCGGCGAATGCGTGAGTTTCGGTCTTTGTACGGTCGCTTGCGTTGTAGTGGATAGAGTCGTGGAGTGCCTCGCCGATAACGTTCCACTGGAAGGTGATATTTGAAGCGGAGCGTGAGGAGAAGCCCTCGTCAGTTGACCACGATATCGAGCAGTGGTCTATAATGCAGTGATTTGAGCTTGAAAGACCCATTCCGTCGGAAACGTCATTAACTCCGGAAAGACCTCTGTCGCCGGGGCGGACACGGATATCACGGACGATGACATCATCGCAGCCGAGCATACCGAAGCCCCACTGGGTAAGGGTTATTCCGTCTCCGGGGGCTGTCTGACCGGCGATATATACATCTCCGCCTGAATCCGGGACAGTGAGCTTGCTTTTCAGCTCGATTATACCGCCGACATCGAATACGATAGTCCTCGGACCGGTCACATTTTCAAGTCCGTAGCGGAGAGAGCCTGCACCGGAATCATTGAGATTCGTAACGTGGTAAACGTCGCCGCCTCTGCCGCCTCTTGCGTATCTTCCGTAGCCCTCAGCGGTCGGGAAGGCAAGTCTGTTGAGCTGGAAGGAATAGACCGCACCCTTTACAGTACCGCCTGAGGATACCTCATCGACTCTCCAGTAATATGTCGGTACAGATGAATATGTATCATCAAGGTCGAAGTGAGGCTTTGAGACAGTACCCTTGTACTCTGCGGAGGATTTTGTGGCGTTGAATACACTGTTGAAGTCAGTTCCGATGTACACATCATGCGAAGCAGCTCCCGACCCGGCAGTCCAGCTGAGACCGCTGGAAATGTCGTTGTGTCTTGACTGATCCTCAGGAGTATACTTTGATATAGAAGCAAACGGGCTTGCACCGTCGATCTCGAAGCCGTTGAGCCATGCGTTGCTGTAGGACTTGTTGCCCTCGCCCTGAATGAGTATCGTTGCCGATGTGCCGGAAAATTCAACATATGACCTGCCTGCGTCGTCGTCCTTTGTTATATTCACCGGGCAGGAGATACCGGTCTGCTTTACAGAGCCGTTTACGGAAATTTTCAATGTACTCGGAGTAACGTTGCCGTAAAGGCAGCTGTGCCAGCCTGAGAACGAGTGAGTTCCGTTTGACAGACCGGATATCTCGATCTTCAGGGCACCGCTTGAATCGTTGTCCTTATTATAGATACCGTCAGCGATGATATACGGCGTAGTTCCGTCGTATTTCTGGAGCTTCTTGTTATTTGTCACA
Organism: Ruminococcus sp.; assembly: GCA_017475555.1. Classification (GTDB taxonomy): domain Bacteria; phylum Bacillota; class Clostridia; order Oscillospirales; family Ruminococcaceae; genus Ruminococcus. The sequence goes on from JAFVFL010000011.1 coordinate 118,351, forward strand.
TCGAGAGAGCCGCTGCCGCTGCCGTTGCTTATGGTTATCTTCACGCCGGTAGATGTAGTGAAGGCACTGCCGTCGTAGATCCATGTTTCAGCGTTCGGAGCGTAGAGAGCTGAGCGTCCGTCGTTGCGGTTGATATCGACACGGACTCTCTGAGCTGATGAAACAGCCGCAGCCTGCTGCGGGACGAGCACCGGAGCAGCTGAGAGCACCGCACCGGCGGTCATTGAGAGGGCTAACGCAGACGATGCGAGCCTTCCCAGCAGTTTTTTGTTTTTCATTTGATATTCCCCCTAAATCTGCTGTACAGCGTTATTTATATTACAGCATTTCTGTTGAATATATTATAGCATTATTTGTTAATTCCGTCAATATACAAATATGTTCATAAAAAATTAAAAATCCGGATATTTTATTACACGATAGACAGACTATCATATGCACAAAAGAAGAATAAAAGACTATAGTTCATAGCTATATAATTCAATAAAAAAACTTTTAAAAACAGTGGAAATTTATTTCAGGATATGTTATAATAAATTTGAATTGGGATTTTTTCCGGGTCAGCTGCTGTCTACACATATTATTACGGCAGTCCCCCGATATCATACCAAAGGAGGAAGCGTTAATGAACCCCAAGACCGAATCTGGCTCCCGAAAGGTCCAGATCACTGAAACTATCCTGCGTGACGCCCAGCAGTCACTCATGGCGACCCGCCTGCCCTATGCCGATTATGAGGATATCCTCAGCACTATGGACAAGGCTGGCTACTACTCTATCGAATGCTGGGGCGGTGCTACATTCGACTCATGTCTCAGGTACCTGAATGAGGACCCGTGGGAGAGACTGAGAAATCTCCGCAAAAATCTCCCGAATACAAGGCTCCAGATGTTGCTCAGAGGTCAGAACCTCTTAGGCTACAAGCACTACCATGACGACGTGGTCGAGAAATTCATCGAGCTGTCGATAAAGAACGGAATAGACGTTATCCGTATCTTCGACGCCCTCAACGATTTCCGCAACATAGAGACTGCCCTTGCGTCCGTCAAGAAGTATGCCAGGGAAAGGACTGTCGCATCAGGCTGTATTTCATATACACAGAGCCCTGTGCATACAGTACAGAAGTACATAGAGATGTGCAGGGAGCTCAAGAAAATGGGCTTTGACACTATCTGCCTCAAGGATATGGCTGGTACTATGACACCGTATGAGGCTGAGTATCTCATAAAGGGGATCAAGGACGCTATCGGCGATATGACGCTGATACTCCACACCCACAGCACTACCGGAATGGCTTACATGACACTGACAAAGGCTATAGAATCCGGAATAGACGTTATCGACTGTGCGACCTCCTGCTTCTCCGGCGGTACCTCACAGCCTGCTACTGAGACTATGTACTATGCACTGACTCAGTTCGGCATAGAGACCGGTCTTGACGAGGGTATCATCAATAAGGTCAACGATTTCTTCAAGCCCGTGAAGCAGAAGTATGTTGACAACGGACAGATAAACGCAAAGAGCCTTGCCACTGATTCGCAGGCACTTGTGTATAAGGTGCCGGGCGGTATGCTTTCAAATATGATCGCCAACCTGACCGATATGCACGCTATGGACAAGTTCGACGCAGCTCTTGCTGAGATACCGAAGGTGCGTGAGGATATGGGCTATCCGCCGCTCGTTACTCCGCTTTCACAGATGGTCGGCAATCAGGCTGTTACGAACGTACTTGTCGGCGAGAGATACAAGAATATTTCCAAGGAGATAAAGAACTATATCAAGGGCGAGTACGGCATTCCGCCTGCACCTATAGCTCAGGAGCTTATAGACAAGGTGCTCGGCGAGAATAAGCCCGTTGACTGCCGTGATGAGGACAAGAAGCGTACAGGTGAGGACTTTGCTGCGGCTAAGGAGGCTCTCGGCGACCTCTGTCAGAGCGAGGAGGACGTTATGAGCTATATCTGCTACCCTGACCAGACCCTGAAATTCCTCAAGTACCGCAGGGAGCAGGCTGAGCGTGAGTCCGTCTACACTATCGAGCCTATGGACTAAGGAGGCACGGATATGGATACTTTAATGCTTTACGCCGCAGCAAGCGGTGAGAAAATGGGTATAGGAGCGGCTCTCGGAACTGCGATATTCGGCTACTGTGTGGTATTTGCCGGACTTGTGATACTCATGGGCGTGCTCTACGCTACAGGTCATTACTTCAAGACCCGTGACGAAAAGGCAGCCGCAGAGGCGAAGCAGTCGCTTGAAAATATATCGAAGCAGGTCGAGGCAAATCCGCTCACTGTCGTTCCGGCAGAGGCGAAGAAAGCCCCCGGCTCAGCCGGTAAGGTAAAGCTCTACGACGTTCCCGACAGAGAGGCTGCAATGCTCATGGCTATCGTCGCAGACAAGGTTCAGAAGCCCATTAACGAGCTTCACTTCATTTCCATCAAGGAGGTCAAGGACTAATGAAATATAAGGTTACGCTGAACGGAAAGACATACGAGATAGAGGTAGAGCACGGCAAGGCTGTCCTGCTCGATGAGTACGAGGCTCTTGCTCCGGCTGCACCTGCACAGGCGGCTCCTGCACAGGCTGCTCCGGCTGCTGCACCGGTACCGGCTGCTCCCGCTGCACCGGCTTCACTTGCTGCCGGTGAGACGATAACTGCCCCCATGCCCGGAAATATCCTGCGTGTTGACGTAAATCAGGGAGATACAGTAAAAGCCGGACAGATACTTATTATCCTTGAGGCTATGAAAATGGAAAACGAGATAGTTGCCCCGAAGGACGGCACTGTAGCTCAGGTCGTTACAAGCAAGGGTGCTGTCGTTGATACAGGTGCTCCCCTGATAGTCATTGCGTAAGGAGGGGCTTGTATGAATGTTGCTGAAACTCTGAAGACACTCTGGACTGATTCCGGATTCCAGAGCTTCTTCGTAAACGGAGGCTGGAAAAACCTCATAATGATAGTAGTTGCGTGTGCACTGCTTTACCTCGGTATCAAGAAGAAATTCGAGCCGCTGCTGCTTGTGGGTATCGCATTCGGCTGTCTGCTTGTCAATCTTTCGTACTTCGGCCCTGAGTCGGCTGACGCACTCTACCACCTCGACCTCTGGGACAACTTCCTTGACCCGACGCACGAGGACTACCACAGCTACGGTGCGATAATGGCACACGGCGGACTGCTCGACATACTGTACATAGGCGTTAAAGCCGGAATTTATCCGTCGCTGATATTCATGGGTGTCGGTGCGATGACGGACTTCGGCCCGCTTATAGCAAACCCGAAGAGCCTGCTGCTCGGTGCAGCTGCACAGATGGGCGTGTTCCTTGCCTTCTTTGGTGCGGTATGCCTCGGATTTACCGGAAATCAGGCTGCCTCGATAGGCATAATCGGCGGTGCGGACGGCCCTACGGCTATATTCCTCACCACAAAGCTCGCACCAGAGCTTCTTGGTCCTATCGCTATAGCAGCGTACTCGTATATGGCCCTTATCCCGATGATACAGCCGCCTATCATGAAGCTCCTCACCACAGAGAAGGAGCGTCAGGTGAAAATGGAGCAGAACAGGAACGTAACAAAGACCGAGAAGATAATCTTCCCGATAATCGTTGCAATGTTCGTTATCCTGCTTCTCCCCTCAACAGCCCCGCTCGTTGGCTGCCTTATGCTCGGCAACCTCTGGAGAGAGTGCGGCGTTACTGAGAGACTTTCCGACACTGTTCAGAATGCACTCATGAATATAGTTACCGTATTCCTCGGAATTTCCGTTGGTGCTACGACTGCGGCTTCACGCTTCCTTTCAGTCGAGACACTCAAGATAGTATTCCTCGGACTTGCGGCATTCTGCTTCTCTACTGTAGGTGGGCTTCTGGTAGGAAAGCTCATGTACAAGCTGACCGGCGGAAAGGTAAATCCGCTTATTGGCTCTGCCGGAGTTTCCGCAGTACCTATGGCGGCAAGAGTATCGCAGATGGAGGGTCAGAAGGCAAATCCTGCGAACTTCCTGCTCATGCACGCAATGGGCCCGAACGTAGCTGGAGTTATCGGCTCAGCTATCGCAGCCGGCTTCCTGCTTGCGGTATTCAAGTGATCTTGTAAAGCTCTGTGCTTCGGCATGGAGCTTTTGCTTTTCGGATAAAAGAACTGTGTGTACTATAATCGCCGTACTGTGATAGATAGGCTATCACTAAAAGATTATTATACACAGTTTATCTGACCTAATTCAAAAAATCTTCATAAAATGATATTATTTTTGATTGTCAAACGGCTCTGGATATACTATAATATAATTACCGAAAAATATTTTGAAAAGGGGAATCATTATGAATTTAAGGAAAAAGCTGCTCTCAGCAGCAGCGGCTGTCGGTATGGCTGTATCGGCTGCGGCAGGCTCCCTGCCCTCCCTCTCAACGCTGAACGCCTCGGCTGCCGCTTCGTATCCGCTCCAGAAATTCCGCCTCGCCCTCGGTGATACGGATAACAACGTGACTGCAAGCGGCTCGGCTCTCGCACCGGCTGAAATGCAGGGTACGGCAAACGAGAAGTGGACTCTCAACTACGTAAGCTCCGGCGTTTACGAGATAGTGAACGCAGACAATGGTCAGATACTTACTGCAAACGGTACGGGCGTTTCCCTTGCGGCAGATTCTGACGGAGCTAACCAGAGGTGGAAGATAGAGGGCGTTGAGAAGGATTTCGACGGCTACTATCTCTACTACAAGATCACCAGCAATGCAGACAGCTCCAAGTCGCTTACCTACAAGGACGGCTCAGGCTTCATGCTGTCAAGCTATTCCGGTGACATCTACCAGAAGTACAAGCTCAACCTCGACGGACTTGAGGGCTATGCGGCTAACGCCATGACTTCCTCCGGCGAAAAGGCTGGTACTATGGGCGGACTGCTCGGCGAGGTGGTTTACGTTTCAACTGCCGATGACCTTGAAAAGCAGCTCAATACCGTCGGTGCCCAGACTATCGTTGTGACGGCGGACATTGATATGCAGAAAAAGGGAAATACACGTATCCGTGACAATAAGACGATCGTAGGCTCATTCAGCAAGCACACTATCTACGACTCTCAGTTCCGTACAAATGACGCATACGGTGCAGCTGATGACAGTCCGAGCGACAATATAGTTTTCCGCAACCTCGATCTTGAGGCGAAGAACGTACCCAACAGGATACTCATAAACATCTGGTCATCACGGCAGATATGGATAGACCACATCACCTTCAACAGCCAGCTCTCCTATGACAGGACTGGCAACGGACAGGACGAGGTCGGAAAGTTCATTTGGATAAATACTCCGTATGAAAGCTACAGAGACGCAAAGGACAGACTCCGCAGCCCGGACTATGTGACCATATCCTACTGCAAGTTCACCCACCGCTACTGGACTGTTGCATACGGCACACAGAATGATGAGATAACCCGTGACAGGACAACGCTCCTCTATAACTGGTGGAACGAGAACGTAAGACGCTGCCCGCAGCTCGGCAACGGCTCCGCACATATCTACAACAACTACTATTCCGCATACGGCTCAGGCTGCAACGGCTCTGCAACGACCGGTATAATCGGCGGTGACGGCTCTGAGATGCTTTCGCAGAACAATATGTTCAACGGCTATACGGTTGCACAGGCTCTGACTATGGGCGGCGATGCTAACAAGAATCCTGCCCGTGACGACGGCTCTTACCTCTCAACAGCTCTCAACGGCACTCCCGCTGCTATAAACTTCCAGTCAAAGAATACCTCAAAATGGTACCCGAACAAATCCAACTACGGCTATGAGCTGCTTGACGCATACAACACAAAGAATACCGATACAAAGGCGTTCTGTACAAAGTATGCCGGCTGCTTCGGTACTGATGACGGTATAAAGTACATCACAGACAGCGACTTTGAGAGCTGGATAAGCACGAAGTACCCCTCACCGTTCCTCAGACACGTTGAGCTGAAGACAAAGAAGGGTGCTGAGTTCGATACATCTGTAAACTATGTTATCCAGAATGTTGGCAGCGGACTTTACTTAGAGCCTGCTGACGTTGTACCCTCAAGCGGCACAAAGCTCTGTCAGGGTCTGCTCTCTGACAAGACAGCGGACGGAAAGTCCCTCGCAATATGGCATTTTGAGTCCGCTGGAGACGGATATTACTACATCTACAACAACGCCTCCGGTCTGACTATCGACCTCCCCTACGGCAGCACTGACAACGGTGCGGAGCTCGGACTCTGGAGCAATGATGAGTCTGACGCAAGAAAGTTCAAGTTCGTTGACAACGGTGACGGAACGTATACTATAACGACAAAGTGTACAAGCGACGCAAGTGCATTCGGCGTTATGGCTGACTCCAAGGAGGCTGGGACACAGGTCATCCAGTGGGTATGCAACGGCAACGATTCCCAGAAGTGGAACGTGATCGTCAAGCCCGACCCGCTGAGCGGCACTCTCTTCAGCAATGTTGATATCCTTGACGGAACATACTACAAGAGCTACGCTATCGACCCGTCACTTGCGGCTGGCGACACAGTTTTCGGCGACAGGACTGCTGACAAGTGCTCGGTTACTGAGCTGCCGGACGCTGTAGCAGGTGCAGAGGTGCTTCTTACAGCCTGTGACGCAAAGAACCTGAGCACCGACCTTGCTGAGATAACAGCAGGAGAGGACATCATCGTATATGCTGCATTTGATTCAAGAGTCACAACTCCCGGTGCATGGCTCTCAGGCTGGGCAAAGACCGATCTTACGATAAAAACGAGCAACGATCTTACTTTTGAGCTTTACTCAAAGGAGCTTTCGGCAGGTGAGACAGCTGTACTCGGCACAAACGGACAGTCCGCATCGTGCATGAATTACTTTGCTCTTGCAGTCCGTAAGCCGGCAGAGACAACTACCACCACTACCACTGCAACAACAACTGCAACGACAACTGTGACGACCACGACAACGACCACGACAAAGGCACCTGAGACAACAACTACAGCAGAGCAGACGACAGTAACTGCTACAGGAGCACCTGTCTCCACAGAGACTACGGCTGCGGCAGTACCGGACAAGATGGGCGATTCAAACTGCGACGGCAAGGTGAACATGGCAGATGCGGTTGCAGTTCTCCAGTACCTTGCAAACACTTCAAAGTATCCGCTAAGCGATGTAGGTGCGGCAAATGCTGACTGTGACGGTGATATCGGACTTACCGGAACAGACGCTATCACGATACTTCGTGTAGAAGCCGGTGAGCTTTCACAGGCTGACCTTCCGCTGAAAAAGTAAATATATGAATCCAGGCTCCGGGTCAGATGATCCGGAGCTTAGTTTGTTTAAGGCATATTTTATGATAAATGACCGGCACCACCGACCGTCCCCCGCAAGCATTTGTGCAGGGGACGGCGTTCTTGATGTCCGGAAAAGCTATGAGATAAAAGGGACGCCTCTTGTGCAGGGCGTCCCTCTGTGACGGGCGAAAGCTCGTTTTTTAATTAATAATGTTATTCAGTGACTCAGAGAGCCAGTCCTGATCGCCGTCAAGGCAGGGATAGAACATCGTGCCGTCGGGCGTGCTTACAGCTGCACTTCCGTCGCTGTAAAGCGTCACTCTGTACTTGCCGTCTGTTGTTTCGATATCCGCTGAGATATCGGAAGCTGTGTACTCCTCACCGTCCGGAAGACTGCTGTAGTCCGCCCAGTTGTAGCCGTGGAAAAGCTGGTCGATCCGCAGAAGCGTCTCAGGCTCAGTTATTACCTTTCCGCCGCTCACTGCACCGCCGGATTTGAAGAAGCTGCCGAATACCGGGTATGGGTCAACATTCTCCGGGAGCGAGGAGAGTATCGTATGCTCCATGATGACGGAATTTATGCGGTAGCAGGTCATTTCTCCGGTACTTTCGGATTGGAGACTGGCTGTATTCCGGTCACTTATCCTGAGGATATACAATTCGTTATTTACTGTGTATTCTATACCGTAGGACATAAATCCTGTCGCTCCGGGATCATATTCAGTCTCATATAGATCTGCTTCGTCAGGGGATATCGTTATCCAGAGACTGTCAATGAGACTTAGTGCGAGGAAAACAGTGCTGTCCTCCGGCAGCTCAGTCCATTCGCCGCCGGTGAGCTTGTTGGAGCTGAAATACACCGGAGAACCGGAATAGTCGTTCGCCATTGGCACGGCTGCACCCGAAGCGACCTCTCTGCCGGAGAGTATCCTGCCGACGTTTGACAGAAAATCCGCATGGTCAACCGCATAGTAGTGCGTGTCACCGTTATTTACCTGAACAATACCGGGGACTTTGGAGGTAATAGTGATTTGTGTCGGAGAGCCGCTGAATTCGCCGCAGGCAAAGCTGAAGATCAGCGGACCGCTGTTGTAGTTCTCGTCAAACGGCATTTCCTGCTCATTCCACGGGATACTGCTGAAGTATTCGTCAAGTGCAGCACTCTGCTCCTCATTCAGTGAGCCGCCGCAGACCACGTATTCATCGTAGGTGTTCGCCGCAAAGCTCGCAAACGGATAATCAGAGCCGACAGCTCCGGAGCTTACTGTCAGTATAATGCTGTAGCCCTGATATACCTCTGTACCGGGTGGGGTGTCCTGACCTATGACATTATTTTCAGGCACATCTGCACTTTCAGCAAGCCGAAGCTCATAGTTTATTCCAAGCTGTCTGAGCTGGTCTTTTGCGAACTCAATATCCATGTCGGCAAGGTCGGGGACTGTTGCTGCAATTGCTGTATCCTCCGGTATATCGGCGATATCCGCTGCGTCTTCAATATCTTCCGGCTGTGAGCTTTGGGGAGCTGTGGGTGTGCTGCGGGAGATAAGGTGTACCGCTGTGCCTATTCCGCCGAGGAGCACTGCACAGGCTGCGGCGGTGGAAAAAATGCGGAGAAGCGGGCGGCTGGAGATGTGCTCGGCGTGAAAAACATACGTTTCAGAATCCGGAGCCGCTTCGTTCTCCAAAGAGCCTTTTGCAGACAGACAACGCTCAGTGATACGCTGCCTCTGCTGGGGAGAAAGTGTGATCCTCTCCGCCTGATGACGGAGCTTTTTCAGGTCATTTTTGTTCATTTCGGTCACTCCTTTTAATTATCAAGTGCTTTTTCGAGCAGCTGCCGACCCTTGTGCAGACGCATTTTCACGGCAGATGTGCTGATACCGAGGATATGCGATATTTCGGCGATCCTACAGCCGTTTACGTAGTGCAGGGTCATGGCGGTACGCTGCTTTTCGGGCAGGGTCATGAGGGCTTCGAGGACGCTGTTTTCCTCCGGCGGCTGGGGCAGGGTAAGGAGAAGCTCCCCGGAGTCCGGGATAATGCGTTTTCTCTTGCGGAGAATATCCCGGCAGCGGTTCAGCACGACGGTTATCAGCCACGCTTTTTCATGGCTTTTATCGGCAAAATCCGGTGCTTTTGTCATGTAGGCGAGGAATGTATCGGAGACAGCATCCTCGGCATCGGCAGTATTTTTCAGCGTGATGACAGCAAGTCTGTAAAGCATATCGCCGTACTGCCCGACCGCCTGTGTTATCTGTTCATCTGAAATCATATTATCACCTCCTGTTTGTGTGTTTCGGGACGGTATCCCGGCTGAGCAGAGTGCGGAGGGTCACGTCATCTGCGTACCCGCCGTTTCTGTCTCCTGACCTTTAATATCCTGCTTCTGATTATAACACGGCTGAGAGGTGGAAAAGGTCAACGGAGAAAATAATTTTTTCTTTTAATTTTATATAACTGAATATTTTGTGAGCGTAATGCTGCCCGACTGCGTGGACATCGTATGTATCTCAGGGGAGCGGCTCAAAGCACAGGAAGCTCTGATACGCTCGGCTGCAATTTTTTCCGGGCTGACCTGATACGACAGCTTTCGCCGGGGGAATGTGGTAAAATAGAATAGCTGACGTGAAAGGAGTGGATAATATGCAGGAGCTGTTTCCGGGCAGCCGGAGGGTGAGGACTGGTGCTGTGCTGACCGCAGCTGCATTTCTCGGCGGAGCCGCCCTGTCTGATGCGAGTATGGCTGGTGTGGCTTCGTTTGCGGACGTTTCAATTGCCGGGGCTGTTGCTCTGCCGTACTCTGCGGCACTGTTCACCGGAGGACTGCTCAGGTGCGTCATATCCGGGACTGTCGGGAAAAATATCGTCCGGCTCACTGCAATGCTCATAGCCCTTACTGTGCGGCTTTTTGCGGATACTGACGGAAAACCGGCTCTGACCGGGGGAGTGGCTGCGGCTTCTGTGATAGCCGCCGGGGCAGGTGTTTCTGCACTCATCGGAGAGCTGCCGTACAAGCTTTTCTTCTACATATTCTATGGTGCAGCCGCAGGTGCTTGCTCCGGCTGTATCTCGCACGTTCTGCTCAGTCTCAGGCGGCAGAGGCTGCTGAGGATAAAGGGTATCAGCGGCTTTGCCTACGGAATGGTCTTCACTCTGCTCATCTCGTCCCTCAGCTCGTCCCGGATAGGCGGTATACCACTCGATATCGGGCTTGCTGCCGGGACTGCTGCCTCACTTGCCGGAGCGTATTTTTACGGCTCTGTCGGCGGTGCGGTATGCGGTGTACTTACAGTCTGCGGTGCGTTTCTTGCCTCTGCTGAAAACGGTGCGGCGGCATCGCTCCTGCCTGCGGCAGCACTGCTCACGGGCTGCATAAAAAGGCAGAAATACAGCGTCTCGGCACTCGCCTTCGTCGTGACCTCGTTCCTTCTCATCGTACTGTCCGGCTTCACAGATCAGAGTATCCGGACGGCGGTAAGTGAGCTTTGCGGAGTTGTAATATTCGTGCTTGCCGCACCCTTCTGGTCGGACAGGTGGATAGCCGCAGGCGACGGCGGTGCAGGTGAGCTTCTTCCGGAGCTGATAATGGCGAGAAACAGACATTTATCCGGTATACTCGGCAGCGTGTGCAGAGACATTGAGAGCGTAGCCGGAACGGGAAATGGTTCGGAAAAAGCTGACTCAAGAGCAGAGCAGGAGACGGTCTGCTCGGACTGCTGGAAAAGGTCGGTATGTCATAGCTCTGAGGGAATGCAGACGGAAAGGGGCTTCCGGATACTTGAATCGCTGCCGGAGATAACAAGCGAAACGTTTCCGTATGAGCTGGCGGGGTGCGTGAGGCGTGAGAGGATAATGAGGGCGTTCGGACAGATGAGAATGCGGAAAATGTCCGATATGGCACTGGGTCTTGGCAGCAGGGGGACTGTGTGCAGCCTTTCTGAGCAGCTGAAGCTTTCGCAGGAGCTGCTGCGGACTGTGCGGGCAGACAGTGACGGGATACGCTTTTCAAAGCCGCTGAGCGAGAGGATAGAGAGCAGACTTGAAAGGCGTGGTGCTGAGGCGGAGAGGGTCTTTGCGTACTACAACGCTGCCGGGCGTATCGTGGCTGAGCTATATCTTCCTGAGTCGGACGAGCCTGAATCTGACGGCAGGCTGTGCGACCTGATAGCTGATGAGCTTGGAGTGCAGGTAGTGAGCGGGTGCAGAAGTGTTACCGGTGAGGGGCAGAGGCTTATAGTTTCCGAGCCGGCAGGACTTTCGGCTGAGATATGCACATCGTCCATAAGTGCCGATGATTCGGGCTGTGGGGATACTACGGCGGCATTCTCGGACGGCGAAAGACAGTACATAGTCCTCTCGGACGGAATGGGCTGCGGAGCGGAGGCAGCAAGGATATCACAGAGGACGGCAGAGCTTTTCAGGCGGCTCGTGTGCGGAGGTGCTGAGCTGACTGCGGCGGTAAGGCTCATTAATTCGGTGATTCCGGCTTATATCGGCGAGGAGAGCTTTGCCACGCTCGATGCGGCGTGTGTAGACACTGACCGGGGCAAGCTCACGCTTGTGAAATCCGGTGCAGCTGATACGCTGATACTCCGTGGGGGCAATGTGATGAAGGTATCGGCGAGTACCTTTCCGGTCGGTATATCCGGGGAGGCTGATGTGTTCGCAGCTGAATATGACTTTACTGCGGGGGATACGGCAGTCATGTTCTCGGACGGTGTCAGCGAGAACGAGTATCTTTTCATCAAGGAGCTGCTGCTCGGCGGTGGGAGCCCCGGAGCTATAGCTGAGGAGATATGCCGGAAGGCAGAGGTTTTCAATCAGGCTTCACGGAGCGATGATGTCACCGTGATAGTGTTCAGGGTAACGGAGAATAGTCAAAAAATATAATTGATAGATAAATCTATCTTGTGTGTATATCGCCGATAAAAAAATCATATTATCTGTGACTTTATGTCAATGTGCACAATAAAACCGCCGGGATTTTATCACTACAGACGAAATTTTATGCAATTTTACGAAAAAACTTGAATAATCATATGCTTTCTGGTACAATGTATATAGGATAAAAATGCAAAGGAGGCTGAAATAATGGCTGATAATACAAATCCGAATGATTTTCCGCTATACCTCTTTTACCAAGGGAAAAACTACGAATCCTACAAATTTTTCGGCGTTCATGTCAGGAAAAAGGGCCGGGGCAAGACCTTCATCTTCAGGGTCTGGGCTCCTAACGCTGTGAGCGTTTCCGTTGTCGGTGACTTCAACGACTGGGACCGCTCGAAAAACCCGATGTCCCTCATCGCTGATGGTGTGTGGGAGGCTCAGATAACCAAGCTTGCACAGTACGATGCATATAAGTACAGCATTGAGACTAAGGACGGAAGGATACTCCTCAAATCAGACCCTTATGCTTCACACTTCGAGACACGCCCCGGCACTGCTTCAAAGATCTATGAGAGCAGCTACGAATGGGGCGATGATGAGTGGTATGAAAAAAAGGGTCAGAAGGTCGTGTATAAGAGCCCGGTGAATATCTATGAGGTCCACCTCGGCTCGTGGAGAAACTACGGCGAGGAAGTCTTCCTTGACTATATCACCTTTGCTAAGGAGATAATCCCCTACCTGAAAAAGATGTCGTATACCCACGTTGAGTTCATGCCGCTGACGGAGTACCCGTTCGACGGCTCGTGGGGATATCAGGTCACCGGCTATTTTGCACCGACCTCCCGCTACGGCACTCCGGACGATTTCAGAAAAATGATAGATATGTTCCACGAGGCGGAGATAGGCGTTATCCTCGACTGGGTACCGGCTCATTTCCCCAAGGACGCTCCCGGTCTGTATGAGTTCGACGGCACCTGCTGCTACGAGTATACCGACGACCGAAAGAAGGAGCATAAGGCATGGGGCACAAGAGTTTTCGACTACGGCAAGGCTGAGGTCTGCTCGTTCCTCATTTCAAGTGCGAATTACTGGTTCTCAGAGTTCCACGTTGACGGACTCAGAGTGGACGCTGTCGCTTCAATGCTCTACCTCGACTACGACCGCAAGGACGGCGAATGGGCTGCCAATGTCTACGGCGGCAACGAGAACCTTGAGGCTGTGGAGTTCCTCAAGCACCTCAATGAGGCGATATTCTCAAAGCACCCGGACGCACTTATGATCGCTGAGGAGTCCACCGCATGGCCGCTCGTCACAAAGCCGACTGATATAGGCGGTCTCGGCTTCAATTTCAAGTGGAACATGGGCTGGATGAACGATATGCTCAGCTATATGTCCCTCGACCCGATATACAGGGCTTTTAACCACGACAAGCTCACGTTCTCGTTCTTCTATGCGTTCTCCGAGAATTATGTGCTGCCTATCTCCCACGATGAGGTCGTACACGGAAAATGCTCAATGATAAACAAGATGCCCGGCGAGTATGAGCAGAAATTCAATTCGTACAGGGCGTTCCTGGCGTACATGATGGCTCACCCCGGAAAGAAGCTGCTGTTCATGGGTCAGGAGTTTGCACAGATGAAGGAGTGGGACTACAAGTCGCAGCTCGACTGGGAGCTACCGAAGCAGTTCGATTCCCACAAGAATATGCTTAAATTCTCCGAAAAGCTCAACAAATTCTACCTCACAAATTCCCCTCTCTGGGAGAACGACGATTCATGGTCGGGCTTTGCGTGGATATCAAATGACGACTACCGGCAGAGCGTCATCGCATTCAGACGTATGGACGACAGCGGCAATGAGATAATCGTTGTATGCAACTTCGTTCCCGTTGAGAGGCGTGACTACCGCATAGGTATACCCTACAAGGGCAGATATAAGCTCGTGTTCAATTCCGACGACACGGCATTCGGCGGCAGCGGTATTGCTGAGAAGACCTACAAGTCCGAGCCGATAGGTATGCACAGCTTTGAGAACAGTATTTCCATGACTCTCGCCCCCCTCTCTGTTGTGTATCTTCAGTATGCTCCGCCAAAGAAGCGTGAGAGCAAAAAGACTGAGCCGGAAAAGGCAGATGATACGGCAGAAAAGCCGAAACGGACAAGGACACGGAAAAAGGCTGAATAAGGGCTTACAGGTCACAGAATAAAAAATTCAATACAGGCAATAAATGGAGGAATAATATGAACACAAAGAAAAGAACAGTCGCAATGCTCCTCGCCGGCGGTCAGGGCAGCAGACTATATGCTCTGACTAAGAATGTCGCCAAGCCGGCTGTACCCTTCGGCGGAAAGTACCGCCTTATCGATTTCCCTCTCTCAAACTGCACGAACTCCGGTATCGACACCGTGGGCGTGCTCACACAGTATCAGCCCCTCGTGCTCAATGAGTATATAGGCAACGGTGAGCCGTGGGATCTTGACAAGATGAACGGCGGCGTACACGTTCTTCCCCCTTATGAGAGCAATTCCGGTGCTTCATGGTATGAGGGTACTGCGAACGCTATCTACCAGAATATCCGCTTTATCGAGAGATATGACCCGGAGTATGTCGTTGTCCTCGGCGGCGACCATATCTATAAGATGGATTATTCAAAGATGGTCGATTTCCACGTTGCGAACAACGCTGACTGCACTATCTCCGTTATCGACGTTCCGCTTGCTGAGGCTTCACGCTTCGGTATTATGATATGCGACGAGAACAACAAGGTAACTGATTTCGTTGAAAAGCCAAAGGAGCCGAAGTCTACCCTCGCTTCAATGGGTATCTACGTGTTCAGCTGGGCTAAGCTGAGAAAGTACCTCATTGAGAACGAGAATGATGCGAATACAAAGAGAGCTAACGGCGAGCCGTGGTCTAAGGACTTCGGAAAGGATATCATCACCTCCATGCTCCGTGACGAGCAGAGGCTCTATGCCTATGAGTTTGAGGGCTACTGGAAGGACGTCGGTACTCTCGATTCTCTCTGGGAGGCTAATCTTGACCTGCTCGATACTAATGTCAAGCTCGATATGTATGACCCGGACTGGAAGATCTATTCAAGGAACAATTACTATCCGCCGCAGTATATCGGCGATAAGGCTAAGATAGAGAACTCAATGGTCTCAGAGGGCAGCGTTATAAACGGCTCTGTTGATTTTTCGATACTCTTCTCCAGTGTTACTATCGAGGAGGGTGCTGAGGTCAACTACAGCATAATCATGCCGGGTACTGTCGTTAAGTCAGGTGCTAAGGTGGAGTATGCGATAGTCGGCGAGGATACTGTCATCGAGAGCGGTGCAAGGGTCGGTTCACAGCCGGAGGATGTCGCTGAAAGAGATGACTGGGGCATAGCTGTTGTCGGTCACGGCGTTACTATCTCTGAGAATAAGGTCGTTGAGCCGAAGCAGATAATCGGCGAAAATATCTGAGCGGAGGTTATATAATGAGTGTAAATTACAATGTTTTAGGACTTATTTTTGCAAGTATGCACGATTCGTATGTCTCGGAGCTGACGCTCAGGAGAACTATGGGAAGTATCCCGTTCGGCGGCAGATACAGGCTCATTGATTTCCCGCTGTCGAATTTTGTCAACTCCGGCGTTACTGAGGTCGGCGTTATAACAAAGTCTAACTACGGCTCACTGCTCGACCACTTAGGCTCAGGCAGAGAGTGGGATCTCGCAAGAAAGAAGGGCGGTCTGCATCTGCTCCCGCCTTACAGCCAGACCGGAAATACCGGCGGTATCTATAAGGGAAGACTTGATGCGATGAACAACGTATGGAGCTTCATCGAGCATTCAAGTGCAAAGTACGTCATCTGTGCGAATGCTGACGTTGTTAAGACTATAGATTTCAATAAGGTACTCGCTCAGCACAAGGAGACTGAGGCTGATGTTACTGTGGTTTACCAGAAGGCTGCCTATGACAGCAGCGTGAACAAGTGTGCTACTATACTTGAATTTGACGAGGATAAGCGTCTCACAGCTGCTCTCGTTGAGCCGCAGCTGTCCGGTGAGTGCAATGTATGGCTTGAGATGCTCATTATCAATAAGGAAACGCTGAACAAGATCGTCCCCGACGCTGCAAGCAGGGGAGAGTACAGCTTCACAAGAACGATAATGCAGGAGAAGAACAAGGAGCTGAAGATAGTAGGCTACGAGCACTGCGGAAAGTTCATGCACATCGACAGCATATCCAACTACTACAAGGCAAATATGGCTCTGCTCGACACCGATACAAGGGCATCGCTGTTCAAGGACAACAGACCGGTGTTCACAAAGGTCGGCGACAGTGCTCCGGTGAAGTACGGTCTTGAGTCGAGCATCAAGAATTCCTTCATTGCTGACGGATGTATAATCGAGGGTACTGTTGAGAATTCTGTACTGTTCAGAGGCGTCAAGGTAGGAAAGGGTGCAGTTGTCAAGGATTCTATCCTTATGCAGGGCACCAAGGTCGGTGCAGACTGCGAGCTGAAGGGCGTTATCACTGACAAGAACGCAGTTATCGGTGACGGAAATCATATAAACGGTTCTGAGGCAAGCCCGACATATATCAAAAAGGACAGCAATATCGCCCCGCAGGTCTGAGGGGTGAGTGTGTATGAAGATACTTTTCGCCGCAAGTGAGGCTGTGCCTTTCGCAGCCTCAGGCGGTCTTGCAGATGTTGTCGGCTCGCTGCCAAAGGCTCTGAGCAAAAAGGGTCACAGCTGTGCGGTCGTGCTGCCGCTTTACAGGGAGATACCGGAGGGTATCCGCAGCGGTCTGGACTTTGTTACGAATATAACAGTCGATGTATCGTGGCGTAAGCAATACTGCGGTATATTCACGACAAGAGTCGGCAATGTTGCATATTACTTCATCGACAATGAGTATTATTTCGGCAGAGACGGGCTTTACGGCTTTTATGATGACTGTGAGAGATTTGTTTTCTTTGACAGGGCAGTTCTCGAAATGATACGTAAAATGGAGGAGCCTCCGGATATTATCCACTGCAATGACTGGCAGACGGCACTGATACCGGTGTACTATAATATCTACTATAAGTACCAGCAGGGCTACAGCGATATAAAGACTGTTTTCACGATCCATAACATCGAGTATCAGGGCAGGTACGGCAGAGAGGTGCTGGGAGAGGTCATGGGCATTCCCCAGTACAACGCAGGGCTTCTGGACTACGACGGCTATGTGAATATGCTCAAGGGTGCTATCGAGACTGCGGACAGGATAACTACTGTATCGCCGAGCTATGCGTGGGAGATTCTTGACCCGTGGTATTCGCATGGGCTGGACAGGATACTTGTGACGAAGCAGTACAAGCTGAGGGGCATACTCAACGGCATAGATACCGAGCTTTATGACCCGGAGAACGACAGCTGTCTTCCGGCAGCATTCTCGGCTGATGATCAGTCCGGAAAGGCTGAGTGCAAGAAAGAGCTTCTGAGGGAGCTTGGTCTGAGCGGGAGCGAGGAGGAGCCTGTTATCGGTATAGTTACGAGGTTTGTACGGCACAAGGGCATTGATATGATACGCTGTGTCATGGAGGAGATAATCCGGAGCGGAGTTAAATTCGCAGTCCTTGGCAGCGGTGAGCGTATCTATGAGGATTTCTTTGTTGAGATGTCAAGACGGTATCCGGACAGGGTTGCTGTACGGCTTGGCTTCATTCCGGAGCTTTCACACCGTATCTACGCCGGTGCAGATATGTTCCTCATGCCGTCGGAAAGTGAGCCGTGCGGACTTGCTCAGATGATAGCAATGAGATACGGCACTATCCCGATAGTGCGTGAAACAGGCGGATTACGGGATACTGTGCGTGACAACGGCGGTGAGAACGGGAACGGATTTACGTTCAAAACGATACAGCCGCTCGATATGCTCGATGCAGTGTGGAGAGCGAAGCATGATTACTATGATAAGCGTGCGTGGGCAGAGCTTGTGAAAAGGGCAATGCTGTGCGACAACAGCTGGGCTGCCTCGGCTGATGCTTACATAGAGACGTATGAAGAGCTGATGAATTAAATATCTTCAAGGCGGACAGCTGTGCTGTCCGCTTTTTTGTTGTGTCTGCATAAATCTTATAGCGGTGATTTGTGCATAAGGGAGAATTTTAAAGTTTTTTCAGAAAAAATCGTCTTTTTAAGGCTCGAAAATCACTATATAGTGAACGATTATAAAAATGAAAGGACGTATCATCATGAAAAAACTGATAACATTGCTGACAGCGGCTGCTGTCATTTCCTGCACCGCCTGCACCTCCGGAAACAGCTCATCGGGTACACCGGCAGCTCAGGAAAGCTCCATATCTCAGATCGCATTCCGTGAGGCGGATATTACCCTTGCTGACAGCTTTTCCGCCGTTACAGCTCTTGACCGGAACAAAGCATCCGTACTTATCTTCGGTGAGCTGAAAAACGGCAGCTATGCCGCACGCATCTCCGGATATGATTTTGCAGATCATTCCGAGATACGCTTTACTCCGCAGGAAAATGAAACAGTCATGAACGCTGCTATAACGCAAAACGGAAAGACGCTTATCCTGACCTGTAATGAGAGCGGCGATGAGTGCGAGACTATGCTGTATATCTATGCTTATGACGGAAGTCCCGAAAAAACCCTCAGTCTCGGTGATATCCTCTACAGCAGCGGTATCACGGCGAATATCGTCCCGGCTGAGGACGGGTATATCGTGTGTGTGAATAACGAGTCGCTTGCGGTCTTTGACACCGACGGGAGGTACAGGGGCGATGTCAGGCTGAGGGATAATGTACTGTGCAGCATATTCAGGGACAATGACGGCGTACCGACGGCACTTCTCAGGAATAATTCAGGCGAGCTTTGTACTGCGGCAATATCCGGCACAGAGCTTGGTGACATAAGAAGGACAGGGCGGGACAGCACTCCGTATTGGATATGTGCCGGACAGGGAGACTACGCCGCCGCAGGTATTTTTGGTGACGGACTATGGGTACTTCCGGCGGACGAGGGCGGCTGGCAGAGACTTTCGGAGCTTTCCGACAACACGTTCAGCATTTATTCCCTCGGCGGCATCGTCATGACAGCTGAGGACGAACTTGCACTTGTAGAATACACCGCCGACGGCTGCGATATGCTGCTCCTTACGCAGAGGGATATATCACAGGTCAGCAGCAAGACTGTTGTCCGGGTCGCTACGACTATCGGCAACGATTTTGACCTACAGGACTATGTGAAGAAATACAACAATCAGCATATAGACGATAACTACCGCATGGAGATAGTCAGCTACGGCGGGACGCAGGACGAGACACACGACGAGGCACAGGAGCGTCTGAGAATGGATATAATTTCGGGAAATGCCCCGGATATAGTCGCATTTTCACCCGAAACGCCTGTGATATCATTTGGTTCAAGGGAATCGGAGTTCGTTGACCTGTATACGCTTATCGACAGCGACCCTGACCTGAGCCGGGAGGACTTTATTCCGAGGGTACTTGAGGGGCTGGAGTCCGGCGGAAAGCTGCTGACGATAACACCGGTGTTCATGATAGATACTGTTGCCGCAAGGGACGGTATCGTTCCGACGGTACACGAAAACTGGAGCGTTGAGGATAACAAGCAGGCGATACTTGATCTGCCGGAGGGCTGGGAGATGATGTGGATGCCGGTGCCGATGCTTCGGAGCGATTACTTCTTTTCCCTCCTTGATATGGCACACTTCGTTGACATCGAAAATGCTGAGTGCAGCTTTGATCTGCCTGAATTTGCTGAGCTTCTGCAATTTGTCGGGGATAATAAGCTCGGAATGACGGCAAAGGAATTTAAGAGTACCTATACCGGCAGTGAGACTATAAGCTTCGGAGCATATGACCGTGCTCTTGATATGCGTAACGGGAAGTATCTGCTCGTGTCGGGAATACGCACGTTCGGAGACATTTTCACCGCTGTCCGGGGACAGTTTGACGGAGATGCTGTATTTGTCGGAGAGCCAACGTATGACGGGAACGGAACGACCCTGAACGTGAACAGCTTTCAAAAGGGGATAATGGCAAATTCGGAGCATATTGCACAGGCGTGGGATTTTCTCAGCTCCATGCTGACAGAGGAATACTATGACAGCTACGTGAACGGAGCGTTCGAGCCTGTGATCGAGGAGTATTTTGACAAGAGAGCGGACAGCTATAAATCGGGCAATTTGCATATGGACGTGCGTGCAGGTGAGGAGACTGATGAGTGGAGATATTACTACAGTGACACAGAATACATCGTCATGCCACCATTTACGGAGGAGGAGTGCGAATACTGGAAGAGCTTTGTAAAAAACAGCAAGGTGGCAAGCGTCGATTACCAGGTCATTGATATGGTGAGAGAGGAGACGGAGCGTTATTTTGAGGGCGAATGCACAGCCGAGCAGTGTGCGGAGATATTGCAGGACAGGGTGTCCACCTATCTGAGTGAGAGGTATGGATAAGGCTATTCAGCGAAATGCGGCAGCATTTCTGAAAATGTATAATAGAAAGGAAAATAATCATGAAAAGGATATTAGTTATACTTACGGGATTTCTTATGCTCAGTGCAGGCTCGTGCAGCCAGACAGGGAGTGCAGATGTTACAACAGCTGTACCGGAAAATACCGGGACAAGCAGCATAGCTCCCACAAAATCTGGTGAGGAGATCAACCTGACTGTAGCTGTTATGAACGGAGATTACTTCGATATTGAAAGAGTAGCCGAAAGCTTCAACGCCGAGGACAACGGCTATCATGTTGAGCTTGTGCCGTTTATTGAGGAGGTGCATGACGAGGACGGGTTTCCGATAACACCGGACATCGGAGAGTATCAGGGGGCGGATTTTTCGCTCGTGCAGGAAATAATAAACGGTGACAGTGTTGATATTGTCGGCTCGTTCAGCTTTTCAAATGAGGCAAAGTATGAGCTGCTGCGGAAAAAGGGTGCATTCGTTGACCTGTATCAGTTTATGGAGAATGATGATGAGGTGAACCGGGAAACTCTCAACAGCCACGTCCTCAGCCTGAAAGAGAACGACGGACACCTCTACACTTTGCCGACCTTCTACCAGATAAATACACTTGCCGGGGAGGAAAAATATGTCGGGAGCGAGAGAAACTGGGATATTGACAGCTTCATGTCACACTGGAACGCAATGCCGGACAATACTATGATAAATGGTGCAAGGTGTGCGGAGTATACATACTATGTTGTTCTTCGGAGTGAGCTTGAATCCTTTGTTGATTATGAAAATGCTCAGGTACACTTCGATTCGCCGGATTTTCGCAGACTTTTAGAATTTTGCGGCACCTTTGAGAGCAATCACGGTGAAAAGCTCGCACTCGATTATGATTCGCCGCAGTTCGTGTGGGAGACATATATCGCCGGTATAATGCAGGCGGGCAGCTTCAGAAATTGGGATTCCGATGAAAAAATAACGCTTGTCGGCTATCCCTCAGAGGACGGCAGCGGTGCATTCATGTCAGATATAGGTCGCTGCTACTCGATAAATGCCAAGTCCTCGCCGGAAAAGCAGCAGGGTGCGTGGGAGTTTATCCGTACCTTTGCGACTGAGGAATACCAGGTAAATAATGTTATTGAGGAGTACACCAGTGAAGAGGACGGCTTTAATGCGGCAGGCAAGGACGTGTGGTATTCCGCTGAGTTCGGGCTTTGTGTCAATGACAGGGCGTTTGACAGGGTCGCACAGGATATTATCGACTATAAATATTACGACGGAAAGGGTGTTGACAAGGGTGAGGAGTATACGTACTATATTCCGGTCGCTGAGGACGTTGAGAAGCTAAAGGAGTACATTGAGACAGTCGATAGGTGGGAGACACGGCTTGACGACGCATTGTATAACATAGTCAATGATGAGATAATGGCGTATTTTGCAGGGGAAAAGGGTCTGGACGAGACTATTGAGCTGATACAGAACCGTGCAGCGCTCTGGGTGAGTGAGCAGTATGGATAAAGTCTGAAAATGGCAATAACGACATTAATTTCCTCTTATATTATTTTTGACGGGTGCAATAATACTATCACGGCATCAATAATTCAACTTTAAGGAGATAAGAAAAATGAACAATGGTAATTCTAATTCAGGCAGCAGCTCATCGAGCAGCAACGGCTCAATGACACAGAAGGGCAGAGAGGCTCTTGAGAGATTCAAGATGGAGTCTGCAAACGAGCTCGGAGTAAACCTCAAGCAGGGCTACAACGGCGACCTTACTTCCCGTGAGGCTGGCTCTATCGGCGGAAGAATGGTTCAGAAGATGATCAACTCCTACAAGCAGCAGTAAGCTTGCTGTCATAAATTTCAAAGGGGACTGCGTGCAGTCCCCTTTTTTATAGCCGGCGGCAGGACGGAGCAAGCCTCAAAAAAAATACGGAGCAGTGTCTCCACCGCCCCGCATTACTCGGATCCAGCTTATTTGTTCTTTCTTCTGACGACGACCGCAACTACCTCAGGGCCGATGTTTGAAGCAACTGCCGCACCGATAGTGCCGTACATTTCCGCTTTCCGTCCGGTACGCTTTATCAGCTCCTTCTCAACCTCCCTGGCAAGCGTCGAATCTCTGCCATGTATCATAAGATACGGAGTCTGTGGGGTCATATTCTTCTCAACGCACTCCACAAGCTTCGGGACGATATTCTTGTCGCCTCTTATCTTGTCCACAGTCTTTGTAGTGTTGTCGCCGAACAGAATTATCGGCTTTATGCCGAGCAGCTCGCCTGCAAATGCCGCCGCAGCCGATATCCTGCCCGATTTTTTGGCATATTTCAGGTTATACGGAACTGCATATATACCGCAGACGTCGAACCAGTCCTCAAGATAGGCAACTATCTCCTCAGCTCCTGCACCCCGGCGGGCTTTTTTCGCAGCCTCCATCACCGGGTAGCCGTAGAAAATAGTGTAGCACCTTGAATCAATGTTGAATATCCGCAGCTTGTCCTTAGCCTCCGGATTGTTTTCAAAGAAATCATTCTTTCCGATAATGGAATTGTTGTACGTTCCCGAACCCTGCGAATTGATCGAAACGCTTATGATATCGGTAACACCGCTGTCATAAAGCTCCTTGTACGTCTCCTCGAAGGTGAGGGGAGTGATCTGAGAATGCTTCGGTATATCGGGGCATTTCTCCATCATATCGTAGAACTCCTGAGAGGTCTTGTCGAACATTTCCCGGAATGTCTCACCGCCGAGAGTTATCTCAAACGGAAGCACCCTGATATCAAGCTCCTGCACTATCTCACGTGGAAGATCGCAGCAGCTGTCTGTAAGGATCGCCACTTTTCCCATATTATCGCCTCCTGAAAAATTTACCATGTGTATTTTGTCAGCTGTCCCTGTCTTGACAGCTCCGGATAGTCCCACTGACGCAGCACCTCATACGCCCCTATCGCAGCGGAATTTGAGAGATTCAGGCTCCTCAGCTCGTTTCGCATAGGTATCCTCACGCAATGCTCCGGGTCAGCCTTCAGCAGCTCCTCCGGCAGACCTGCGTCCTCTCTGCCAAAGATCAGAAAGCACCCGTTCGGATATACTGCGTTGCTGTGGACATTCCTGCCCTTGGTCGTGAAGTACCAGAAGCTGCCGCCTTGATTCGCCGCAAAAAATTCCTCCGTGCTGTCGTAGTACGTGATATCGAGCTTGTCCCAGTAGTCCAGCCCGGCACGCTTCAGATGTCTGTCAGTTATCTCAAAGCCGAATGGTCTTACAAGGTGCAGCCTCGCTCCGGTCACCGCACACGTCCGGGAGATATTGCCGGTATTCTGCGGTATCTGCGGCTCGATAAGCACGATGTTCAGCTCATATATGGCTTTTTTGTTTTCCTCGCCTGCCATTTCTTTTCCTCATGTTTCTTTGGATTTTTGCCGCTTCTCTGCACAGAATAGATATGTCCGGTGCCGGACAATTCTGCAAAGCGGGGTGAGACAATGGATATGAAGGCAGTCGCAAAGGGTGCGGCAGCCGGTGCAGCTGTAGGATTTGCATTTTACGCACTGTCCTCAGCAAGTGCCGTCAAAAAGCACAGCATTAAGAAAAATGCAGGCAAGGCACTCAAGGCCGCAGAGGGTCTGCTCGATGATATAACATCTGTATTTATGTAGCATTTCCCGAAATACCGGTATTTTTCCGGTATCCAAGATAGCTTTCAAGGATTATGGAAGCAGCTACGGCGTCCACAACTGCCTTTCGCTTTTTGCCTCTTGTATCGGTGAAGCTGAGGCAGCTGTGAGCCGATACAGTGGTATTTCTCTCGTCCCAGAGCTGTACGGGAAGACCGGTCAGCTCACCGAGCTTTTCGGCGAAAAGACTGCATTTTTCAGCTCTTTCGCCGATAGTGCCGTTCATATTCTTAGGATAGCCGACAACTATCATTTCAGCCCGCAGCTCCTTCGCCTGAGCTGCGGTTTTTTCAATACATTTATCAAAATCCTTTTCGGCGATAACACATACCGGAGAAGCCAGCAGCTCGCTCTTTCCGCAGACTGCTATCCCCGTCCTTGCGTCGCCGAGATCGACCGCCATGATTATCATATGCTCACCACGGCTGGACAGTGCCGATGATATCCCTGACAGAAGAAATACCCTTGCTGTCGAGAAATTCGTTCATTTCATTTATTATCTTCACCGGAGCAAGCGGGTCAGTGAATATAGCTGCCCCGACCTGTACAGCCGAAGCTCCAGCCATCATCAGCTCGATAGCGTCTCTTCCGGTCGAAACACCGCCCATACCGATGACCGGGATATTTACGGCGTTAGCGACCTGCCACACCATGCGTACAGCTACCGGGAATACCGCCGGGCCGCTCAGTCCTCCTACATTGTTCCGCAGCACCGGACGGCGGGTGTTCACATCTATCCTCATTCCGAGCAGCGTGTTTATCAGCGAAACTGCGTCCGCACCGGCAGCCTCGACCGATTTAGCGATATCAGTGATACTCGTCACGTTCGGCGACAGCTTGACGATAAGCGGCTTTGTAGTCGCCCGGCGTACAAGCCGTGTCACCTCCGCAGCCATTGCACAGTCAGTTCCGAAGGCTGCACCGCCCTGCTTGACATTCGGACAGGAGATGTTCAGCTCGATCATGTGAACGTCCGTAGCTTCGAGCTTTTCCGCTGCCTGGGCACATTCCTCCGGCGTAGAGCCGGCAATATTTGCAAGTATCACAACGTCCTTTGTCAGCAGATACGGCAGCTCAGTTTCAATGAAGTGGTCAATGCCCGGATTCTGCAAGCCCACTGAATTGAGCATACCTCCCGGTGTTTCGGCGATCCTCGGTGAGAGATTACCGGTACGCAGATGAAGTGTCGTACCCTTTGTCGCAATACCGCCGAGGGTACTGAGCGGAAACAGCTCCTCGTACTCCCTGCCGTAGCCAAAGACTCCCGAAGCCGGGATCACCGGGTTTTTGAAGTCAACGCCGCAGACATTTACTGAAAGGTCAGCCATTACCAGAGCACCTCCTCTGCACGGAATACCGGCCCGTCCTTGCACACATGAGCGTAGCGTTCGCTGCCGTTTTCAGATATCCTGCACGCACAGCCAAGGCACGCACCGATACCGCAAGCCATTCTCTCTTCAAGCGATATTTCGCAGAAAATGCCGCTTTTTCGGCAGATATCCGCAACGCCCCTCAGCATTGGCATAGGGCCGCAGGCATAGACAGCGTCGATACCGCCGTTTGCGGCAAGCTCGCTGAAGGGCTGGGTCACAAAGCCGTGTATCCCGGCTGAGCCGTCGTCGGTGCAGAGTATCGTCTCCGCACCCGTATCCCTCAGATCGTCCTGCAATATCGCCGCAGAAGCGTTCCTGAAGCCGGATACAGCCACCGCTTTGCTGCCGTAATACTTTGCAAGCGGGAGCATTGGCGGAGTGCCGATACCGCCGCCGATGAGTACGACCCTTTCAGCGTCCGGCAGCAGAGTAAAGCCGTGACCGAGAGGTGCTAAAATGTCGATAGTATCGCCCTCATTGAGCCGTGCGATCTGAGCAGTCCCGTCGCCCCTGACCTCGAAAACGATACGCAGAGTACCCTTTTCCCGGTCGATACCGCAGATACTGATAGGTCTGCGGAGAGTGAAGCCGTCCGCACGGATATGCACGAACTGTCCCGGCACAGCTGCCTCAGCGATCTCCGGACAGGCGATGACAAAGCTGTATATTTCCCTTGCTATCGCCTGTTTCCGGACTATAAAATATTTTCCCTGTGTGTATTTCATTTATTCCTCCGGGGTACCCTTTTTAATTTTTCCGGGTCACTCCCCAGACCCCTTTCCAAAGACTTTATGATATCAGATCATTTGTTCAGTATCTCTTTATCCGCCCGCATTCCCGGCATTTCCGGGTAAACAGCCCCTTGAAGCTGCCTCCGCAGCTCAGGCACCGTCCCTTTTCACGCCGTCTCTTGACGACTGATGAGCAATTCGGAAATAGCGAAAGAGCTATCCAGTCAATGACCACGCTGTCGGTACAGCTGTCGAAAATGCCGTCCGGGAGCTTTGTAATGCTCCTGCCGAGCGAAATTGACGAAAGACTGCTGCACCCGGAAAACGCTGTCGGTGCGATACCGATAGTCTTGTCACGCACGCCCTCAGTCCCGACATTCAGCTCCAGAGCACTCAGTCCTGTGCAGCCGCCAAAGGCATATTTGCCCATAGACAGCCCCTTTTCAACGTCAAGAGCCTGGTTCACCCTCGAAAGCACCCGGTCGATTAGACCGTCAAGGGAATTTATCCCGGTCAGGAAATTCTGCTTTGGTCTGTCGCCGGAAAGTCCGAGCCGGGGAATATCTACCCTCGTCAGACCGGTGCAGCCGAGGAACGCATACGCACCTATCCTCGTCACGGAGTCCGGGAAGTAGACATAGGTGATATCCGTCCGGTTCTCGAATGCTCTTTCGCCGATAAACCGCACAGAATCGGGGATATTTACCTCTGCCGAGCTGCCGGTATAGCTTATCAGGGTGCCATTCTGTATCACGAAGCTGCCCTCAGTGCCGTTGTACCTGTGAAGCCCGTCATCAGTCAGAAAGCTCGCACCGCAGTATCTGCATTTCCAGCTTTTGACGTCGCTGTCAACAGTAAGCACCTCGCCGCAGCTCGTGCATTTAGCCTGTATCAGAGCCATAGCTTATCAATAATCCTTCTTGTAGCCGCAGTTTTTACACTTCTTCATCAGGTTGTACTGACCGCCGCAGTGAGGGCAAAGTCCCTGTGCCCTGAGGTACGCACCAATGCTTCTGTGGCGGAACACCTCAGCTGCCTCGTAGCTTACGCCCTTGTAGGTCAGCTTGCTCACTCCGTCGCCGTCACCCTTGCGGTCTACCTTGAACGACGGGTCGGTGTCGGCGTTGCTCGTATCCCACTTTGTTGCATTGCTCTCGAAAACTATTTCCTGCAAGCCGCAGCACATAGCGTTAAAGGCTATCTCCTTGACATTTTTAGGGATAGTTATTTTTTTCAGGCTTGAGCAGTTATTAAAGGTCTTGTAATTTATCTTTGACACGCTCTCCGGGATATTTACAGTCTCCAGTGCCGTGCAGTCCTCGAACGCATTTGCACCGATAGCCGTCACAGTATCCGGGATATTTATGTATTTCAGGGTTGTATTGCCCTTGAAAGCATTGGGGCCTATCTTTACTATGCTCTTCGGCAGCATGACAGTCTCGGAATTGCCGTTGTACTTGACGAGGGTAACGAACTCCATCTGGAATTCAGGAAGATTGCCCGCCGGCGTTTCAGCAGGCTTTTTCGCAGTATTTTCCGGCTGTGCAGGCTTTTCTTCTGCCTTTGCAGGCTCCTGCTTTGCAGCATTCTTCTCAGCTGTGCGTCTTGCAAATTCTCTCTCCATTTTCTCAAGTCCTGTCAGCTGTCTTTCGGGCTTCTTTTCCGGCTCAGGAGCTTTTTCAGCCGCAGTCTCAGCGACTTCCTCGGCTTTTTCCTCGACAGTCTCAGCCGCAGCCTCAGCGACCTCCTCAGCCTTCTCCCCGGCAGTTTCAGCCGCAGCCTCAGCGGCCTCCTCGGTCTTCTCCCCGGCAGTTTCAGCCGCAGCCTCAGCGACCTCCTCGGTCTTCTTCTCGACAGTCTCAGCTACAGCCTCAGCGATCTCCTCGGTCTTCTCCCCGACAGTCTCAGCCGCAGCCTCAGCAGCCTCCTCAGCTTTCTCCTCGACAGTCTCAGCCGCAGCCTCAGCGACCTCCTCTGTCTTCTCCTCGACAGTTTCAGCTACAGCCTCAGCGACCTCCTCAGCTTTCTCCTCGACAGTCTCAGCTACAGTCACAGCAACTTCCTCGGTCTTCTCCCCGACAGCCTCAGCTACAGCCTCAGGCTCGCTCTTTACAGCATTGTCGCTGCGTTTTCTGAGCTTTACAGCTACTCTCCTGTGCTCATTTTTCGGCTTCTTCGTCATGTCAAGCTTCTCACCGCAGCGTCCGCAGTACCAATAAAGAACATTAGTCTCTGCAAGCAGCTCCGCACCGCACGCAGTACAAGTGGTACGTGTAAGCTCGTTTCCATTAAGTGTTATCATAATATAACCCCCTTTTATTTGTCCTGTTTATCGGAATTATCCAGTACACATCAATTATAACATATTCTTGACGGCATTGCAACAGTTTTTCGATGAATTTACCAAATTTATTTTGATCGCCCCATGCAGCGTTGCACCTGCTCTCCTGAAAAGGCTTTCACGAAATACCGGGGAAAACCTTTTTTATAAAGATCTTCCCCGGTAATGGCTCTTATTGAGTGCCGCTGACGGCGGGAGAGCGGCGATGCTTGAGGCGTTTTTCCTGGTACATAGCCGTATCCATTTCGTGCAGGAATTTATCCGTAGGCTCGCCGCTGCCGGGGTACATACTGTATCCGATAGAGAATGAGAGGTCGTACTGCTGACCGCCTGTCAGGTTGAATACCTCTACTCCACGGCGTATCTTTGAGATAAGCTCCTCGGTCTTTTCCTCGCTGTCGGTGCGGAAAAGGACTATGAATTCATCGCCGGCGTACCTGAAAACGACCGCATGATCCGGAGCGGCTGAGCGTATGATATTTGCAGCCTCGATAAGTGCAAGGTCGCCGATAGTATGCCCGTAGGTGTCGTTTATTGCTTTGAAGTAATCAAGGTCTATCATAATGCCGCTTGCAGGTGATCTCCGCCGCCAGATATCCTTCAGCACGATGTTCAGGTAGCTGCGGTTGTAGAGACTTGTGAGCGGATCAAGGTATGACAGCTCGTTCTGAAGGCTGAGGTATATGCCGGTAAGTCCGAGTGCTACAGAGCACCATGCGAGGGAAACGCCGTACACCAGCAGCTGTGCGGTAGCTCCGATAAAGATCGGGGCAAGGAACATAGATATAGGGTAGAACTTGCTTCTGCCGTACTTTCTGTAATAGCCCTGACGGATAATTATTGAGTAGAAAAGATAACCGAATGTTATGGCATAGTAGCTGTAGCCTATCGGCTCACGATGATAGACAAGATTCTCGTCAATGCTGAAAATAAACTGCCATTTCAGGTTAGGGATAAGTGCAGCTATGCCGATAATAGCCGGTATACTGCGTATCAGCAGATATTTTTTCATTCTCTCCTCGCTGCGGTACAGTCTGAGGTCGGTGTAGACCGTCCACAGCAGCGAGACGATCACATTTGCGTAGAAAAGATAGCTGTTAGTCAGCAGGATGATCTGTTTGGAGAACGGAAACTGGACTCCGTCAATGATAAATGAGATCATTTCGACGATACAGGCTACTGAGGTATGAGCTATCATGGCAGTGAATATCCTGTCATCGGTCTGCTTTCTCTGCCGGACGAGGCGGCTGCTGATGAGCAGTATCATCAGAAGAGCCGAGCCGATACAATTTGCAACTATAATGGCTTGAAGATTCATGGAAGCCTCCGGATAGTAATACACCCTTTTATGCAGCCTCACGTATTTTTGGGGCATGATCTTTGCATGACTGCTGCGTGCTCTGCAATAAAGGTGGTATACAGAATATATTTTAAGGTAATTAACTGGTATTTTACTGGTATTTTACTGATAGTATCACCGGAAGTATAGTGATGCTCTCATACACCAACAATTATATCATATTTTTCGTCAGATTTCAATATTTTCAGCGAATATTCACAGAAAATTTATTAAACCGATAGTATAATTACCGCTTTTGCATACAATGTGAAATGATATCAGAGCGGACAGAGCGTGAAAATGAAAATCGGGTGAAAAGAGCGGCTCCGGACTTGATTTTGTCCGGGGGATATGGTACAATAAAAGGTAACTATTCCGCTGAAATATCAGCAAAGAAAGGAGCGTTGCCAGTGTATAAAACTATTTTTTCACACGTAGGCAGCTATAAAAAACAGGCGATCCTCTCACCTGTCTCGATAATCGGCGAGGTCGCAATGGAGGTGCTTATACCGACTGTCATGGCAATGATAATCGACGAGGGCATAAAGAAGGGACGTATCGGCTATATCGCCGGTATGGGAGCACTTCTTGTAGGCATGGCTCTTGTCTCGCTGTGCTTCGGTGCTCTTGCCGGAAGGCTGAGTGCGGTCGCAGCTATGGGCTTCGCCAAGAACCTCCGCAGTGCAATGTTCCACAAGGTACAGGCATTCTCTTTCTCCAATGTTGACAAATTCTCGACAGCATCGCTGACAACAAGGCTGACGACAGATGTTACAAATATCCAGAACGCATTCATGATGTTCATACGTACAGCGTTCAGGGCTCCGATAATGCTGATTTTCGCCCTTATTATGGCGATACGCATGAACTCCCGGCTCTCTGTGGTGTTCCTGTGTGCCGTTCCGGTGCTTGCTGCTGTTATCGCAACTATCATGACCAGGGCTCACCCAAGATTCCAGAAAATGCTCACGCACTACGACAGCATGAATGCAAGGGTGCAGGAAAACCTCATAGGTATACGCACTGTCAAGGCATTTGTCCGTGAGGACTACGAAAAGCAGAGATTCACCGAGAATACCGATAAGGTAAGAAAGGCTCAGGTGAGTGCGGAAAAGCTCGTTATCCTGACAATGCCGATAATGCAGTTCATCATGTACACCAGTATCGTCTCTATACTCTGGTTCGGCGGAAATATGGCTTCAAACGGCGAAATGGACACCGGCGAGCTGCAAAGCTTCATCACCTACGTCGGA
Source organism: Ruminococcus sp. (assembly GCA_017475555.1). Classification (GTDB taxonomy): domain Bacteria; phylum Bacillota; class Clostridia; order Oscillospirales; family Ruminococcaceae; genus Ruminococcus. The sequence goes on from JAFVFL010000011.1 coordinate 149,707, forward strand.
CAGATCCTCATGTCCCTGATGATGCTTTCGTTCCTGTTCATGATGTTCGTAGTCTCAAGAGCCTCAATGCAGCGTATCTATGAGGTCCTGACGGAGGAGCCGGATATCGTATCTCCGGAAAATGCCGGCATTCAGGTCGCTGACGGCTCTGTAAGCTTCAGGAACGCAAGCTTCAGCTACTTTAATGACATGAACAATCTCGCACTCGAAAATGTAAGCATCGACATAAGATCCGGTGAAACGATCGGCGTTATAGGCGGTACAGGCTCGTCAAAGACCTCTCTTGTGCAGCTTATCCCACGGCTCTATGATACCACGGCAGGCGAGGTGCTTGTCGGCGGAAGGAATGTCAGGGAGTACGACCTCACTGTACTCAGGGATTCGGTCGCAATGGTGCTGCAAAAGAACGTCCTGTTCTCCGGTACGATACGTGACAACCTTAAATGGGGCAACGCTCAGGCGACTGACGAGGAGATCATTGATGCCTGTAAGTCAGCCTGTGCTCACGATTTCATCGAGAGCTTCCCGGACGGATATGATACATATCTGGGTCAGGGCGGCGTGAACGTTTCAGGCGGTCAGAAGCAGAGGCTGTGTATCGCACGCGCTCTTCTGAAAAAGCCGAAGATAATCATTCTTGATGACTCAACGAGTGCGGTCGATACCGCAACAGACAGCAGCATAAGGAAGGCGTTCCGTGAGAAGCTGTCAGAAACTACAACATTCATAATCGCACAGCGTATCTCCTCCGTTCAGGACGCTGACAGGATAATCGTCATGGACGCAGGCAGGATAACCGATGTAGGCACTCACGGGGAGCTGCTCGAACGCAGCGAGATATACCGTGAGGTGTACGAATCACAGCAGAAGGGAGCTGATGAGTAATGCCGCCAAGACCGCAGAAAGCACTTGAAAAGCCCTCGGACGCAGGGAAGACAATAAAGCGTATTTTCAGCTATATGCACGGCTTTGTGGGACATTTTGCCTTTGTAGTCGCTGCGATAATACTCAGCTCGGCAGCCGGTATCGTCGGAAATGCACTGCTGAAGCCGCTCATCGACAATATCGAGGACGGACTGTCCTCCGGCAGCTGGGACAAGGCGGCGTTTATCCGCATACTTGCGGCAATGGCTGCGGTATACATTGCTGGTGCTCTGTCATCTCTGCTTTACCAGCGGATAATGCTGAAAATTTCGACCACAACGCTTATGCGTATCAGAAACGACCTCTTTACGAAAATGGAGGAGCTGCCGATACGCTTCTTCGATACTCATACCCACGGCGAGCTGATGAGCCTTTTCACGAATGATACGGATACCCTGCGTGAAATGCTCTCGAACAGTATCGCACAGTTTATAGGCTCGGCGGTGACTATAGTCGGGGTCTTCGTGATGATGCTCATTTACAGCTGGGAGCTGACTATCGTCGTTATCGCAGTTCTGTTCCTGATAATCAAGGTCATCGGCTTCATCGGCTCCCGCTCAAGCAAGGGCTTTATCGCCCAGCAGAAGGCTCTCGGCAGGGCGAACGGCTATATCGAGGAGCTTATTGACGGGCAGAAGGTAGTCAAGGTGTTCTGCCACGAGGATATCGCAAATGCCGAGTTCGACAAGCTCAACGAGGAGCTTTGCGAGGCTGCCACAAGAGCAAATACGTTCGCAAATATCCTTATGCCGATAATGAATAATCTGTCGTATCTTCATTACGCTGTGACTGCCATAATCGGCGGTATCATGACGGCTAAGGGTATCGGCGGAATGACGCTCGGTACAATAATCTCATATCTCCAGTTTACCCGTTCGTTCTCGCAGCCTATTACTCAGGTCTCACAGCAGCTCAATTCCGTGCTGACCGCACTTGCCGGAGCTGAGAGGATATTCCGTGTCATAGATGAAGAGCCGGAGGCTGACGAGGGATATGTAACGCTGGTGAATGCAGTTATCAGTGAGGACGGAGCTATCACGGAGTCAGCCGAGCGTACAGGCAGGTGGGCATGGAAGCACCCTCATCAGGCTGACGGAAGTGTGACATATACCGAGGTCAAGGGAAATGTCGAGCTTGATGACGTTGTATTCGGCTATGAGCCGGAAAAGATAGTCCTCAACGGCATAAGCCTCTACGCTCACGCCGGTCAGAAGATAGCCTTTGTAGGCTCGACCGGTGCCGGAAAGACGACTATAACGAATCTGATAAACCGCTTCTATGATGTACCGGACGGCAAGATACGCTACGACGGTATCAATATCAACAAGATAAAGAAGGACGATCTCCGCCGCTCACAGTCGATAGTTTTGCAGGATACGCACCTTTTCACCGGAACTGTCATGGACAATATACGCTACGGAAAGCTCGATGCGACAGATGAGGAGGTCTATGCGGCGGCAAGACTTGCGAATGCTGACGGCTTTATAACACATCTCGAAAATGGCTATGACACCATGCTGACGGCTGACGGCGGCAATCTCTCACAGGGTCAGCGGCAGCTGCTTGCGATCGCCAGAGCGGCAGTTGCAGATCCGCCGGTGCTGATACTTGACGAGGCGACAAGCTCCATAGATACGAGAACTGAGGCACTTATCGAAAAGGGAATGGATCATCTCATGGAGGGCAGAACGGTCTTTGTTATCGCACACAGGCTCTCTACAGTCCGCAACTCCAACGCCATAATGGTGCTTGAGCACGGCAGGATAATCGAGCGGGGCGACCACAATGAGCTGATCGCCCAGAGGGGCAAATACTATCAGCTGTATACCGGTATGTTCGAGCTCAGCTGAGCTTAACGGAGCAGCTTTCCTGTGGCTGCCGCCCGGTGTAAAATGTATTTTTTCCAATAAACTAAGCTCCGTGCTTTTGCACGGAGCTTTTTTATCAGCTGCTAAACTGTGACCAGTCTTGAAAGCCTTATCTGCCCTCCCTCGACATCAGCGGATACCGCATCGCCGGGGGATATCTCGGAGCTGACTATCATTCGTGCAAGCTCGTTTTCAACAAGCTCGGTGACCCTCCGGCGGACAGGTCTTGCCCCGTATCTTGTCCCGTCACTTTCAGCAGCTATAGCCTCAGCAACTCCGGAGCTGCACCTCAGCTCGATACCGACACTTCCGGCTCTTTTTTGCAGCTTTTCAAGCTCTATCCGGCTTATGCACAGAAGCTCAGGCTGTCCGAGCGGCTTGAACGGGATGATATCGTCTATCCGGTTAAGAAGCTCAGCAGGGAAATGCCGCCTCAGACGCTGCATAGCGAGCTGTGAGCTGCCGTCCGGGAGGTTCTCCGAAAATCCGAGGGAAGTCCTGACAGTAAGCTCCTCAGCACCGATATTCGTGGTCATGACGATGATACAGCTGCGGAAGCTGACCCTGTGCATCGAGCTGTCGGTCAGAAAGCCGTCGTCGAGGATTTGCAGCAGGATATTCAGCACCTCCGGGTCAGCCTTCTCAAGCTCATCGAACAGCACAAGAGAGTAGGGACTTCGGCGTATCCTCTCGCACAGACTGCTTCCGTCACCGTAGCCTGCATAGCCGGGAGGAGCACCGATAAGCCGTGAGACGGCGTGCTTTTCCATATATTCGGACATATCGACACGGATAAAGCTGTCTTTTGAGAACATACATTCCGCAAGTGCCTTCGCAAGCTCAGTTTTCCCAACGCCTGTAGAGCCTGCGAACAGGAAAGAGGCTGTGGGACGGCAGCTGTCACGCAGTCCGCTGCGGGAACGGCACACAGCCTCAGTGATATGCTTTATGGCACTGTCATGTCCGATGACTCGCTCTTTCAGCCGCTTTTCGAGTGTCACGAGGTCACTTCCTCCGCCGGAGGAGATATTCTCCGGGGGAATGCCGGTCTTTGAGGAGATAACGTTCACAACGTCCGAAGGGTCAACGGTGCTGCTGTTTCTCATAACAGCCGCCGCACACGCCTCATCAGCGGCGTCAAGTGCCTTATCGGGGAGTGACCTGCCGCTGATATACCTGACCGGGAGACTGATGCACATTCGCAGTATATCCTCGCTCAGCGTCACATGATGAAAGCTTTCATACCGTTCACGCAGTCCTGAGAGTATCTCAAAGCATTCGTCCTCAGTCGGCTCGGAGACAACTACAGGCTGAAAACGCCGTTCCAGAGCGGAATCCTTTTCGATAGTCCTGCTGTACTCGGCAAACGTTGTCGCACCGATAAGCTGTAATTCACCCCTTGCAAGCTGCGGCTTCATTATATTTGCAGCGTCGATAGCTCCCTCAGCTGCACCTGCACCGACGATAGTGTGGAGCTCGTCTATAAACAGGATAATATTCCCGGCAGAGACAGCCTCGTCGATACACGCCTTGACACGTTCCTCGAAGTCTCCACGATATTTTGCACCGGAAAGCATTAAAGTCAGGTCGAGGGAGAATATGAATTTATTCCTGAGCTGCGGAGGGACTTTTCCGCTGATAAAACGCTCCGCTGCTCCTTCAACTATCGCAGTTTTTCCGACTCCTGCTTCACCGATGAGGCAGGGGTTGTTCTTTGTCCTGCGGGCGAGGATACGCATAAGCTGTCCTATCTCACGCTCTCTGCCGATAAGAGGGTCATTCCTCCGCACCAGTGCCGGGTCAGTGAGATTACGTCCATAGCGGAACAGGTTCGGCAGCTGAGACTGCCGGGGGAGAGCGGAGTGATATATATCGTCCATGAACTGACCATCGCTAAGACCGGGTGTACCGCAGCTGCTGAGAAAGGTGCAGATATCGGATATGTCACCGCACAGTCTGCACAAGATAGAATATGCACTGCACCCTGGAGTTCTGAGGACAGCGGCGAGGATGTGCTCCGGGGCAGCCTGACGCTTTTTTGTGGCTTTAGCAAGCTCGCAGGCACAGTCGAGTATATGCCGTGCAGAGGACGTAAAGCAGCGGCTGCTGAGGCTGGAGCGTGTACCCTGACCGATGATACGGATCACCTCACGGCGGATATCATCATAGGCTGCACCGGATTCAAGGAGAGCGTCGGCAGCGTCTGTACCGCCGTCAGCTGAGAGGGAGAGGAGGATATGCTCGCTCCCGACGTAGGTGTGACCGAGGGATTGAGCCTCCTGGATCGCATTATCGACAGCTCTTGCGGCTCTGCGTGTGAATTTTTCGTTATTCGTCATATTGCCTCCTTACAGATTTCTACCCTATATTATGCCATATTACGGATAAAATATTAGTCGAAATACAACATTCGCTGAGTGCAGTAACACTTTTTTGCCGGCGGCATATTATGAACTATGGATCGCAGATAAAACGGTTCAAATAAAGCATTTAAGGAGTGTCTGATTATGTGTAATTCATGCTTTGAGGGAAACAGCTGCTGGTGGATAATCCTGCTCATCATTCTTTTCCTGCTTCTTTCTTCCTGCTGCGGCAACAATGACTGCGGCAACAACAACAACTGCGGCTGCGGATGCTGATCGGATCTGATAAATCTCAGGATAATTAACTCATGGGCTGCCGGGAGACCGGCAGCCTTTTTTGTACTGTATCAGTGTCCGTTGCAGGCAGCCAGCAGCTTTTGGCACAGATATCTCCTGTGGCGACAGAGATGTGTATATCAATAAATTAAAAAATGAAAAAATATCATAACGACTGCGTCCCCCCTTGACAAGAAATCATCAATGTAGTAAAATATATATGTATGGAATTATCTGTTGATAGAATCAGCATCTATCCACAAATACAGCAGTTTGCAGATCGGAGTACAATTATTATGAAGATTGGTGTTTTAACAAGCGGCGGTGACGCACCCGGCATGAACGCTGCCGTAAGAGCAGTTGTCAGAACAGCACTTAGCAAGGGTATGGAGGTCTATGGTATCCGCAGAGGCTACGTTGGTCTTATCACAGGCGATATCGTACCTATGGACGAGAAGAGCGTTACCGATATCATACATAACGGCGGCACTATCCTCTATACTGCAAGGTGTCCTGAGTTCAGAACAGCTGAGGGCGTTGCAAAGGCTAAGGCTAAGTGCGATGAGCTCGGTATCGAGGGACTTGTTGTTATAGGCGGCGACGGCTCCTTCAGAGGTGCAGCTGACCTTTCGGCTATGGGTATGCTGACTGTCGGCATTCCCGGCACTATCGACAATGACATTGCCTGCACTGATTACACTATCGGCTATGATACGGCTATGAATACCGCTATGGAGCTTGTGGACAAGCTTCGTGATACTTCTCAGTCTCACGACAGGATATCTGTTGTTGAGGTGATGGGCAGAGGTGCTGGTCATATCGCAGTGAATACCGGCGTTGCCTGCGGTGCTACTGATATCATAACTAAGGAAGTGCCTTATTCGCTCGATGAGATAGCTAAGACTATGCTTGAGAAGAAGTCAAGAGGCAAGCAGAATTTCGTTGTCATAGTCGCTGAGAGCATCGGAAACTCGCAGCAGATAGCTGAGATACTCCAGGAGAAGACTGGTATCGAGGCAAGAGCTACAGTTCTCGGTCATGTACAGAGAGGCGGCTCACCGACAGTAAGAGACAGAGTTGAGGCTACAAGAATGGGTCACTACGCTGTTGAGCTGCTTGAGCAGGGCAAGGGAAATCGTGTCGTTGGTATCAAGGACAGCAAGATAGTTGACTACGATATCCAGGAGGCTCTTTCCATGTCAAAGCCTTATGATGTTGAGCTTCACAAGATGGCGGAGCAGATAGCATTCTGAGATATTGGCTGATTTACGGGCTATATAAAAAATACAAGGCGGTCAGATCTGTTTCTGACCGCCTTTTTGTGTTATTTCATTTCAGCCTGTACAGCCTCAAATTCATCAGTTATCTCCTTAGCCGGAGGTGCTGTAACGAGCGAAACAATGACGATCGCCGCAAGAGCACAGATGAACGCCGGAAGAAGCTCGTATATATCAAGTGCCCCTCCCATCGGACGTACTGCGAATTTCCAGACAAATACCATGATACCGCCGACGATAAGTCCTGCAAGTGCTCCCCACTTGTTTGAACGCTTCCAGAAAAGTGCCGTCAGCATGACCGGGCCGAATGTTGCACCAAAGCCTGCCCATGCAAAGGATACTACCCGGAATACAGAGCTGTTCTGATCCCACGCAAGGATAACTCCGAGGACTGCGATGATGATGAGCACCGCCCTTGCCGAGAGAATGGACTTCTTCTCGTCAAGCTTTATCTTGAACACACCTTTCAGGAGATTCTCAGACATACTCGATGAAGCCGCAAGGAGCTGTGAATCAGAGGTGGACATGGTGCAGGCGAGAATACCGGCGAATATAAGTCCTGCCACAAGTGCCGCAATAACGCTGTGCTTGCTCAGGAGCGTTGCCATTTCAAGAACTATCGTCTCAGATGTCGATGAGGTGGTAAGTGCCGGAACATGACCCTGTGCTGTGAGGGCGTTGCCGATTATGCCGATGAGCACCGCAACTCCCATTGCGATAACGACCCATATCGAAGCGATACGGCGTGAGGTCTTTACCTTTTCCTTGTCCTCTATAGCCATGAAGCGGAGGAGGATATGCGGCATACCGAAGTAGCCGAGTCCCCAGGCAAGTGTAGAAACTGCCGGGATAAAGCCGAAATCAACGTGCTCGCCCTCAGCTGTCCTTGTACTGGTCATGGATATGTAGTCTGTCAGACCCTTTGCGTTGTCGAATACGCTGTCAAGTCCGCCGGCTGTATGCACACCGTATACAACGAGTATAACGAGAGCCGTGGTCATTACGATACTCTGTATCAGGTCGGTGAAGCTTGCCGCAAGGAAGCCGCCGAGCGAGGTGTAGGCAATGATGATTATTGCACTGATTATCATTGCCGTATGGTAGTTCCAGCCAAAGAGCTGGTTGAAGAGCTTACCGCAGGCTGAGAAGCCGGAAGCGGTGTAGGGGACGAAGAAGATAAGGATTATCGCAGCTGCAAAGCCCATGAGCAGGTGCTTGTCGTCCCGGTAGCGGTTGGAGAAGAAATCCGGGATAGTAATTGAGTTCCCGCACTTGTGGGAATAAACCCTCAGCCGCTTTGCAACGAGGAGCCAGTTGAGGTAGGTACCGGCGGCAAGACCGATTATAGTCCATCCGACCTCAGCAGTACCGCACAGATATGCAAGTCCGGGAAGACCCATGAGCAGGTAGCTGCTCATATCAGACGCCTCCGCACTCATTGCAGAAACGAGAGGGCCGAGCCTTCGTCCTCCGAGGTAGAAGTCGCTTACGTTGCTGTTTTTCTTGGAAAAAACAACTCCGATGATGACCATTGCGGAAAGGTATACCAGAATGGTTATCAGGATACAGATTACAGATTTTGTCATATTTTTGGAACTTTTGTTCCATTCCTCCTTTCGGTATTTTATTAGTCTGTGAAACTGATATCCCCATTATATCACATATTTATCACAATTGCAAGGATTTTTTCAGCTGCCGGTTATGACTTGAAAAAAATATTTGATTTTTTTTTATTTCCCCCTTGCGGAATGGGAAAAAATGTGGTATAATATTCTTGATTATCTAAAAGGGAGCGATGAATATGAATACTGAGAACAAAAAAACCTTTTACATCACAACACCTATCTACTATCCGTCCGGCGACCCGCATATCGGGCATTGCTATACAACTGTCGCCTGCGACACGATTTCCCGGTATAAGAGAATGCAGGGCTATGATGTCATGTTCCTCACCGGCACTGACGAGCATGGTCAGAAAATAGAGCAGAAGGCTGAGGCTGCCGGCGTTACCCCGAAGGAGTTCGTTGACAGGATCGTTGCGACCTTCAAGGAGCTCTGGAGCTACATGAACATAAGCTATGACCGCTTTATCCGCACCACTGACGGCTACCACGTTTCAGCAGTGCAGAAGATATTCAAGGATCTCTACGACCGGGGATATATCTACAAGGGCAAGTATTCCGGAAAATACTGCACACCCTGCGAGAGCTTCTGGACTGAATCACAGCTTGACGAGAACGGCTGCTGCCCTGAGTGCCACCGCCCGGTGAAGATCGCCGAGGAGGAGGCTTATTTCTTCAAGATGTCACCATTCTCTGACCGCCTTGAAAAGCTCCTGCTTGAGACGGATTACCTCAATCCCCGGACAAGAGCTGTCGAGCTTGTGAATAATTTCATCAAGCCGGGTCTTGAGGACGTATGCGTTTCAAGGACTTCCTTTAAGTGGGGCATTCCGGTCACATTTGACGAGAAGCACGTTGTCTACGTCTGGATAGACGCTCTCTCCAACTACATCACAGCTCTTGGCTATGATAACGATGAATACGATGATTTTGCGAAATACTGGCCTGCGGACGTACACATGGTAGCAAAGGATATCATGCGTTTCCATGCACTTATCTGGCCCGCAATGCTCATGGCTCTCGATATACCGCTGCCTAAGCAGCTTGCGGTACACGGCTGGATAACGTTCCAGAGCAAGACCGGCGAGGCTCAGAAAATGTCGAAATCGCTTGGCAACGTCGTTGACCCGTTAATGCTCGGAAAGCGTTATGGAGTAGACTCGATAAGATACCATATCCTGCGTGAAATGGCTCTCGGTGCTGACAGTGCATTCTCGAATGAGATAATGATAAACCGCATAAATTCCGATCTTGCCAATGGCTTCGGCAACCTTGTTTCACGTACCGTTGCAATGGCGGACAAGTATTTCGGCGGCACTCTCCCGGAGGAGCGTGAGGCAGCTGAGATAGACGATTCTCTCATCGGCGAGCTGACTGCACTGAGGGATATCACGGACAAATGTATCGACGAAACAAGGCTCAAGAACGCTCTTGAAGCGATATTTACAGCAGTTGACCGTGCAAATAAGTATATCGACGAGACTGAGCCATGGAAGCTCGGCAAGGACGAGTCAAAGCGTGCAAGACTGGCTTCAGTGCTTTACAATCTGCTGGAGTCTATACGTATCATTTCAACTCTCCTCGCACCGTTTATGCCGACAATGATGCCGAAGGTGTGGGAGCAGATAGGTGCAGCCGAGAGTGACGCAAGCTATGATAATGCGGCGGGATTCGGCGTACTTCCGGCAAATGTAACTGTTCACAAGGGCGAGATACTCTTCCCCCGTATCGACCTTGACAAGGAGATAGCTGAGCTGAATGCCATAATCGAGAAGAATATGGAGACTGCCAAGGCAAAGCTCGAAGCTGAGTCCGCTGATGAAAATACACCCGAAAACAGCGATATACCGGCGCTTCTCCCTGAAATAACTATTGACGATTTCGCAAAGCTTGATATTCGTGCTGCAAAGGTTCTCTCAGTCGAGAAAGTGAAGAAGTCTGACAAGCTGCTGTGTTTCCGTCTCGATGACGGAATGGGCGGCAGACAGGTGGTTTCCGGCATTGCAGAGTATTACACGCCGGAGGAGCTGACCGGAAAGACAGTTCAGATCATAGCCAACCTGAAGCCGATAAAGCTGAGGGGTGTTGAGAGTCTCGGCATGATTTGTTCCGCAGACACAGCGGACGGCGTAAAGGTTCTCTTCCTTGACGATTCGATACCTGCCGGTTCAAAGATCAGATGAGCATATCCGGTGATCCTGTGATATCGGTGCTTTTATAGAAATTTACACGTAAAAATTCAGGGATAACCCTTCTGAAATGGGGTTATCCCTGATTTGTAAGCAAAAATATCCGCAGGATCACCGGAACACATGACCGGAGATGCATATATCAGAGCGACTGTATCCAATCGGTGAGGATATCGCTTTTCTCGTCGGGCTGGAAGAGCTTGGAGGCTACGATAGTACCTTTTCCGTTCAGATATGGTGCGAGCTTGTCGGCACTCTTACCGATACCGCTGCCGCCGGAGGTGGCGAAGAGGGCTATCTTCTTACCGGTGAAGTCGTAGTCCTTGACAAATGTATTGACTACGTTGGGTGCGGCTGCATACCATATCGGGAAGCCGATGAGTATAGTGTCATAATCGGCGAAATTTCCGATCTTACCGGCAACCGGGACGTCCTTTTTGCCGATCTTCTCCTTATTGCAGCGTGAGAACGGGTTCTTCCAGTTGATATCCGCAGCGGTATAGGGAGTTTCAGGCTTTATCTCGAAGATATCTGCGTCGGCAGCCGCTGCGAGATTTTTCGCAAGCTTTGCAGTATTGCCCTCGGCGGAAAAATATGTTACCAGTATTTTGCTCATAATATTACCTCTTTTCGTGGAGAATATAAACAGTTTGACTGTTTCTGTAAAACATCATATCATATTTTCAACCATTTGTCAAGTATTTTGTCATCGGGATACCGCAAAATTCCGCAAAAAAGTTGACATTGCCCGAAGAAAGGTATATAATAGATGTGAAGTAATTCCGGGAGGGAGATATGTTATGAAAAAGAGAAATGAAAAAATGTGCAGAGCTGCCGCCTGTGCAGCTGCCCTGTGCCTGCTGTGCGGGTCTGTACCGCTTGCAGCGGCAGCCGGTCTGACTAATGGGACAAGTGCTTCGGCTGACGAGACTCCGGTCAGTGCGACGGCTACTCTTGCCCACATCGGCGACAGCGTACCTATAACTGCTTCGTCTGAGCTTACTGAAAAGCCGACATGGTACAGCGACGCTGAGAGCGTGGCTACAGTTGACGAAAACGGCTTAGTTACGGCGGTCGGCAAGGGTACGGCTTATATTTATGCAGTATTTTCAAACGCTGTTTATAAGTTCGAGGTGATCGTTCTTGACGAGGAGACCACAGCACCGCAGGCAGTTGACCTCGGAAGCGTAAGGCTTAATGATACGCAGTATATCGTTACTCCGACGCTGAGTGGTATAAATAATACCGACGCAAAGTGGAGCAGCTCGGACACCTCGGTTGCGACGGTAGCTGCGGACGGAACTATAACCGCAGTCGGCAGCGGAACGTGTGTCGTCACAGCTGTTTACGGCAGCAATACCTATACGATCACTATAATTTCGGAGTATACCGGCGTTCAGCCAACAACTGCCGGGACGAGCGAGGGTATCAAAGACCTTGAAATGACTGGAATAGCGATAACACTGACTGACGAACAGCCCTCACGCCAGATAGCAGCTCCGGCGGGTACTTCACCGGTGTGGTCAAGCTCTGACGAGAAGATCGCTGTCGTAGACCAGAATGGTGTCGTAACGGCGGTAAGCAGCGGAAAATGCCGTATCTATGCACTTGTCGGGAATGTCAGATACTACACCGACATAACGAGCGAGTATACCGGAGCACCTGTACAGCCGAGAAAGCTTGGCGATGTTAAGCTTTCCAACGACGTGCCGCAGTTCGCAATGAATCTGACCAATGTTCCTGATGGGGCAGTTCTCGTGTGGTCAAGCTCTGATGAGAGTGTTGCGACTGTTGACCAGAACGGCTTGATAACGGCGGCCGGCAGCGGTAAGTGTGCAATAACAGTCCTTATAAACGGCATTCCCTATGAGGCTGATGTTGAGTCCACCTACGATCCCACGCAGCCCTCAACTGCTCCGGCACAGCTGAGCATAGAGTTCGGTGCAGCCGGTGAAACACGCCAGCTTTCTGCGAGTGAGGGCTCTGAGTTCATTTCGATGAACAAGGACGTAGCGACTGTCGATGATTCGGGACTTGTGACAGCTGTCGGAGCCGGTGAGACTGTGATAGTTGTGCGGACGGGAAATGCGGTGTCTCAGGTAAAGGTGACGGTAAAGGCTTCGGAGCTTTTAGGTGATGCAAACTGCGATTCCAAGGTGAATATGGCAGATGCAGTTGCGATATTACAGTGCATTGCCAATAGTGAGAAGTATCCGCTGTCTGTGCAGGGTGCAATAAATGCGGACTGTGACGGCTCAGATGGTCTGACAGGACAGGACGCTCTCGTTGTATTGCAGATAGACGCAGGAGTATACGAACAGTAATATAAAAAAGGGGAAGATACAATGAAAAAGGGAATTATCGCAGCTCTGTCGGCAACGCTGCTCCTTACGGCGTGCGGACAGACGGGAACGGCAGGGGAGAGCAGTCATGACGCAGCAAGCCCGGTCAGCCCGGAAAGCGGTTCAGTTATTACAGACAGTACCGGTATTGCAGACAGTACCGATATTGCAGACAGTACCGATATTGCAGACAGTAACGATATTGCAGATAGTACCGAAGCAGATGTTGTAATATCGCCGACTGAGGAGTATATACAGAGGGAGACTGCTGAGGATGAACCGTATAATACAGATAGTATAGATGAGGCGGAAACGGATCCGGAGCAGGAGATCACCGGGGAGGATACCGGGGATGTACAAGAAAGTGAGGCGAACGCTGAGTACGGAGCACCGCCGCAGGTGTACGATATACCGGGGATAACCTACATGACTGACCCGAATACCGGAGTTACCATACTCATCGCCAACAAGAGCTACGCACTGCCGTATGACTTCAACCCCGGACTTGACCCGACGTGTGAGGCTCAGTTTGCAAAGCTGAGTGCCGGTGCTGCGGCGGACGGACTTGATATCTACCTGTCCTCAGGCTTCCGCTCATACGATTACCAGAGCGAGATCTACAACAACTATTGCTACTGGTACGGTCAGGAGTCGGCGGATACTTTCTCCGCTCGTCCGGGACATTCCGAGCACCAGTCCGGACTTGCGATAGATGTGAATATCATCGACGATTCGTTCATCGGCACACCGGAGGCGATATGGCTTGAGGAGCACTGCTGGGAGTACGGCTTCATACTGCGCTATCCTCAGAGCAAGCAGGACATTACCGGCTACAAGTACGAGTCGTGGCATATCCGTTACGTCGGCACTGAGGTGTCGTGTGCTTTGCATGAGCTCCAGGTAAACGGCGATGACCCGTACCTGACCTTAGAGGAGTACCTCGGGATAGATTCCTATTATCACTGATAAAAATTGCGGAAGCTCAAGGTGAAGAGCTTCCGCTTTTTTTATTTACTGTCCTTTTTTGAATCCTTTTTCCCAAGGTTATCGAGCTTTGTGTCGTATGAAATACCAGTACCGAGGAGCGAAGCGGTGAGCTTTTTCTTATCGTTGAGTGTGACCTGGAGCTTCTTTCCGCCCACGGAGACGCTCATGCCCTTCTTGTTCTTGTTGATCTTCAGGAATTTACCGATCTTGAAGCTCTTTCTGAAATTAAGTCCCATAGCCTGTCCTCACTCAATAGTAACGCTCTTCATGATCTGCGGAGTTTTGGGCTTGTCACGGAGATCGGTAGCTGTTGCAGCTATCTCGTCAACGACGTCCATACCCTCAATTACCTTGCCGAATGCAGCATACTGTCCGTCAAGGTGAGGTGCGTCCTGGTGCATGATGAAGAACTGTGAGCCTGCGGAATCGGGCATCATGGAACGTGCCATTGAGATCACTCCACGGGTGTGCTTTAAGTCGTTCTTCACTCCGTTTGATGAGAACTCTCCCTTGATGTGCCAGCCGGGGCCGCCTGTACCAGTGCCGTTCGGACAGCCGCCCTGTATCATGAAGCCGCTGATAACTCTGTGGAATGTAAGCCCATTGTAGAAGCCGTCTGAAACGAGCTTCTCAAAGTTTTCACAGGTTATCGGTGCGATTTCAGGATAAAGCTCTATCTTTATCTTCTTTCCGTTTTCCATTTCGATCACTACCATAATGATCCTCCTTATTGATATTATTTATTTTTACGGAAACATTGTCTACTTCCGAATAAAAACCTTTCTTTGGGGAGCCATCCGGGGAACGGGTGCTCCCCGTACATTTTTCAAAGAAATTTACCCTACATACAGCGTAAAATCGTCCGGGAACGTAGCGTTTTGATAGTCATTGCTGCTAAGCTGACCGCCACTGCCCTGATCCGGGTGATAGAAGCCGCCCTGCTCATAGTTCTGTGCAGCCTCTATCTGCTCGCTGTACTCGTCAAGCAGCGATCTTGTCGGCTCAGTCGTGTCCTCCGGGACATCAGCTGCTGTAGTCTCCGTGCCGGATATCACTGCACCTGTTTCGTCAGTTGCCGCAGTTATCGGGATAGTCCCCTCCACACGTCCGAGCAGGTCTGTAACTGTGATATAATCCGGCTCGGCAGGCGGCTCAGTCGGTGCAGCATCGCCCTCATACCCCGGCGGGACAGTACCCGGCTCGGCGTAGTAGCCTGGCTGACCCTGCAATGAAAAGTTATCCTCCGGCATACTTGCAGGCTGCGTGACCACCGGCTCTGAGCTGTCTTTGCCGCCGCTCATTCCGGACGAGCAGCCCTTGCCTATCATTATCACGATACACGCCGCAAGGATCGCAAGCATTATCGCATTGAGTCTGTTTTTCTCCATTTTGTCCTCCTGTGCAGCTCATTCTACCCGGATAAGCTTTACCTTATACAGGCTCACTCTCGCACTGTCCTTTCCGCCGATATAGAATACAAGCTCTGCGTCATTGTCGTCCTTGGAGTAGGTGAACAGCTCGGAGGTGTACGAGGTCTGAGAGCCTGTACCGACGAGTGTATCGCTGAACTGGATATTGTTGCTGCTGTCCATGAGAACAAATGGTATCTCCATGCCCTCATCAGCCGAAAAGTCGAACGTAAGCGAGTAAATGCCGTCCTCCTTCATTTCAAGTCCGGAGATCCTCGTCTGTATAGAGGCAGGTATCTTACCACCGTTGACAACAGTAACGTGGTAGGACTTGTCCCATTCGCTGAAATAATCGCTCATCATTGCACCATCGCCGGCAGTTGTGCTGTATTCCGCACCATTCGCAGCATTAAGACCTATCTTATCCGACTCCATGCCGAGAGCCTGACATATCTTATCCGCAAGCACGTATGCACTGTTCTGCTGAGTTACCTCAGACGGGTGCCAGTCAGAGCCTACTCCGTCAGCTGTGATGTCGTGAGTGACCGATTCATAGACCATTATACGGGTATTACCTGTTTTTTTGGTGAAATCTGCGGCAGCCTTTTCGATGTACGGGCAAAGCTCAGTGCAGCCCATAGTGCCGAGGGTGCAGATGATATAGGAATCCGGGTTCAGCTCAGAGACAGTACACAGGAAATCGGTGTACGCCGCAGTAAATTCGTCCGATCTGCCCTCAAGGTCTTTGGTTATATAGGAAGCGTCGTTCGTACCGAGGTTGATAACAACAACGTCATTCTTCTCCTTGGTGAAATCCCACTCCGTCCGGTACGCTTCAGGTGCTCCGTAGTAGATGTAGTTATCCGGTAGCAGCGAATCGGTATTCTTCTCGTCAGTGCTGGTATAGCCCGAAATTATGCCGTATCCGCTGTAGCACACTGCACTGTAGTCCGCACCGAGCTTCTCAGCGGTCAGGTATGCGTAGGATTTCATGAAGTTCTCTGTAGAGGTCTTGAAGCTCTCATACTGATTCTCACCCTCAACGCCGTAGGCACAGGTGATAGAGTCTCCGATGAACTCTATTTTCAGGTTCTTTTCGGCAGTCGGGCGAACGGGTGTTTCCGAGTTGGAATCGGTATTTATCCCGACGACGCCTATAGTACCGTTGTTGGCTTCTGACAGGTGTATCACCTTAACGCATACTGACCGCTTGTTATCGCCGGAAAACAGCTCGATAGTCTTTTCGCCTTCGCTCATGACCTCGTCGAGTATGATCTCATCGTCAACGAGCACAGCGTATCTCGGACGGTATTTTTCGTCATTCTTCTCCGAGCCGTCGCAGACGATATTGATGCTTGCTGACCTTGCGGATACCCTGAATTCGACCGCTGAGCCGCTCTGCACGAGCCATGCGGTATCGTTCTTATCGAGGACTCTGCCGATGTAGTTGACGTTGTCCTCCGTCGCCATAGTTGTCGTTTCGGTATACTCCCTGACACCGGCATTCATTGTCTGCCGTGCGATAATAAGGTCGAAGCCGTCCACTCTTCCATCTCCGTTGAAGTCGCAGAACGCCGGTATATCGCCCTTTCCAAGCAATGAATAAGCAAATTCGGTCAGCTCACCGGCATTCATGCTCCTCTGGACCGGTATAGCTGCCGCAGCACCTGTGATTACGGCTGCAGCCGCTGCAATCAATTTTTTCATTTTTTCACTCCTTTTTCTGAAGAAAGGTTTTTTCCCAGATCACCTTTTATTTATTGTATTTTAATTTAATTATCTTATAGATGAACACCAGTACCGAAATGATAACGATGACCGCAGCCGCAGCGATTATGCCGATGATACCAAGCTTGCTGCTGCCTGAGTCGAGCATTTTCGGTTCAGAATCTGCCGGGTCATCGGCAGTTACAGATGACGATTTGTCGGTCTTGTCAGTTTTGTCGGCTTTCTCGGTTCTGGAGGACTTTGATGAAGGCTCTTCCGATTTTGCCGGCTTTTCGGTATTTTCCTCGGCAGCAGCTCCTCCGCCGGTCTCGCCGGGGA
The DNA here is from genome assembly GCA_017475555.1 of Ruminococcus sp. Lineage (GTDB taxonomy): Bacteria > Bacillota > Clostridia > Oscillospirales > Ruminococcaceae > Ruminococcus. Next base: position 167,010 of record JAFVFL010000011.1, read on the forward strand.
TAATTCCGACAGTCTCCTCAGCCACGAATCCTGCTATCCACGCAAGTGAGCCGTTCCAGTTTATCGTACACTCGTTCACCGACCAGGCCTCGATATGGTCAAGGTAGCACTTCTGCGGAGCGATATTTCCCTTCTTCCAGCCGCTTCCCTGTACCCAGGGATCCTGCATACCGGAGTTCGGGCCGCCGGACATTACACCGGAGGGAGCCTTCGGGAAGCTCTCGTCAATGAGCCATGACCAGTAGCGGTGGTGGGGGTACTCGACGGCATGAGTGCCGTAGCCTGTAACGTAGGAATAGTCCATCGGGTTTCTGCCGAGGATATAGTCCAGACCGCCGATAACTCCGTCAAGATAGCTGTCCTCGCCGGTAAGAAGATAGGCATATGCCATGACAACGGAGTTGTCCGTTACGAACGAATTGCTGCCCCAGAGATAGCCTTTATCGCTGTCGTTGTAGGACAGAGTGCTCTGCCCATAGGGAACGCCGTAGCCCTGAGAATCCTCAATTTCAAGGTAATGCCGGGCGGCAGCAGAAATATTCTCGGTGATTATCTCACTGTCTCCCTTGTCGAAGCTGTCCGGGTTGAGGGCTGCGCTGAATGTACCAAGAGCCGCAGTATTTCCCCAGTCGAAGCTTCCCACGGTGTCCACGCTCTCACCGCCGCCGAGGGTAGTGGGAACGTCCAGAAAATAGCGGTATTCCGCAGTATCATCGTAGTAATCCTCGTTGCCGGTGGTGATGAAAAGCTCCATTGCTGCCCAGTAAAACTCGTCAGTGGCATCATCGTCTCCATATGCACCGCCGCCGACAGATTCATCAAGCGGAGCGTACATATCCGGGTGCTTTTTAGCCGCAGTGTAGGCATTTTCCGCAGCCTCAAGGCATTCCTGTGCAAAATCCGGGTCGATATCCTCCCAGAGACGAGCTGCCTGAGCCCCGCACGCAGCAAGGTTGAGAGTTGCCGCAGTAGTCGGAGGCTTTACGATACGCTTCATCGTATCGTCAGCCGGGGCTATGCCAAGAGCTGTCCACTTTTCATCGTGAGCCTTGTGGTACGCCATGCCCTGATAATCGCCGGAGCTGACTATCATTTTGAGCATCCATTCCATTTCGTACCTTGCTTCATCAAGCAGATCGGGATATCCGTTTGAGCTTTCGGGGAGGTACATGGTTCCGTCAGCATAGGCGTCCTCAAAGCCGTATTTCAGGGCAGTTTCGTACTGATTCTGCATGAGCCAGAGCGAGAGTCCGCCGTTTACGACATATTTCCCGTGGTCGCCTGCGTCGTACCAGCCGCCTGTAACATCTATAGTGCCGCTGCTGCCGGAGTAGCCCCATGTCTGCTCTATCTCAGCCATATCCGAGGTATGTCCTGCCGCACGGGCAAGAGCGGACTTGTCGCCGGAGGTGATATACTGACTTTCAATAGGTATACCGCTGCGGTTCTGATAGAAATAGTTGAGGGAATCCCAGAGGAGCGACGACCAGACGCTCTCGTCACCGATAGTAAATTCCCGGCTTTCCGAGCCGTCCTCCGTTTCAATGAAGTATGTTCCGGGCGTGTCAAGACCTGTGAAGTCGAGGGTATGGACAGTATCGCCGGAATCCTCATCAAAGCCGAAATATTCGCTTTCCCCGGAAAATACAACACTTCCGGAGCTGTCCTTTACTTCAAAGCTGATACCGGAGCCAGTGCTGCTCAGGAGAGTGGCACGCTTAGCCCTGCCGGTGAAATATCCGACCTGATTGGTGAGGATATCCGCTCTTTCCCACTGCTCCTCAGGCACGTAGTCGTTTTCGTCGCTGGTCAGGTCGATGAGTGACATATTGTCGAATTTTATGACAGTTCCAGCAGGGAAGCAGTCGCCGTTTGTATACTGTCCGTCTCCGCCGAGGTGGAACGCCCACTCTGCAACATCAAGCGACTGAGAAGCCGTGAACGTCAGCTCCGCCTTAACGGTCTGGTTCGCCTGTATCGGCAGAAGCTCCCACGTACTTCCGAGGTCGGGGCCGTTGTCTGCCATGTTGTTGTGCCAGATCTCAACATCGCCGTCAAGGTTGCCTATCTTTGTGTAGTATTTACCGGAATTTGAGGCGGTTATCTCGTAGCTCACCCGGTACTGGTGACCGGAGACTATTTTCAGACCTCTGTGGCGGAACTGACAGTCCCACCTGTCCTCACCGCCCCTTGAAGCACCGCCCGGGTTGACGATAGTGATATTGTACGTACCGCCGTCAATGGAGAAATCCATTTCACCGGGAGCGGATTCGCAGATATGCCACGGAAGACCTACACCCTCGTCAAAATCGGTCTGACCGAGCTGCTGACCTGCGTTTGCAGTGAGGGGGATACTGAGTAAAGCCGGGGAGACCGCCGCTGCCATGAGCAGAGCTGCCGAGGCTGCTGAAGCAGCCCGGCTGCAAATCTTTCTTTTCTTCATTTTTTTACTCCTTATATACCATTTATATACCATTTTCTTTCTGTCAACTATATTATACATCACTTTTCCGGATATTTCAATAGGATATAGAATTTTTTCGGCACAGGCAGCACCGCTTTTGCCGCCCTGCCCGGAGTCCTCTGTCTCATGTAGGTCATTTTCTACAAAAAATATCGCTGAGGCTATTGCTTTATTTTCGGTTTTGTGGTATAATATGTTAGTAACTAAGTGAAAGGAGAATCAGTATGCCTGAAAATACCACGGATATCCCGGAAGCTGAGACTAAAAAGCTCTCTGCACGTGACGAATTCATAAAGATATATACTGAGAATATCAAGCGTCCCGGTGCTGACAAGCTTCTTGAATATCTCAAGCGGAGTGATTTCTTCACAGCTCCGAGCTCTACCCGCTATCATGGTGCGTATGAGGGAGGGCTCGTCCAGCACAGCGTAAATGTATACCATTGTCTCAAGGACTACCTCTCACGTCCCCGGACTAAGGAGCTTTACGGAATGGACTACTCCGAGGAGACTATCGCTCTTGTCTCACTTCTGCACGATGTATGCAAGGTCAATTTTTACACCACCGAGCTGCGCAACAAAAAGAATGACGAAACAGGGCAGTGGGAGAAGGTACCGTTCTACACTGTGAATGACAGACTCCCCTACGGACACGGCGAAAAATCGGTCTATATCCTGTCCGGCTTTTTCTACGGAGAGTCAAGGCTCACCCGTGATGAGGCTTTTGCGATACGCTATCATATGGGCTTTTCGGGTAATGAGGACAAGGGAAATATCGGAAAGGCTCTGGAAATGTTCCCGCTCGCACTTGCCCTGAACGTTGCTGATATGGAGGCGGCGTATTTCTTGGAGGGCAGCAATAAGTAGTATAATAAATGATATAAAGGAGAAAATCATTATGAATTGGTACGATAATGCCATAATCTATCACATCTATCCCCTCGGCTTCTGCGGAGCACCTAAGTTCAATGACGGCGGTGCGGTCGTACACAGGCTCGATAAGGTGCTTGAATGGATACCGCATTTCAAGGAAATGAACGTTGACGCAATTTATTTCGGGCCGGTATTTGAATCCGTTGAGCACGGCTATGATACGACGGACTATAAGACCATTGACCGCAGGCTCGGTGACAATAACTCGTTCCGCCACATCTGCGAGGAGCTTCACGCAAACGGGATACGTGTCATACTCGACGGAGTTTTCAATCATGTCGGAAGAAAGTTCCCGCAGTTCGTAGATATACAGGAAAAGGGGCAGGGGAGCGGCTACTGCGACTGGTTCCAGAACCTCAATTTCGGCGGCCCCTCACCGTGCGGCGACCCGTTCTGGTATGAGGGCTGGAACGGACACTACAATCTCGTCAAGCTCAATCTGCGTAATGTCGGCGTGTGCGACCACCTCATCGACGCTGTAAACTACTGGATAGAGGAATTCAAGATAGACGGTATACGCTTTGATGCTGCGGACTGCATAGACTTCGACTTCTTCAAGAGGATACGCAGCTTCTGCAAGGGAAAGAGACCTGATTTCTGGCTCATGGGCGAGATAATCCACGGCGACTACAACCGCTGGGCTAACCCGGAAATGCTCGACAGCGTTACGAATTACGAATGCTATAAGGGACTTTATTCCTCTCACAATGACAAGAATTACTATGAGATAGATTACTCTATCAATCGTCAGTCCGGTGCGAACGGCGGCATTTACAGGAATATCAACCTCTACAATTTCGCTGACAACCACGATGTCAACCGCCTTGCAAGCACTGTGAACAACCAGTCATATCTGCCTCTTATCTATACACTCATGTACACCATGCCGGGTATCCCGTCGATCTATTACGGCAGTGAGTACGGCATTCAGGGCAGAAAGGAGAACCACTCTGACGATAATCTCCGCCCGTGCCTGCACCTTGCGGATATGGAGCGTGAGAACATCACACTGTATAAGCATATCGTAAAGCTCGGACGTGTTTATCGTGCGTATCCTGCACTCCGTACCGGCAGCTATGAGAGAATAAGCATCACCAATCAGCAGCTCCTTTTCAAGAAGGTGCTCGGCGATCAGGTCATCTACGTTGCACTCAACCTTGCTGACCATGAGTACGACCTCAGCTTCGGTACTCATATGGAGGGACTTGTTGATGTTATCAGCGGAAGAGCTCTTGAGGTCAATAACGGAAATGCGTTCGTGAAGATGCCGGCTTATTCCTCTATGATAATCGTTGCTGACGATATCGTGAATATCGAGCCTGATGCTGCACTTGCACGGATAGCTGCGGCAGAGCCCTCACCTGAGCCGGAGCTTATAGAGGGTGCGAGATACCGCCATTTCAAGGGCGGAGAGTATGAGCTCATCACAGTTGCCCGCCACAGCGAGGACAACGAGGAGCTTGTTGTTTACAGAAGCCTTTCTGATGGTCAGGTCTGGGCACGCCCTAAGGCGATGTTCATTGGCATGGCTGGAGAGGTAAGAAGATTCACAAGGATATGACGGCTCCCGTATAACAGACGATCCAGACCAATCTCACGTTGGTCTGGATTTTTTTTATGCCGAGCCCTGAAGCGGAAACAGACAAAATTACGGGATGAAAAGTGTATCTTCTCAGGCTCATTCATTACATAAATGCTCACAGCAGGAGACGAGCATATTCCATGTTGCACTATCGACCCTGCCGTTCTGGGGAAGTCCGCACCATTGCTGGAACTGACGGACTGCCGCAGCTGTTTCCTCCGTGAAGCTGCCGCATATCTCCGGCTGCTGCATATTGTCATACCGCCGTCCGATACAGCAGAGCATGACCTGCACCACGTATATCACCTGTCCGGTGTCTCCCGGCTTTGCCACGTAGCCCGGTGACGGGAATACCGCATACGGCACCGGCTGGGCACTCAGCATTGACCGGTATACACCCACTATCCTGTTCCATGTCACGGGGTCTGTGCTTCCCGTCTCCGGCAGTCCGTATTCTCTCTGGAATGCCCTCACTGCTGCTGAGGTGTCACTGTCATATACTCCGCTTGGTATCACCTGCGGAATACTGTCATTCATCAGCGATATTGCGTGCAGATACGTCTGAAGCTCATAGATATGCTGCCGCCGCTGTGCGTTTGTGTATGCCATTTCTGCTCCTTTCAATCTGCTCTGTCCGGCTCTGTTTGCCGGCTTTATCCACTGTATTCACCTTATTCAATAGTATAGCCCGGATTCTGATATGGTCTTTTGTCAAAGCCGAACCGCAGGTCTGAATATACCTCCGCTATCTTATCCCATGTTATCGCCCCGACGTATCCTGACGGGTCAATGCCGAAGGTACGCTGAAATTCCATTACCGCCTGCCGTGTCACCGGCCCGAAGTAGCCGGTATTGTTCACAGCCGGGATATTAATGTAGGTGGAGTGTATGAATGTGAGGTATTCCTGTATTATACGCACGCTTTCACCGGAATCGCCCTCCTTCAGAACTGTTCCCGGATAGAGTGCGACTGCTGTGTATTCCGGGCGGACAGTCTCTGCGATACCGCTGTATGCCCGATAAAGGTCGTTTCGTGTAGCACGGTCAGCAACTCCGGTCTGGGGAAGCCCGAATACTCTCTGGAACGATTTGAGCGATCTTTCAGTTTGCTCGCCGAAATACCCGGTTATCTCCACCGGAGTTACTGCCGCATAGTAAGCACCGATAACTGCAAGGTAGTATTGCAGTATGCTCACCTCAATACTCTGCATTCCGATACTAAGATCCTCATTGAACAGCGGTGCGACCTCCTCAAGCCGTACTCCCTCTGAGTCAAGCTCTGCGATACGCTTTACGCTCGTGTAGATATAGACTATCCTGTTCCATGTCGCCTGACCCACAATGCCGTCCGGTTCAAGTCCGAAAACGCTCTGGAAGGTACGGACTGCCGATTCAGTCGCTGCGTCGAATATCCCGTCAGCCTGCGGTATCTTGGGTATCGCCGGGTAGTTGCCGGATATCCTGTTGAGGTATATTTGCAGTGAGCGGACATCATTGCCGGCTGAGCCGAGGGCAAGCTCTATCCCCGGATAGGACGGCATCGCTGTACGTACCGGGGCATTTTTCACTATCTCGATATCGTCGCCATAGTAGTATTGCAGTATCTCGAAGGGAGTCAGCCCCTGCTCGGCAAGGTCAACTGTACCCCACTGGGAAAGTCCTGCACAGGTCGTTGTAGTTCCGTTGCAGAACGCAGTGAACAGCGGCTCTACCGTCCCCTGCCGACGGACGTAATCGTTGAACAGCTCGTCAACAAGATAGCCGATATTACGGAAATACTCCCTTCCGTTGATGAACTTCTGGTCGTACTGGGTCGTTGCTGTAATGTCGAAATCGTAGCCCCTCGACCTGTACCATTCGGTATATATCCGGTTCAGGGCAAAGCTGACAATGGCGTAGATATTCGCCCGGAGTGCAGACTCAGGCCATGTGGGGAATATCTCGCTCGATGCGACGTTCTTTATATACGAAGCGAAATCAAGCGTAACATTCGGTGCGTCAGAGTCCGGAGTTCCGAGGTGTACTGTGATAGTCTCTGGGATAAAGGGTGTTCCTGACAGCATTTTTCCACCTCCGTTCAGAATGGTTCCTGATTATAATAGGTCACTGTTTCCTCACTGCCGTTCATCATGTACGGAACCGGTATCATGCTGAAATTCTGGACTGAGGTTATGCCCTCAAATGCCGGGACATCGACGCTCCGTGCGTTGAAGAAGCCATCAGCGGTGACAGATATGTCAAAGAGACTGTACGGACGGATCGCTGAGCCGGGGGACTGCGAAAGCTCCGCCTGAGGAACCGGTACTGAAAATCTTGGAGCTGTTCCGCTGCCGTCAGTTACTCCTGTGGCTATCATGAGCCGCCTGCCGTCCACGACAGCTGACACGATCACAGAAGCTCCCGCAACTGCTGACGACTCATCTCCGGTACGGACATAGACCTGTATATAGCCTATCGCATCGCCCATGCTCTCAGCAGTGGCATACTCCGGCGGTGTTGTGTTCTCGTCATCTGTCAGGTCGTCAAGCTCCGATATATCCGGCTCTGGGTAGCGGCTGTTGTATTCGTCCTCAATATCGCTGCTCTCATTCCTGTCGTCCTCAGGGTGCGGTGACCATGCTGTATCGTCCGGTGCGTCCTCATCAACACCGAATTTCTCCTCATCAGTCTGCTCCGGCGGCGTATCTGTCTCCGGCTGAGGGGTGTACTCCTCCTCCGGAAACGCCGGGTCATCAGCTGTCGGCGGCTCAGGTACAGGCGGCTCGTCAGTTATCTCCTCTGCCGGCTGCGGATCATTGTGCTCCTCATAAAGCGTGCTTCTGCGGCTGTAGAGCTTCATCATTTCCTCCCGGTACTTCTCCGCCCGGGACTGCATATCCCTGCTCTCCTTATTTTCCATTTTATCGCCTCCTGCAAAATACTATTCACCGGAAAGGGAAAATATGCTTCTATTTATCTGAGGCTGCTGATAAGTTCTATTTGACATCTGTAAATGGTAGTGGTATAATATATAATGGGCAGTGTATGCTGCCGCAAAGCAAAGAAAAAGACATAATACAGAAAGGAAAACAAAATGGTTAATTCAGCTTGCTCAAAACAGATCAACAGCATTGTCGAGGAGGTCAGAAAGGCTGTCATCGGCAAGGATCAGATGATAATCAAGGTGCTCCTTGCCATTCTCTGCAAGGGTCATATCCTTATTGAGGATATCCCCGGTGTCGGAAAGACTACCCTCGCCCTTGCCTTCTCAAAGGCTCTCTCTCTTGAGCATAATCGTATGCAGTTCACCCCGGACGTTCTGCCGTCCGATGTTACTGGCTTTTCGGTGTACAACAAGCAGAACGGCAGCTTTGAGTTCCGCCCAGGCGTTGCATTCTGCAATCTCTTCCTCGCAGATGAGATAAACCGCACCTCAAGCAAGACACAGTCCGCCCTGCTTGAGCTTATGGAGGAGAAGAGCATTACTGTTGACGGAAATACATACAAGCTCCCTGAGCCGTATACCGTCATAGCTACACAGAATCCTATCGGCTCTGCCGGTACACATAATCTTCCTGATTCGCAGCTCGACCGGTTCATGATAAAGCTCAGTATGGGCTACCCTGACCACAGCGGAGAAATTGCGATACTCAAAGCGAAGTACAACTCAAACCCGCTCGACAGCGTAAGGGCGGTTGCTGATTCCTCGTCGCTCATGGCATTGCAGGAGTATATCTCCGGTATCTATATCGACGATAAGGTGTATAACTACATGGTATCGCTTGCCGCTGCAACAAGAGAGCACCCTATGATAAAGCTCGGTGTCAGTCCGAGAGGTACCCTCGCACTCATGCAGATTTCCAAGGGCATAGCTGCCGCATATGGCAGGGACTACGTTATCCCGGATGATGTGGACTATATATGTGCGGACGTTTTCTGCCACAGGATACTCCTCAGCTCCAAGGCGAGACTTGCTGAGACTACTGCCGCAGAGGTGATAAATGAAATAGTAAAGAGCGTTCCGTCCCCCGGCGTTTCTGCAAAGTGAGACTGACATGATACTGATGAAGATATTGTTCCTGCTGCTTATCCTCATTTGTGCGGTGTTCTATATAATGTATTTGTGGGACTTCGCACTTGTTCTGCTCGCAGTGATGATAGCAGTACCGGCAGTGATGTTCGTCACGACCCTTATCGCAAAGCGGTCGATGACTGCGGAGCTTGTGCTTCCGGGAGATACCGCCCAGAAGAATGAGAGCTTTCCGGTGCAGCTGAGGATACACAGCAGAAGCCCGTTCCCGATAGGCAAGGCAGAGGCACGTATAGAGTATTACAATGTATTCAACAACCAGATAAACGAATTTGAGCTGTTTATGCCGGTGCAGGCAAGTAACAGTCAGAGCGTGGCATTCAGGCTCAGCTCGAAATACTGCGGTATAGTCAATATCCGGTGCAAGGAGATATACATTTACGACCCGCTGAGGATATTCCGGTTCCGGGCGGCGGAGGATATATGCACTGAGATAGCCGTTATGCCGGAGAGCAGGGAGGTTTCGGGCAGGATAAGCTATTCCGACCGTGTGAGCGAGGAAAGCACTGTATTTTCGGAGCATAAGCCCGGTGACGACCCGTCTGAGGTGTTTGACCTGAGAGGCTACAACCCCGGTGACAGGCTCAACCGCATACACTGGAAGCTCAGCTCGAAAAAGGACGAATTTATCGTGAAGGACTACTCGCTCCCGGTGGATATCCCGGCGATACTCTTTCTTGACCTGAAGTGCTATGAGGACAGCAGCTATACGCTCCCGGTGTTCGATACGCTCATAGAGACGCTCATTTCCCTTTCACAGTTCATGCTTGAGAACGAACGGCTCCACACTATCGCTTATTTCAGCGGAAAGACCGGGAGGTTCACAGAGGTGCAGATAACCGGCAATGACAGCCTTTCTGCGTGTATAAGGGATATGATACTCTCCATTACCGATAATCTCTACTGCGAGCCGCCTGAGGTATATCTCATGGACAGGAACGATACCACCGGCTTCAGCCTGTCCTCGTTCACGATGATAACCTCCTCGCACGGTACTGCGGTGTTGGAGTACATAGATGAAAACGTTGACGCTGATATCTGCAACGCTGTGGTCGTTGTGAAGTCACCGGAGGAGACTGTCAGCTCAGACGGACTTTATTCTGAGCTGAATGTTATCCCGGTGGTGATAGGCAGGATATCAGGCTCGATACGGGATATAGAATTATAAGGACATAAAATGAAAAAAAAGAAAAAACAACAGAACAGGAATAATTACAACGGCATAACTATCTCCGACAGCATAGTTATGTCGGTAAGACAGAAAAGACCGGACACACGCACGATCTATTCCGTGCTTATTGCGGTACTTGGCTATGTTTCGGTAACTGTCTCGTTTATAAGTATGTTCAGCTTCGACTTTGACGCTCCGAGGTTCTTTGCGTTCATGGCTGTGTTCTCGGTTTTGTACATCGCACTCTCCCTCGGAGGGAGCGTCGGGTCGTTCCTTGTCACGCTCTCGCTCATCGCATTTGTGGTGTTCGGGTACAGGAATATTGATATGATATCGGCCGGGTACAAGTTCATCTACAACACTATCTACAGTGCCGCCTACAATACGGATATCAGCTATTTCAAGTTCCTGAATGAAGAGGATATGGTGAGGGCGGAGACGATGTTCTTCTTCGGTGCGGAATGGATAGTCGCAGTCGGAGTGTATTTCTTCACGATACATTTCAGAAATCCGGTACTCCCGCTCATCACTACGTTCCCGATAATCGAGGTGGGACTGTACAATGGCATAAAGCTCCCTGTGCTGCCGGGTATATGCGTTGTGGCGTACTGGCTGGCTCAGTGTGCTCTGTGCAATATCGACATGGGTGAATATTCCGGAGGCACCGGCGGCTTTGTAAGGCGTGAGGATTCTTTCTTCCCGAAAAGGCATATGCGGCTCAAGGTCACTGAGCAGTGCGGGCTTCTTGTCATAGTCACTGTACTTACTGCGGCTGGACTGACCGCTGCTGTGATGAAGCTTACCGGGTATAAACGCAGCGAGGAGCTGAACCGGAAGCGTATAGAGGTAAGGGACGCCGTGAGCAGCTTCTCAGTCACCGACCTTGCAAACAGTATATCTGATATAACCGAGGCGTTCGGCTTTTCGTTCCGCATAGAAAACCACAAGCTCGGCAACGTAGAAAGGCTGAAATACAAGGGCTCGACCGACCTTATCGTTACGTTCGACAGAAAATATGAGGAGGGTGCGGTGTACCTTAAAGAGTACACCGGCTCGGTCTATGGCAGAAACGAATGGCTTGACCTTACGGCGGATAAGTACAATGACGAGATATTCGGGGAGTTTGAGAAATATGGGGTATATCCGCAGGATATGCCGTACATCATGAGCCGCTGGAGCGGTCTTTATCCGCAGAGCTATACCGATCACATGATAAGCATAGAGTGTGAGCTGAAGGGCGAAAGGAGCTTTGCTCCGTATGCTGTAAGCGATGTGGGCGGACTTACGTACAATAACGATACGGACGTATCCTCAATGCTCAGTATGCCCGATTCCCCGATGATGTACAGATTCCTCCCGTCCGATGCGGAGCTTCTCTCTGAGCAGCTTACCAGTATAGCAAGGAGCGTATATTCCGTGAGCAGCATTGAGGACCCTGAGTGGAGAGACAGGATAATGAAATACTGCGAGGAGAATCAGCTTCTTACCTATGACAACTACTTCTCCGCCGACACGTTCACTGTGCCGCAGTCAGCTCTGTACAGCAGTGATGTGTACTATCACCCGGAATACCTCATGGCTCTGCTGATAGAATCGGAATACAGGGACTTCGTGTATGAGAATTACCTCGATGTGCCGAAGGGCAGCGATATGGACGAGGTAAGGGCGATGTTTGCAGATATCATCGACTCCGCCGGGGAGAATATGACGGCACAGGAAAAGATAGATATACTGATACGGATAAGGGAGAGGATGAGCAGCAATGTGACGTACTCCCTCATTCCCGGAAAGACACCGGGAAACCGGGATTTCGTGAACTATTTCCTGCTTGAGAACAAAAAGGGCTACTGCACGCACTATGCGACCTCAGGAGTCCTGCTTGCGAGAATGGCTGGCATACCTGCACGATATGCCACAGGATACGTCATAGTAGGCGACGATTTCAAGACTGCAAAGAAGTTCAGCAGCGGCTCGTATACGATAAACGTTCAGGACAATAAGAGCCACGCATGGGCTGAGATATACCTTGACGGCTTCGGCTGGGTACCCTTTGAGTTTACCGCAGGCTATTCTCCGCAGTCCATTGACACAACTCCGACTACTACTGCGGCAACGACAACAGGCTTCGACACGGAGACTACGACTGCCGACAGCACCGACACAGGTCAGACTACCTCACGGAGAACGTCCGGAAAGGGCAATGGCACCCGTGCGGCGACCACTACCTCGACCGTCACGACGACCTCTCCCTCCGGCAGAGGAGGCGGCGGTTCACGACACTCCGACGGTTCATCGGGTCTGCCGCAGACTGTGAAGGATATTGCGGCTGGTGTGGTCATTATTGCGGCAGCAGCGGCGGTCATCTGGCTGAGACGGCGTATCATACTCTGGCTGAGACGAAAGCATTTCACTGAGGGCTCGCTGCGTAAGAGAGCAGCTTATATCTATGGGTATACCGAGAGCCTGCTCGGACTGGACAAAAAGGATTCTCCGCATATGACGCTCGACGAGATAGCGGTCAGCTGTGAAAGAAAAATGGCTGGACGGTACTTTGAGCCGGGTCAGTTCAGGGGAATAGTGAGCTGTGCGGAGAGAGCTGCATTTGCTGAAGGGCCGCCGGAGGAGAATGAGGTCAGGAGCTGTATGGCGGCGGCTGAGAGCATGGCACAGAGGCTCTATTCGGACAAGAGCGGAGTCGGACAGCTTTTAATGAAGTACATCAGGGTTCTCATATAAAGGAGGGCAATATGAAGATAGATAATTTCAACTACATTTTCAAGGGAGTACTGCTGACAGTCAGCGGATTGCTGCTGGCATTCTTCCCGGGTGTCATCAACTGGATATTCTATATCATCGGCGGTATCGTGCTTATCGGGTGCGTTTTTACGCTGCTTTCGTCACTTGCCGGGGGAGATGCGATGCTCCTGCCGTCAAGCCTTGCCGGTGCGGCGATAGGAGTCGGGATAATGTTCCTGCCGAGATTCGTTTCAGTCCAGATACCGGTCATTGCGGGACTTGTACTCGGAGTAATGGGCTTTATACGGCTTTTCAGGAGCTTTGACAGGAACCAGCCGCAGAATAAACGCATAGCCGACCTGATACTGGGGATAGTTTTCATTATCGTCGGCGGATTTCTCATCTTCCACCCGTTCAGGGCTTCTAAGGCTGCACGTATCATCATCGGACTGGTAATGCTTGCATTTGCAGCGTTCAATTTCTATGTTGCGTATGCGATAAAGAAGCGTAACGAGAATACCGAGCCTGCGGTGATTGATATTGATGATTTTACTGTCACTGACGACAGAAAGACCTTAAAGTAATAATGATGATGCGGCTTCTCCGGGAGCCGCATTTTTTCTGCATATCACGAAAATACAGCTATCAGCAGCTGTCGTCAGCGTTTTGTACGATAAAGTGGAAAATTATTTATAGCATAATTATGAAAATTCTGAGAATCGGTATAAATTGTGAATAAACTATTGACATTTTTGTATGAAGGAGTTATAATTAAGACGTATTTGATGATACCGTGTGCAGCTGCTGCCGTTACTGCGAAAGCTGCGGCAGATCTGTGCTATTTGCTGTATTATCGGGTACAAAGGGAAACTTGAAAACATGAAAAGGAGGAAAACTATGCTTAAAAGCTTGAAGCATCGGCTTTTGCCGCTTCTGACAGCCGGAGCAGTAGGTGCAGCCAGCCTCTCTCTCGGCTCTTTTGTTTCAGGTGCTGCCGGTGAGAACGGCGGCGAGCAGTCCGCAGAGCCGGCTTTCTCGTTTGCAACGCAGGATCTTAACTACCTCGGTGCGAACGACCTTAGTGTGAAGCTGAATTTCTCAGACGCTGTGGGCAATGAGGCTCAGGTAACACTGCCTGACAACACCTACTATCTCCTTATCCATGCTGTCGGCTCGGATAACTATATGTCCGGGTTCACATATGACAGCGGTGAGGAGAAGGATCACTATCAGCTCATCGAGCTGGAGGCTGACAATGCAGCTGTGTGGAATTCGGGAAAGCTCAGCGTGCTCCCGTCAAAGCTGGTACAGAGCTGGTTCGGTACGGCTGACGCTTATCCGACTACTGTGACTATCGAGGGCACTTTCCTGAAGAATGACGACCCCTCTGCGGAGCTTACACTCTCTGACGCACAGTCGCTCAGCGGCTGCGGAGCAGTTACAAGCGTTGAGGGAATGACACTTTCTGCAAATGACACTCTTCAGGCAGCTGACGGAAACGAGTGGGGCATGAGAGATACCATTGCTGTTTCAGCTCTCGGCGGACACGTTGTTGATGTGAACGTTTATGACTATGACGGCGAGACACCTGCAAAGGTCGTAAATGACAGTCCGTCAAGGTATTTCGAGCTTGCCTATATCACTCCGAAGGGTGAGGGCTCAAGCCGTGACAACATCATCGGCTGGGATATCAAGGAAATTGATATCGAGAACTCTGACTATGCTCAGAGCTGCTTCTGGAAGCTCAATCCGTTTGGTGAGGACGGCTCAGAGGTAAGCAGCGACAAGATAAGCTATTCACCGGATGAGCACGACATCAATATCCGTGTTTACCGTGCTGAGGGCAAGGATACAGAGCTTCTTACCTACGCTGACTGCATCGAGAAGGGCATCGACACTATCCCGAATTACCGCTTCACAAGCGAGAGGACAGGCGAAAACACAAAGCTGTCTGTGATCAAGGATATCGTTGAGTTCCATATCGACGTTGAGTTCAGCGAGCCTGCACAGATAACTGAGGACGATTACCTCTATCTCTTCATAAAGGCAGAGCACCAGTCCACCGAGGATACATACTACTATCAGCAGATAACAGCTGATGATGTACAGTCCCTCGATATCGTTGTCCAGAATGCGGAGACAAGCAGCTGGATGAACGGCAACGGCAATGTGCTGCCGAATGAGAGATTCAACGGAAACGAGACACTCAGCGTAAAGCTGTTCGTATCTGACAGAGCACTCAACATCAACAATCTCATAAGCGGTACGGATTGCAGCGAGATAGCTGAAGGGGCTAACTTCAAGGCGTACACAGTAAATTACGGCGAGCTTGGAAAGACAAGGGATACCGATTCCCATACGACCGTCTACACCGATTCTATCACCCTCAGTACCGTTACTGCAACGAGCGACTATGACTATGAGTCGATACTCGGCCCGGCTGTACCCTACGGTGTAACAGCTGACAGGTTTGAGCAGCAGAACCACGCTCAGACAAACCTTGCGGTAAACAACTACAAGACCACAGGCTCTAACATAGACCCTGACCTCTCAGACCCGACGTGCGGTGATTTCTATATCGCCAACTTCGTTGATTTCGACGGGACGGACAAGTCTGTCGTTACTGACGATCCTGATGGTATAATCTTCATCGGTACCTCCCACCCGGAGGGACACAGAGCTACTCTTCACGTTGACAATGAGAGCAGACTGAAGGATCCGAGAGACTTCGTGGATATCGAGATAGATGATCCGGCAAGAATGACAAGCGAGGTCATTGAGCCGATAATCGCTCACATGGAGGGCGTTTCAGCTGACATCAGCAACAGGGTAAAGAAAAACGGTGCTACGATCACACCGGTAAAGCCGAGCGATAAGTGGATAGTTGACACAACTGATCTTCCGGACGATGCGACTATATACATTGACGGTGATCTCTTCGCAGCAGCCGACGACAGCGGAAATACTTCTGTAAACACCAACGGAAAGCTCACTATCAGAATGAAGGAGTCTCAGACCCTCATATTTGATTTTGACGAGACTGAGGATATAAAGATCGGTGAATACACGATCGAGCTTACTGACAGCGAGGGCAATGTTACATCAGGTGATACAAAGCCTGACAGTGCATACCACAGCGACCAGAATCTCTGGCTTGACAAGGTTGACAGACACGTTGTATGGAATCTTGCTTCCGGCAAGACGATAACAATCGAGAACACAGCCGGAATATTCCTTATCCCTGATGAGGAATCAAAGACTGACATAACCGGTTCAAGCACAGGCTGGCTCATCACTGACGGTTATCTGACGAACCATGCTGAGTGGCATTACGTTTATTCAGAGGTACCGGACGAGCCTGTTGAGACTACAACAACAACTACTACAACTACAACGACCACTACCACTACTACAACGACTACCACCACAACAACTACAACCACTACCACCACAACAACTACAACCACTACCACAACTACTACCACTACGACAACTACCACCACAACAACTACAACTACCACCACGACAACTACCACCACGACAACTACCACTACTACCACAACAACAA
>JAFVFL010000012.1 GCA_017475555.1 Ruminococcus sp.
CAAAGAAGTTCATTAGTTACATTCAACACTGGATGAACAATTACCCAAGGAAAAAGTTTAACTGGCTTTCTCCTTTTGATGTGTCACTTTCACTAAACCTCTCACCTAATCTTTGGTGACATTTTATATTGCAATTTTCATGCAAACAAAAAAATCCGCAAAAAGGTCTTGACAAATCAAAAAAAACGTGCTATAATGACAAAGCTGCGTGAAATGCAGTATCGTATTCTAAAGACAGCCGGCGTCAAGCTGCATATTTTACAGCTTCTGTAAGTCCTGCCGAGGAATTGCACAGATTTTTAAATAAAACTGTTACAAGCCCTTGCCATGCTGTCTTTTTCAGCTGCGGCAGGGTTTTTTGCACCCTGAATACGATAACAGAATCATTCGGAGGTGAATACAAACTATGCCAAGCAATGCTGTTCTTGAAGCTAAGAAGGCTAAGGTCGAGCAGCTCACTGAGCTTATAAAGTCCGCTGTTTCCGGTGTACTCGTTGACTACAAGGGTATTACCGTTGAGGAGGATACAAAGCTCAGAAAGGAGCTTCGTGAGGCTGGAGTAAACTACTTCGTTGAGAAGAACACTCTCCTCCTCAGAGCATTCAAGGAGGCTGGTATCGAGGGCTTTGAAGAGGCTCTCAATGGTACTACCGCTCTTGCTCTCTCAAATGACGATCAGACTGCACCGGCAAGAATACTCGGCGGCTTCGCTGAGAAGGCTGGTGACAGCAAGTTCAACCTCAAGGCTGGCTTCGTCGAGGGCGAGATCTACGATCAGGCTGGAGTTACAGCTCTTTCAAAGATCCCCTCAAAGGACGTACTTCTTGCTCAGCTCGTCGGCTCTCTCCAGGGCCCGCTCCAGAAGCTCGCTGCAACTCTCCAGGCTGTTGCGGACAAGAAGAACGAGGAGGGTGCTGCATAAGCTCCCCCAACGCTGCATGAGTGCAGCATGATACCTACGCTCCGGGCGTTTCCCGGAAATATGGCTTATAAGCCGGAAATATGCCGGATATACCGGTAAATACTAATACAAAGGAGATCATTATCATGGCTTCAGAGAAGATAACAAAGTTTGTTGAAGATATCAAGACTCTCTCCGTTCTCGAGCTTTCTGAGCTTGTAGACGCTATCCAGGAGGAGTTCGGCGTAACAGCTGCTATTGCTGCTGCTCCTGCTGCTGGTGCAGGTGCTGCTGCTGCAGAGGCTAAGACAGAGTTCGATGTAGTTCTTACTTCCTTCGGTGACGCTAAGATGGCTGTTATCAAGGCTGTTAAGGAGGCTCTCGGCCTTGGTCTTAAGGAGGCTAAGGAGGTAGTTGAGTCTGCTCCTAAGGCTCTCAAGGAGGGCGTATCTGAGTCAGAGGCTAACGAGCTTAAGGAGAAGCTTGAGGCTGCTGGTGCTACAGTTGAGCTCAAGTAATCGAAGCGTTACAAAGTATTCATGACCGATAAGACCCCCGGTTCATTTGTATGAATGGACCGGGGGTTTCTTTTTGCTCCTGTGATTGACTTGACAGGACTTTTGTGATATAATTGGACTATCAGCAGATCTGACAGAAAGGAATGATAGAATGGATATTACAGAGGCGATAATAAGGCTGTCCGAAACGAGCGGAGCGTCCGGAGCTGAGGTGGGTGCAGCAGAGACGGCTCTTGAAATGCTGAGGGAATACTGCCCTGACGCATATATCAGCAAGGGCAACGTTATTGGCATTTTCCCGGCGGCAGGGGAGAATATGCCGTTTGTGCTGCTTGATGCACATATAGACCAGGTCGGGATGATAGTTACCTCCGTCACAGATGACGGCTTCGTAAAGTTCGCCGGTCTTGGCGGTCTTGATGAGAGGCTTCTGCCTGCACAGCCTGTTGTGATACACGGAAAGACCGATATCAGGGGAGTTATCTGCTCAGTCCCGCCACACCTTTCCGGAGACGGAGATACTGTGCCGGATATCGCTTCCTCTGCGATAGATACCGGAATGACGAAGGACGAGCTTGAAGCAGCTGTCGCTCCGGGCGATGCTGTGACCTACGATGTAAGGTGCAGACGGCTCCATGGCAGCCGCCTGACCGGGCGTGCCCTTGACGACAGGTGCGGAGTTGCAGCGATACTCTATGCAGTCAGCCTGCTCAGGGAAAATGCACCGGAGTGCGGATACGGGGTTGTGTTCTCGGTGCAGGAGGAGCTTGGCGAGAGAGGTGCAAGGCTTGCGGCGTACAGCCTGAAGCCGGATATCGCAATTGCCGTTGATGTGAGCTTCGGGCTTGCACCCGGCGAGAAGGCGGAAAAGTGCGGTATACTGGGCAAGGGGCCAATGATCGGAATATCCCCGTGCCTTTCCCGTGAGGTGTCTCAGGGGCTTTTCAGTGCTGCGAAAAGTCTTGGTATCCCGTACCAGACAGAGGTAATGGAGGGGCTTACCTCCACCAATGCTGACCAGTATTCCGTCGGAGGAACAGGTGCAAAGGCGTGTACACTTTCGATACCGCTCAGGAATATGCACACACCGGTCGAGGTGATAGATACAGCGGACGTTGAGCTGACGGGACGGCTGCTTGCTGAATATATCCGCATGGTAAAGGAGGGAGACTGATGGAGCTGAAGGAAAGACTCAGGGAGCTTTGCCTTATCAACGGCGTATCCGGCGATGAGGACAGAGTAAGAGAGTATATTCTCGGATATGCTGAGAAATACTGCACCTGCCGCACTGACCCGCTCGGCAGCCTTATCTGCTTCAAAAACGGCAAAAAGCAGGGCAAAAGCCTTATGATATGTGCCCACATGGACGAGGTGGGCTTCATAATAACCTACATAAACAGCGACGGCACATTGCAGCTCCGTCCGGTCGGGGGAGTTGACACAACAGCAGCCATAGGAAAGCAGGTAATTGTCGGAGATCCCGGTATACCGGGTGTTATAGGCTCTACTGCGATACACAATATCCCCCGGAGCGAGCGTGGGAAGATACCGGGGTGGGACAGTCTGTACATTGATATCGGTGCGGCTGACCGGGAGGAGGCTGAGAAGCTCATATCCCCCGGCGACTGTGCGTATTTTGATTCAGACTTTACTGAGCTTGGCGGCGGCAGCGGTATCAAGTCAAAGGCGATAGACGACAGGGCTGGCTGTGCGATGATGATGGAGCTTATGGCTGAGGAGCTTGAATACGATACATACTTCGTTTTCAACGTTCAGGAGGAGGTCGGTCTGAGAGGGTCAAGAGCCTCTGCTGTCTCAGTAGCACCCGATTTCGCACTTGTTCTTGAATCCACGACTGCCGGGGATATAGACGGCGTTCAGGGTGCAAAGAGGGTGTGCTGTCTCGGCGGCGGTGCTGTTGTGGGTTTCATGGACAGGAGCACTGTATACGACAGAGAGCTTTACCGCCTTGCGTTTGATACCGCAGAGGAATACGGTATACCCTGCCAGACAAAGACCATGATAGCCGGCGGCAATGATGCCGGTGCTATCCACGTTTCAGCCGGCGGTATACGCACTCTTGCCGTGTCAGTCCCTACACGCTATCTGCACTCTGCGTCCTGCGTGATAAAAACTGAGGATCTTTACAGCTCATATGAGCTTGTAAAGCGGCTTGCTGCGAGGATCCCGGAGGTATGATACGACTTATAAGGAGCGAGAGCGAGCTTGACCGGGAGCTTTTGCTGAAAACTCTCTCCGGACGCAAGCTGCTTGCATATATGAAGGCATACGGACCGGGGTACGATTTCTGCCGGTTCTACAAGGTCACAGACAACGAGAATGCCGACGGCGAGGGGTTCATGTTCATCATCAATTCCACGCTTATCATCTGCGGAAACGGCTGCCTTACGGCAACTGAGGAGCTGCAGATATTCATTGAGATGAACCTGCCGTTCCGTATAGAGGGCGACCAGAAGGTGCTGCGGGGGATAAAGCCCGGAAACAGATATCAGGAGCTGAACAGGACGATCTTCGAGCTTGTCCCTGACGAGAATAGCTATAAATTCGCTGAGGAGTATGTCAATTTCAATCCGAGCCTGCCGGACGTATACGGCATACTGAGCGAGGGATTCCCGAATATCGCCGATTTTTCGCTGTGGTATACTGATACCTCTCACAGATGCAGGCATGGGATAAGCCGGGTGCTGACCTACAGGGACTGCACAACGGCTTCGGTCGTGTTCGATATCGGCAATGAAGTCCTTATCGGACAGGTCGCAACAAAGGTATCTGCAAGAGGCAGCGGCTATGCAAGGGAGTTCCTGAAATGGCTCGCACTGTGGCTGAATAATATGAATAAAAGGGCATTTCTGCTCGCACTTGACGTCCGGGTGAGCTTTTACCGGGAGATAGGCTTCCGTGAGGCAGAGCACGAGATAGTCCTTGAGCGTATCGACGTTGACAAGGACAGTGCTTCAAAGGGCAGACTTGCTGAGAAAGGATAAGGAATGAACAAGGGCATTGAAAGGATATATGATTTTCCGCCGGAGCTGACTGTGCTTGCACAAAGGGCTGAGGAAAACTGCCGGGAGGTGTTCCGGAGAATTGACGAAACGGCTGAATACTGCGGTGCAAAGGTGCTTAAAGCGTTCACAGACAACCGTGTGAGCGAGCAGTGCTTCTACGGCTCGACCGGCTACGGCTACGGCGATGTCGGGCGTGAGGTGATAGACAAGGTATTCGCACAGGCACTGGGCACTGAGGACGCACTCGTCCGCTCCGGCTTTGTTTCGGGAACTCATGCACTCTCCACGGCACTTTTCGGTGTACTGCGTACCGGAGACAGAATGGTATCGCTGACCGGCAAGCCGTATGACACGCTTGAGGAGGTCATCGGCATATCCGGCACTCCGGGAAATGGCTCTCTGCGTGACTATGGAGTGGAATATTCACAGGTGGAGCTTCTTGCGGACGGCACACCGGACTATGCGGCGATAGAGAAAGCCGTAAAGGGTGCAAGGGTGGCGTATATCCAGCGTTCGAGGGGCTATTCTCTCCGCAGGGCGTTCACTGTTGACGATATTGCGGAAATGGTAAGGGCAGTACGCCGTGCTGAGCCGGATATCATAGTCATGGTCGATAACTGCTACGGCGAATTTGTTGAGGAGAATGAGCCGTCAGCGGCAGGAGCGGATATATTTGTCGGCTCGCTGATAAAGAACGCCGGCGGCGGTATCGCACGTACAGGCGGATATATTGCTGGACGGAGCGACCTTATCGAGCTTTGCTCCTACAGGCTGACCTGTGTCGGTATGGGGCGTGAGGTCGGGTGTACTCTCGGCATGAACAGGGAGATACTTCTCGGACTTTTCCTTGCACCGGATACTGTTGCGGCTGCACTGAAAACAGCGGCGTTTGCGAGTGAGCTTTTCACGCTGATGGGGTACGAGTGTTCGCCCGGAAAGGACGAAACAAGGGGCGATATAATCACTGCTGTGAAGCTTGGCAGCCCTGAAAAGATGACGGCATTCTGCCGTGGGATACAGCTCGGAGCACCGGTGGATTCGTTCCTTACGCCTGAGCCGTGGGATATGCCGGGCTACTCGGACAAGGTGATAATGGCAGCCGGGGCGTTCACAATGGGGGCTTCGATAGAGCTTTCGGCTGACGGGCCGCTGCGTGAGCCGTATGCGGTATGGATGCAGGGCGGCATAACCTTTACGAGCGGCAGGCTTGGGGTAATGCTTGCGGCGAGGGAGATGCTGAGAGAGCAATAAACAGTCTGTCGGGCTGTTGGCAAAGAGAAGGACACTCTGCACAAGAGAGTGTCCTTTTTGATTTCCGGCAGACTATCGCTGCCGTTATCCTACTGCTCCGTGACCGCTGGTGTTTCTGTTGCAGTATCGGCAGCCGTTGTGCTCTGTGCAGAGACGACCACATCTGTGAACGTCATTTCGAGCGAGCTGCCCGGCATCTCAAAGCTGCTGATAAGCCCGGAGCTGTCCACCGTCAGGGTATAATCTCCGCCGTCAAGTGCTCCGTTTACTGCGAGCATTCCGTCCTTTTCCTCACCGGAAAGCTGCTCCTTTGACGCAGCCGTATCGACCGCCTCGATGAGATCCAGAAGCATAGCCTTGACGGGTATCGCCGATTTAGGCACCGAAAAGCTCAGCCCCTTGTATGAAGCCGTGACAGTTCCCTCCGTGGCAAGGTCAAAGCTCAGCATTACGCCGCTCAGAGTGTTGGGCGAGTCAAATTCTATATCCCAGTCGCCCTCTCCATAGCGTACAATGCTCCCGCTGCCCTGAAAGCGTTCAAGGGAAATGCTGACCTGAGCCGAAAACGGTTCACCGAGCCTGTTCTCACGGGTCGTATTGCTGCCGGACAGTCCGCCGGGTACAGAAAGGCTGCACGCAGTAAGGCATACTGCTGCAAAAAAAGTGAAAACGGACGTAAAAAGTCTTTTCATGATATCATCTCCATGCTATCTTTGAATTTTTGACCTTGAACGTCCGTTATTTTTCTGTTTTACTGGTTCATATCTTCCTTTTTATTCTTTTCCTTTATCAGAGCAAATGCGTCCGGCAGGCTGCTGACAATATCTCTCGGCAGCATAGCCTCCTGTCCGAGCTTTTCAGCTGCTGCATCTCCGGCAAGTCCGTGCAGATATACCCCCGCACACGCTCCCTCATACGGCAGATATCCCTGTGCTATGACTGAGCCGATTATTCCCGCAAGGATATCACCTGTGCCGCCTCTGCTCATGCCTGCGTTTCCGGTATGGTTAGCAGCGGTGACTCTTCCGTTGCACACGAGAGTGCCCGCACCCTTGAGAACGACTGTTACCCCGAACTTCTCCGCATACTTCTCCGCAACGACAATGCGGTTGTCGTTTATCATCTTGCTGTCGCAGCTCAGAAGTCTTGCCATTTCTCCCGGGTGAGGAGTTATGATAACGTCTTTTCTCAGGTTCTGTAATATTTCTATGTCCTTTGCTATGCAGTTTATTCCATCTGCATCGATAATTACTGTGCAGCCGGCGTCCTGTGCGGATCTTACGACAAATTTCGTCAGCTGTATCGTATCGTTGGTCACACCCATTCCGCAGCCGATAACTATTGTGTCTGTTTTCTTTATTGCCTCCTTGAGTGCCGGGATATTGTCATCGAATGCCATGAAGCCGTAGTCGTCCTCTGCAAGCTCGATGAACGTTGCCTCCGGAGCAAGCACAGAAACAGTATCTATCACCTTAGCGACTGAGGCAAGACGCACCATTCCCGCACCGGAGCGGAGAGCACCCTGTACTGCAAAGGCTGCCGCACCTCTCATTGAATTGCTGCCTGCGATCACCAGCACGCTGCCGAACGTACCCTTGTGAGCGTCCCTTTCACGCTTCGGCGGAAAGCCCGTAAGCTCTGCCCTGTCTATCCTGTAATACTGCCTGTCTCCCTCAACAGCACCGAGGGCAGCCTGCGGTATCCCGATATCCACGCTCGTTATCCTGCCGCAGTATTTCTTCAGCGGGTACTGGGTCATACCTGTCTTGTGCCAGCCGAAGGTGATAGTCTCATCAGTCCGGAAGATACCGGAGGATACAGCTCCCGTGGTGCAGTTTCCGCCGCTCGGCACATCTACAGCTATGCGGTATGCCGGGGTGCTTATTGCGAAAACAGAGGAGATATCCTTGTCGAGATTTCCCTTGAAGCCCGTGCCGAAAACGCCGTCAACAAGCACGTCCGCACTCACCACCGCTCCCCTGATATCGCTCATACGCTTCTTTTCGTTGATAAGCAGCCTCTCTATCGGTGTAAGCTCCTTCTTCTTTATCAGCTCTGAGATATCCTGCTCCTGAACGGTCATAAAGTTCAGCTCTGCCGCTTCAAGTGCAGCCTTTGTGCTCTCAGTCCTGTAGCCGGTTATCTTTTTGACCCTTTCCGGCAGCCTTGAGTACATCTCCTGAGCAAGCTCAGTCTTAGGCTCGCCGCAGAGGGTGATAACGGTTATCTGATAGCCCTTGTATACCAGTATCTCTGCCGCAGCGGAGCAGTCTCCGCCGTTATTGCCCGTACCTATGAGGAAAACGATGCTTGAAGCCTCCGGCGGCAGCTCCATCTCATTACGGCAGTAGCTGTCGATATGCTCAGCCACCCTTTTTCCGGCATTGAGCATGAGCTGCCGCTTTGTCACTCCGAGCTGCTCAGACCTGTCCTCGATACGGCTCATCTGCTTTGGTGTAACGACCCGCATTTCTAAAACCTCCTTATATTTTATATCGGTATCATATTGATATTACTGACTGTTTCTCAGCTGTCTCGGCAGGGACTGCCTTATGCAGCCGAGGATACGCTCGTCCGGGGAGAATATCAGCCTTGTGCTGCCGTACTCATCATGCGGAAAATCCGCATAGTATTCGCCTGAGGCGATATTGTCGGAGGCTGTAACGACTGTCATGTCCTCAGTTTCATTATCAGCCATGCTGTCATCGTATTTCCCGAACGCAGTAAATTTGCCTATCTCGACCGAAAGCATTTCCAGACGCTTTTTCTTGGCGATTATCTTGTCGATATCGAGAGTGCCGTTGGTGAAGGTATACTCATACTCCACCTGAGTATTCTGGATAAGGAAATAAGTGCCGTATCCGGCGGCAGCAGCGAGTATAAGCCCGAAAAATGCGGCAACCGGCGAGCCTATCATGAGAAGCGAGGCGATGACCAGCACGATAGTCAGCAGCCCGCCGCCGACCATTGTGGCTATAGCCTTTGTCCTGTCGGCTGAGGTCTGCTTTCTTGAAACAAGCTGTTCTGCAAAATTATCCATATTATTTCTCCTTGTCTGTTATCATCAACACTTATCATTCTATCACATTTCTCAGCATATTTCAACATAATTACTTGATTTTTTTTAAAAATTAGTTTATAATAGGATTTAGGCTGTGCCGGCACCGGATATTATGTCAGACAGACCGGGACAGTCTTCGATACACCAGCTGAGGGAGATAATTTATGAAAAAGCTTTACATAGACAGCAGCAGCGTAAAGCCGCTCGGAAGGACACTGTTCCGGGACGGCGATATGTACCTGATACTATCCGGGACAGGCTGCGGCTTTGTTTTTACAGGAAAAAGGCTCGATATCACTATCGGCTGCGATGAGACGACTGCCGGCGGGGAGTTCTGCAACAAGCCGAGAGCTGCTGTATATGTGAACGGCAGACCAGTCGTGAAAAAGGTGATAGAGGGCAGTGCTGAGCGGTATACCCTTGTTGACAGCGGTCTGTCCGGGGAATATACAGTCCGGATAGTGAAGCTCTCTGAGGCGGCGTTTTCGATAGCAAGGGTCAGCATTGAGCATGATGATACAGCAAGGGCAGTCCCGGTGCCGGAAAAAAAGGGACTTATCGAGTTCATAGGCGATTCGATAACCTGCGGCTACGGCGTTGACGACTCAAATACACAGTCTGCATTCTCCGCTGAGGCTGAGAATGCGGCAAAGAGCTATGCAATACTGGCTGCACAGCAGCTTTTGGCGGATTACAGCCTTTATTCCTACAGCGGACACGGCTTCATAAGCGGCTGGACTGAGGACGGAACGAGAAACACCCGTGAGATACTTACCCCGTGGTACGGCAGCTACGGGTTCTCCTACGGTACGGTATGCGGCGAAAAGCCGGAGAATATCCCGTGGGACAGCACCCTGAGGCAGCCGGATATCGTAGTAGTGAACATCGGCACGAACGACAAGAGCTACTGCACGTTCCACCCGGGGGCTGAGGAGGAGTTCCGTGAGGAATATTACAGATTCCTGTGTACCCTCCGGCAGAAGAACCCGGACGCTGTGATAATTGCGTCACTCGGGATAATGGGAGATGAGCTGTTTCCGTGCATAGAGGAGGCGGCGGAGCGGTTCCGGCGTGAGAACGATGACAGGATATATACGTTCAGGTTCACTCCTCAGAACGGTCAGCTGGGCTACGGCTCGAACTGGCACCCGTCAGAGGAAACGCATCAGTACGCCGCAGAGGAGCTTGCAGAGTTCATAAAAAAGAACGGTATCGCCGGGGCAGAGAACTGGTGATCCACGGAAATACAGGAGAAAAATATGAAGCAGCAGACAAAAAGCCCGATAAAGCTGTTCATTATCGCAGCGATAGTAATGGCAGCCGTATCACTCGCACTTATGCTGCTCTCCGGTGCAAGGGAGAGCAACAGCACATATATCACTATCGACCCGGAGACTGTCGAGCTTGTGCAGCTCCAGCCCCCGCAGGACGGCGACCCGATAGCGATAGTCGATACTACTCTCGGTGAGTTCAGGTTCGTGCTGTATCCCGACAGATCGCCGCTTGCTGTGAAGAATTTCACTGAGCTTGCAGAGTCCGGGTACTATGACGGGACGTATGTGTTCAATTCTGAGAGCGGTGCGTACTCGGCGGCAGGCTGTCCGCAGAAAAGCGGCTCGCTTCCGGAGGGCTATGACACATCAAGAGAGCTTATCACCCGTGAGCTGAGCCAGGATCTGTGGCCGTTCCGGGGAGCGGTAATGAGCCTTAATTCCACTGTTGACCGGGGCTTCAAGGAGTATCTTCTCGGCGGGGGAGACTACTACAACGGCAGCCGTTTCGCATTGATAAACACTGTTGAGCTGACGGACGAGGAAAAGACCGAGCTTACCGAAAATTCGGCGGTTGAGGGACTTGGACAGGCGTTTGCGGAGCTTGGCGGGATACCGAATTTCTCGCAGCAGATGACTGTCATCGGGCAGACATACGAGGGGCTTGACGTTATCGAGGCACTTGCGAGCCTTGAAACGTCGGATAACGGCATTTACAAGATACCGGTCGATGATATCATGATAAATTCTGTTGTGATAAGCACCTACAGCAGCGGTGAAAACGGCAGCACTGGTGAGTGACGGGCTGAATTTACGGCATTTTTTAATAAAAGATAGCCCGATTTGCGGTGGCTTTGCCCGATAATTACCAAAAATATTTCAAAGCTATTTACAAAGCACGCTTACAGTAGTATAATAAGTAAGGGTGCAGATAAATTGATTGATAATAATATATCAGTGCAGACCCCTTTTATTACGTAAATTTTGCTTAAAAGTGAGGCGTATCCATGTCATATAGAATAAATAAAAGACTGCTGTGCAGGCTCGCAGCGGCGGCTGTCGGCGGTATCACCGCTGCGGCAATGCTCTCGTCCTGCGGCAAAACGCTTGACCTTGACGGATCATCTGACACAAGTGAGCCGGAGAGTGCTGTTTCCACGGAAACACAGGACGTCAGCGTCATGAACTTCACCGCTCCGGAAAAGGGCGATCAGGTCATCGAGATAGTCTTCAAGGACTGGGGAACTGTAAGATTCAGACTTTTCCCGGAGTATGCCGACAAGGGCGTTGAGAATTTCGTAGGGCTTGCCAACAACGGCTACTACGACGGACTTACATTCCACAGGATAATCGAGGACTTCATGATACAGGGCGGCGACCCTCTCGGCACCGGTACAGGCGGCGAATCAGTCTGGAACGGCAGCTTTGACGGC
Source organism: Ruminococcus sp. (assembly GCA_017475555.1). Lineage (GTDB taxonomy): Bacteria > Bacillota > Clostridia > Oscillospirales > Ruminococcaceae > Ruminococcus. The sequence goes on from JAFVFL010000012.1 coordinate 11,462, forward strand.
GGTACTGACCCGCATCTTATACACGCAGCCGGTGCTGTGGCTTACGCAAACAGCGGCTCAACTGCAACAAACGGCAGCCAGTTCTACATCGTCACAGGTACTGTCTACGACCCGGATGAGCTGGAGCAGTACAATGTCAGCTATGGTCTGGGACTGAGCGATGAGGCAAAGGAGATATATACCACGGTCGGCGGTACTCCCTGGCTCGACGGCGGATACACTGTATTCGGTCAGGTGTACGACGGGCTCGACGTTATCTTCAATATCCAGCATACTGCGACTGATTCGAGCGACAGACCGCTTGACAGCGTGATAATGGAGTCGGTAAGGGTAAAGGAGTACGGCGGCGAGGAGCTTCGCTGGTACCTGAGCGATTACGACTATACCGAGCCTACAGAGGCTCCGCCGGAGAACGTTCCGGTCGCAAACTTCACGGCTCCGGAGACTGACGAGAAGATAATCGCACTTGACATAAGGGATTACGGAACAGTAAGGATAAAGCTCTTCCCGGAGTATGCACCGGACGGTGTTGAGAACTTCATCGGTCTTGCTGAGCAGGGCTACTACGACGGGCTTACGTTCCACAGGATAATAAGCGACTTCATGATACAGGGCGGCGACCCTGAGGGTACAGGAATGGGCGGAGAATCCGTCTGGGGCGGCAGCTTTGACGGCGGCACGGACGCTCATCTTATTCATGCAGCCGGTGCCCTGTCCTATGCAAACAGCGGCTCTACCTCAACAAACGGCAGCCAGTTCTTTATCGTCACCGGAAATGTATACACCTCCGAGCAGCTTGATGAGCTTGCCTCTATGGGCTATAATGTGTCGGAAAATGCTGCTGAGGTATATTCCACAGCAGGCGGTGCTCCGTGGCTCGACGGCGGGTATACTGTATTCGGTCAGGTATTTGACGGGCTTGATGTTGTATTCCGTGTCCAGAACGCAGAGACTGACGGCAATGACAAGCCGCTTGAGGACGTTGTGATCGACTCAGTGCGGGTCGAGAGCTACAGCGGCGACGGAAGTGATGTAAAGTGGTACATCAGCGATTATCCCGAAGCTGAGGCTGATGATACAGCTGAAAATGCTGACGGGACGGCAGAGCCCGGATCTGAGACAGAGCCTGAAACAGAGCCTGAGACAGAGGCTGAGACTTCACCGTCTCTTGAATGAGATGAACTTGATTTTGATATTGCTTGATTTTCCGGCAGCGTTTTGCAGCCGGTGACATTCCTCCGGGCAGAGACAGAAATTCCGGAAGCCTATCAGAGCTCCGCAAGGGCTGGAGATATGCCGTATCCCGCAGCAAAGGTACAGGGATATGACGTCTCGTGAGCCTGCGTGGGCGTCTGTTGATACGACCATTAAAAGAACGATAACTGAAGTTAAGGAGAGAATTTTTTTGGAGAAGTACGTTATCAAGGGCGGACACCGCCTCGTCGGCACCGTAGATATCAGCGGAGCTAAGAATGCCGTTGTTGCAATACTCCCTGCGGTGGTGCTTTCAGATGGACCCTGCGTTATCGAGAATGTTCCGAATATCAGCGATGTGAGGGTGTGTATAAAGATACTCCGCCACCTCGGTGCAAAGGTGGAGAAGCTCACAAAGACCAGCTACTACATCGACCCGACTACGATAAACAGCTACAGCGTTCCCTATGAGCTTGCCAAGAAGATGAGGGCTTCATATTATTTCCTGGGAGCTCTTCTCGGAAAGTACGGCTCTGCAAGAGTATCAATGCCCGGCGGCTGCTCGCTCGGCGACCGTCCCATAGACCAGCATATCATGGCTTTTGTCGCTCTCGGTGCAAGAAATACCCTCAGCCAGGGCATGATAGACCTCGTTGCACCTGAAAACGACGGCAAGCCGGAGCTGCGGGGCGGAAAGATATTCTTCAATGTGATAACAGTCGGTGCTACGATGAATGCTATCCTTGCCGCTGTCCGTGCAAAGGGAACTACTATCATCGAGAGTGCTGCAAAGGAGCCGCATATAGTTGATCTTGCCAATTTTCTCAACTCTATGGGTGCGGATATCATGGGTGCAGGAACTGATACGATAAAGATAAAGGGCGTTTCAGAGCTCCACGGCACTACCTACGCCGTTATCCCCGATCAGATCGAGGCTGGTACATTCATGGTCGCTGCTGCAATAACACGGGGCGACGTAACTGTAAACAACATAATCCCGAAGCATCTTGAATCTATCACCAATGAGCTTGTGAAGATAGGAGTGAATGTTGAGACATTTGACACGAGCGTCCGTATCACAGCAGACAAGCCGTTCAGGAGGACAACGATCGTGACTGCACCGCATCCCGGATTTCCGACGGATATGCAGCCGCAGATATCGACCCTGCTCACGCTTGCTGAGGGTACGAGCAGGATAACTGAGGCTATATGGGACAACCGCTTTGAGTACGTCAAGGAGCTGCGCAGAATGGGTGCAGCTATCACGGTTGACGGCAAGGTGGCACTCATCGAGGGAAAGGGCAGGCTCACAGGTGCTCAGGTAGATGCGTGTGACCTGCGTGCAGGAGCGGCACTGATAATCGCAGGACTTGCTGCGAGCGGTATCACGGAGATAGGCACTATATCTCACATCGAGAGAGGCTATGACGGCATGGAGAGAAAGCTCTGTGCTCTTGGTGCTGATATAATGAAGGTCGGTACTCCTGAGGAGGACGACGATGATGACTGCGGTGACGACAACGGAAATAATAACGGTGGAAACGGCATTGCGTGAATTATAAGTAAATGAAAAGCTCCAGACCAATTTGAACTGACCCCAAAAAGTTAGACAAAGAATAATAGAAAACATTGTGCAAAGCGACTAAGCGATGAGCTTGGTCGCTTTGCTGCATTATGCAGTGTTGGAGAGGCGGTACTCAACAGGCGACATACCATCGAGTTTCAGC
>JAFVFL010000013.1 GCA_017475555.1 Ruminococcus sp.
GCTGAAACTCGATGGTATGTCGCCTGTTGAGTACCGCCTCTCCAACACTGCATAATGCAGCAAAGCGACCAAGCTCATCGCTTAGTCGCTTTGCACAATGTTTTCTATTATTCTTTGTCTAACTTTTTGGGGTCAGTTCAAGCTTTCCCTTCTGGGGCTTTTTGTAGTTTGTGATGTTGAGCGAATCGGTTTCTGTTACCTGCTTCAGCTGCGTATCGCTCACCGGTATATCAATGCCGTTCACAGTACCGGGTATCGTGTAGCTGTTCGGGTCGGTTCCTCCGCCATATATACCAGGCTCCACAATGACCTCATAGCCCCTGCTCGTGAGGTCTTCCTCCTCGATCTTATACTCCAGCCCCTCAACTGCCGTTGTACCGTTGAAGTAGTATCTTGCGAGTGCAGCCTCCATGTGCCAGCCGGTCGTATCAGTGCCCTGTTCCTTTTTCAGCGTGCGTTCTATCCCGATATCCGAGGAAGCAGCTGTACCGTTTTCAGGAACGTGCTCGGTAATGGTGACTTTCAGCTCATTTGGACGCAGACCATCTTCATTGTTGTTGTCGAGCCAGTATTTGTTTATAGCTATCTTCTTTGCCTTGAAAACATTCTGGACATATTTCTCAGTTGTCTCGCCGATTTCGTTTTCTGAAGCTGTGATCTTCACAGGAGTATCGGAAGGCTGCTCCGGTTTTACAACGGCTTCTTTGACCGATCCCTCGAATGTATCGGAGTAAACAGTGAAGATCTTGTCGTCTGATACACTCTGAGCACCGTCTGTCTCCTGCACCCAATAGGTATACGGATCACCATTTTCGTCCATTATCGGAAGATCATCGAAAACGTAGTAATATGCGTTTTTTTCCTGATCGAAATTCGCCCCGGCATTTCTTTCAAAGCCTATATCACTGCCTTTCACAGTTTTGTAGGCAGAATCGGGAGGAGTATCGGGATCGGTTGTTCTGTAGAGGTTGAATGTAAGCTGTTCAAAATAGACATTGTTGAAGAACTGCTCAAGATCTCCCTCTGGGATAGGCTCGATAAAGGTAGTATCGTTCTCGTCCTGATATTCTCTGCCGAACGACTTGTACAGCCTTATGTTGAAGACATCGAGCTTATTGCTGAGCTGCATGGTCTTCTCCTCGTTTTTTTCGAGCTTGCTGCTGTCTGAGCCCTTGACGGCAGTAAATCCGCTTTTTTCGCCCTCCTCTACGGTATAGGTGTACTTCAGGGCGTCATGCCCGTATATAGCAAGACCGGTAATATGGACGGTGTTATGATAGTCAGTATCGCACTCCTGATTTGCAACATCTATCACGACTGTGACCGCTTCTCTGCCATTGAGCAGAACGCCGATGTAATATAAGGGCTTTTCGTCTCCGGTCGGTGCGGTAACAGCCGGCTTTGTCATAGATGGCAGGAAATCATGTGCAGTTACAGTATTGTTAGAGCCGCTCATCGAAAAGCCATCTGCAAGCTCTGAAAATGCCGGCATAGCATTCTCGCCGGAATGCGAATCTATAGTTCTGACCGAAAACAGCGTTTCCTTATCGGAAAGTCTTGTTTTTCTGCTGATAGTAAAATCGTATGCTTTTATGGAATCGAACTCACTGTTGAGAGTGTTTTCTTCTTTTTGCGTATCCCAGCTTTTAGTCACTGCGATCTCGCCCTGAAAGTTGTCGATATCAGGCTGATAGGTGTTGCACATAGTCTCCTGGAGCAGATACGGCTCAGCTTTTGTATCACTCAGCTCTGATTCCGTCAATGCAGCAAGCCGGGTCTTTTCCTCATCAAGTGTATCTGTTACAGAGGCAGTAAAGCCCAGTGCTTCTGCGTCAGCTCCCAGAGTAAGCACATCATCATCAGAGAATGAGCTGAGGTATGCAGATCTTCCGATATAGTTCTCCATATCATCTGTCTGCTCGATAAATACCACACGCTCCCCGTCATAATTTGAGAGTGTCTCAGTTACGAAGTATATAAACGGCGTACCGACCGGTGAGTAATAGCGGAGGGAGTCCGCCTCCTCAGGGTGTTCAGGATCCGGGAATGATACCTTTTCCGGAGCTCCTCCACGGATCTCACGCTTGAACTCGTTATACACATAATACTGATAATCCGGTTCGTCCTCAGTACCTCTGTTGGCTCTGAATACCTGGTGCAGTGTGAAGGTAACAGTCGGGTAATTTGTCTGCTCCTCCATACCCTCCCAGTTTTTCGTGACATCGAAGCTGAGCTTTCTGCCGCCGTTATACTCATTGCTAAGTCTCTGGCTGCCCTGCTCTATCTTTGAGATATAGCCGTTTATCGGCGTTTCCTTCATTGTATAGGTGATACGTCTTCCGGCTTCGTCATACTTAGGAAGTACAATGCTGCCGTTTTCCTTTTTGACATTACCGTTATCCAGTACAACAAATCCGCCCGCTATGACAGCTGCACTCTTTACCTCTGTAAACCTGAATGCCGTCGCACCGCTTCTTACCTCTGTAGAGGAGATCGTCCTGATATTGGCAGACTTTTCATCAGGAGTCATGCTCTCAAGCACCAGTCCTACCAGCATATTGATCTTCTGCCGCCTTGTTGTCAGAGCAGACACCTCCGCAGCCGTCAAGCCCATATCCCGCAGTGCCCCGTCAAGCTCTGCGAGTGATTTGTTTTCATAGAGCTTTTCGGTCTCGATGAAATTGTTATCACGCAGAAGATCGACATTTGCGATCGGATAATCAGCTTTCTCAAGGAGAGTTGAAACGTTCTTCCACAGCTTTTCGCCCTCAACGACCACCTCTCCGTAAAGCCTGTTTATGATAGTGCCGTCATCATAGGCGACATTCGGCAGTGTATCAGTGATATACACCTTGTCATTGCCGGTTTTGTTGCTGTAGATCTGCTGATACCCCGGAAGACGTCCGGATTCGGGAGTCTGCTCGGTGACGTAGTAGGTATACTTATAGCCCTTTTTATCATACTTCGCAAGATGATCGAAGGTATACGTCCAGTAGTTGTCCGTGTCATACACCTCGTCCTTATCCCACAGATACTCGACATTCGAGGACTGCTCCTGTGCCTCAGGGGCAGCGGAGATCCTGTGCAGCCTGATATACAGGTCAGAGCGGGTATTTTCGGCGTTGCTGTTGTCGTACCATCTCTTGTGTACGGTGATATCCGTTTCGTCCTCGAAGCTGTTGGTGATCACGATACGGTGCAGGTCATCCGTCCTTGCCTCCGCACCCTCGATGATAGTTTCTGAGGAAATATCGACCTTGCACCTGTCTCCGGTGCTTATTGTTACTTCGCCGTCCTGAACGGTATTATCATCAATTTTTATCTCCTCGATCTGATAATCTATCAGCTTTCCGTCAGTGCTGTATTTCGGGAGGTTCAGAATATAGTATGAATAACTTCCGTCACTGTTTTTATCCAGCTGATCAAAGGTTATAGTCTGAGTTATAGAGGTATTGTCGGCTGGGTCAGAGATCCGGATAGTAACTGACTGTATGTCCTTATTTGCAAGTGCCTCTCCCACATTCCAGTCAAACTCCACCTCATAGCTGATAACGCCTATCCTTGTGTTGATGAAATGCAGAGTTCCGTCTGCACCGTTTACACCGTTGGGGTCGTACACCTGACGGACGGCATAGTAATGGCAGCGTTTAGGGTCGCCGTCCATCGGCTTGCTCTTGTAGATACCTGCAAACTGCTCAAAATTGACGAAATTGTCCTCCGTCAGGTCGATATAGTTACCTGCATGACTTGCCGGATCAAAGGAGATGCTTTCTTCTCCGCTGCTCCAGCTATTGGCTGTAAGGAGCCTGTATATCCACTCATATCCGTCTTCGAGAGCTCCTGATTTTTTGAAGTCCCGCTCGATATCCTCCCATGACCAGTAATATCCGTCGGCATTTTCTCCCTCTGGAGCCTCAGCAAAAAGCTCCTTTTGGTAATCGAAGGGCAGCAGCTCGTAGTGACCGTCCTCATCGACAACATATTCATCGCCGTCTTTCCTATACCGCGAGACATTGATACGACCCTCCCACACATTTTCCTTTTTCAGCAAAACAGCTCTCTCTCCGTCCTGTACAACGCTTGTGGTTTTCTGATCTCCCTCGCCGGTCGTCACAATATGGCTTCCAACATTATTTGCAATAATATTTATCGGCTGACGGTATTCAAGCTCACCATCGTCCACCCATTCTTTATTGACAGCTATCACCTTGTGGTCGTTTCCCTCGACTGTTCTGTGGTTGGTGACGATATAGTTGTAATTTGTAACAAGCTCATTTTCACCGGTGTATTCCACATTCCACTCATACGTCGAGTAGAACCCGATATTTTTCAGAACGCCGTCGATCACCGCAGTTTCCGGGTATTCCTTGCTAACCTCAACAGCACGGTAGTCGATCTCACGTCCACGGCTGTCATACTTGGGAACAGCGATACCGTTTTCCTCCCAGTCACCGTCTGTAAAGGTCGTCTTTCCGGAATTGAATCTGACGCATTCTTTTCCGTCGATCGTAGCTGCTGTAAAATATCCGTCAGCGATATAGTCGGAGAAATAATTTTCAGGGAATTCGCTTACCACAAAGTAATCTCTGTATGCCTGTGACTGGTAGTCGAAATTCTGCACATCGAATACAGCTCCGTAGCTGCTGTCAGTTGTCAGCAGATCTCCGTTTTCGTCCTGCCATATCTTCTCGATATTCACAAAAGTGTCGCCCTTGATAGTGTACCTGAAATGGAAATCAGTATCATTTCTTGTCAACTCAACGTCGTACCTGTCATTGACAGTTATCTCGCCGCTGTCATTTTCCTCACCTATTCTTGTGTTGTCTGTATCAGTGACATTAGAATCGTCAGTAAGCTGATCCTGTCTTGTTACCGATATCTGCACAACACGATATTCGTACCTGTCACCGTTTGTATCGTATATATCCACCTCATCGAATTTACAGGTATCATCGCCTTTTCTGTACATATGCAGTTCATCGAAGGTAAGCGTGAGCGACTGAACGGTCTTCCAGCTGTCATCACCGCTGTTCCGTCTCTGGAGCTGATATTCTGCTGAGGCTGTACCGCCCTGTCTTGCGGCGGCTATCCACTCAGCACTGACTGTATATTCTATCTTGTCAGAAAGCTTGTTAATGACTGTTTCGCCGTTAAGGAGCTTGTCTCCGCCGTCCGGATAAATTATCTGATACGGCAGCATATCATCAGGGTCATCTTCAGTGCTCGTATCATCGACTGACACGCTCTCCACTGCATAGTATACATAAAGCTGACCTTTTATATCATACTTGGCAAGACCGTTGGCTGAGAAGCTGTCAGCAGTACCCGAAAGTACGGGGATATCGCTGTAATTTGCAGAAAACTCCTCATCGTCGTCCTCACCTGTCAGGGTATAACGCCACAGTGTAAAGGAAGCCGCCTCCGTATCGTTCTCACGTATCTGAGCAGTTTCACTGTCTCTCCATTCGACATGACCTGTAAAGTCTGTTGTACCTGTCAGGAGGAGCTGAAGCTCACCATTATCGTAGGTCTGATCAGTCTCGTTCACGTGCAGACCGGGATTCTCGGACTTCATGACATAGCAGTCCGACTGTGACGCAAGCTCTGCATCCGGGCTGACAGGGAGCGTCAGTTCATTGTTCTTCCGTTTCAGATAATACTCATTCGCCGTTCCGCCGGCATTTATATCCTCAAGCCGCATGATCCTGACGTGTGTTCCGTCTGCCCCATCAGTTATTTCGATATAGTCGCTCCAATCCGCATCTTCGGGGAGGAAATCGACCTCAGTGCCGGTATTTTTATTCCACAGCGAAAAATTATCCCTGATATACTGAGCGGTGATAGCAGGGCGTGCAGTTCTGTCATAAGCGTCCGCCCATGTCATGTCAAACTGAAATTCTGTCAGCCCGACAGCAAGGTAATGATCCTGCTTGCTGCCGTCAGTCCCGTCAACGTAGTGATCTTCGGAAAAAATCTCTGCAAAATCCTGCACAGACGAATAGACATAAGGGTTGCCGTGAGCGTCAGTTTCGGGCAGGGTATAGTGATACTGATAGAGAGTGCTGCTTTTCTTTTCTGTCCTGCGGTATACTTTGTAGGCTTCATCGCCCGAACCTACAACATAGTAATACAGGCTCGGGTCGCCCTCTGCACCAGTGCCTTTCCCGGTGATATACGTCCCGACCGGGTCAGACTGTTCTGTACCCTGCATAATATCAAACGTCACCTCAGCGATATCCGGTCTGTTTGTGTCGCCCCTGTCACGCCATTCCTGCTCAACAGTGAAGTCGGTCATAAGAGTGGAATCAAACTCCACAGGGTAAAGAGATACCCCCGCAAACGGGTCATCCGACTCATAGTCGAGCTGATTTCCCTCAAGCGTGAGATCGTATACCTGCTGAGCAGCACTGTAGAGCAGGGAGGTTTCCATAAGATCGAGCATACCCGTCTTATACTCTATCACGATCCGGTTTATCTCATTTTCTTTTACGAAGCTCTTAAACGCAGCATTATCGCTAAATATCAGCGTCATGTCCTTTCCCATGCTGATAGTGGCGGAATTATTGGTATCGGAACTGTCAGTACGTTTGAGCAGCTCCGAGCCGATCTCCATATCTGCTTCCGGCTTGACAAGCTGATCTGTTCCGTCCTCGCCGGTCTTATAAAAGCGTAGATAATACTCTGTCTGAGCGGCTGCAGCCGAGGTCATGACATGGTTATATATACCCACTCCGGTCTGCGTACCCTCCGAAAAAACTATCATAGTATCCGCACATGGTTCTGTGAGCATTATCATAGCTGTCACAGCTGAAGTAAGCTTTCTCAAAAATCCGTTTTTCATCATATTACGTCCTTATTCCGCCGCTGCTTCGGCGTTATTTTTATCCGTTTCATCGAATCCCCGGTTCACTCGCCCTTGATACGGTCGTACAAAATTCCGGCGATCCCAAAGAGCAGGAGTATCTCCGCAAGTATCACCCTGCCTCTGCCGGAATACATAAGCATAACGAAATTGCCGATATATGGCAAAGAAAACACATTTTTTCCGATAAACTCATTTTTTGTGACCTTTGCCGTATCATCAGTATTATTTGCGTCGCCTCTTGTAGTAATGCCGCTTTCGTCTATCCCCACCGCCCTGTGAGTTACGAGCATGGTTTCGCCTGCTTTGAAGGTGATTATATCCCCCTCATGTACATCTTCAAATGGTGTTCTATGGTTCACGAAGCAGATGCTGCCCACATGAACAGCCGGCTCCATCGAGCCTGTTTTGACGATATAGCCATGTATCCCGCACAGATAAAGCACAAGAAGTGTTACTGCACAAAGGATAACGCTGCACGCTGTCAGGCGGTAGAGGAATACGTAGATTTTTATTAATATTTTTTTCATATTGCAGACTGCCGCAGCTTTCTTCTTTATTTTTATACTGTTTGTATAAATCGCTGTGCTTTATAACAGCGTATACTATTTATAATATATTCTATTTCATTATATCATATATTGCTCCGGAAAGCAACGATAGCTGCTATTATTTACAAATTATTCAAATCTTCTGTAGACAGCTCTGCGTGCCGGCACAAAGATGTCATCTGTAAAATATACTCTGTGGATATACATATTCAGTGCAGTGACGGAGGATTTTTATGAAAGGACTTGAAATCCTGTGCATAGTGTGCTATAATGATAGAGGTGGTTTGCAGCTGCTAACTCAATACGTCCAGAACCGGGCGTATTCTGCAAGGGGGAGTAAATTGAAATATGGCTGCATTTAACGACATTGGCATAAGCCGTCAGCTCGACTGGGAGCGTATCCGCAAGCTGTTTATCATAGGGCTGACCGGCGGGTGCATGACATTTGCTGGCGACTGGCTGCTCGGCTACGGCGTATATGACCAGAGCCTGACAGGGCTTGAACGCAAGCTGTCGCAGTACCTCACGCTGTCAGATACAAAGATCTTCTGGTCAGCATTTCTGGGGCTGATAGGCATTTCTATTGAGGGGCTGTGTTATTTCGGCATTTATCGCCTCATCGCAAACGACAGATACGCACACATTTTTCGCAGCGGTGTATTTGGATATATGCTGTTTGCGGCGTGCGGAGTACACGTACCATGCCTGTCGAGTGTATTTTTTTACAAGCATATGATGCTGAGTGACCCTGAGACGGCGTTGGAGCTGAGCGTGAGATTCGGCTCGTATTTTCTTTTGCCTGCGATGATATTGTTCCTTATCTTCTTTATCGTCATGAGTATCGGGCAGATCGGAGCGTTCGCAAAGGGATATACGCCGTACCCGAAATGGTGCTGGTGCTTTTCACTTCCGGTCGGTATGGCGGCGACAATGCTGCTGAAATTTACCGGAGATCACGCTGTCTCAAACGGTCTTACCGCTGCATGGATAAGTATTGGAAATATCTGGATGTTCGGCGGATTACTGCTGACTATGCACCTTGCAAAGGAAAGGAACGATAATAATGAAACAGGATGAATTTGTAAAGATCGTCACCGCACCGGATGCCCTGCATGACCCTTTGTACCGGCTGATGAAAAAGGCGGTCAGAGCGGTCAATTTACGCAAGAGCCTGCTCGGTACAAAGGAGGAGGTGCTTGCACGGGCAGCAAAGATGAATGCGAAAAACCGCCACTTCATCATGCCGTCGGACAGCAAAGCACACTATACCGATCATCTTATCATGGGGCAGTATCACTGCGTTGAGATCAACAGCTCTGTGAGACGGCAGAACAAGGCGGTGCTGTTTGTATTCGGCGGAGGAATGATACTCGGCTCAGACGCAGGAGATATCGGCTTGTCCCGGCGTATCTCACGGGAGACAGGCTCCGATGTGTGGTTTCCGTATTATCCTCTGTGTCACGAGCATGATATGCTCGAAAACGTGCAGATGATCTTTGAATGCTACAAAGAAATGCTGCGGTTCTATGAGCCGGAAAATATTGTATTTCTGGGATTTTCCTCAGGCGGAGTGCTGCTCCTCGACCTTATAACCTACATCAACGAGCAGAATGACAGCGGCGGTCAGATACCTATGCCGGGACTGCTGATACCGATATCGCCGGGAAGCGTACCGGTCAATGACAGGGAGCGTGAGTATCTGCAAAGGCTCGACAGACATGACATAATGATACCGGCATCCTACATGGAGCTTGCGGGCGAGATCATGCGGAATGGCCACGATATTCCGCAGAAATACACTGCGACCGCACACGGAGATTTCCGGAACGCACCGATGACACATTTCTACTTCGGCTCTGCGGAGGTTCTTTACGCCTTTGCACCGAGCTATGCCGCAAGCTACCGGAAGGCGAAGGCAAAATGCGTGATCCATGTCGGCAGGGGAATGCACCATTGCTATGCGGTACAGTATTTTATCCCCGGCTGCAAACCGGCGTTTGAGGAGGTCATGCAGCTTATCGGTGCAAATAATGATAGCCGGGGGAATCGCAATTGAAACAAAAGCTCCCGACCTACGGCATTGGCCCCGTTTATGGTGCAGCCGTCATTGCATTGACCGCCGCAGCTGTTTTTTGCCGTAAATTGCCGGTATTTGCCCCCGGCAGGCTGACAGTGCTCCGTATTCCGCTGATCGTTGCCGGCATTCTGCTCATACTGACCGGCATTTTCATGTGGATACACGCAAATTTCATTTCGAGGATAGACGACGGTATCAGCAATTGCCGTCTCATAACGACCGGTATTTACGCATGGGTGCGTAATCCTATCTATTCTGCGATCATGACAGCCTGCACCGGCGTAATACTCATGACCGGAAATGTGTTCTTCTTTGTCCTGCCGTTTATCTACTGGCTGCTGATGACTGTATTGCTGAAGGCTACGGAGGAAAAATGGCTTCGTGAGATATTCGGAAAGGAATACGAGGATTACTGCAAGCAGGTGAACCGCTGCATACCGTGGATAAGAAAGTGAGGAAAAAATAATGACAAGCAAGGAATACAAGGAGCTTTCGGTGAAGGAGTTCACCAAAGCCGCCGAGATCTATGAAAGCGATCATGCGGGTGTGTACAATATGTGCAAAAAGGATTATCCTGATGTGCTGGCAGAGCTGGAGAAGGAGCCGTTCAGTGATCTGCTGGACTGCGGCTGCGGTACTGCACCAATGCTCACTCTGCTGCATGAGAAATATCCCGACAAGCACTACACCGGAATTGACCTTACGCCGAAAATGATAGAGGTCGCACGTGCGAAGAACATGGAGGGGGTCGAGCTTGTGGTAGGCGACTGCGAGGATCTGCCGTTTGCGGAGGATTCGTTTGATGTGGTCATATGCTGCGAGAGCTTCCACCATTATCCTGAGCCGCAGAAATTCTTTGACAGCGTATATCGTGTGCTTCGTCCGGGCGGACGCTTCGTTCTGCGTGATATGACGATGAATTCCGCCGCAGTACGCTGGTTCTGCAATAATATCGAAATGCCGCTGGCACACCTAATCGGCAAGGGAGATGTGCGTATATACGGCAGAGAGGATATCAGAGGGCTCTGTGAAAATGCCGGGCTGCACATGGAATCCTTTGAGAAGCGTGGATTCTGCCGGCTGCACTGTGTTGTGAGAAAGCCTGATGGAAAAAACTGAACAGTCTCTTGGAAAAAAGTGATGAAATGCTGGAACGGAGCGGCTTGAGGGATAAGCTGCTCCGTTTTTTTGCGGTGTAATATGAGAAAATTTGTAATATTTTGAAAAATACTTGAATTTTGTACGGATATGTATTATAATATTATAGTAGACTTTAAAAGAATTAGCAAATGCTAACAAAGGAGGAAGGCTTATGAAAAAGCTTAACGGCATAAAGCTCAGTCACCGGAAAAATACGGAAAACTGTGCCGTTGCCGATATGCCGCTGCCTTCGGTAGTCAGGATACCTATGTCCATGCACATGGGTGCTCCGTGTACGCCGCTCGTGAAGGCGGGGGATTTGGTAGCCGTGGGTCAGAAAATAGGCGATTGTGAGGCTGCATTCAGTACACCTGTACATTCCGGAGTGTCCGGAAAGGTAAAGTCAGTAGGGGAGTACCGCAATGCAATGGGGAACGTCTCAAAGCTCATTGAGATAGAGACTGACGGTGAGCAGCGTGTATCTGAGGAGGTAAAGCCTCCGGAGGTCACAGATAAGGAAAGCTTTATCCGTGCCGTCAGGGAGAGCGGAGCGTGCGGACTCGGAGGTGCTGGATTCCCGACACATATAAAGCTGTCCCCAAAGACAGAGATAGACACCCTTATCATCAACGCCGCAGAGTGTGAGCCGTACATAACCGCTGATTACCGGGAGCTTATCGAGTCGCAGGAGGCTGTTATCGGGGGTATAAGGCTCATAAAGTCACAGCTTGGCATAAAGAACGCAAAGCTCGCTATTGAAGCCAACAAGCCTGAGGCGATAAAGAAATATACCGAGCTTACAGCAGATGATGCTTCAATTGAGGTCATCACCCTGCCGTCTGCATATCCGCAGGGAGCTGAAAAGGTGATAATCTACAACTCCACCGGACGTATCGTCAAGGAGGGCGAGCTGCCGTCAGACGAGGGAGTTATAGTCCTCAACGTTTCCACTACAGCGTTCATCTACCGCTATATACAGACCGGAATGCCGCTCGTAACAAGAAATCTGACGGTTGACGGAAATGCTGTGGGCGAGCCGAAGAATATCCGGTGCGTGATCGGTACTTCATTCCGTGAGGTGCTTGAATACTGCAAGACAGATGTAAGCCGTGTGAGAAAGCTTATCGCCGGAGGCCCTATGATGGGAATGAGCGTCCCGGACGTAGATATGCCGGTCGTAAAGACCTCAAATGCACTGCTTGCATTCACAAGCTACGATGAGAGAAAGACCTCAGCCTGCATACGCTGCGGAAGATGCGTAAGGGTCTGTCCCCTCGGACTTATGCCGGCGGATATAGACAGAGCCTACAAAATACGCAATATCGAGGAGCTTAAAGCCCTAAAGGTAAACCTGTGCATGAACTGCGGAAGCTGCACATTTGTCTGTCCTGCTAACAGAAAGCTTGCGGAGACGAATCAGCTTGCCAAAATGCTTCTGCCAAGAAAGTGAGAGGTGGAACTGAAATGTCTGAAAACAAGCTGATAATTTCCCCTTCTCCGCACGATGAAAACTATTTAAAGACCTCGCATATCATGCTGCACGTGATAATCGCACTTCTTCCGGCACTTGTAGCTGGCTGCGTGATATTCGGGCTGAGAGCACTTGCCCTTACAGCGGTATGTATAGTGAGCTGCGTGGTCTTTGAGTATCTGTGCCGGAGACTGATGAAGCGTGAGAATACGACGGGCGACCTTTCGGCTGTCGTGACAGGTCTGATACTTGCTATGAACCTTCCGGTCACTTTGCCGCTGTGGATAGCCGTTATCGGCAGCTTTGTGGCAATTGTCATCGTAAAGCAGCTGTTCGGCGGGCTTGGGCAGAACTTCGCAAACCCGGCTATCACAGCACGTATAGTCCTCATGGTCAGCTTCCCGGCTGCCATGACGAATTGGGTCAATGCGTTCGCATACATATCTGCCGACGCTGTTTCCTCTGCAACTCCGCTCGTGCTTGCGGGTACTGAGAATGCGGAGCTGCCGACGTATCTACAGCTTTTCCTCGGTACTACAGGCGGCTGTCTCGGTGAGACCTGTGCTCTTGCACTGCTTGCCGGAGGTATATTCCTTGCCGCAAGAAAGATAATATCACTTGCCGCACCGCTTTCGTTCATCGGAAGCCTGTTTCTGCTCTCGCTCATCGCCGGAGCTGACCCGCTTTATCAGATACTTTCGGGCGGCGTATTCCTCGGTGCGTTCTTTATGGCAACTGATTACGCAACTACACCGATAACAACAAAGGGCAGGATAGTATTCGGTATCGGCTGCGGCGTGATAACCCTTGTTATACGTCAGTTCGGCTCATATCCGGAGGGAGTCTCATTCTCGATACTCCTGATGAACGTGCTGACACCGTACATCGAGGTACTGACACGCACAAGGGTATTTGGAGCAAAGGAGGCAGAGAAATGAGCGAAAATGCAAAGAGCTCCGCATGGGAGAATATAAAGCCTGCGGTTGTTCTTACCATAATTTGTGTGATATCCGCACTTCTGCTGACATTTGCCTACGAGCTTACAAAGGACAGGATAGCTCAGCAGAAGAGCCTTCGTTTCAGCACGAGCGTTGAGGCATTGTTCGGCAAGGTGGACAGCACTCTCGTTGAGGGCAGCTTTGGAGATGATATCGAGGCCGTAGCGGTGACAAGCGACGGAAGGACAGCCGTGCAGGTCTGCACTGACGGCTATTCAAAGGACGGTATAAACGTGCTTATCGGCATAGACACAAGCGGAGCAGTATCCGGGATAGAGTTCGTCTCGCTCGGAGAAACTCCGGGACTTGGCTCTAAGGTCAGGGATATAGAGAGCTTCCGTGAGCAATTCTACGGCAGCACTGAGCCGGGCGTTGAGCTTGACGCTGTCAGCGGTGCAACGTTCTCGTCAAATGGCATGAAAAGGGCGGTTGACGAGGCACTTGAAGCATATACCACGTATAAGGAGGAGATACTCAATGCCGGATAATAAGCCGCTCTTTAAAGAGATCACAAAGGGCATACTCAAGGAAAACCCGACGCTTGTAATGCTGCTCGGAATGTGCCCGACGCTTGCAGTAACAACGCAGGCAATGAACGGCATAGGAATGGGTCTTGCAACGACGTTTGTGCTTCTTGGCTCGAATATAGTTATTTCCGCCCTGAGACATATTATACCCGACAAGGTCAGGATACCGGCGTTCATCGTCATTATCGCAAGCTTCGTTACATTGATAGGCTTTCTGCTTGAGGGCTTTGTGCCCTCACTCTACGACAGCCTTGGAATCTATCTGACGCTTATCACCGTAAACTGCATAATCTTCGGCAGAGCTGAGATGTTCGCAAGCAAGAACGGAGTGCTCGCCTCAGCGTGTGACGCAATAGGCATGGGCATAGGCTTTACGCTTGCACTGTTCGCAATGGGCAGCGTGCGTGAGATAATAGGTGCAGGACAGTGGATGGGACTGAATATACCGGTACTCCACAATAACCCGATGCTGCTGTTCATAATGCCTGCCGGCGGATTTTTCACATTGGGAATGATAATCGCTTTCGTCAACAAGCTTGCCAACAGAAAGCCGCCGGCGGAGATAAAGTGCGGCGAGGGCTGCGAGGGATGTCCGGCAGCCGCAGGCTGTGACAATCCGGGAAAGGAGGCTGCTGAAAGATGAAAGGAATGCTGGTGATACTTCTCTCGGCAATGCTGACCGACAACTTCGTGCTGTCCAAATTCATGGGTATCTGCCCGTTCCTCGGAGTTTCAAAGAAGCTCGACAGTGCGACCGGAATGGGAATAGCCGTCATCTTTGTAATGATATGTGCAACGGCAGTCACTTATCCGATACATCATGGTATCCTCGTCCCGAACGGACTGGAATACTTCGATACAGTGGTATTTATCCTTGTTATCGCCCTTTTCGTACAGCTCGTTGAGACGGCACTGAAAAAGCTGATACCCTCACTTTATAAGTCGCTCGGTGTCTATCTTCCGCTCATCACGACAAACTGTGCAGCTCTCGGAGTTACGGTGCTGAATATCGACAACAGCTACAGCTTTTTACAGTCAATTGTGAATGCTTTCGGCGGCGGACTTGGCTTCATGGTCGCACTGGTTATATTCTCCGGTGTACGCAGAAAGCTTGAATACGCTGATATCCCTGATACCTTCAAGGGAGTTCCGGCGACGCTGATAGCGGCTTCTATCGTTTCCGTCAGCTTCATGGGCTTCTCCGGACTGTTCAGCTGAGGAGGTGCGGTATGACATATCTGATACCAGTGATAATTCTCGGAGTCTGCGGACTTCTTGCAGCAGTGCTGCTCACGGCAGCGTCTAAGCTGTTTTATGTCGAGACTGACGAGAGGATAGAGAAAATTTCCGAGGCATTGCCGCAGGCGAACTGCGGAGCGTGCGGATTTGCAGGCTGTGCAGATTATGCAGCAGCGATAATCGAAAAGGGAGCACAGACGAATCTGTGCCGTCACGGAGGAGCTGACGCAGCTGGAAAGATAGCTGAGATACTCGGCACATCGGCAGCTGAAGTAGTAAAAATGACGGCGGTGGTACACTGCTCAGGCGACTGCAACGCAACGTCAAAGGCGTTTGAGTTTGACGGAGTACAGTCCTGCAAGGCTGTTAAGAGATTTTACGGCGGAAACGGTCTGTGCAAGTACGGCTGTATCGGTCTTGGAGACTGTGCAGATGTATGCGAGCACGGAGCTGTGACATTCCGTGACGGTGTAGCCTCTATCGACCCTGCATTGTGCGGAGCGTGCGGACAGTGTGCACAGGTCTGTCCGAATCATCTTATCTCGATAAAGCCTGCGAGCAAAAGGACAGATGTACTCTGTTCATCGTGTGATAACGGCAAGCAGACGAAGCTGAGCTGCAAAAACGGCTGTATTGGCTGTAGGATATGCGAGAAGAAATGTCCGTCCGGGGCGATAGCCGTCTCCGACAATCATGCCTCTATCGACTATGATAAGTGTACCGGCTGCGGTATCTGTGCTCAGAGCTGCCCGGTAAAGGTTATCCACAGCGTATGAGTAAAATGAAATGACCCCTCCGGCGAACCGGAGAGGTCATTTCTATGTTTTTTTACTTATCTTCCGCAGCACTTGAAGAGTCTGCAAAGGATATTGAAGATATCAGTACACATTTTCTTTACCTCCGTGTTTTATTTCCCTCCCTTGGGATAATTCTATTATAGCACTGCATATCCGTTATTTCAATGCAAAAATAATGGCAGCACAGGCAGAAAATGGCTTGATATCGGGATTTTTGGTGTATAATGCCTTTCTGGTGCAGCTGGATCGATTAAGTTATTATTTTTGTCATTATTAGTAATAAAATAAAAATATATCGGATATGCTTGACTTTTTATAACAGAAGTGGTATACTATATAAGTACTTTGCGAGTGTGCTGGAATAGGCAGACAGGCACGTTTGAGGGGCGTGTGTCGTAAGACGTATGGGTTCAAGTCCCATTACTCGCACCATATATCCGGACAGATGGCTGAGCTGGTCTAAGGCGCACGACTGGAACTCGTGTATACGTTGATAGCGTATCGAGGGTTCGAATCCCTCTCTGTCCGCCAGAATTAAAAAGCCTGTATTTCGAGGAAAACACCGAAATACAGGCTTTTCTGCTGTCTATGCAAATGCAGTCAGAACTGTGCGTGTGACATTGAAACTGCGTAAAATCACACGAAAATGCAGGGGTTGTCACACGAAAAATCACACGAAATCCACTTTAAGGCTGTTCCAATATCACTACTCGGCTCCCTGTACGGGAGCTGAGTTTCTATATACTCAATAATTCTATTTCCCAAAATCAAGATAATTTGAATTATGGGAAATAGAAGTGATATAATGCATTATATTATCTCCTAACCCATAATAGTATTTAGGAGATATTTTTGCCTAATTTCTTGACATTTCTCCTAAAACAGCTTATAATTACGAGAAAGGACGCCCGAATATGGTAAGCGTCAAATAATCCCCCGTCCCAACGGAAAATAAAAACCTCGCCGGAGCACTCTGAACTGACCCCAAAAAGTTAGACAAAGAAAAATAAGCAAATCTGTGCAAAGCGACTAAGCGACGAGCTTGGTCGCTTTGCAGCATTATGTAGCTTTGGCGAGGCGGTACTCAACAGGTGACATTCCGTCGAGCTTCAACTTGATTCGCTTTGTATTGTACCATTCGATATATTCCTTGAGCTCTGTGATGAAATGTTCGACAGATTCAAACTCCTGCAAATATAGAAGCTCTGTTTTCAATAGGCTGAAGAAATTCTCTGCACAAGCGTTGTCAAGACAGTTTCCTTTCCTTGACATCACTTGCACTTTTTCTCTTTTGTTTTCCGCAGAACGACTTTGAGAAACAAAAACATCCTTATTCTCTTTTGTTTTGGAGAATCGGAGTTCTGAACCGTCTATGGCAAGAATACGATACCCCTTATGCCGCTTGATCTTATTCTTACTCAGCATCATATCTCTCGTCATGAAAAAGAGTTCCTGAAATGCATCAGGCAGAATACTCTTACGTGCTTTGAAGAACGCCTGCTTTGTAACAGAATCTGTACCCGCATCAAGGACATTTGCAAAGAAATCATCAAGCTCGATCTGCATCGTTCTTGTAAGAAAATTCAGCAGCAAAACGATCATAACAGGAAATGTGAGTTTTCTGTTTCTTGTAAA